>CABYCY010000007.1 GCA_902517615.1 uncultured Pelagibacteraceae bacterium
AACCCAAGCAGCTATCGTAGCAAATACTCCTTCAAGTGAAAATATAATTGCTGCTGGTGCGGGTGTAATATTTCTCTGCGCATAAATTTGCAGAACAAATGCAAATCCACCAGATAATATACCAGCGTATAAAATTGAATAAATTTCCTGTAAAATATTATTTAAAATAAATTCTTCATAAATAATTCCAATTATAAATGAAAAAATAGCTACAATTAATGTCTGCACTGCTCCTAAAGTAAGTGGAAGATTGTATTTAGTTATAATGATTCCGGTAAAAATGATATGAGTGCTCCAAAATAAAGCTCCGAGAACAACTAAAGTATCCCCTAATCTTACTGTTGCATCATGAAAATTTGTTAATAAATATCCTCCAATTAAACATAAAACTACAGAAGGCCATACACTCCAATGCATTAATTTTTTACCAAACAAAAAAATGATAATCGGAACCATGGGTACATAAAAAATTGTAAAGAAAGCAGCATTTGCAACATCTGTGTAAAGCAAAGCAACTTGTTGTAGTGCTGACCCTAAAAATAAAGAAATTCCAATTAATAATGAATAAATTATGAAAGTTTTTTTATCTAATTTAAATTCTGATTTAAAATTTTTTAATTCAAATAATATCATAAGTGGAATTATGGCTAAAAACCCAACAAAAAACCTCACAGCATTAAATGTAAAAGGACCAATATTATCCATGCCCGTATCTTGGGCAATAAAAGTTGTTCCCCAAATGAAAGTGCACAATAAGGCACTAAATAATGATATGGATTTAGTCATTTTTAATTAGACAGCTAGTTTATAAGCAAAATTTTTGCCTAAGTTTTCTTTTAGATCATTATTAAACCTAGCTGCTTCAGCACCATCAATAATTCTATGATCATAAGATAAAGAAATTGGCAGCATAGTCCTAGTTTGAAACTTCCCATTCATAAAAATTTGTTTTTTTTCTGATCTACCTACTCCTAATATAGCAACTTCAGGATAATTAATTATAGGAGTAAAAAATGAACCCCCTATACCACCTAAACTCGTAATCGTCATCGAGCCACCAAATAATTCTTTTTTATCAATTTTTAAATTTCTACAAAGTTCGCTTACCTCTTTTAATTCTTTGCTTATGAGAGAAATTTTTTTGTTATTTGAATTTCTTATTTTCGGAACCATTAATCCATTTGGTGTATCAACCGCTATCCCAATATGATAATATTTTTTTAAGGTCATTTTTCCAGTCTCAATTTCATCAATAGAGGAATTAAAACTAGGAAATTTCTTTAGAGATGCTACTAAAGCTTTTATTATAAATGCTAGAGGTGTAATTTTAATTTTTTCTCCAGTATATATATCTGTTAAAGAACTTCTAAAACTTTCCATCTCTGTTATATCGGCTTCATCATGATTTGTAACATGAGGAATTGTTGTCCATGCATTTGTAAGATATTTTGATGATAATTTTTTAACTCTTGGAATATCTTTAATTTCTATTTCACCAAAATCAGAATGTTCAAATTCGTTTTTAATTTTATCTGGTTTACTATTTTTTGCTACAACATCGTTTTTTGAATTAAAGGAGACAAATTTTTTAATATCATCTTCAACAACTCTGCCATCTTTCTGACTTCCAGCTACTTGATTAATATTTACACCAAGTTCTCTAGCAAATTTTCTGGCTTTTGGACTTGCAGATGCAATATCTGAAATATTATTTTTAGAAAAAGTTTTTTCTTGGATTTCAGATTTTATTACTTCAATTTTTTTAAACTCTTTTTCAATTTTAGGTTTTTCTTTAACCTCTTCCTTTTTAACTTCTGAGGTACTTTCTATAGTTAAAATTAAGTCACCCTCGGAAACTTTGTCTCCTACCTTTATTTTTAAATTTTTAATTTTACCCTCTAAATTTGATGGTATTTCTACGCTAGATTTATCACTTTCAATTGTTATTAAGGCATCATTTTTTTTAATTAATTGACCTTCTGCAACTAATACCTCAATAACCTCAACATCTTTAAAATCTCCAATATTAGGTACATTAATCTCGGTTTCTGACATTATAATTTTGTTGGCATTGGTTTGTTGTTATCAATATTATACTTCTTCATTGCATCTTTTGCATATTTGGAAGTAATAAGCTGTTCTTTTGCTAAAATACTTAAACCGTAAGCAACCAAATGTTCTTTATCTACCTCAAAAAATTTTCTTAAATTTTTTCTAGTATCACTTCGACCAAAGCCGTCAGCACCTAATGAATAAAAGCTTTTATTAGTATAAGGTCTGATTTGATCTGAATTCATTCTCATATAATCTGAGGCAGCCATAATTGGTCCTTCAGTTTTACCTAGGCATTGCTCCACATATGATTTTTTTGGTTCTTTGTCGGGATTTAAAAGATTATATCTTTCAACCTCCATGCCATCTTTTCTTAATTCATTAAAACTTGTTACACTCCATATCTCACTATCAATTTGATAATCATTTTGTAAAATCTCCGCTGCTGAAATCATTTCTCTTAAGATTGTACCAGATCCTAAAAGTTGAATTTTAGTTTTTTTGTGTTTATTAAATTCTTTTATTTTATACATGCCCTTTAAAATACCTTCTTCACAATTCTTATCTTTAGGCATTTCTGGGTGTGAGTAATTTTCATTCATTGTTGTAATATAATAAAAAATATTCTCATTTTTCTCATGCATCCTTCTCAAACCTTCTCTAAAAATTACAGCTAGTTCATAGTGAAATGTAGGATCATAAGAAACACAATTTGGAATTGTAGATGCTATTAAATGACTATGACCGTCTTGATGTTGTAAACCTTCTCCAGCTAAAGTGGTTCTACCTGCGGTAGCACCTATCAAAAAACCTCTCGCCTGACTATCGCCAGCAGCCCAAGCAAGATCTCCTATTCTTTGAAAACCAAACATTGAATAAAAAATATAAATCGGGATCATTTCAATATCATGATTTGTATAAGCTGTAGCAGCTGCTATCCATGATGACATTGCCCCTGCCTCATTGATTCCCTCTTCTAAAACTTGGCCACTTTTATCCTCTCTATAAGAGCTTAATTGTGCAGCATCTTCAGGTTCGTATTTTTGACCTTCGTGTGCATAAATTCCTACCTTTTGAAAAAATCCTTCCATACCAAATGTTCTTGCTTCATCAGGTATAATTGGAACTAATCTTGGAGATATATTTTTATCTCTTAATAAATTTGTTAGCATTCTAACAAGTGCCATTGTTGTTGACATTTCTTTTTCTCCAGTTGGAGCTTTCATAGAATCAAAAATATCTTTTGATGGTGCTTTAATTGGTTTTGCAAAAGTAGATCTTTCAGGTAAAAAACCACCTAATTTAATTCTTTTTTCTTTTATATATTTGATTTCTAAAGACTTTTCATCAGGTCTAAAATATTCAATATTTTTAACCTGTTGGTCAGTTAATGGGACATCAAAACGATCTCTATAATACATTAAATCATCAACATCTAATTTTTTTGTTTGATGAGTGGTATTTACACTTTCACCACTTTTTCCCATTCCATAACCTTTAATTGTTTTTGCAAGAATTACAGTTGGTCTTCCTTGAGTTTTTGTTGCCTTATCATAAGCTGCAAAAACTTTATGTGGGTCATGTCCACCTCTGTTAAGTCGCCAAATATCCTTATCAGACAAACTTGAAACTAGTTCTGCTGTTTCAGGATGTTTTCCAAAAAATTTCTCTCTAACATATGCCCCATCTTTTGCTTTCATTGCCTGATATTCACCATCAACGGTTTCATTCATAATTTTTACCAACTGACCAGTTTTATCGTTTGAAATAAGTGAGTCCCAATATGAGCCCCAAATGACTTTTATAACATTCCAACCAGCTCCTCTAAAACTTCCTTCGAGTTCTTGGATAATTTTTCCATTACCTCTAACAGGTCCATCTAATCTTTGGAGATTACAATTAATAACAAATATTAAATTATCTAATTTCTCTCTAGCAGCCAATCCTATTGCCCCCATTGACTCTGGTTCGTCCATCTCTCCATCACCTAAAAATGCCCATACTTTCCTTCCTTCATCTTTAATCAACCCTCTATTAATCAAATACTTCATGTATCTAGCTTGATAAATAGCAAGCATAGGTCCTAAACCCATAGAAACAGTTGGAAATTGCCAGAACTTAGGCATTAACCAAGGATGAGGATAAGATGAGAGTCCACCAGGTTTTACTTCTTGCCTGAAACTATCTAACTGTTTTTCATTTAATCTACCTTCTAAAAAAGCTCTAGCATACATGCCTGGAGCACTATGACCTTGAAAGTAGACTAAATCTCCACCAAATTTATTATTTTTAGCTCTCCAAAAATGATTCATACCCACATCATATAAAGTAGCAGCAGATGCAAATGTTCCTATATGGCCCCCAAGTTCAGGAAATTTTTTATTTGCCCTTACTACCATAGCTGCAGCATTCCATCTAATTAAAGATCTTATTCTTCTTTCAATATTTTGATCGCCATTAGATTTTACTTCTGCTTCTGGTGGAATTGTATTTACATAGGGAGTATTTTGTGTGTAAGGAATATTTGCTCCTTCACGATAAGCTTTGTTAATTAATTCTTTTATTAAAAAATGAGCTCTTTGATTACCATCTTTTGAAATTACCGCTGATAAAGATTCCAACCAATCATGAGTTTCAAGAGGATCTATATCTGCTGTATTTATTGTCTCAATAGATGGTTGTTTTTTTTCTATGATTTGTTCTCGAATAATTGTTTCCTTTTTTTTTGTTTCAACCAAGGCGGCTTCTGCTTGTTTAATTATACTCTCGGTATCTTTAGGAAGAGAACTTTCTGACTGTGTCTTTGGAGATGACTCAAGATTTAGCAACAAATCTCCTTCAGAAACTTTATCTCCCACTTTAACTTCAATACTTTCTACTTTGCCATCTATGGTTGACGGTATCTCAACGCTAGATTTATCACTTTCAATTGTTACTAATGGATCATTCTTTTTAATTTGATCTCCAGGCTTTACTAGCACTTCAATTACTTCAACATTTTTGAAATCGCCAATGTCTGGAACAAGAAATTTTTCACTCATTATTTTTTAAACGACTTATATACATTAAAAAAGTATATATAACGTTATTTTAGCACATTAATTGTTTTTTTTTATACAAACCTGTATTTTAAATGGACAAATATTGTTAATAAAATCAAAAATACATTACTTTGTGCATTTTTAAATTATATAAATTAAGGACCGCTGGCCAAATTGGATAAGGCGCTCGGCTACGAACCGGGAGACTCCAGATTCGAGTTCTGGGCGGTCCACCAAACAGGAGAGGCATATTAGTGTTAAATAATTTTAAAATTTATGTAATTAATTTAAAAAGAGAAACTAAAAGAAAAGAAAATATCATTAACGAGTTGAGAAAACAAAATATAGTAGATTTTGAAATAATAGATGCAATAGATGGAGAAGAGATTAAAAAAAGTGAGCTAGATCTTTTAATATCAAAAAGCAATAAATTTATTAACCCAATAAATACTTTTATGAATGCACCAGAAATCTGCTGTGCGTTAAGTCATATAAAAGTGTATAAAAAATTTATCGAAACAAACATGGATTACGCACTAATTTTTGAAGATGATGCAATATTTTTAAATAATTTTTCAGAAAAATTAAAAAAATTTATTCTTAAAAACTTTAAATATGAAAAACAGATAATGTTATTAACTGAATTGTGGCAATTTTTTAAGAAACCTTTAGATATAGAAAACGAATACGAAATTGTTGATGTAAGAAATGCAGTCCTTACACATGCATATTTTATTAATAGGGAAGCAGCAAAATCTTTAATATCATTCAACTATCCTGTTAAAACGATGCCTGATAACTTTTTAATTTTTAGTATTTATTGTGATATAAAAATTACTGGTTTAAATCCTTTTTTATTAAAACAAGATAAAAAAAAATTCAAATCTGCAATACCAAGAGAAAACAGAATGAATGAAGTTTTTTTATTTCGTAGATTTATATATAGATTAACAAATAAAATTTTGAAAATGTTCAATAAATTTAATACTCACAAAAAAAATCTTTAATTTATAAATATAAAAAAAATGATAATTAAAAGTTTTATAAATTTAAGCTAAATGTGATATGTAATAAGTTGTGATTAATTTTATTAAAAAACTTTCTTTGCAAAAATCTGTATTTTTATTTTTTTTAATAATTTTTTTAATCTTAATTATTTTAACAATTTTATTGTAATTTATGAAAAATAATTTTGAACAAATAAGTGTTAAGCCCGGTTTTATGAAACATAACGGGGGTGTTTTGTTTAGAAATATCTCAGAAACTGAATATGAGTTCAAATCTATAATTAATAAAAATCATTTAAATGCTGCTGGCATAACTCATGGAGGTTATTTGTCGGCATTAGTTGACGCAGGAGCAGGAACTGCTGCCCACAGAGCTGCCGGTAATGCTCCATGTGTAACTATTTCTTTAGATTTAAAGTTTATAGGTGGATCAAAAGTCGGTGATGAAATTATTGGAAATACAAAAATATTAAAAAAAACAAACACACTTATATTTTTGTTTTGTGAGCTAAAAAACAATGGAAAAATTATAACATCAGCATCAGGAATATGGAAAATTTTAAAAGTAAATCCTTCTAGCTTAGGTCCCGGTGGATAATTTCTACTCTTTTCTTCTTAAGTTAAAATAACCAAATACAATCAATATCAATATAGCTATTGGATAAACAATGTTTTTTGATGGTCGATCAGAATTTTCAATTTTAAATTCACTAATATAATCACCCATTTCAAAGCCATTTTTTTTTGCTTGTCCATTCCATTTTAAATTATCAACTATAATTTTATCATTTTGTTTAATAAGAGTTATTCCATAGTCTTCAATAGTATATTCTTCCTCAAAGGTATTTTTATTAATAACAAAAAGTTTATATCTTTCACCATACAAACTTGGTCTTGTAACTTTTATTTGTATTTCTTTTTCATATTTTAATTTAACTAAGCTTAACTTATTTATATCCAAATAATTATATTTTGGGTAAAATTTATTTAATATAAAATCTGGTGATAACAAAGAGATAGAAATAAAAAGAAAAATAATTATTTCATACCATCTAAGTCTATTAATAAACCAGCCTTGAGTAGCTGAGGTAAAAACTAATATACCTATTAAAGAAGTTACTATTACAACTAATGCATGCCAAATATTTTCAATGCCTATAAGTAATAGTTCATGATTAAATAAAAATACGATTGGCAAAATTCCAGTTCTTAAACTATACCAAAAAGCTTGTACCCCTGTTTTAAGGGGATCTCCTCCAGATATACCTGCAGCAGCATAAGAGGCAAGCCCTACAGGAGGTGTTACATCAGCCATTAATCCAAAATAAAATACAAATAAATGTACAGCAATTAATGGAAAAATGAATCCTGATGCATTTCCAACATCCACTAAAACAGTTGCCATTAATGATGCAACGACTACATAATTTGCAGTCGTAGGCAAGCCCATACCCAGCAATAAACATAAAATTATTGTCAAAAACAATAATATTGTAACATTATCTTTGGCAATTGATTCAATTACGATAATCAAGTTTGTACTTAGACCTGTGGATCCTACGGCTCCTACAATAATACCAGCTGTAGCAATAGCTATACCTACCGCAACCATATTTAAAGCTCCTTTTTCAAATCCAACTATCGTCTGATTAAACCATTCATTTACTGCATTTTTTAAGTCTTTACCTTTAATAAATAAACTAATTAAGTTAACAAAAATTAATGTAAGTGTAGCAAAAAAAATTGAGTAAGAGGCAGTAAATCTTAAATAGACAAGTGTATAAATCAAAACAAATATAGGTATTAAAAAATGTATTCCTGATAAAAAAGTTATTCTTAAATTTGGAACATCTGCATCATCCATACCTTTTAAGTTCAATTTTAAAGCTTCTAAATGTGAGATATAAAATAAAGCAATATAAGAAATAACTGCGGGCAAGAAAGCATGTTTAACTACCTCAAAATAAGTAACGCCAATAAAACTTGCCATTACAAAAGCTGCTGCACCCATTACTGGAGGCATAATTTGCCCATTAACAGAGGATGAAACCTCTATTGCGCCTGCTTTTTCTTTGGAAAATCCAGTTTTTTTCATTATTGGAATGGTAAAAGTTCCTGTAGTTACAGTGTTTGCAATTGAAGAACCCGAAATTAATCCAGTCATTCCTGATCCTAAAATTGCAGCCTTAGCTGGTCCTCCCCTCATTTTTCCAACCATCGCAAAAGCGAGATCTAAAAAATATTTTCCACCTCCGGCTGTTTCTAATAAAGCACCAAATAAAACAAATAAGAAAATAAAATCTACTGATACTCCTATAGGTATCCCAAATATTGCCTCTTGATCGAGCCACTGAAATCCTATCAGCCTATTTAAAGACAAACCGCCATGTGAAATTATTTCCGGTGCATATCTTCCAAAATAAGAAAATAATAAAAAACAACTAGCTATAATTACTAAAGGTAAACCAATAGCTCTTCTTGTGGCCTCTAAAAGAATTAGTATTCCACATCCACCTAAAATTAATTCAATTGGAAAATTAAAATTATTTCCTAAATTTAAAGTAAGAAGAACACCACCTCTTTCAACTAGTTGATCATAAAAAAAATAAATATAAAGACAAGAAGCTGCTCCAATAAAACTGATTATGACATCAAAAAATGAAATTTTTTTTCCCTTAGATACAGGATATATTAAAAAAGCTAAAGTGAGCGCAAAACATAAGTGAATTGCTCTTGCTGGTAAACCTTTAAATATTCCAATATTAAGCATAAAAGGGAATGGTGAGGCGTACCAAAGTTGAAATAAAGACCAAATAATTGCAATCGCTGAAACTATTTTTAAATGGAAGCCACTTATATTTCTTGTTGGTGATAAGTCTTCACTTATTTTCGTTTTTATTTTGTTATTAATTGAGTCGTTCATCAAAATTATTCATACCATAAAAAAAAGGCCCGGTAAAAATTACCAGGCCTTTTAAATCTTAAAAAAACTCTGATTACATTAAACCAGCTTCTTTATAGTATTTTATTGCACCAGGATGTAATGGAGCAGATAAACCGTCTTTAATCATGTTTTTCTTTTCCAAAAATCCAAATGCTGGATGTTGTTTTTTGAAGTCATCAAAATTTTCCATCACTGCTTTTACAACTAAATAAACTAGTTCTTCAGAAACATCAGCAGAAGTTACTACAGTTGCTTTTACACCAAAAGTAGTTGCGTCTTTTTTCTGTTTTGTGTAAGTGCCCTTAGGAATTATTGCTTGAGCATAATAATCAGCACCATCTATTAAACCTTGAACTTCAGGTCCAGTTAAATTAATTGGTGAAGCTTTTGCTGCACAAGTAGCTGCTTGTTCCATAGCTCCATTAGGGAAACCTACAGAGTAACCAAAAGCATCTATCTTACCATCACATAAGGCTTTAACTTGTTCAGAAGAAGTAAGTTCAGTTGTTGATTTAAAGAAACTATTATCAACTCCCATAGCTTTCATTAACTCTTCCATAGTTCCTCTTTGACCTGAACCAGGGTTACCAATATTTACAACTTTACCCTCTAAATCAGAAAAGTTTTTAATTTTAGCTTTTTTTCTAGCCCAAATTTGAAATGGTTCATTATGAACAGAAAATACCGCTCTTAAATCACTATACTGTTTACCCTCCCATTTACTTGAACCATTTACAGCATGATACTGCCAGTCTGATTGAGCAACACCAAATTGAAATTCTCCAGCAGCTATTTGGCCAATATTATAGTTTGATCCACCAGTTGATGGTGCAGTACATCTATATGCTTTGGCTGTACCTTTTTTTCTACCGTGATCAGCACTTATTGCTGATTTGTGTAACATTTTACAAATTGCGTTACCAGTTTGAAAATATACTCCAGTAGGTCCACCTGTTCCTATCGTGAAGAACTCTGCTGATTTTGCAACAGTCGTTAAGGACATTGATGCAAATAAAATCAGTAAAGCACTTGATAGAGATGTGATTATTTTTTTCATTTTTTACCCCTCTATATTATTTATGTCGTTATTTATATTTCATCAATCTAACAACAAATCACATGACATGTATAGAGAGTTTTTTATAACGTTTCAGACCATTTTTTTAATTTATCAACACCTGTAACAACTTTAGGAGCTAACTTTTTAATTTTTTCATAATCTATAATTTCCTCATCTTCAATTTCATCCATAAAGATTTTTCCATCAAAATCTGTAAAGCTTAACCTTGCTAACATTTTATTTGAATTAAATCCAAATTCAGACCCTGGCAATAATGCAACCCCTGTGTCTTTTAAAATTCTATCACACATTTCTGATGAGGTGCTTAATTTAGTGTTTAAAAATTCAGGCATTAAATAAAAGCCTCCTTGAGGCTTATTAATTAAAATTTTGTTAGATTTTAAATTCGAGTAAACATACTCACCTACTGCTTTAAGAATATTTTTAGATTTTTTAATATATTTTGTATGGTCATTTTCATAAGCTTTTATAGCTGCATATTGAATTGGAGCACTCACTGCTGAAAAAGTTTCACTAGCTAATACATTAATCATTTTGTTTATATTGTTTAATGAGTCTGGAATTATAAAATAACCTAATCTCCATCCACCAGCTCCGCACCATTTACTTAAACCAGTACTAATAATAGTTTTTTCAGGGCAAAAACTAGAAATTGATTTATAATTACTACTAAAAGATAACTCAGAATATATCTCATCTGATAAAATTATAAGTTTATATTTTTTAGCAATTTTTGAAATTTCATCTAACCTTTCACAAACTTGTCCTGATGGGTTATTAGGAGAATTTAAAAATAAAAGGTAATTTTTTTTTTTATCTTTTAAAATTATTTTTTCAATTTCTTCTCCAGTTGGAAACCAATTATTCTCTCTTTTTGTTTGGATTATTTGAATTTTATTTCTACCCAAAATTGCTTGTGGAGTATAAGAAACCCAGCTGGGTGTTGGCAAAATAATTTCACCATCAAAAATTAAATGCAGCAAAAACATTAATTCTTTGGATCCAGGTCCAATTATAACATTGCCAGAATTATATTCATAATTTTTCTTCTTAGAGGTATATTTTGCTATGGTCTCTCTTAGTTCAAAAAGTCCTTGCATAGGTAAATACTTATTTTGATATGCATTATTTTTTAATTCCTCAACAACATCCTGTGGTACTCTAAATGGTGATTGTCCAAAACCAAATTTAAATATTTTTTTTCCTTGATCCTCCATTTGCTTCGAAATCTCATTTATCATCAAGGTAGAAGATGGTTTTAAATTTTTAACTAAATCTTTTAACATTTAATTACTTAATTCTTTTAAATTCCTAAATTGCTTTAATGCTTCTGGATTTGCTAAAGCTTCGATATTTTTAATCTTATTTCCTTCTATTGTGTTTTTAACCGCAAGCTCAACTAACTTTCCACTTTTTGTTCTTGGAATATCTTTTACTTCAATTACCTTATGAGGAACATGTCTTGGTGATGCGTTTTTTCTGATTTGTTGTTTAATTTTGTTAAGTAGTAAATCTGTTAATGAAAAATTTTTACTCATAATAATAAACAAGATTATTCTAACATCATTATCCCAAGTTTGTCCTACAGCAATAGATTCCTTTATTTCCTTAAATTTTTCAACCTCAGCGTATATCTCTGCAGTTCCTAATCTAACACCTCCTGGATTTAATGTTGTGTCAGATCTTCCATAAATTATATATCCACCATTAGTTTTTTTTTCTGCATAATCACCATGATGCCAAACATTTTTAAATTTTTTAAAATATGCAGACTTATATTTTTGATTGTTTTTATCATTCCAAAAATAAATAGGCATTGATGGAAAAGGAGATCTACAGACCAACTCACCTTTTTTATTTTTTAACGACTTTCCTTTATCAGAAAAAACATCTGTATTCATTCCTAAGCCGTTATTTTGAATTTGTCCTTTATAAACGGGTGTATATATATTTCCTAAAACAAAGCAGGATACTAAGTCTGTTCCACCTGCGATTGATGCTAAATGAACATTTTTTTTTATATTTTTATAAACATACTCAAAACCATCAGGGGATAAGGGTGATCCAGTTGAGCAAATAGTCTTGAGATGGTTTAGTTTATATTTGTTTTTTATATTTAAATTAAGTTTTTTCAACTGATCTATGTATTTAGCACTAACACCAAATAATGAAATTTTTTCTTCCTCAGCTATTTTTAATAATAAATCCTCTTTTTTATACATTGGAAAACCATCAAAAAGAACTATAGAGGCTTTTGATGCTAAAAAAGTCACTAACCAATTCCACATCATCCAACCACAAGTGGTAAAATAAAAAACATTATCAGCCTCTTTTACATTACAGTGAAGTTTGTGTTCTTTTAAATGTTGTAGTAAGACTCCACCAGCTCTATGACATATACATTTTGGCTTGCCTGTTGTGCCACTTGAATACAAAATTGCTAGTTCTTTATCAAAATCAAATTTTTTAAATGGAATTTTATTTTTTTTTTTATTTTTTAAATTATTAAAATAAAATATTTTTATTCCTCTAATTCTTTTTTGCTTTAAATTTTTTTTTCCTGGATAATTTATTATTAAAACACTTTTGATAGAATTAATTTTTTTAAGAATAGTTTCCAATCTTTGAAGAACATTAATTTCTTTACCATTATAAAAATATCTATCAGTAATAATTAATAACTTTGGTTTAATTTGAGAAAATCTCTCTATAACTCCTTGTATACCAAAGTCTGGGGAACAAGAGGACCATATGGCACCTGTAGCACTACTAGCTAAAAAACTTTCTACAGTCTCTATTTGATTTACAGTGTATGCTGCAACCCTATCTTTTTTTTTAATTTTAATTTCTTTTAAAAAATTAATTATTTTTAAAGTATTATTATTTAATTCTTTCCAAGATTTTTCTTCACGATATCCATTTTCACTAATGAATGTAACTGCTTTTGAATCATCATTTTTTGACAATAAGTTTTCCGCAAAATTTAACTTAGAACGTACTAAAAATTTGCTTTTCATAATATCTTTTGGAAAATAAAATTTATCGTTTTTGATGCCTTTTACATCTGAATATTCCCACATTGATGACCAAAACGACTTTAGATTTCCAATTGTCCAATTAAATAATTTTTTATAATTTAATTCTGGTGTATAATTAAATTTTTTCCCTAAAAAATTTTCAAATTCAAATAAATTTGAATTTCTTTTTTGTTTATGTGTAGCTTCCCAAAGTTTTTTAGACATATTTTTTTGTAAAATTACTAATACAGAATTAATCTTATTTATGGTAATCTAAACAGTATTAATAAGGAAATGAGAACTTTTTACCTTCCGATTCGGTCATGTTTTAGTCTATGTTTGTTCTTTAGCACTAACAATATCTGGTAGGTGAAAAAAAAGAAACACCAAAGATAGGAATGACTAAAAATAAAATTACAGCTGTTCTTGGTCCAACAAATACAGGCAAAACCCATCTTGCAATCGAAACGATGTTATCTTTTGAAAGTGGAATGATCGGATTTCCTTTAAGATTATTAGCAAGAGAAGTTTATGATAAAGTAATTAAGAAAATTAGTATCGATAATGTTGCCTTAATAACTGGTGAAGAAAAAATAATTCCAAATAACGCTAAATATTTTTTATGTACAGTAGAATCTATGCCTATTGAGAAACATTTAGAATTTGTTGGGGTTGATGAAATTCAAATGTGCGCAGATCATGAACGAGGTCATATTTTTACTGATAGGCTTTTAAATATGAGAGGTGAAAAATTGACAATGCTCATGGGTTCAAGCACTATAAAAAATATAATATCTAAATTAGATGGAGATGTTGAATTTATTAACAGGGATAGATTATCTAGACTCACTTATGCAGGGCATAAAAAAATTTCAAGGATAAGTAGAAAAACTGCAATAATCGCTTTTTCAGCTGAGGAAGTCTACGCAATAGCTGAATTAATAAGAAGACAAAAAGGTGGTGCAGCAATTGTTATGGGTTCGCTAAGTCCTAAAACAAGAAATTCCCAAGTAGAACTCTATCAATCTGGAGATGTTGATTTTTTAGTAGCTACTGATGCTATAGGTATGGGAATAAATATGGATTTAGATTTTGTATATTTCTCAAATCTAAAAAAATTTGATGGAAAAAAATTAAGAAAATTAAATTTATCTGAAATTGGTCAAATTGCTGGTAGAGCTGGAAGATACTTAAACGATGGAGGTTTTGGGATTACAGGAGATTGTAAAGATATTTTACCTGAAGAAGTTGAATTAATAGAAAATCATAAGTTTGAAGAAATAAGAACTTTATTCTGGAGAAATTCAAATCTTAATTTTAATAACTCAGCTGCTTTAGTAAAGAGTCTTGAAGAAAAACCTCATATAGAATGGCTAAGAAAAATTCGTGAATGTGAAGATGAGAGAGCACTAAAATATTTTTTAAAAGACCACAAATTTATCAACACAGAATATAATGAGAAAACCCTTAAGCTTTTATGGGAATGTTGTCAGATTCCTGATTTTGTAAAAAAAACATATGGAAATCACTACGAAGTTATTGGAAATGTTTTTAAATTTTTAAATAGTGAAAAAGGACTAATTTCTGATGATTATATGAGAATACAGCTAATGAAATTGGATAAATTAGACGGAAATGTAGATTCTTTATCAAATAGAATTGCAAATGTAAGGACTTGGTCATATGTTTCAAATAAAAATAATTGGGTAGAAAATCAAAGTTATTGGATTGAAAAAACAAAGCATTTAGAAGATAGACTTTCAGACAGACTTCATGAAGAACTTACTAAAACATTTATTGACAAAAGAGCAAGTATTCTGGCTAGAGGTTTAAAACAAGACATGGAATTTAAAACTGAAATACTAGAAAACAACGATGTAAAAATTGATGATCAATTTATTGGTAAAATAAAAGGGCTAAAGTTAGATTTAGATTTAAAAAAGGGGGCTTTGGAGACTGATATCAAGGCTTTAAAAAAAGCTGCCAGACAATCAATAGGTCCTGAATTTGAAAAAAGAATTCAATCTATTATTGATACTGGATTAATTGAATTAAAAGAAGATTTCAAAATCTATTGGAATGATTTTCCAATCGCTACATTAACAGCAGGCAATGATTATTTAAATCCAAATTTTAATTTAATTATTGATGATATCATAGAGCAAAATCCAAAACAAAAACTGAATGAATTTATCCAAAGATGGTTACATTCTAAAATAAATAATATTTTAAAAAGTCTTCTTGATTTAAAAAATATAAAAGAAAGTAATTCATCAATTAAAGCACTAGCTTATCAACTTTATGAAAACAATGGTGTTTTAAAAAGATATCAAGTTTCAGAATATATAAAAAATCTTGAACAAAATGAAAGAAAAGTACTTAGAGACTTAGGGGTAAAGTTTGGAAGATATCATATTTTCCTTTATCAATTAATTAAACCAGAGGCAGTTTCATTAAGAACTTTATTGTGGAAAAATTTTCATCAAAAGTTCTATAGTTTACAACCACCAACTTTTGGTCTTAATTTTTTAGACGACAAAGACTCTAAAAATAAAAACTTTATGCTTCTTTGTGGATTTGAAAAATTTGATAATTTGTTTGTAAGGATAGACATTTTAGAAAGGCTTTTTATCCAAATTATTAATTCTACATCAAAAAAAAATAATGAAATTAAAATGATACCTGAAATGTTAAATCTTTTAGGATGTAGTAAAGAAAATTTTAAAAAATTGTTAAAAAAAATGGGTTATAAAACTTTTGAAAAAGAAAAAGAAGTTTATTTTAAATACAATCCTGTAAAAAAATTAAAAAAAGTTCAAACTAAAAAAATATCAAGTGAAAATCCATTTAAAGTACTTAAAAATTTAAATTTAAGATAATTTTATGTTTTTCAAAAAAATAGAAAAAGAAGAAGAAAATAATTTAATTGTTAAAATTTGTGCGCTATTAATTCATGCTGCAAAAATTGATGAAAATTATACTGATAAAGAGGAGGAAATAATAAAACAAGCTCTTTCAGAATTAGGATTAGAAAATGAAAAAATACCTAAGATAATTCAAGATGCAAAAATTTTAGAAGAAAATTCTAATCAAATTTTAGATTTTACAAAAGAAGTAAAAAATTTAACTGAACAAGATAAAATTAAAATAATTGAGGCTCTATGGTCAATAATTTACTCTAATAAAGATGCAGATATTTATGAAACTAACTTAATGAGACGACTTGGGGGTTTATTATACATTGACAGTAAAACTATGGGAGATATTAAGCGTAATGTTAAGCTAAAAAGTGAAAAATGACTTACATTGTAAACGACAAATGTATTAAGTGTAAACTAACAGACTGTGTAGACGTCTGTCCGGTTGATTGTTTTTACGAGGGAAAAAATATGCTTGTAATTAAACCCGATGAGTGTATAGATTGTGGCGTTTGCGAGCCAGAATGTCCGGTTGATGCTATAAAAGCAGATACAGAACCTGGTAGTGAAAAATGGTTAGAGATAAACAGAGAATACTCAGAAATCTGGCCAAACATAAGTGAAAAAAAAGATCCCCCCGCGGATCATGAAAAATTTAAAAATGAGCAAAATAAGTACGAAAAATATTTTAAAGAAAATCTTTAAGAGTAAATCAGAAAAAGGATTGAAAAAAAAAGTTAAGAAAAAAAAAGTAATTAAAACTAAAAAAATTTTAAAAGCAAAATCGAAGAAAGCAAAAAAAGTTGTACTAAAAAAATCTAAAAAAATTGTAAAAAAAATTCCTAAGCAGTCTTCTAAAATTAAAAAAGTTACAAAAACAAAGGAAGATTCAAATGAACCAAAAACTGATAATTTAAGAATATCAAAAACTAACGAGATTAAACCTGAAATTAAAAAAGTAAAAAAGCAAGAAACAGAAAAAAGAGAATATAAAATTAAAGATTATATAGTTTATCCAAAACATGGAGTTGGACAAATTACTGAGTTTAAAAAAATTAATATTGGTGGAATAGATGTTGAAACTTATGTAATCAAATTTGAAAAAGACAAGGCCAATGGAATGGTTCCGGTAAATAAACAATCTCACCTAAGGCCATTAGCAACAATTAATCAAGTAAATAAATGTATTTCTATATTAAAAAGTAAACCAAAAATAAAAAGGTCAATGTGGAGTAGAAGAGCTCAAGAATACGAGGCAAAAATTTCATCAGGAAAAATATATGAATTAGCTGAAGTTGTAAGAGATTTAAATAAAGGTGATGATCTTATGGTTGACCAATCTTATAGTGAAAGACAACTATTTGAAAAAGCATATGATAGAATTTTGACTGAATTCCAAATAATACTAAATTTATCTCTAGAAGATACTCAAAAAAAATTAGATAAAGCTTTAAAAAGAAATCTAGGTGGACAATCACAAACTATAAGCTCTGTAGCTAAAACACCAACTGCAGAACTACCTGTGGAAGAACCTATTTCTGAAACCGAAGAACCTATTGAAGAATAAAAAAAAACGCCTCTCACACGAAACGTTATGAGAAGCGTTTTTTGTAAAGAATACTAAGTTATTATCTTCTTCTTTTTTTAGCTTTCTTAGCTTTCTTAGCTTTTTTCTTAGCTTTTTTCTTAGTTTTCTTTGCCGCTTTTTTTCTTTTCTTAGGCATCTTTAGCTCCCTTTTTTAGTTAAACGAATCAATTTGATTCGCTGTTAACATATTTTTATTTTTTTCTATAACTTATGTCAAATCTTTAATTAAAAGTTAATTTTTGAAAAAATTATTTTCAATTTTATTTTTTATAAAACTTTTTTTTTATTAATTTAGTTAATGTTTATGCGACTTATAATCGGTTAAAAAAAAGTATTTTAATAAAGATTCTCTAGTTGGTTTTTATATTTTTCTGTAACTTTTTTTCTTTTTACTTTCATAGTTGGTGTCATTAAGCCATTTTCTATAGAAAAATTTTCTTCTATTAATTGAATTCTTTTTATTTTTTCCAATAGAGTCAATTTTGTATTTATTTTTTTAATTACATTATTAATTTTTTCTTTTTCATTTAAAAAGTCTTTGTTAGGAACTATTAAAGCAACTAAATAATTTTTTTTATCTCCGTAAACCATACATTGATCAATTTCTGGCTCATTTGTTATCATGTTCTCAATTTTAGCTGGTGAAATGTTATCTCCTCCTGCACTTACAATAATATCTTTTTTCCTATCAGTAATTTTTAAATAACCATCATCATAATTAATTTCTCCTATATCACCTGTGTGAAGCCATCCATTAATAATTACTTTGTCAGTTTCTTCTTTTTTATTCCAATATCCAAGCATTACATTCTCACCTTTAACTAAAATTTCTCCATCTTCTGCAATTTTAACTTGGTTTCCTTTAAAAGGTGGACCAACAGTTTCCACTTTTATCTTGTGAATTGGATTGCAACTTACTACTGGAGATGTTTCTGTTAAACCATAACCTTGAAGAGTTGGGAGGCCTACAGAATTTAAAAATTCACCTATTTCTTTATCAAGAGCACCTCCTCCAGAAACGAATGCTTTTAGATTTCCACCGAACTGTTTTTTTATTTTTTTTCTAACTAGTTTTTCAACTATTAGATTGAGCAATTTTTCAAAAAAAGTCATTTTTTGATTTAACAATTTTTTCTTACCTAATCGTAGAGTTAAATCTATTAATTTTGCTTTAAAACCTGTTTGTTTTTTTAAATTAATATTAATTTTGTTATAAAGGTTTTGATAAAACCTTGGAACAGCTGTCATAATTGTAGGTTTTGCTTCAGATATATTTTCTAAAAGTTTTTCTATTTTCTCAGCATAGAAAACTTTTGCTCCTACGGCTATCTGTGCAAATTGAACACAGTGTTCGTAGGAATGGGAAAGAGGTAGCCAAGTTAAAAATACTGGTCTTGAATTAAATAATGGCTTCATAATTTCACAAGCTCCTACAAGGTTGTTTAAAATACCACCATGGCTTAATACTACTCCTTTTGGATTTCCTCCAGTTCCTGAAGTATAAATAATACATGCAGGAGAAGTTCTTTTTAATTTATTATTTTGGATTTTATCCTTATCTAATAAATTATTTTTCATTATAGAACTAAAATCTAGATACTTTTCTTTTACAATTAAATTTAAATTCTTAATTACTTTATCGATTTCATCTAATGTAATAACTTTATTTATAAAATCTTTTTCATTAATTGTATTATTTAATTTTTTTAACATTTCATTATTAGAAACAATAACTAAGCTAGGTTCACAATCTTCTATTAAATACTTATAGTCTTCGTCCGTATAAGTTGTATAGGCTGGTACTGTAATTCCTCCAGCTAACATAATAGCTAAATCAGAAACAAACCACTCTGGTCTATTCTCCGAAACTAAAAGACATCTGTCACCTTCTTTAATATTTTCTTTAATTATTTTTGACAATTTTAAAATATTTTTTTCAGTTTCTTCCCATGAATATGTTTTTTTGTTATTTGGATTTAACCATTGCAAAAAAATACTTTTTTTATTTTGGGTATCTGCTTGATTAGCAAATAGTTCAATTAAATTATTTAAGTTATCTAAATTCATAATCTCTTGGTGGGCGAAGAGAGAATCGAACTCTCACTTCTTACGAAACACGATTTTGAGTCGTGCGCGTCTACCAATTCCGCCATTCGCCCTTAGCATTCAATTAAATTATATTTAAATAGTATAAGAACTAAATTTATAATAAAACCAAAAAATGTTTCAAATACTTTACAAAAAATGTTTAGAATTAGCTGCACATAAAAGTTCAAATTTTTATTTAGGCTTAGTATCTTTTGTAGAGAGTTCATTTTTTCCAATACCGCCAGATGTAATGATAATCCCAATGGTTATTGCAAAAAAAAAGGAATTTATAAAAATTTTTTTAATAGCATCCATTTTCTCAGTTTTAGGTGGAATTTTTGGATATCTAATTGGTTATGTATTTTTTGATGTAGCAATGTATGTAATTGAATTTTATGGGTATCAAGACAAAGTTGAAAATTTGAAATCTAGCATGTCTCAAGAAAGTGGTTTTCTTGCTTGGTTAAGTATTCTTTTTTTGGCAGGATTTACACCATTACCTTATAAAGCTTTTACGATTTCAAGTGGTTTAATTGCATTTAATCTTCCTGTTTTTATAATTGTAAGCTTAATTTCAAGAAGCTTAAGATTTTTAATAGTTTCTTATCTATCTTATAAATTTGGTGAGTTATTTACTGAATATATGGATAAACATGGATCAAAATGGTTCACTATTATTGGGATTATAATAGTTGTAATATTTATTTTTATATATTTATTTTAAAAATTAATGTTTGAGATTAAAAAAACTATAACGATAAAATTAATTTTTATAATTAGTGTTTTTGCTTTAGCTTCAGCATTTTTTATTGAGTATGTTTTAGGTCACCAACCTTGTAATTTATGCATACTAGAGAGAATTCCATATTTTTTAGCAATAATAATTATTTTATTAAACTATAAATTTATTTACCTTGAAAAATATTTCATACTTATGCTTATTTTAATTTTTTTAGCTGCTACTATTTTATCCTTATACCATTTAGGTATTGAGCAAGGTTTTATTGAAGAATCATTATTTTGTGACTTAAAAAATAGCTCAAATTTATTAACAAAAGAAGAAATTTTAAAGCAGCTTAAACAAAAAAATATAAGCTGCCAAGATGTTACATTTAAAATTCTTGGATTATCACTTACAAGTTATAATATTTTAATTTCTTTGCTAATAAGTATAAGTATTACAAAAATTTATTTTAATTATGACAAAAATTAACTCAAATAAAGTTAAGGAATTTATAAGAGTTGATCATGCTGGTGAGCGTGGTGCAGTCAAAATTTATGAAGGACAATTGCTAGCTTTAAATACATTTGTAAAAGATGATGATCTTAAAAAAACTATTGAGGAAATGAAAGTTCATGAGAAGGAACACTGTGAATTTTTTGAAAATGAGATAAAAAAAAGAAATATAAAACCAACAAAATTTTTACCATTATGGGATTTATTGGGAGTAGGACTAGGATTTGGATCAACTTTACTTGGGAAAAAAGCTGCGATGCTATGTACAGCTTCTGTTGAAGAAGTTATAGATGAACATTATTTAAATCAAATTAATCAACTTGATAATAGTGAAAAAAATTTGAAAAAAAAGATTACAAAATTTAGGCAAGATGAGATAAATCACAAAGATATTGCTTACACTGAAGGTGCTACAAAAAAAGGTCCTTACTTATTGTTGGACAAAATTATCAAGACAGGTTCTAAAATTGCAATAAAAATTTCTGAGAAAATCTAAGCTTCTAATTCTACATCCCAATACAAGTAATCCATCCAACTTTTATGTAAATAATTTGGTGGGAAATTCTTACCATTTTTGTGTAAATCCTCTGTAGATGGACGAAAAGGATATTGATGAAGTTTCATACCTGAGAGTTTTAATAATTTTCCACCTTTTTTTACATTACATGCAGAACATGCTGTAACAACATTATCCCAATTTGTTTCTCCTCCTTTTGACCTCGGTAATAAATGATCAAAAGTTAGCTCTTCATTGCTTCCACAATACTGACAAGAGAATTTATCTCTTAAAAACACATTAAATCTTGTAAAACTCGGCTTGCTTTGGGGAACAATATAATCTTTTAAAGCTATAACACTTGGCAACTTCATATTAAAAGATGGACTTCTTATATTTCTATCATAGTTACTGACAATAATAACTCTATCAAGAAAAACTGATTTTACTGTATCTTGCCAAGACCATAAAGATAATGGATAATAACTTAATGGCCTGTAGTCGGCATTAAGTACTAATGCTGGACACTTTTCTAATGAAACATTTTGTTCTATAAAATTATTCATTAATATAATTTTAACTTAGTTAAACAATTTTATCAATAATTAGAAACATTAAATTTTTTTTAAAATAAAATTTAGAGCTGTACTTGATGCTTCAATGGGAATATGATGATCACAATTTTTAATTAATAATGTTTCAACTTTAACATTATTTCTAATTAAAAAATCTTTTGCTTCCAATAGATGCGTTGATGGGACAATTTGATCAGCTTCACCATGTATAAGAATTGTTTCAGTATTATTTTTAATTCTATTTTTCAAATCTTCTTGATTAATTATTTTTCCAGAAAACCCTACTATACAAGAAAATTTTTCTTCAGTTGTAAGTCCAACATTTAAAGACATCATACAACCCTGACTAAAACCTGATAAGCAGACTTGATTATTTGATAATTTAAATTCTAGTTTTACCTCATCAATAAATTTTTTTAAAACATTTTCAGCTTTAATTGATTGAGCTAATATATATTTAGAGTCCTCTTTTGTTAAATCAAACCATTGATACCCTGTAGGATTTATAGCACATGTTTCATGACCATTTGGACAAATAAAAACAGTGTTAGGCAAGTGCCTTTTCCAATTTAAAGATATTAAACTTATATCCTTTCCATCACCACCATAACCATGGAGTAAAATAATTGCATTTTTAATTTCAATACCATTTTCTGGTTTAATAATTATTGAATTTAGACAAAATGTCATAGTCGATAAATTATGTTTTTTATTTTTAAAAAACAATCTACAATAATTCTATGATTTCAGGAATATTTATAAAAATTTTATCGATAAGTCTTTTGATTGCTGTAGGGATAGTTTTAATTTTGGGTATAGGAACTCTTTTTAAAGGAGGGGAAACTAGTAAAAAATATTCAAATAAATTAATGCAATTAAGAGTTCTATTACAATTTATTGCTATTCTTGTATTGGTTGGCTTTGCTTATTTTTTTAAAAACTAGTTATATTTTTTTATCCAATCTACAAAATTTTTATCTTCAAAATCAATTGAACCTATTACTCTAGCAAATTCTTGGCCCTCTTTATTTATTAAGATTGATGTAGGGATTCCTCTTAATGAAAATGTTTTTGCCAGTGTTGTGGGCGGATCAAAATAAGGTTCAAGGTTTTTGATATTAAGATCTATAAAAAATTTATTAGCTTTGTCTAAATTTTCATTACCAATATTAATTACAAAAATTTTTAAATTTCTCAATTCTGTATTTTTTTGTAAACTATCTAATGACGGCATTTCTTCTTTACAAGGTTCACACCAAGTTGCCCAAAAATTCAATATCAACAGGCTACCCATGAATTCTTTGATATTAATTTTTTTATCCTTTTTGTCTAAAAAAATAACATTATCATATGTTTTTGGTAATTTATGGATAACAATATTTTTAATTCCAGGCAATTCTTCAGCCAAAACATTTGTTACCAAAAAAATAAATATTATTAAAAATCTCATGTTAAATAGGTATAATTAAATATCATGGCAAAAAATAAAAACAACCAAGCAATATGGAATACTCGAATTCAAAAAAAAACCTCAAGTTTATTTCAAAAAGTTGGAAATTCTATCGATATTGATAAAAGACTCTATAAAGAAGACATACAAGGATCAATTGCTCATGTTGAAATGCTATTCAGACAGAAAATAATTTCATTTAAAATTAAAAACAAAATTATTTACGGTTTAAACAAAATTTATAAAGAAATATCTAAAAAAAAATTTGAATTTAATAAAAAATATGAGGATATTCATATGAATATAGAAAAAAGATTATTTCAAATAATTGGTGAAGATGCTGGACATATTCATACAGCTAGATCAAGAAATGATCAGGTAATAACTGATTTTAAGATCTGGATAAAAGGTGCAACAAAAGAAATAAATAAAAATATTGATAAAGTAATTAAAAGTACAATTAAATTAGCAGAAAAAAATATTGAGACAATCATGCCTGGTTTTACTCATCTTAAAAATGCGCAAGCTATTTCCTTTGGACATTATTTGATGGCGTACGTTGAAATGTTTAGTAGAGATAAAAAAAGATTTTTAAATAATTTAGATAATTTAGATGAAAATCCTTTAGGTGTTTCTGCTCTTGCAGGAACATCATTTAATATAGATAGAAATTTTACCTCTAAAAAGCTTGGCTTTAAAAGACCAACTAATAATTCTATAGACACTGTTTCTGATAGAGATTTTGTACTTGATTTTCTTTATAGTGTTTCTGTTTGTTCAATGCACATTTCAAGAATAGCAGAAGAATTAATAATATGGAATTCTGATGCATTTCATCTGATCAATTTATCTGACAAAGTAGTTACAGGTTCATCAATTATGCCTCAAAAAAAAAATCCTGATCTTTTAGAATATCTAAGAGGGAAAACTGGTAGCTCTTATGGAAATTTTTTTTCTATGCTCACTATTCTAAAGGGTTTACCTCTATCTTACTTTAAAGATTTACAGGACGATAAAGAGTTAGTTTTTAAATCAAATGATACTTTAACTAATTGTTTGAAAATATTTGATGAGATACTTAAAAATTGCAGTCCAAACAAAAAAAAAATGTTTGAACTTGCAAATACTGGTCATACAACAGCAACAGATTTTGCTGATTATTTAGTTAAAAAACATTCTTTGTCTTTTAGAAAAGCTTATGAAAAAACAGCAGCTATAGTCAATCTTGCTGAAAAAAGAAAGAAAAACTTGAGTGAATTAAGCTTGCAAGAGCTTAAAAAAATTGAGCCAAAACTCACTGACGATGTTTTGAAAGTATTTGATTTAAAAAATTCAATAAATTCAAAAAAATCTTATGGGGGAACGTCTTTTGACAATATCAAAAAAATGATATTGAGATATAAAAAAACAAATGATTAAAAAAATATCACTTTTAATATTTATTTCATTTATACTGATCTCTTGTGGTAAAAAAAATTGCCCTACGTATACAGGTTCAGAGGAAGAGAAATGTGATCCTCTATTTAAAACAAAATGAAATATATCAATAAAAAACTTTCAATTGAAAAAACTAATTTTCATAAGATTGCCCAAAATTTTAAAACTCCAACCTATTGTTATTCCTATTCAAAATTAAAAGAAAATATAACTAATTTTAAAAAAAATTTTAAATCCTTTTCTCCGTTAATATGTTTTGCAGTTAAATCAAACACAAATGTGAGTTTGATAAAAGAGATTAAGAAATTTGGGCTTGGGGCTGACGTTGTATCTATTGGTGAAATGATGATGGCTTTAAAAGCAAAAATAAACCCAAAAAAAATAGTTTTTTCTGGAGTTGGCAAAACAACAGATGAGATAAATTTTGCCATAGATAGGAAAATTCTATTAATTAATGCTGAATCAAAAAGCGAAGTTGAGGAAATAAATAGAATAGCTAAAACAAAAAAAATAAAAGTGCAGATTGGTGTGAGATTAAATCCAAACACTGATGCAAAAACTCTTAGTCAAATATCAACTGGTAAAAAAGACAATAAATTTGGAGTAAATAAAAAAACATTTTATGAGATTATCAATTTTTGTAAAAGTTCTAAAAATGTTGATCTAAAATGCTTGAGTGTTCACATAGGAAGCCAAATTTTAGATCACAAACCTTATGAAAAAATGCTTAAGGTACTCGATAATATTTTAAACAAAACAAATCATAAATTTGAATACATTGATTTAGGTGGTGGTATGGGTATTTCTTATTCTAATAAAAATAAAAAACTTAATTATAAAAAATACAACTCAGCTATTAAAAAATTTTTAAAGAATAAAAAATATAAAATAATATTTGAACCTGGAAGATCAATCATAGGAAACACAGGAACTTTAATTACAAAAGTGATCTACATTAAAGATAGTGAAAGTAAAAAATTTATAATTCTAGATGCGGCTATGAACGACCTTATGAGACCAGCGCTGTATGGTGCAATTCATAAAACTCTACCTCTAATAAAATCAGGAAAAATTTCAAAAAAAACTTATGAATTTGTAGGACCTATTTGTGAAAGTACAGATAAATTTATAACTATAAAAAATTTCCAGGAACTAAAAGAAAAAGATTATATCGCAATATGTGATGTAGGTGCTTATGGAATGTCTTTAAGTTCAAACTATAATTTACGAACAAAACCCTTAGAACTACTAATCAAAGGTAATAAATTAAAGATAATAAGAAAAAGACAAAAGCATAAAGATCTAATCTAGCTTTTGACAAAATGATAAGAAACATTTTATTTTCAATAATTTTTTTCACTGGAATAATTTTTATTTCTTTAGTTTTCTTGCCTTCTCTTTTTTTTCCTAGAAAAGTTGTTTTATATGGTGGAAAGTTAATGGGGTATTGGACTGGAATTTGTTTAAAATTTTTTCTTTCTGTTAAAATTATTGTTAAAGGAAAAGAAAATATAATTATAAATGATAAATATTTTATAGCTGCTTCTCACCAATCAATGTTTGAAACTTTTTACTTACAAACTATTTTTAACTCACCTGTATTTATTCTAAAAAAAGAACTTTTACAAATTCCCATATTTGGTTGGTATCTTAAAAAAATTGGATCAATTTCAATTAGCAGGAATAAGACCACAAAAGATAATTTAAGTTTTTTCAATGATATTTCAGAGATGATATCTCAATCAAATCGTCCATTAATTATTTTTCCACAGGGTACAAGAGTATTACCAGAAGATAGAACTCCATTCAAAAAAGGAGCTTCAAGAATATATGAAGAATTGAAAATTAGTTGTCTCCCGGTTGCTATAAACTCTGGATTTGTTTGGCCAAAAAAAGGGATAAAAAAAAGTAATAAGATAATTACTATATCAATCTTAAAACCGATTCCTAATGGATTAGAAAAAGATCAATTTTTAAAAATTTTAGAAAATAATATTTATAACGAACTTGATATTATTAATTAGCCTTTCATAGGCATTACAACAAATATGCTATCAAAATCTCCAGGATCTTTTATTAATGCTGGGGAACCTGTATCATTAAAAAATATTTCAATTCTCTCTCCATCTAATTGTGAAGCAACATCAATTAAATACCTTGAATTAAAGCTTATTTCTAAATCATGATCAAATTTTACATTTAAAGTCTCTTTTCCATCTCCACTATTAGTATTGTTTACAGAAAGATTAAGAGTATCTTTTGATAAATTAAATTTTACTCCATCTTTTTTATCTAATGATACAGATGCCACCCTATCAACCGAACTTAAGAAAAGTTTTAAATCAATTTCTAATTTTTTTTGATTATTTTTAGGAATTACTTGAACATAATTTGGAAATTTTCCATCTATAAGTTTAGAAATCAAAATACTATTGTTTAACTCAAATTTAATTTTTGATTTAACATTGGAAACCTTTACATCACCATCATAATTATCTAATAAAGAACAAAGCTGAAAAATAGTT
Organism: uncultured Pelagibacteraceae bacterium; assembly: GCA_902517615.1. Lineage (GTDB taxonomy): Bacteria > Pseudomonadota > Alphaproteobacteria > Pelagibacterales > Pelagibacteraceae > Pelagibacter. The sequence continues at coordinate 27,457 of CABYCY010000007.1, forward strand.
TTTTTTGGGAGTATTATTGGATCAAATTCAATTTGTTCATTTATTCTAATTTTTGAAATCGACATTCTGTGACTATCAGTGGCAACTGCTGTTAAATAATTTTTATCTTCAACTTGAGATTGGTGAAAATAAATCCCGCTCAAATAGTGTCTGGTCTCGTCATTTGAAATTGAAAATTTACACTTATTTAATAATTTTAATAAATGTTTTGATTTAATAATAAATTCGTTTTGATTAAAATTTTCGTCAGTCAATGGAAATTCTTTTTCACTTATGCAGTTTAGATTAAAAATTGATTTTTCAGACTCAACTTGCAACTTACTAATATCTGTTAATAAAATATTAATTTTTTTTCCTGATGTAAACTTTCTAATTATATCGTACATAATCGAGGAAGTTGTTGTAGTTTTTCCTTCTTCTAAAATTTCAACATTGTTAAGCTGATGTATAAATATTAAATCTAAATCTGTAGCTGTTATTCTTAACTTTGAATTACTTGCATCTAATAAAATATTAGATAAAATTGGAAGTGTACTTCTTTTTTCTATTACACCCTGACAATAATTTAGTGCTTCTTGAAGATCCTGTTGATTTACATTAAATTTCATTTTTTGTGTTATTATATAATATCTGATTTTTTAGCTTATTAATATTATCTACCATTTCTCTATCCTTTTCTTTGATTTTCTCAATAGTTTTAACTGAATGAATAATCGTTGTGTGATCTCTATTAGAAAACTCTCTACCTATCTCAGGTAATGATTTCGAAGTTAACATTTTTGTTAAGTAAATCGCTGTTTGTCTTGGTCTAACAAGATATCTTGATCTTCTTGAAGAAAGCATTTCGTTTTTACTAATTTTGAAAAACTTACAAACAATTGTCTGTATTAGTTCTATTGTTACTTTATTTTCTGAAATATTTAGTAGATCTTTTAATACTACTTTTGTTTCAGGTAAATTAGGAACTTTATTGTATATTCTTGAAAACGAAACTACTCTATTAACTGCACCCACTATCTCTCTTACGCTGCCAGTTATTTCATTACTAATAAAATCTTGAATTTCTTTTGAAACTTGAAATTGATCTGAGTATAGATTATTTAACTCTTCCGTTTTTTTTTGAACTATTTTTTTTCTTAACTCTTGATCAGGATTTTGAATATCAACAACTAATCCTCCTGAAAATCTCGACTTAATTCTTTCTTGAATTCTCATTAACTTATTTGGTGATCTATCAGCAGAAACAACTATCTGAGAGCCTTTATCTAACAAGGCGTTAAAAGTATGAAAAAACTCCTCTTGCATTGCTTCTTTTCCACTTATGAATTGAATATCATCAATTAATAAAATATCAGTGTTCCTAAAGTATTCTTTAAATTTTACCATATCATTTGATTTAATTGATTTAACAAACTGATACATAAAACGCTCAGCAGAAACAAACATTACTTTATTATTTTTTTTCATTTCAAAACCAATAGAATTTAATAAATGAGTTTTTCCCATTCCAACACCCCCATAAATATAAAGTGGATTGTAATGAGATTTTGTATCTGAAACTTTTAAAGATGCTTCGTAAGCAAGTTTGTTACTTGAGCCAGTAATGAAGTTATCAAATCTTTTATTTGGATCTATTCGATTATACTGAAGATAAGAATCTTTTATAAAAGAAATATTTTCTTTTAAATTATTTTCAATCTTTGGACTAACTTTTAATTCATCACTTAATTTTTGATCAATAATTTTAAATTCAATTCGAATTATATCTTTTTTATATAACTTAATTATCTGTAATATTTGATCGAGATACCTTGAGGTAATCCAGTCTCTTATAAATCTAGTTGGTACTGACAATAGTAAGTAATTATTATGTTCTTCCAAAAATGAAATTTTTTTTAACCAACTTTCATAAACTTCTAAACCTAGTTTATTTTTCATTTCGACCTGAACCTTCTTCCAATCAAAACTTTCAGCCAAATAATTATTAAAATTTTTATAGTTTGTAGTTTTGTTCATAACGTAAGGGGAAATCTCAGTTAGAACTATTTAAAAAAATTTGCAACAAGTTAATAAAAAAATTAAAAAAAAAATAAAATCTATGATTGTGGTTTTAATTGTCTCAGAAAAATTTGATTTTAAATTTTAAAATAAAATTTTGAATTGAATCGAACATAGATTGAATCAAACATAGATTGAATGACTTGAATCCAAATATTTACCAAATCTAAATGTAGTAAATTAAATTATAACTTAAATATATAATGTGGATACTAAGAGTTGTTTAAAAACTTTGGTTAACCTTTAGATTGTAGCAATCTTTTTTGTTATTCTAGAAACATTTCTAGAGGCATTTTGTTTTTTTATAATTCCAGTTTTTGCAATTTTCATCAACTCAGAGTTTAATTTTGGTAGGAATTTTAATGCTTCATTTTTCTTTTTAGCATCAATTAAAACATTCATTTTCTTCAATGCGTTTCTAAATCTACTTTTTCTAGCTTTATTTACTATTGTTTGCTTAGATATTCTTCTTATACGTTTAATAGCTGATTTTGTATTTGCCATGCGCAGGGGTATAGCTTGAGAACTTAAAGTGGTCAACTATTATTTATTTATTTTTGGCAAGAAACACAAAAAAATGTCGACCTATTTGATGTTATTTTTTTTTTTATAATACCATTGCACTTTGAACGCTTACAGTCAGCTCCCTCTTGCTGATAAACACTAAACTTTTTTTGAAAATTACCTTTGGTTCCTGAAATATCTTTGAAATCTCTAATACTTGAACCTCCTTTATTAATTGCATCTAGAAGTATTTTTTTTGAATTTGATATAATATTTAAACATTCATTTTTATTAAGTCGTTTCGCTTTTTTAAAAGGATTTATTTTGCTAGCAAAAAGAATTTCACTTGCATAAATATTACCTATTCCAGAGACAAATCTCTGGTCAAGTAAAAAACTTTTTATATCTTTATTTTTTTTCTTAAAAAAATTAACTATATAATTTAAGTTAAATTTATCACTAAAAGGCTCGGGTCCTAAGGATTTAAATCTTTTTTCTAAATGTTTATGATTTTTGATGATTTCAAAAAATCCAAAACGTCTAGGATCATTGTAAATTATTTTAAAGTTATCAAATATAAATTCAACATGATTATGTTTTTTAGGTAAAAATGGTGAATGATAAAAACTAGTGTTTGTAAATTTTAATGTTTTTTTTTTATCTACAATATGAATTGTTCCTGACATACCTAAATGAATTAAACAAAAATCTCCATCTTGAAAATAAAGAATTAAATATTTTGAAAATCGATTGACTTTAATTATTTTTTTATCTTTAAGAGAGCTTTCAAAATTACTTGGTATTTTAAACCTTAAATTCCTATTTCTAATTATTACTTTTTTTATGCTTTTTTTTTTGACCTTTTTATCAAGAGATTGTCTAACAATTTCTACTTCTGGTAATTCTGGCATTTAATACTATATTCAGTATATAATTTTTTATGCAACAAAATCTTCAAAATAAAAAAGGTTTAGTAGAGAATGTGTTTGATCAAGTCTACGATAAATATGACTTTATGAATGACTTTATGTCTATGGGGGTTCATAGATATTGGAAAAAAAATCTAATTAATATTATTAATCCTAGATTAAATAGAAAATTAATCGATGTTGCATGTGGAACTGGAGATATTGGGAAATTATTTTTAGAAAGTATTAATAAAGAAGCTGAAATTACCTGCGTAGATCCAAACAAAGGGATGATCAGTCAAGGGAAAAAAAAATTATCTAATTATAAAAATATAAAATGGATCCTTTCTTCAGCAGAAAAATTGCCTATACCAGACAATTCATTTGATTACTATACAATTAGTTTTGGTCTGAGAAATACAAAGAATTTGAATAGGGCACTATCAGAAGCCTATAGAGTTTTAAAACCTGGTGGTCGTTATTTGTGTCTAGAATTTTCAAAAATTCAAAATTCAAATCTTGATTTTATATATAAAAATTACTCAAAACTTATTCCCATAATAGGTCAATTTGTAGTTGGAGAAAAAGAACCTTATGAATATTTGATTAAAAGTATTGAAAAATTTATTAATCAAGAAGAATTAATAGACCTAATGAAAAAAAATAATTTTTATAAATGTTCTTATATAAATCTTTCTGGAGGTATTGTTTCAATTCATAGTGGTTGGAAAATTTGATGATTAAAAAATTAATTACTTTATTCAAATTAGGAAGAAAAATTGCAAAGTCTGATATTTTGAAAATTGCATCTAAATTTAAAAAACCTCCTTTAACCATAACAATATTATTCCAGATATTATCAATTTCATTTGAAAAAAAAAAACAAAATAATTTAATTGAAGATGATGGTGAAAAACTCTCTAGCTCGTTAGAATCTATGGGCACAACTTTTATAAAACTTGGACAATTTCTTGCTACTAGACCCGATATAATAGGAGAGGAGTTATCATTAAAACTTGAAAAACTGCAAGATCGATTGCCACCTTTTTCTATTGATGAAGCAAAAAAAATAATTAAAGATGATCTAGGAGTTGATGCGTATAATTCAATAATAGATTTAAGTGACCCAGTTGCAGCTGCATCCATTGCTCAGGTTCATAAAGCAAAAATAAATGACAATGGAATAATAAAAGATGTAGCGATAAAAATTTTAAGACCAAATATAAAAAAAATATTTAATGAGGAAATAGATGCAATGATGTTATTTGCTTTCATTATCGAATCTTTTGCAAAAAAAACAAAAAGATTAAAACTTGTTGAAGTAGTTTTTTTACTTAAAGAAATAACTAACCTAGAAATGGATTTAAGATTTGAAGCTGCTGCAGCAAATGAATATGCAGAAAATACAAAAAATGATGCTGGGTTTAAAGTTCCTGAAATCTATTGGAATTTTACTAGTGAAAATGTAATGACATTAGATTGGATAGATGGAATTTCAATAAGAGAAGTTGAAGAGTTAAAGAAAAGAAATCTAGATACTAATAAAATATCAGAAGATATCATTCAACATTTCTTAAGACATGCAGTTAGAGATGGTTTTTTTCATGCGGATATGCACCAAGGAAATATTTTTATTGATAATAGTGGCCAAATTATACCGATAGATTTTGGCATTATGGGTAGGTTAGATAAACTTAGTAAAAGATTTTTAGCAGAGATTTTATTTGGATTTATTCAAAGAGATTATCGTAAAGTAGCCGAGGTTCACTTGGTAGCCGGGCTGGTTCCCAAAGAAGTGCCAATTGATGATTTAGCACAAGCTTTGAGATCAATTGGGGAACCTATATTTGGTCAAGAAGTAAAAGATATTTCGGGAGGAAAATTACTTAAACAACTATTTGATGTAACAGAAAAATTTAATATGCAAACTCAACCTCAATTATTAATGCTGCAAAAGACAATGGTTGTAGTTGAAGGGGTTGCGAGAAAATTAAATCCAAGTACAAATATTTGGACAACATCAAAACCTGTTCTTGAAAATTGGTTAAAAGAAACTAAAGATCCAATAAATAACTTTAATGAAACATTAAAAAATACTTCTGAAGTAATTAAACGCTTACCGCAATTTCCTGAAATTATGGATAAGGCCAATCAAGCTTTAACGTTTTTAGCTAGTGGTCAGATACCTCAAAACTCAAATTCTTATACCGCTTTAAATGAAAAAAAATCAGAAATGATAGCATTTAGAAATCAATCTATTATTGGTTTATTACTTCTTGTAATTTTTGGACTTATAGTATTTTAATTCTGCAAATGAAAAATTTGTTTAATAAAAAAATACTTTTTATTATCTGTGGAGGTATTTCTGCATATAAAAGTCTTGAATCAATAAGACTTTTTAAAAAAAATGGAGCAGAAATTAAAACTATACTAACATCTAGTGCGAAAGAATTTGTGACACCTCTTTCAATTTCATCACTTTCTCAAGGTAAAGTTTATAGTGATCTATTCAGTGTGGAAAATGAGGCAGAAATGGATCATATTTCTCTTTCAAGATGGGCTGATATAATTGTAATTGCACCAGCAACAGGAAATACAATCTCAAAACTTGCTCAAGGAACAACTGATGATCTTGCATCAACAGTAGTTTTAGCTTCAGATAAAAATATTTATTTAGCCCCTGCAATGAATGTTAGGATGTGGGAACACCCAACTACAAAAATAAATATACAAAAACTTAAAGATTTTGGTTATAAATTAATTGGTCCAGAAGTTGGGGATATGGCGTGTGGAGAATACGGTGAAGGTAAAATGTCAGACCCACAAACTATTGCTGATGAAATAGATAAATATTTTTTAATACAAAAAAATAATAAAAAATTTAAAGCTATAGTCACTGCAGGACCAACTAATGAGTATATTGATCCTGTTCGTTTTATTACAAATAAATCAAGTGGCAAACAGGGGTATGCATTGGCCAAATCTTTATCAAAAAAAGGATTTGACACCACATTAATATCTGGTCCAACTAATCTTAAAATAGATAATGATATCAAACTTATTAAAGTTGAAACAGCTGATGAAATGTTAGTTGCAACTCAAAAAAACTTACCTGCTGATGTTGCAATTTTTTCTGCTGCTGTAGCAGATTTTAAAATTAATAAAAAATATGAAAAAAAAATTAAAAAACAAGAAAATTTAAATTTAAACTTAGAAAAAAATGTAGATATATTAAATTATATATCTAACCATAATTCAATGAGACCTAAGCTTGTTATTGGTTTTGCTGCTGAAACAGACTCAATAGAAAAAAATGCTGAAGAAAAATTATATAAAAAAAATTGTGATTGGATTGTTTCTAATGATGTATCAAATAAAAATATTGGATTTAATTCTGATTATAACGAGGTAATAATTCACTATAAAAATAAAAAAATTAAAAACGAAAAGCTTTCTTATAAAAAGAAATCTAAAATATCAGATGAAATAGTTGATAGAATAATTGATCAATTAAATTAATGTCAAAAGTTCTTATTAAAAAGTTAGATCCTTCAGTTGAATTACCTGCTTATAGAACAATTGGTGCATCAGGAATGGATTTAATGGCTTTCATAAAAGAACCAATAACTTTAAGACCTAAATCCTCTTGTTTAGTCCCAACAGGACTATCTTTAGCGTTTTCAAGTGATTTTGAAATTCAAATAAGGCCAAGATCAGGTTTGGCAGCAAAAAATAATATAAGTGTATTAAACACGCCAGGAACTATAGATAGTGATTATAGAGGAGAACTGAAAGTAATTCTATTCAATCATGGAAATAATGATTTTTTAATAAATAATAAAGATAGAATAGCACAAATGATTTTAACTCCTGTGATTAAAATGAATCTTGAAGAAACAGATGATCTTCCAGAAACAGTTAGAGGAGAGGGTGGTTTTGGCTCAACAGGAAAATGAGCACAAAGTTAAACAAAAAAGAAATAGAAAAATTTTCAAGACAAATAATATTAAAAAATATTGGCACATTAGGACAAAAAAAAATCCTAAATTCTAAAGTTTTAATTATTGGAATGGGTGGCCTTGGTTGCCCTGCATCAGATTTTTTGACACGATCTGGTATTGGTGGTCTCGGAATTGTCGATCATGACATTATCAGTCTATCAAATATACATAGACAAAATTTATATAACGAAAAAGATCTTAACAAATCAAAAGTTAAAGTTGCAAAAAAAAAGTTAAATGAAATTAATCCTAAAACAAAAATAAATATCTTTGATTTTAAATTGAATAAAAAAAATTTTGAAAGAATTATAAAAAATTATGATTATATAATTGATGGTACAGATAATTTTGAAAGTAAATTTTTAATTAATGATTTAAGCCAAAAGCATAAAAAAATTCTTGTTACTGGTGCTATTAGTAAATTTGATGGACATATTTTTACTTTTAATTTTAAAAATAAAAATGAACCTTGTTTGAGAGATTTTTATCAAGAAGAAATTATTACAGATGAAATATTAAATTGTGAGTATGAAGGAATATTAGGAACTGTGGCTGGAATAATAGGTACTATGCTGGCAAATGAAGTTTTGAAACAAATATTAAATATTGGGAAAAATTTAAGTGGATTTATTATAATTGTAGATTTATTAAATTTAAGATTTAGAAAAGTTAAAATAAATAAAAGAAAAAAAATGTAAATGCATTTAATGAAAAAAAATATTTATATATTATTTTTTTTAATTTTATTTACTCCATTATGTGCTGCTAACGAAATATTCGTTTCATTAAAAAAAAATAAAGTAAATGTTCGATATGGTCCTAGTTTTGAATCGGATATAAAATATATTTATAAAAAGATAAATCTTCCTTTAAAACAAATTGATAAAAAAGACAATTTTAGAAGAATTATAGATTTAAAAAATAATAGTGGTTGGATACATGTTTCTCAATTAAAAAAAAATAACTCAGTGATTGCCACTCAAAATAAAATATTATTTAAAAGACCTACTAACTTTGCAAAACCAATTGCTCAGATCAAAAAGGGAAGGCTGCTAATATTAGAAAAATGTGAGAAACTATGGTGTAAAGTCATTACTGATAATTACCAAGGTTGGATTAATACAAATAATATTTGGGGACTTAATTAATCAAAATCTATTTAAGAAATAGTTAATTTTTAAAAGGACTTTCAAGAATACAAGCTACAAGATGAACTCTCGCTTGTTCACCTCCATTAAAAAAGTTATGATATTTGGTATTATTTGTTATCCAAACACTCCCATCAGCAGGCAAATGTTTTGCAACATTCTCAATAACCATTGAACACCCAGCGTTTGTTATAATTGGAATATGCAATCTACATTCTGGATCCTTATGCCAACTCAATGTTGATCTTGGTTCCTTTAATAAAAGTCTCACCCTTCCTAGTTTAAACCTTTTGCGTAATACCTCATAAACTTTAGCAAAGTATGTATTATTAAATTCAGGAACTAATTGTGTATATTTTGACTCATCTATATCAATATCTCTCGATACTTCTTTGCCAGTCTCATCTGCTATAGTCCAATATTTTCCTCTAATATTATTTCCTTCAATAGAGTCCTCATCATTAGGAATCTGATTTAAAGATATTGCTCCAAAGTGAGTAACACCTGGGGATTTAAACTTTTTATTTTCAAGTATTAGATTTAAATCACTCCTTAATTTTGAAATATCAAATTTTAATTCAGGGACTTTATAAAAGTCTTCAAAATTTACTTGAGCCATAATAATTTATCTTTAGTTATTAATTTAGATCAAAACGATCTGCATTCATAACTTTTGTCCAGGCAGATATAAAATCACTTAAAAACTTATCGCTAGAGTCGTCAGTAGCATAAACTTCAGCCAGAGCTCTTAGTTGGGAGTTTGAACCAAATATTAAATCAGCCCTAGTTCCTGTCCATTTAACTTTACTTGTTTTTCTATCTCTTCCTCTAAATAGATCTTCTTTATTAGAAACCTCTTTCCATTTTATATTCATATCTAAAAGGTTTACAAAAAAGTCATTCGAAAGTTTGCCAGGTTTTTTAGTAAACACACCGTGATTAGAACTGTCAAAGTTAGTTCCCATAACTCTCATACCACCAACCAAAACTGTCATTTCCGATGCAGTTAATTTCAATAGTTGAGCTTTATCAATTAATAATTCTTCAGCGATTGTTGAATTATCTCCTTTAGCATAATTTCTAAATCCGTCGGCAACAGGTTGAAGTAAACCAAATGAATGAATGTCAGTTTGATCCTGAGTTGCATCACCTCTTCCAGGTTTAAAGGGAACTTTTACTCTTTTCCCAGCTGCTTTTGCAGCTTTCTCTATTCCAACTGATCCACCCAAAACAATTAGATCTGCTAAAGATACAGATTTAGATTTAGTATTAAATGATTTTTGTATTTTTTCATAAACTTTTACTACTTTTGATAAGACTGGTGGATTATTAACTTTCCAATTTTTCATTGGTGCTAATCTTATTCGGGCACCATTCGCTCCACCTCTTCTGTCTGAAGACCTATATGTTGATGCTGAGGCCCAAGCAGTTGAAACAAGTTTTGATACTGATAATCCTGAACTTGCAATTTTTCTCTTTAGGGACTCAACTTCACTATTTTTAAGTTTGTATTTATTTTTTGGAATCGGATCTTGCCAAATTAAATTTTCTTTTGGCACTTCAGGACCTAAATAATTTACTTTAGGACCCATATCTCTATGAGTTAACTTAAACCAAGCTCTAGCAAAAGCATCAGCAAACTCATCTGGATTATTATGGAAATGTCTAGAAATTCTTCCAAAAGCTGGATCCATTCTCATAGAGAGGTCTGTAGTTTGCATCATTGGCATATTTTTTTTACCTTTAATATGGGCGTCTGGCGTCATTTCAATTGCTTTACCATTTCTCTTTGGTTTCCATTGGTATGCTCCAGCAGGACTTTTGGTTAATTGCCATTCGTTACCAAATAAATTATCAAAATAACCCATGTCCCATTTTGTTGGATTAGAAGTCCACGCACCTTCAATACCACTACTAATTGTGTCTGCTCCAATTCCACTTTTATAACTACTATTATATCCAGTTGCTTGGTCTTGAATTTTTGATCCTTCTGGTTCTGGGCCCTTATAAGACTCTGAGGCAGCTCCATGAGACTTACCAAATGTATGTCCGCCTGCAACAAGTGCTACTATCTCATAATCATTCATAGCCATTCTTCCAAAAGTTTCTCTAATGTCTCTTGCAGATTTAAGAGGATCAGGGTTACCATCTGGTCCTTGAGGATTTACATAAATTAATCCCATTTGCACTGCACCTAATGGATTTTCAAGTTCTCTTTTTTTATTATATCTATTATTCCCTAACCATTCTTTTTCTGATCCCCAATAAATATCATCTTCTGGTTCCCAAATATCTTCTCTACCACCACCAAATCCAAATGTTTTTAATCCCATTGACTCGATTGCAACGTTTCCGACTAAAATAAATAAATCAGCCCAAGAAATTCTTTTCCCATATTTTTTCTTAATAGGCCAAAGTAATAATCTTGCTTTATCTAAGTTTACATTATCTGGCCAACTATTAAGTGGTGCAAATCTTTGATTTCCAGTACCCGCTCCACCTCTACCATCACCTGTTCTATATGTTCCGGCAGCATGCCATGCAAGACGAACCATTAATGGTCCATAATGACCATAATCTGCTGGCCACCATCTTTGTGAGTTAGTCATCAGCTTCTTAAGATCATTTTTTAAAGCTTTATAATTTAATTTTTTAAATTCTTTTTTATAATCAAATTTATTATCAAAAGGATTTACAAGTTCTGAGTGTTGACTTAAAATTTTAAGATTTAAGCTATTTGGCCACCAATCTTTATTTGTCTGACCCTTGCCAGTTGGATGTTTTTGAGGAATTCCTTCTCCATGAAATGGACATTTACTTATTTCTTTGTTGATTTCGCTACTCATTTAATTACCCTTTTTTTTTGAATTGATCCGATTTTTCTAGTTTATAATAATTCTAAAAAAAGTAGTCAAGAAATTTAAGATATATGGCTTTAATTGTGACAATTATTCATTTTCAACTTTAACAAGAATTTCTACTGAGCTTATCTTTTTTCCTGGAAGTGATTTATTTATTTGAATTTTTTCAACATCTTCATTACTCAAATCAGTTAATTCTTTGGTTAAATTGTCAAAAAAATGATGGTGATGTGAGGTGTTAGTATCAAAATAACTTTTATCAGTATTAATTGAGATTTCTTTCAAATAGCCTTTTTTCTTAAACGCATGAACTGTATTGTAGATAGTTGCTAAAGATATTTTTTCTTCTATTTTTTCAGCAATGATTTTTGATAGTTCATTAATAGTAAAATGAAAGGTCTTTTCATTTTTAAATAATACCTCGCAAATCTTAATTCTTTGCTTGGTAGGCCTTAGACCCGAATTTCTCAGTTTTTTTACAAAATTACCCTTAGAATTCATACTTCTTTATAACAGTTCTAAACTATTTCTATATTATAATGTCTATAAATCAAGTAATAAAGGATTTCAAAATTTATGAAAAAAAACTCATACTCCTACGATGATCTTATAACTTGCGGAAATGGTGATCTTTTTGGTCCAGGAAATGCAAAATTACCACTTCCTCCAATGCTTATGTTTGATAGAATAACAGAGATCAATGATAATAATGGAGCATTTAATAAAGGTTCTTTAAAAGCTGTATTGGACATAAAAAATGACCTATGGTTTTTTGACTGTCATTTTAAAGAAGATCCAGTAATGCCTGGATGTTTAGGATTAGATGCTATGTGGCAGTTAGTAGGTTTCTATTTGGGTTGGCTTGGAAATCCTGGAAAAGGAAGGGCTTTAGGAGTTGGAACAGTGAAATTTACTGGAGAGGTTTTACAAAGTATTAAGAAAGTAAGATACGAAATAGATATGAAAAAAATTATGTCACCAGGAGGAACAACTGTTGGTCTTGCTAATGGCAAAGTATTTGCTGATGACAAAAAAATATATTCAGCAGAAAGTTTAAAAGTGGGTTTATTTAAATAATGAGAAGAGTAGTAATAACAGGTGTAGGAATTGTATCTTGTTTAGGAAACAATCAAGAAGAAGTTCATCAATCCCTATTAAATTCAAAATCAGGTATTTCTTATTCAGAAGAATACAAAGAACATAATCTAAAAAGTCATATACATGGCAAACCAAACATAAGGTTAGAAGATCATATTGATAGAAAAACAATTAGATTTATGGGTTCAGGCTCAGCATATAATTACATAGCTATGAAAGAGGCAATTGAAGACTCTGGGCTAGAAGAAAATGAAGTTAGTAATTTTAAAACTGGAATAGTAATGGGTTCAGGTGGGCCTTCAATTGAAAATGTAATTTTAGCAGCAGATAAAACAAGAGCTAAAACTCCAAAATTAATGGGACCATTTATTGTTCCTAGAACAATGGCAAGTACAGCTTCTGCAACACTAGCTGTTCCATTTAAAATAAAAGGAACTAACTACACAATGAGTTCAGCATGTGCAACAAGCGGACACTGTATTGGAAATTCTATGGAATTAATTCAAATGGGTAAACAAGATATTGTATTTGCAGGGGGTAGTGAAGAAATTCATTGGGCGATGACAGCAATGTTTGATGCCATGACAGCTTTATCATCAAAGTATAATAATACTCCTGAGACAGCATCAAGAGCATACGACAAAACTAGGGATGGTTTTGTAATTGCTGGTGGTGGTGGCGTGTTAGTTCTTGAAGAATACGAACATGCTAAGGCCAGAGGAGCCAAAATATACGCGGAATTAACTGGTTATGGAGCAACTTCAGATGGATACGATATGGTAGCTCCATCTGGCGAAGGAGCTGTAAGATGTATGCAAATGGCAATAGCAACAGCAAAAAATAAAATTGATTATATTAATACCCATGGAACTTCCACTCCAGTTGGAGATATTACAGAGTTAAATGCAGTTAAAAATACTTTTGGTGATAATATTCCAAAAATTAGTTCAACAAAATCTCTATCGGGCCATCCTTTAGGAGCTGCATCAGTTCATGAAGCGATCTATTGTTTAATAATGATGAAAAATAATTTCATTGCTGGATCAGCAAATATTAATGAAATGGATGAAGAAGCCAAAAAATTTCCAATAGTTGCAAAGACAGAAACTGGAGCAAGTTTAAATACTGTTATGTCTAATAGTTTTGGTTTTGGTGGAACTAATGCTGCTTTAATTTTTGAAAAGGTTTAATTTATGAGTTTAATGAAAGGCAAAAAAGGATTAATCATGGGTGTTGCCAATGAAAGATCTATTGCTTGGGGTATTTCACAAAAACTTGCAGAAGCTGGAGCAGAACTTGCATTTACTTATTTAGGCGATGCTTTAAAAAAAAGAGTTGTTCCTTTGGCTGAAAAGTTAAATTCAAAAGTAACATTTAGTTGTGATGTCGAAAAAAAAGAAGATGTAATAAAATTATTTGAAGATGTTAAAGCTCAGTGGGGTGAAATTGATTTTGTAGTTCATGCAGTTGCTTTTTCAGATAAATCCGAATTATCAGGTGAATATTTAAATACAACTAGAGAAAATTTTTTAAGAAGTATGTTAATTTCATGTTTTTCATTCACTGAGGTAGCAAAAGAGGCTTCAAAAGTAATGAAACAAAATGGTAGTCTTCTAACATTAACTTACGAGTCTACTAAAGCTATTCCAAATTATAATGTAATGGGTGTTTGTAAATCAGCTTTAGAGGCTAGTGTTAAATACTTAGCTAGAGATTTGGGTGCTAAAGGCATGAGAGTAAATGCAATAAGTGCAGGCCCTATCAAAACATTAGCTGCATCTGCAATTGGTGATGCAAAATTCCTATACAAATGGAATGAAGACCATTCTTTCTTAAAAAGAAACGTAGATATACACGATGTAGGAAATTCAGCGTTATATCTATTAAGTGACCTTGCAAACGGTGTTACTGGTGAAATTCACTACGTAGATGCTGGATATAATAAAGTTGGGATGCCAGATCCTAAAAATATAAAATAATATAAAAACAGTTAAAAGTGAAAACAATCCAAAACAAAAATACTTTTAGGTTTTTTGATTATAAATGGAAAAAAGTTCCAAACTGGGGAAATATTACATATAAATTATATGTTAAATGGTATCTCAATAGATACAAATACCACAATTTAAATAACTTTAAAAAATTCCTAAAAGATAAAAACAATATTTTGGAGGCTGGATGTGGATTGGCAAGAGATAGTATTTTATTTGCAAAATTAAATAAAAAGTCAAATATTTATGCATGTGACCAAAGTCCTATAGCTATTAAATTCGCAAAAAAATATACAAAAAAATATAATAATGTTTCTATATTTCGCCAAGACATAACAAAAAAATTTAAAAAAAATATTAAATACGATTTTATATCTTGTGACCAAGTTCTCCATCATACACCAAGCCCAAAAAAAACTTTAAATAATTTATTTTCAATTTTAAATAAAAATGGATATTTAAATTTTTTTGTTTGTAAGAAAAAAAATAATTATAGAGATTTATTAGATGATCATATAATGAATAATTTTAAAAATAAATCACCTAAAAAATTGTGGGATTTTGCCATTGAAGTTACAAAATTTGCGAAAACTTTACATAATTTAAAAATTAAAAATGTAAAATTTAACAAAAAAAAATATAGTAATTTACAATTATTTTTTCACTATAATTCTTTTAGAGCCTGGTATAATCCAAAAATCAATTTTGATTTATCAGTAAGCTCAAATTATGATTGGTTTTCTAACAATCCAAGATATTCGATGGAAGATGTGAACAATATTTTGAAATCTATTAAAAATTACAAAGTCATTAGTATATATGAAGATGATGCAAGTATATCTTTGAGTATAAAAAAACTTAGAGACAAATAACCCCAAAATTTTCATTTCAGGGGTTTAAAATTTTATTTTAAAGGATTATTCAGTAGCTTGTTTCATAGAAAGTTTAACTTTACCTCTATCGAAACCAATTACTTTAACTTTTACTTCGTCACCTTCTTTTACAACATCAGTTACTTTAGCAACTCTTTTGTCTGCTAATTCTGAAATATGAACAAGTCCATCTTGTTTGCCTAAGAAATTTACAAATGCACCGAATTCCATAATCTTCATTACTTTACCTGAATAAATTTTATTTAATTCAGCTTTTGCAGTGATGTCTTTAATCATTTGCATTGCAATGTTTCTAGACTCTTCATCAGGAGCAGCAACTGTAACAACCCCTTCATCATTTACATCTACTTTAGCACCTGATTTTTCAACGATCTCTCTAATCGTTGCTCCACCTTTTCCAATTACAGCAGCAATGTCTTTTTTATCAACAGTTACTTGTTCCATTTTTGGAGTATGTTTTCCAACATCATCTCTTGAAGCTGATAATGCTTTATTCATTTCACCTAAGATATGAACTCTTCCATCTTTAGCTTGGCTTAATGCCTGCTCCATGATTTCAAATGTAATACCTGTAATTTTGATATCCATTTGAAGAGAAGTTATTCCATCTTTAGTTCCAGCAACTTTAAAGTCCATATCTCCTAGGTGATCTTCATCACCTAGAATGTCTGATAAGACACTAAAATCATCTCCTTCTTTAATTAATCCCATTGCAATTCCTGCAACTGGTTCTTTAATTGGAACACCAGCATCCATTAATGCTAAAGATGCCCCACAAACAGTAGCCATCGAAGAAGACCCGTTAGACTCTGTAATCTCTGATACTATTCTAAAAGTGTATGGGAATGCCTCTTTTGAAGGTAATGAAGAGTTAATTGCTCTCCAGGCTAGTTTACCATGACCAATTTCACGTCTTCCAGTTCCAATTCTTCCAGTTTCACCAACTGAAAAAGGAGGGAAATTGTAATGAAGCATAAATCTTTCTCTTTGAAGACCATCCAAACTTTCAATTCTTTGTTCATCATCAGATGTGCCTAAAGTAGTAACAACAATTGCTTGTGTTTCTCCTCTGGTAAACAAGGCAGAACCGTGAGTTCTTGGTAATACACCAACTTCACATGATATAGGTCTTACATCAGATAACCCTCTACCATCAATTCTGTTTTTATTTTTAAGAATATCAGTTCTAACAATTTTCTTCTCAAGATTTTTAAGTTGAGAGTTAACATCAAGATCAGAATAATTTTCATTCTCTTCAAAAAGTTTTTTAGCTTTATCAGTGATTTCTGAAATTTGATTTGATCTGTCTTGCTTGTCTCTTGTTGCAAAAGCTTTTTTGAGATCTTCTGTAAAAGTTTCCTCAAGTTTTTGTTTAACTTCAGATAAATCTTTTTTCTCAACATTCCACTCAGGTTTTCTACATTCTTTTGCAAGTTCCTCTATCATTTTGATTACTGGAACAAATCCTTCATGACCAAATTTAACTGCTGCTAACATTACTTCTTCAGATAAACCTGATGTTTCTGACTCAACCATAAGTACAGCGTCTTTGGTACCAGCCACAACTAAATCAAGACTTGAGTTTTCTAATTCTTCTTTTGATGGGTTAAGAATATATTTACCATCAACATAACCCACTCTAGACGCTCCTACAGGACCCATAAATGGCATTCCTGAAATAGCTAACGCTGCTGAGGAAGCAGTGATTGCAAGGATATCTGGTTGGTTTTCTTTATCATAAGAAATTACAGTTGGTAATAATTGTACTTCATTTTTAAATTCATCAGGAAACAAAGGTCTGATTGGTCTGTCAATTAATCTAGAGATTAATGTTTCACTTTCAGTTGGCCTTGCTTCTCTTTTAAAATATCCACCTGGAATTTTTCCACCTGCGTAATATTTCTCTTGGTAGTTTACAGATAATGGAAAATAATCCATATCTGGATTTACTTTCTTTGCTCCTACTACTGTTGCTAAAATAACTGTTTCACCACATGTTGCGATGATTGCTCCGTCTGCTTGTCTTGCTACTTTACCTGTTTCTAAACTTATCTTCTTTCCTGCTAATTCTATTTCCTTCTTGTGTACTTTAAACATATCATTTCCATTTCGTTTCGTTCGTTTCGTTCCATTCAGTTCTATCTATCTTGATCTTTATTTTCTTAATCCC
This sequence comes from uncultured Pelagibacteraceae bacterium, assembly GCA_902517615.1. Lineage (GTDB taxonomy): Bacteria > Pseudomonadota > Alphaproteobacteria > Pelagibacterales > Pelagibacteraceae > Pelagibacter. The sequence continues at coordinate 45,089 of CABYCY010000007.1, forward strand.
AATTTCGACAGTACATTTTTGTAAGAATCCATTTTTGTATTTTTTAGGTATTCTAACAATTTCTTTCTTCTATTTACCGCTCTCAACAATCCAACAGACGAATGTTTGTCTTTTTTGAATTGCTTAATGTGTTTAGAGAGAGTTTCAATTTTCTCTGTTAACAAAGCAATTTGAATCTCTGAAGATCCAGTATCTTTATCATGCATTGCTAATTCTTGTGCCTTTTTATTCATGCCTCGTTTTTCCTATTTATTTGTTTGTTTTATTAAGTTTTCTATTTTTTCCGCATACTCAAAAGATTCATCTTTTCTAAAAAGTAATTTTGGTAAAAATTTCATAACCACTTTCTGTGATAAAATTTTTCTTATTAAAAATGAGTATTCCTTTAATGTATTTATTGTCTCCTCAGCATCTTTTCCACCCAAAGGAAGAACATATGCTTTTGCAATTTTTAAATCAGGACTCATTCTGACCTCAGTAACTGTAATAGTGTTCGTTTCTAAATTGGGCACCTTAGCCTCATTTCTAATAAAAATCATGCTTAAAGACTGCTTAATCATTTCACCAACTCTAAGCTGTCTTTGAGATATTGGTTTTCCAATTCTATCTGCCATTAAATTGACCTTTCCGTAGAAGTAACACTAAAAGCCTCTATTGTGTCGTTTTTTTGGAAATCCAAGTAATCTTTGACGGTAATTCCACATTCCTGGCCGTCACTTACCTGTTTTACTTGATTCTTTTCCCTAAATATTGATGAAACTTTTCCTGTATAAATAATCGCTCCATCTCTTATAATCCTTACATCTGATGTATTATTTATTTCACCTTCAGTTACTCTTAAACCAGCAACCTTTCCTGCTCCTGAAACTTTGAATATTTCTAAAATTTGTGCAGAGCCAGTAATTTTCTCTTGCACATCTGGAGCTAACAAACCTGACATTCTTTGTTTAATATAATCTAGAACTTCATAAATAATATTGTAAGACGAAATCTTTATTTTTTCGTTTTCAGCAAGTTTTTTTGCTTCCTTACTTGGTTTAACGTTAAAAGCAATCAATACTGCATTCGATGCTTTAGCTAATGTGACATCAGTTTCTGTTACCATTCCTATGTCTGCTAAAATTATTTTAGGTTTTACTTCATCGTGTTTAATTTGACTAATAGCATTTTTAATTGCTTCAGATGATCCATGTACATCAGATTTAATAATTAAATTTAACTCTTCTGTAGATTTATCTGAAAACGCTGAGTCTTGAGTGGCAAATGTCAAAGGGTTTTTTCCATATTTGCTCTCTTGGGCTCTGTTTTCACTCAAAGTCTTTGCCTCTTTTTCTGTATCTAGAACCAAAAAATCATCTCCTGCTTTTGAGGCACCATTAATACCTAAAATTTCTACAGGTGTGGATGGAGTAGCTTCATTAATATTTTGGCCTTTATCATTTATAATTGCTCTTATTTTTCCCCATCTTAAACCACTTACAAAAAAATCTCCTTTCTTAAGCGTTCCTGCTGTAATAATAATATTTGCAACTGGTCCTCTACCTACATCAATCTTTGACTCTAATACTATCCCTGTTGCTTTAGACTCGTAATCTGTTTTAAGATCAAGAATTTCTGCTTGAAGAATAATTGACTCAACTAATTTATCTAAATTTTTTTTTGTTTTAGTAGAAATTTCTACCATTAGGGTATCTCCAGATAAATCCTCAGCTATTAATTCATGTTCTAATAGTTGATTTTTAATTTTTTGCGGGTCAGCTTCTGGTAAATCACATTTATTTATTGCTACAACTATCGGAACATTTGCAGCTTTTGCATGTTTGATAGATTCTACAGTTTGAGGTTTAACTCCATCATCTGCAGCAACCACTAATACTACAATATCAGTTAATTTTGATCCTCTTGCTCTCATCTCAGTAAACGCAGCATGACCAGGAGTATCAATAAATGTTAATTTATTTCCCTGACTGTCAATTTGATAAGCACCAATATGTTGAGTAATCCCACCAAATTCACCTGATACTACATTGGCACTTCTAAGAACATCTAACACTGATGTTTTTCCATGATCTACGTGTCCCATAACAGTAACTATTGGAGGTCTATTTTTTAAATTTTCAGCTCTTGAAGCTTTTATTTTTTTTATTATTTCTTCTGCTTTTTCTTCTCTAATTGGATTATGGCCAAATTCTTTAACTAAATATTCTGCTGTGTCAGCGGCTAGTGTCTGATTGATTGTAACGGTGACTCCCATACCAAATAAATATTTAATTACATTGCTTGATTGTTCTGCCATTTTATTTGCAAGCTCTCTTACTGTAATTGCTTCAGGAATATTAATGTCTCTTTTGACTGGTTTTAAATTTTCTTGAGAATCATCTTTTGTAGAATTTTTAATTTCTTTTTGTCTTGCTCTTTTTACTGATGCTAAACTTCTTTGTTTTGCATCAATTTCATCACTCAATGCTCTTGATACAGTTAATTTTAATTCTCTTTTCTTGGTTCCTGTTTTTAAGGTTTTTTTATCTTTACTTTCACTATCTCCTTTAAGTCTTTTGGTAGCTCTCTGTTCTGCTAATTTTCTTTTCTCAAAATCGTTTGTTATAGTGGGCGGTTTAGGATTAAAAGAGGGTTTTAAGTTAGCTCCTTTATTAAATGCCGAAGTAAATCTTGATTTATTTGTTGTGGATCTAAATGAGCCACCTCTACTAGAAAATTTTCCAGTTTGTTTTTCAATTACTACAGAATTTTTTCTTTGAGTTTTAGCAATCTCTATATTCTTGATTGATTTTTTGGTTGAACCTGAAATTGTTAATTTTGTTTTTTTCTCCATACGTCATCACTCAATCTTTATAAACAATATTTCTCGCAGACATAATTAGCTCATCTGCTTCTTCTTTTGATAAAGCAAAATCTTCAAGATAACCTTGGATTTTAATCCTCTCACCTTTAATTACATCATAACCACCTGTTAATTCATCGGATGCTAGATCTGCGAAATCTTCTAAATTCAGAATTTTTTGCTCTCCTAGTGTAACCAACATACCTGGCGTTAAACCCTTCAAATTAATCAATGCATCTTCAAGGCCTAATTCTTTTATTCTTAGAGAAATATCCTCTTGATCTTTTTCATGAAACTCTTTAGCTCGCTCTATCAATGCTTTGGCTGTATCTTCCTCTATACCTTCAATTTTCATTAAATTTTCAGCTGTGCTATCTTTAATATCATCAATAGTTGAAAAGCCTTCTGCTACGAGTAATTGACCTAATGTTTCGTCTAATTCTAAATTTTTTACAAAGTTTTCTGTTTTTTCTTTAAATTCTAGCTGTCTACGCTCAGAGTCTTCTGCATCAGTCATTATATTAATTTCATAGTTTAATAATTTTGTTGCAAGTCTAACATTTTGACCTCTTCTACCAATTGCTTTACTTAAATTTTCTTCAGTAAGAATTACATCAAGTTTTTTTCTTTCAGTATCAACATTTACTCTTTGAACTTCTGCTGGTGATAATGCATTTGAAACTAAAATTGCAGGATCCTCAGACCAATTAACAATATCAATTTTTTCACCCTGAAGTTCATTTACAACGGCTTGAACTCTTGATCCTCTCATTCCCACACATGCTCCTACAGGATCCAATGAAGTATCAACGGCCTTCACACAAATTTTTGCTCTACTGCCAGGGTCCCTTGAAGAGGATATAATTTCAATTAATCCATCATAAATTTCTGGAACTTCTTGCACAAAAAGCTTTTCCATAAATTTTGGATGAGCTCTTGATAGAAAAATTTGCTGACCTCTTGGCTCTCGTCTTACATCATAGCAATATGCTTTTATTCGATCTCCAGCTTTTATATTTTCTCTTGGAATTAATTCATTTTTTTGAACAATTGCTTCTGTTCTGCCTAGATCAACAATTACACTTCCAAATTCCAATCTTTTAACAATACCACTTAAAATTGATTCTTTTTTATCAATAAAATCATTATATTGTCTTTCTCTTTCTGCCTCTCTTACATTGAAACTAATAACTTGTTTTGCAGTTTGAGCAGCTATTCTTCCAAAATCAAAAGATGGTAAAGGCTGAAGAACCTCATCCCCTAAGGACTTATCTTTGTTTATTTCATTTAAAGTAATTGCATCTTCCAATTTTATTTCTGTATTTGCATTTTCAGGATTTTCAGAAATAATTAGTTTTCTAAATAGCTCAATATCTCCATTGTCTCTATTAATTAATACTTTAATTTCATTTTCCTGACCGAATTTTGATTTAGCAGCTTTTGCGATACCAGTTTCCATAGAACTTATAATAAGTTCTTTATCAATAGATTTTTCTAAAGCAACAGCCTCAGCTATTCTTAATAATTCAAGTTTATCTGCTCTTTTATTTAACATAATTTTGTTTGTTCCAAAAAAAAATGGGCTAAAGCCCATTTTGTAAAGTTCAATAATGTAAGGGCAATATAGTAAAGTTTTTTTTTAATTCAACAGAAACTATTCAGAAAAAACATTAATTTTATCAGTTTTTTCCCAAGAAAATGAGCCGTTTTCCTCAGGCATTCTGCCAAAGTGACCATAAGCTGCTGTTTTTTCATATATAGGTTTGTTTAAATTCAACATTTCCCTAATGCCTCTAGGGCTTAAATCAAAATTTTCCTTTATCTTTTCTACGACAAACTTGTTTTTATCTAAATCGTTATCAAATAAATCTATATAAATAGATAGAGGTTTTGACACTCCAATTGCATAAGCTAACTGAATTAAACACTTTTCTGAAATTTTTGAACCTACAACATTTTTAGCAATGTACCTTGCTGCGTAAGCTGCTGATCTATCAACTTTAGTTGGATCTTTTCCTGAAAAAGCACCACCACCATGAGGTGCCGCTCCTCCATAGGTATCAACTATAATTTTTCTACCTGTCAAACCACAATCTCCATCAGGTCCACCAATTACAAAATTACCTGTTGGATTTACATAAAATTCATCTTCATTAAAACCCTCAAGAAAATTCTCAGGAATAGATTTTATCATATAGGGTCTCAATAAATCTCTAACTTGAGCTTGATTAACATCAGCTGAATGTTGCGAAGATATAACTACAGATTTAACCTTTGAAGGTTTTCCATCAACATACTCAAATGTTACTTGGCTTTTTGAGTCTGGTTCAATATTTTTTAATTTTCCTGACTTTCTATCTTCGGCCATTAATCTTAAAATTTTATGTGAATAATGAATTGGTGCTGGCATCAATACTTCTGTCTCATTACATGCATAACCAAACATTATACCTTGGTCTCCAGCTCCTTCATCTTTGTTACCTGATGAGTCCACACCCATAGCAATGTCCGCTGATTGAGAATGTAAATGGCTTTCAATTTTTGTAGCTTCTTTCCAAGTAAAGCCTTCTTGGTCATAACCAATATCTTTTATACAATTTCTTACTTTTTCAATTAACTCATCTTTTTTTATTTCAGGCCCCCTTACTTCACCAGCTAAAACAACTTTATTTGTAGTAGTTAAAGTTTCACATGCAACTCTTGAATATGGATCTCCAGCAATAAAATTATCAACAACCATATCTGAAATTCTATCAGACACTTTATCCGGGTGACCTTCGGAGACAGATTCACTAGTAAAAAGATAATTTTTCAAATTACTCATTTTTAAGTTTCTTAAATGAAAATATTAAAAAAATATACAATAAAATTATAAATCCAAAAATTTTATTTCCATATTGTGCAAATAAAGTAGTTTTGATTTTTCTTGACTCAGTAAAATCGATATAACCTGATTTATTTATATCTATTTTTTGTTCGATAACTCCTAATGGACTAATAATTGCAGTCGTACCATTATTCGCAGACCTTAAAACATATTTTCCATTCTCAATCGCCCTATAAATACTATGAGTAAAATGTTGTTCTGGACCAATGGATTTACCAAACCAACCGTCTTCTGAAATATTCACAATAAAATCAAAACTACTCTTATTAAAAATTTTACCTGAATAAATTATTTCATAGCAAATAAGAGGTAATATTTTCACTGAAAAGTTATGATAATTTAGGTCAATTATATTTCTTTCTTCGCCCTTTGAATAAGATTGATAATTATTAGTAATTGTTTTTAAGCCAATGTCTTTAAATATATTTTCAAAAGGTAAAAATTCCCCAAAGGGAACAAGGTTAATTTTTTTATATGAATTTATTATATTAAGGTTGTGGTCATAAATTGAGAATGAATTATAATATCTAACTGTCTGCTTTCCAGCTTCTTTACTATTAATTCCAATTGCTAACAAATGGTTTTCATTAAATTTATTGTCAAATAACCATTTATATTCTTTAAGTTGATCTTGTGAAATACCTGGAATTATACCTTCTGGCCAAATAAAAATTGTTTTTTCATTTTTTTGAGGAGAGCTAATTTCAATTAATTCTCTAATAGCTAATTCTGGATCGATATTGTTATAGAATCTATCTATACTTATATTTGTACTAATAATTCTTATTTTATAATCAGGTTTATTTACCTGTTCTTTGTTAAATTTTTCTAGACTTTGTGAACCAAAAACATAAAAAAACATTGTTGTTATAAGAAATGCAATACAAACACTAATATCTTTTTTATTATCTCTTAGAATAAATATTGATGGACTTGTAAAGAGTGAAATACAGAAAAGATTAAAGCTATAAGTACCAATAATTGATGTGATAATTAGAATTTCAGGTTGATTGGAAAAACTATAAGCAATTAAATTCCAGGGAAAACCTGTGAAAATTGATCCCCTTATAAACTCTATTATTCCAAATATTATAGAAAAAAGAAAAAATGAACTTAAATTTTTTTTTGGTTTTAAAATTATAAATAGATACGCAATTAAAGCATAAAACAAAGCTATAAACGCTGGTACTAAAATTATTGTAAAGGGAATTAAAAACTTAAAGTCTTCATCAAAAGTTAACGAAATTGAAATCCAATATAGATTACTAACAAAGTAACCAAACCCAAATAACCAACCATAAAGAAAAAATATTTTTTTATTTTTATGAGATACGTTTTTTTTTATTAAAAATATATAAAACAAACTTAAAGTTAAAAAATTTAATATAACATAGTTAAAAGGAGGTAGACTTAATGAAGTAAGAGCTCCTAATAAAATTAAAAAAATTAATTCAATATAAAAAATTTTTTTCAATTTAATTTATTTTTGATTTTACTGATTTATATAATAAGTTTTCTTCTCTTAGCATTTTAGAATAATGTTTATTTTTTATGTGGTCAAAACCTAAAAGATGGAGAAAACCATGAATAAATATTTTAATAACTTTTTCTTTAAATAATTTTAATTCTTGAGATTTGGGTTTATCTATAAAATTGTAGCTAATAATAATATCTCCTAAATAAGTATTTTTGGAAATCTTTATTTTTTTATCTAATGGAAAAGATAAAATATCAGTAGATTTATTTTTATTTCTAAAAACTTTATTCAATTTTTTAATATTTTTGTTATTTGAAAGTAATAAAGTAAAAGATACCTTTTTATTAGAAAACTTATATTTTTTTGGAAAAGCTTTACACACTTTTTTAAAAAAAAGATCTTTATTTTTAAGCCTTTTTGACCAAGCCTTCTCATCAGAGAAGACATTAACACTAATCATTATTTGAATATGCTTTAACTATTTTTGAAACAAGTGGGTGTCTAACTACATCTGAATGATCAAAATCAACTATGGATATTTCCTTTAAATGTCCTAATAACTCTTTTGATCGAACTAACCCTGACATACTTTTATTTGGCAAGTCTATTTGAGTTGGGTCTCCATTAACAACTATTTTTGAATTTTCTCCAATACGAGTTAAAAACATTTTAATCTGAGTATCTGTAGCATTTTGCGCCTCATCTAAAATTGCAAATGAATTTTTAAGAGTTCGACCCCTCATAAATGCTAATGGTGCAATTTCAATATCTCCAATCTCAATCATTCTCTGTATTTTTTCAAAGTCAAAAAGATCATACAAAGAGTCATATAAAGGTCTAAGATAAGGGTCTACTTTTTCCCTCATATCGCCAGGCAAAAACCCCAAACGTTCACCAGCTTCTACTGCTGGTCTAGAAAGAATTATTCTTTCAATCTTTTTTTCTAACAGCATAGTCAAACCTACTGCCACTGCTAAAAAGGTTTTACCAGTCCCAGCTGGTCCTGCTGAAATTATAATATCACTCTCTCTTAAAGCTCTCACATAACTTTTTTGTTTTTCTGATCTAGGAATAATAGATTTTTTTGGAGTTTTAATTATATCTGTAACATTATTATTTTTTACTTTTTCATTAATCATAAAATTATCAACTGATGAACGTATATCTTTATTCTCTATACTTCCATTATTAATAAATTGGTTAGCTAAAAATTGAATTGCATTTTTAACTTTTTCATTATTCTGAGGTGTTGATTTAATTAAAATTGAATTTCCTCTTGAATACAAACTACAATTTGTAATTTTTTCTAATTCTTGTAAATTTTTATTAAATTCTCCAACAACCCCCATTAACAAATTATTATCATGAAATATTACACTTAGGGAATTATTATCTGAATATACAAATTTTAAAGAATGGTCGATATTTTTTTTTATTATTCCACTCAAATTCTACGCAACCTTCTGATCTGAATTAGTTATAATTTCACCAAATAAAGTATTTCTATTGCTATCTTTAACTCTTACTTGCACAATTTTTCCAATATCAGTCTCTTTACCATCAAAAATTACTGATGTCATATACTCAGATCTACCAAAAGCTTTACTTTTATCGTCAGTTAAATTTTCAACTAAAACATCAATTGTTTTGTTCTCTAAAGATTTGTTCATTTGAATTTGATTTTCAAACAAAATATTTTGAATTTTTTCTAGTCTTTCCATAGAAACTTTATTATCAATTAAGTCTAGATTTTCTGCAACTGTTCCAGGTCTTGGACTAAAAACAAAAGAATAAGAATTAATAAAATTAACTCTTTTAATTAAATTAAAAGTGTCTTTAAAATCCTCCTCTTTTTCTCCAGGATAAGCTATTATGAAATCACTTGAAAACTCTATATTTGGATTAATCTTTTTTAATTTATCAAATATTTTTAAATATTCACTAATAGTGTGTTTTCTGTTCATTAATTTTAAAACCCTATTTGATCCACTTTGAACAGGTAAATGCACTAATGGCATTAACTTCTTAGAATTTTTATAAACGTCAATTAAATCTTCAGACATATCTTTTGGATGTGAAGTTGTATATCTAACTCTTTTTATTTCAGTTAATTTTTCAATTTCTAATATTAAATTTGATAATTTGTAACCTTCGTTTTCATAAGCGTTTACATTTTGACCAAGTAAGATGATTTCTTTTGCACCACTATCAGCTAAATATTTTGCTTCATCTATAATTTGATTAAACAATCGAGAGTATTCCGGACCTCGCGTATAGGGAACTACACAGAAGTGACAAAATTTATCACAACCTTCTTGAATCGTTAAAAATGAAGAAACCTTTCTCGCTTTATTTTTAATTTTACTTAAGTATTGAAATTTAGAAATAGCATCAAATTCTGTTTCTTCAATTTTTTTCTTTTTCTCAAAATAATTTAAAATTGTATCATTAATTTTATGATAAGATTGAGGGCCTATTACCAAATCTATATAAGGTTCTCTTTTAAGCATTTCTTGATGTTCTGCCTGCGCAACACAACCAGCAATAATTACCAATGGTTTTTGTTTAGTTCTAAATATTTTTTTTACTCTACCAATTTCATGATAAACTTTTTCTTTTGCCTTATCTCTTATATGGCACGTATTTAACAAGTAACAATTAGCGTCTTCATAATTTTTAGTTTTTTCATAACCAATTTTTTTCACTGAATCATATATCCTATTTGAGTCATACTCATTCATTTGACAACCAAATGTTTTGATAAATATTTTTTGATTCATTTTATTGGGATTTTTTTTTAACCCCGTATAATTCTAATTTATGGTCAACTAAAGTATATCCATATTTTTCTGCAACTTTTTTTTGAAGTTTTTCAATTTCTTCATCTACAAACTCAATTATTTCTCCAGTTTTAACATCAATTAAATGATCATGATGACTTTCTATCATCGACTCATATCTAGCTTTACCACCTTTAAAATCATGTTTAGTTAATATTCCAGCCTCCTCAAAAAGTTTTACCGTTCTATAAACAGTTGCTATACTTATTTTTGGATCTATCTTTGAAACTCTATTATATAATTCATCAACATCAGGATGGTCAGACTCCCCATAGGCTTGTTTAGACTTAGAAATAACTTCAGCAATTACTTTTCTTTGATCTGTTAATTTTACACCTTTAGACAGGCATTTTTGTTCAATAGTTTCTGACATAAATAATTTTAACTTAAATAAATAGGGTTAATCAAATTTTTTTTAATATTAAATTTGTCACATAAATCAGGTATATTCTCATATTTTATATCTGTTTCGCCTTTAAAATCTACAATACTATAACAATAATAATCAATTTTGTTTGTTAGATTAAATGCCTTCACTATGGATAGTGAGTTTCTAATTCCAGCGAAACTTCCAGGACCTCTATTTAAATAAATTTTATTAATATCTCTTAATTTTAATTTATGAGATTTTAAGAAATCATTAATAATTAAAGTTAATTTTTCATAATTTATTTTAGTATTCTCTTCAGTAATATTATAAATATCATTACTAGTAATGATCATTAGAAAAATTTTATCACCAGTTACATCTATTATAAGTTTAATCATTATTATTTTATTTTCTAATATAAGTTCTAAATCAGATGAGAATAATATCAAATACTATTCTAATGATGAAGGAATTCTCTCTATTATGTATCATCGTTTTAATGAAGACAGGTATCCTTCAACCAATATTCAAATGAATATTTTTAAGAAGCATATAGATATTATTAAAAAATCAAATTTTAATTTTCATAACCCAAAAAATTTTGATGAACAATTTAATATTCCAAAATCAAAAAAAGAAATTCTTATAACTATAGATGATGCTTTTAATTCTTTTTATACTGAGGCATGGCCATATCTTAAAGAAAATAAAATTCCATTTATTTTATTTGTTTCAACTGAACCTGTAGGAAAGAGAGGTTATATGACCTGGAAACAAATTAAAGAAGTTGAGGGTGAAGAATTTGCATTTATAGGACATCATTCACATAGTCATGAATACCTAATCGATTTAAGTAATGAAGATTTTATTTTAGATATTGAAACAGCAAATAAAATTTTTTTAAAAGAACTTGGATACATACCTAACTTATTCTCATATCCATTTGGTGAATATTCTAAATTTATGAAAGATTATATATCTAAAAATTTTAAATATGCATTTGGTCAACACTCAGGAGTCATTGATTTAAACAAACATAAATTTGAACTACCAAGATTTCCAATTAATGAAAAGTATGGTGAATTAAAAAGGTTTCAATCAATTATAAATTATTTTCCATTAGAATATAAAAAAATACTTCCTGAGGAAAAACAATTATCCAAAAATACAAATCCCCCTAAGTTTAAAGTTGAATTCTTCAAGGAACAAAAAAATTTAAATAATATTAATTGCTATTCTAATGAAGGTAATGTTTGGGAAAAATCAAAAATAACCTTGTCAAATTATATTTTAACAATTGAATTTAGAGAACCATTCAAACCGAGAAGAGGAAGAATAAATTGCTCTCTTAATGATAATGGAAAATGGAAATGGTTCGGTATTCAATTTCCTATAAAGGAAAATTAAATCAAACTTTCTAAATCTTTACTAGAAGGTAATAATCTTGCTTCGTCAAAATCTTTTAAATTGTTTTGAGTAATTATTTTCTGTAAAACTTCAATATATTGACTTCCAGTTTCTGCATATTTATCTAAATGTTTTGACAAAATTAAACTATCAAGTTTTTTGTTTTCTTTTCTTAATTCACTTCGAGCTTTTCTTAAATTTCTATAAGATTTATGAGTGTTAAGATTTCTTAAATATGCTCTAACAGATAGTTGTAAACTATTAAATTTCATTACTTTATGAGTTTGTCCTTCTTCAGCTTTTTTAGGTTTAAGCCCTTCTCCTGACCATGTCCATTGACCAAATAATGCATTACCTTTAGTCGCAAATCTTGAAGTACCCCAGCCTGTTTCCTTTGCAGCTTGAGCAATTGCAAGCGAAGCTGGAACTTCGTCCATTCTAACTTTTAAAGTTGAAATATCGTTTTGTCTAACACCATATTGTTTAAATTTTTTTTCAAGCCATTTTTTTTCAATATCAGTATTGATATTTTTACTTAAAATTGTGAAAAGCCTTTTTCTATCTATTCTAATCTTGCTGTTTTCCTTTATTATTAATGGTAGTACAATTTTGATAAACATTTCCTTTCTAAGTTTAGAATTTGCAATATTCTTAATTTTCTTAGGAAGAAGCCCAATATCAATAGGTTTTACTAATTTATTTTCTCTTACTTCTTTCAGATCATAATTTACATCTTTAAATAAAGCATTAATCTCTGATGTCGTATATCTAACTAAGTTAATTTCTGAATTATTTTCTTCTAAAATATCATAAAGTAAATCCATCTCATCAGACTCAACAGAAATATCTTCATCTAACAAATTATCTTTATTTAGTTTTTTTTGTAAAAGGTTTTTTGAATTATTTGTAAATTCTTTATTGTTGAAATTCTTTTCAGAAAAATTAATAAATATTGGCATCACATAAAAAAAAGAGATTAATGCGAATCCACTTAATAAAAATCTATAAATCGAATTTATGTTTTTATTATTGCTGAACTCAAATTTATAATAGTTTTTTTTCATAAAGTTATTGTACTGCTTCAACCTCTTTTACTTCTGGAAGATAATGACATAAAAGATTTTGAACTCCTTGTTTCAAGGTCATAGTTGAACTAGGACATCCTGAACAACTACCTTGTAATTGTACTTTTACAACTCCATTTTTAAATTCTTTAAATTTAATATCTCCACCATCTCTTGCAACTGCAGGTCTTATTTTTTGTTCAAGAATTTTGACTATTTTTTTCTCTATCTCGTTTAAATTCGAGTAATCTTCTTTTGCATTTTCATCAATTACAAATTCTTTACCATCAGAATAAAAATCATTTATTAAAGAAATTACGATATGTTTTATTTCATCCCACTTAATATGGTCTTTTTTATTGACAGAAATAAAATCTGGCCCTAAAAAAATACTCTCAACACCATTTATTGACAATATATTTCTCACTAATTCATTTTGAATATCTTCTTTATTTGTAATTTCATACGGACCACTGTTTGAAACTTTCTTCCCTGGAAGAAATTTTAAAGAGTTAGGATTTGGTGTTACTTCTGTTTGAACGAACATAAATTATATATAGTTAATATTTTAAAAATTAAAACTTGATAATAAATTTTTTTTAAAAACCCATTATTTCTTTAACTCTTTTGATCTTTTTAGATGCAATTAAATTGGCTTTTTCAACTCCATCTAGAAGAATTTCATCTAGATAACTTTTATCTCCTAAAAGTTTTTTTATTTCATTAGAAATAGGTACAATTTTGTTTACGAGCTCTTCTGCTAACTTTTCTTTAAATTCTGAAAAGTTTTTACCTGCAAAATTTTTTACTGAATTTTGCAATGTAGAATTGGTCAAGCTTGAATAAATTCCCAAAAGATTCTTTGCTTCTAATCTTTCATCAAGTTCCTTTATATCTTGTGGCATAGATAAAGGATCAGTTTTTGCTTTTTTGATTTTATTTATTATTTGATCTTTATCATCCGTTAAATTTATTCTACTTAAATCTGACAATTCTGACTTACTCATTTTTTTTGAACCATCTTTTAAACTCATTATTCTTGAAAACTCTTTTTGTATTAACGGTTCAGGAACTTGGAGAAAATTTTCTACTTCAAAATCATTATTAAATTTTTGAGCTATGTCTCTACATAACTCCAAGTGCTGCTTTTGATCATCTCCTACAGGAACATGAGTGGCGTCATATAAAAGAATATCAGCCGCCATTAAAACTGGATAAGAATATAACCCAATGCTAGCTTTCTCTTTGTCTTTGCCAGCTTTCTCTTTAAATTGTGTCATTCTATTAAGCCAACCCATACGAGCTATACAACTTAATATCCATGCTCCTTCTGCATGAGCGGCCACTCTGGATTGATTAAAGATTATACTTTTTTTTGGATCAATTCCACTCGCTATGAAAGTTGCAACAGTTTCTCTAATATTATTTTTTAATTCTTTAGGATCTTGCTTAACTGTAATGGCATGTAAATCAACTACACAAAAAATGCATTCGTTATCATTATCATTATTTAAATCGACAAAATTTTTTATAGCCCCTAAATAATTTCCTAGATGAAGATTACCTGTAGGCTGAACACCAGAGAATATTTTTTTACCCATAAAATTAATACTTTAATTTAATATCATTCATTTGAAAAGCTTTGATGAAATAACATACAATTAAATAGAAAAATAATCCTAATATAACAGATAAAACTAAATATAAAGATTTAATTGATTGATTAAATGCTAATTGATTTTGAAAAAAATTTAATAAAAAGTTAAAAAATAAACCCATCAGAATTGATGCAAAAATTATTTTGATAAATTTAATAAAAAATATTTGATTGAAATAAAATAATTGTCGATTTTTTAAAAATAAAAATAATAATATTGAATTAAACCAAGATGAAATAGATGTAGCTATTGGAATTATTATAAAACCAATTTCACTGAAATAATAAACACTAATGCAAATATTAAGCAATACTGAAATTAAAGAAATGTAAAATGGAGTTTTAGTATCATGATTTGCAAAGAAAAAACTTGAAAAAACTTTTATCAAAGCAAAAGCAGGCAAACCTAATGCAAAATAATATAAAGCTAGACTTGAATTGTTAACTGAATTTTCATTAAAAGACCCATAACCAAATAAAGCCGAAATAATTTGTTCAGATCCAATAATTAAAGCGATAGTTGCTGGAAGACTTAAAAATAAACTTAATTCGAGAGCTTTATTTTGTATGAACAAAATTTTATTTTTTTTTCTAGATTGTATGTGTTTTGATAATTGTGGAAGTATAACAACACCGATCGCAATACCAGCTATAGCCAGGTTTATTTGATAAATTCTATCTGCATAATACAAATAAGATACTGCACTTGCTTGAAATGATGCAATTATTGTTCCAACTAAAATATTTATTTGAGTAACGCCAGAGGAAAAAATACTCGGTAAAAGTTTTTTAAAAAAAAACTTAACTTTGTTATTTGCATTTAATTTAAAAGTAAATTTTAGTGAATAATATTTTGATACATATTTGTATAAAAATATTAATTGTAAAAAACCAGCTAAAGAAACACCATAAGATAAATAATAAACTAACTTATCACCCAAGGATTTGGAAAAAATTAATACTAAAATTAAAACAATATTCAGAATTATTGGGGCTGCTGCTGCAGCTGCAAACTTATTATGTGAATTTAGAATTGCAGAAAAAAAAGATGCTAAAGAAATAAAAAATAAAAAAGGAAAAGTAATCCTTGTTAAATTTATTGCTACCTCCATTTTTTCTAAATCACCAACAAATCCTGGAGCAATAATTGAAACAAATGCAGGCATGAAAATTTCAATAATTATTGTTAACAATAACAATCCTAAAAAAAGAAAATTAAAAATATCATTTGTAAATTTGTTTGAATTTCTTTTACCCTTAATTATTTCTGATGAATAACTTGGAACGAATGCTGCATTAAAAGCACCTTCAGCAAATAATCGTCTAAAAGTATTTGGGATTCTAAAAGCTACAAAGAAAGCATCAGCTAACATTCCTGTTCCAAGAAAAATTGCTATTAAAATATCTCTTAAATAACCAAGCAACCTACTTATTATAGTATAGAAACCAAATGTACCTGTTGACTTAAGTAAGTTCATAAATCATATTAGTCTTAATTTTACCCTAATTGTACACTTATTATAAGAATATATAGATCAAATATTACAATTAATAAAAATTTTTTTGAAAGTGTATAAATGGAATTGAATTTTAGAAGTTGAACAAAAATGAAAAAAACAAAAATAGATCATTACACTGATAAAGAAGCTTTAGATTTTCATAAATACAAAAAACCTGGCAAGATTGAGATTAATTCTTCTAAAAATATGACAACCAAACGGGATCTCGCTTTAGCATACTCTCCAGGAGTTGCTGCTCCAGTTAAAAAGATAAGCGAAAACCCAGAAGCAGCTTATGATTATACAAGTAAAGGAAATCTAGTTGCTGTAATAAGTAATGGTTCAGCAATATTAGGTATGGGTAATTTAGGTGCTCTTGCATCTAAGCCCGTGATGGAAGGAAAGGCTGTATTATTTAAAAGATTTGCAGACATCGATTCCATTGATCTAGAAATCGATTGTAAAGACTCCAATGAAATAATTAATTCAATAAAAAATTTTGCATCTAGCTTTGGAGGAATAAATTTAGAAGACATAGCGGCCCCAGATTGTTTTATAATAGAAAAAAAATTAAAAGAAATTTTAGATATTCCAGTTTTCCATGACGATCAACATGGAACAGCAATTATAACAACTGCAGCATTAATAAATGCGTTGGATATTTGTGGTAAATCAATAAAGAAAATTAAAGTTGTAGTTAATGGTGCTGGAGCATCAGCACAAGCTTGTACTGAATTATTTAAAAACTCAGGTGTAAAATCTGAAAATATAATAATGTTAGACCGAAAGGGAGTGATTCACGAAGGCAGAACTGAGGGAATTGATCAGTGGAAATCTAGATATGCAGTTAAAACTAAACATAGAACCCTAAAAGATGCTGTCAAAGGTGCGGATGTTTTTTTAGGATTATCAACAAAAGGCATTCTAAAAAAAGAGATGGTTAAATCAATGGCGAAAAATCCAATTATATTTGCTTGCGCAAACCCTGATCCAGAAATCACACCAGAAGAAATTAATGAGGTTAGAGATGATGCAATTATTGCAACCGGTAGATCAGATTACCCAAACCAAGTAAATAATTTAATTGGATTTCCTTATATCTTTAGGGGGGCTTTAGATGTTAGATCCAAAACAATAAACGAAGAAATGAAAGTTGCTGCAGCTAATGCAATAGCTAAGCTTGCAAGAGAAGATGTTCCTGATGAAGTTGTTGCGGCTATGGGAGGTGAAAGACCTCATTATGGAAAAGATTATATAATCCCCTCTACATTTGACCCTAGACTTATAAGTGTAATACCAGCTGCTGTTGCAAAAGCTGCAATGGAAACTGGAGTTGCAAGAAAAAAAGTTGATAATTTTGAAAACTACAAAGAAGAACTAAAACAAAGATTAGATCCAACAGTAACGATAATGCAGGGTATCAATTCATTTATTAAAAAAAATCAAAAAAAAATTGTTTTTGCCGACGGCGAAGATGAAAATACTTTAAAGGCTGCAATAGCATTTAAAAACTCTAAACTTGGTATTCCAATACTAGTGGGTAAAAAAAGTAAAATTAAAGAGCAGATAAAAAATATTGGATATGACGAAAGTTTTGACATAGAAATAATAAATTCAACAGATGAAACAAAACGAAAAAAATATGTTAATCATCTTTTTAAAAAACTACAAAGAGAACAGGGTTTATTGGAGCGTGATTGTGACCGGATGGTTAGAAATGACAGAGTAGTGTGGGCAACCAGTATGGTTGCATGTGGAGATGCAGATGGAGCAGTTACAGGAAATACTAGAAGATTTGGAGCATCTCTTGAAAAAATCAAACAAGTTGTAGATGTGCGTAAAGGAGAAATAATGTTTGGACTAAACATGATTGTCCATAAAGGAAAAACAATTTTTATTGCTGACACAAGTGTACATGAATACCCTACTTCTGAAGAAATGGCAGAAATAGCTATTTCTTCCGCAAGAGTAGTTAGACTCTTTGGATTTGATCCGAAAGTTGCCTTTGTTTCACATTCTACGTTCGGACAACCTTTAACTAGTCGTACTAAACATATTCGAGCCGCGGTTGATATTTTAAGAGAAAAAAAAGTTGATTTTGTTTTCGATGGAGACATGCAGCCTGATGTTGCATTAAATTCTGAATATGAGGAACTTTATCCTTTTTCAAAAATTGTTGGTAAAGCAAACATATTAATAATGCCTGGCCAACACAGTGCTGCTATATCTTATAAATTAATGAAAACAATTGGAGATACAAAAGTTATAGGTCCATTATTGATTGGGCTTGGGCTTCCAATTGAAATAGCACCTCTAAGATCTTCAACCTCTGAAATAATTAATTTGGCCTCTATAGCAGCATATTCCTCTGAAGTAATTGAATATAAAGCTGATTAATCTCTTTGTATTCTTAAATCTTCAAGAAGCAAAATACTTGCGATCACGTCTTCAACATCTAGAATTTCTTTGGCTTCGCTTATTACCATTTCTTTCTCTTCAGCTGTTAAAGCTATGCCATAAACATAAATTTTTTTTTTGTAAGTATCAATTTGATAATTTGTTGCCTTAATATTTTTATTCACTATTAAAGCAGTTCTTAATTGAGAGGTTATAAGTAAATCTTTTGCAGATTGTTTAAAATTAAATTCTTGTTTTATTTTAATGTCATTTCTTACAGATCTAGCACCCTTTGTTTCCCAGGCAATTTTAGTAATCTTTAATTTTTCCTCAGGAGTATCTACTTTTCCAGTAATAAAAATTCTTCCATCTAAAACTTTTGTTTTAACAGCTAAAAAATATTTTTTGTCTTTAGAAAGTATTTTAGTTGAAATAGTTTTTTGCATAATCGAATCATCAATTTGAGTCCCAACAGTCCTTGGGTCCATGGCAACAGATACCCCTGTTCCAAATAAACCTGAAGAACCTACTCCAGTTGCACAACCTGATAAAATAATTGCTAAAAAAATTATAATTAATGATTTAATTTGCATTTTTTAATTTTAAACAAAAATTATATACTTCTTTTTTTTGAATACTTCTATTTTTACTAATTAAATTTGTAATTTCTCTAATACTCAATTTATTAATTAATCCTTTTATTATATTAATATCCGATTCACTCAAATCTTGCGAAGTATTTTTTTCTTCTTTTTGTGAAATAACAACTGTTAATTCTCCTTTTAATTCATTAATAAATGGTTCTAACTTATCAATATCTTTTCTTATATATTCTTCATAGAGCTTAGAAATTTCCCTACAAAATATTATTTTTCTTCCTGTAAAGTTTTCTTTCAATTCTGGAATAATTTTATTTATTTTTTTAGATGATACAAAAAAAACTAAAGTGTGATCAAATTTAGAAAGTTTTTTAAGTTCATTTGAAATTTGACTTTTTCTTTCTGGCAAAAATCCATAAAAAAAAAATTTATCAGAAAATCCACTTATAGACACAGAAGTTATTACAGCAGATGGTCCTGGAATTGAGTAAATATTAATATCATTTTTTATACATTCATTTACCAATATTGAACCTGGGTCAGAAATGCTTGGTGTTCCTGCATCAGATATTAATGATATTAATTTTCCTGATTTTAAAAGTTCAATTATTTTAAAAGTATTCTTTTTTTCATTAAATTTATGATTCGAAATTAATTTTGATTTAATTTTATATTTATGTAATAAAATTTTGGAAGTACGTGTATCTTCACACAAGATATAAGAAGAATTTTTTAAAACCTCTATAGATCGAAAAGAAATATCTTTTAAATTGCCAATAGGCGTTGCTACCAAATAAAGTCCATTTTTATGTTCATTTGTATTAGAATTTGGATTTATTATCATAATTTAGCTTTAAAATTTTATAATAACATTAAAATGATAAAAATTATTACAATAATTTATTTATCTTTTATTTTTTGGTCGTTGCAAATCACTAATTTTGCAATCGCTAAAGAAAAACTTCAAATTGGTTTATTGGTACCCTTAACTGGTGTGAATAAAGATATTGGAAAATCAATTATTAAGGCTGTGAGCCTGGCAGTCAAAGATATTGATAATAACTTAATTGAGATTTTTCCAAAGGACACGGCCACAAGGCCCAATCAAACTCTCAGATCTGCATATGAATTAAAACAAATGGGAATAAAAATTATAATTGGTCCTATCTTCCATGAGAGTTTAACTTATTTAGACGAATTAGAAGATTTAACTTTTCTGTCTTTGACAAACAAAACTTTAGATTTACCAAAAAATGTAATTTCTGCAGGAATAAATTCTTCATCACAATTTAATACTATAAGAAAATTTTTAGAAAAAAATAAAATTGATAAAACTATTTTTTTAACCCCAATACAAAATTATGAATTTGAAGTTAAAAAAGGAATTAAAAATTCAAAAATTAAAGTATTTAAAGATTATGATTACAATACAGAACCAACAAAACTTACTCAACAAATTGAAGAAATAACAAAATATAAAATTAGGAAACAAAATTTAAAAAATGAAATAAAAAGAATTAAAAATTCTAAAGATCTAAATAAAGACAGAAAAATAAAAAAGCTGGAAAAAATGTATACACTTGGAAATATAAACTTTGATGCTATTGTAATCTCTGATTTTGATGAAAGTCTTAAAAGTGTTACAACTTCTCTTCTCTACACGGATGTTTCTCCAAAAAATAAATATTTCATAACTCTTAATCAATGGTTTGATGAAAGCTTGTTATTAGAAACAGACATTCAACCTATATATTATCCATCTATTAACAAAGAAAATTTTGATAATTATAAAATAAAGTTCTTCAATGCCTTTGGCGAAAATCCTACACATCTTTCATTATTAAGTTATGATTTGGTTGGATTAATTTATTATCTTTCCTTAAAATCAGACCTCTCTAATTTAAATAAAATATTTAAAAAAAAAAATTCATTTAAAGGAAAAATTGGAATTTTTGATATTAAAAATAACAAAATTAATCACAGATTAAATTTTTATAAAATTGAAAATCAAAAACTTATAGAAATTTTCTAAGTTTTTTAAAGGCTTGATAACGATGGTCTATTTTATATTTTTGAGACGGCTTCATTTCTCCAAATGTTTTTATTTTTTTATAAGGAATAAAAATAGGATCATAACCAAATCCATTATTTCCTTTTGGTTCGCTTGATAAATATCCTTCAACTTTTCCAACCACACATGCAATTTTTTTATTTAGGTAAGAAATAGACAAAGCACATATGAATCTAGCTTTAATTTTTTTACTTTTCCAATTTTTGTCTTTTTTGTTTAACTCTACATACACTTTTCTAATAGCTTTAGTAAAATCTCCATGTTTTCCACCCCATCTTGCAGAAAAGATACCTGGTTTTTTATCTAAAAAATCTATCTCTAACCCCGAATCATCAGCTAGACAAGTAAAGCCTGTCTTGTTTGAGAAATATTTAGATTTAATTAGAGAATTTTCTCTAAAAGTTGTCCCATTTTCTATTGGACTATTAAGTTTAAATTTAGATGTAGAGTAAATTTTAATATTTTTAGGCAACAAACTCTTAATTTCTCGTAATTTACCCTTGTTGTTAGTCCCTATGAGTAATTTAGTAATTTTTTTTTTAGACATCTAGAAATTATCAAAATCCATACCATATAAGAGACTATGGAAAAAGAGGAAAACCAAAATAACACACCTATAGATCAGAATCAGGAATTAGAAAAAGAAAATACTGAAAGTAAAGAAAATTTAGATTCCACAAATAACCAGGAAACGAAACAAGAAGTTAAAGAGGAAATAAAAGAACCTACTCCTAAAGAAAGAATTGCTGAGCTAGAGGATAAAGTAGTAAGAACTTTTGCTGAAATGGAAAACCAAAGAAGAAGGTTTGAAAAAGAAAAAGAAGATGCTTTTGAATATGGTGGTTATAGTTTTGCTAAAGAAGCACTAAATTTAATTGATAACTTAGAACGTTCTAAACATGTTTTGGAAAGTGATGACAAACTAAAAGAAACTGAAGCTTTAAATAAAACAATAGAACATTTAGATATTATAAAAAAAGATTTAATTTCAATTTTTGAAAAAAATAATATTAAACCTATCGAAAGTCTTAACAAAAAATTAGATCCAAACTTTCATCAGGCAATGATGGAAATAGAAGACGATACAAAAGAACCAGGAACAATAATTCAAGAAATCCAGAAGGGGTTTACTATAAAGGATAGGCTACTTAGACCGTCATTGGTTGGAGTGTCAAAAAAAGTTACGAAAAAAGAGGAAAAAACTGACGAAAATCAGGAAAATCAAGAAAATAAATAATTATGATATCAACTTGTAGTTTCACATTTAAACCCTATATGACGAAGGAGAGACGTTAATATTATGAGTAAAATTATTGGAATAGACTTAGGAACAACAAATTCATGTGTTGCCATAATGGAAGGAACACAAGCCAAAGTTTTAGAGAACGCTGAAGGAGCTAGAACAACTCCATCAGTTGTTGCATTTACAGACGAAAATGAAAAATTAATTGGTCAGCCAGCGAAAAGACAAGCTGTTACTAATCCAGAAAACACTATTTTTGCAGTTAAAAGATTGATCGGAAGAAATTTTGATGACCCTACTGTAAAAAAAGATGTAGAAGCTGCACCTTTTAAAATAGTTAATTCTGAAAAAGGTGATGCTTGGATTGAAGCAAAAGGTGAAAAATATTCACCTTCGCAAATTTCTGCATTCATTTTACAAAAAATGAAAGAAACTGCAGAAAAATATTTAGGTCAAGCTGTAACTAAAGCTGTTATTACAGTACCAGCATATTTTAATGACGCACAAAGACAAGCAACAAAAGATGCGGGAAAGATTGCGGGTTTAGAAGTTTTAAGAATTATAAATGAACCAACAGCAGCGTCACTAGCTTATGGTTTGGATAAAAAACAGAATAAAAAAATTGCAGTTTATGATTTAGGAGGAGGAACATTTGATGTTTCTATCTTAGAATTAGGTGATGGTGTTTTTGAAGTTAAATCTACTAACGGTGATACATTTTTAGGTGGAGAAGATTTTGACAATACAATCGTTGATTATTTAATTTCGGAGTTTAAAAAAGATAATGGTATAGACCTTAGATCTGACAAGCTTGCGTTACAAAGATTAAAAGAAGCTGCAGAAAAAGCAAAAATAGAATTATCTTCTGCCGAACAAACAGATATAAATTTACCTTTTATTACTGCTGATAAAACAGGTCCAAAACATATTAATTTAAAAATGACTAGAGCGAAACTTGAAGCTTTAGTTGAAGACTTAATTGCTAAAACAATGCCTCCATGTAAAACTGCTTTAAAAGATGCAGGAATTACTGCTAGTGAAATTCAGGAAGTGGTAATGGTAGGCGGCATGACTAGAATGCCAAAAGTAATTGAAGCAGTAAAAAACTTTTTTGGAAAAGATCCAAACAAAAGTGTTAACCCAGATGAAGTAGTGGCGATGGGAGCTGCAATTCAAGCTGGTGTATTACAAGGTGATGTTAAAGATGTACTTTTATTAGATGTAACTCCATTGTCACTTGGGATCGAAACACTTGGAGGAGTTTCAACTAAGCTAATTGATAAAAACACAACAATACCAACAAAAAAAAGCCAGGTATTTTCAACAGCGGAAGATAATCAGCCAGCTGTATCTATTAGAGTTCTTCAGGGTGAGAGAGAAATGGCCTCTGACAATAAAGCTTTAGGAAATTTTGAGTTAGTGGGTATTGCGCCCGCTCCTAGAGGTGTTCCTCAAATCGAAGTAACTTTTGATATTGATGCAAATGGTATAGTAAATGTTTCTGCTAAAGATAAAGGCACAGGCAAAGAACAAAAAATCCAAATCCAGGCCTCTGGTGGACTAAGCGATGAAGAGATTGATAAAATGGTTAAAGATGCCGAAGCTAATAAAGAAGCTGACAAGAAAAAAAGAGAATCGGTTGATGTTAGAAATCAGGCTGACACTTTAATTCACTCTACTGAAAAGAACTTAAAAGAGCATGGAACAAAAGTTTCTGATGCAGAGAAAAAAGCAATTGAAGATTCTTCATCAACTTTAAAAGAGGCACTAAAAGGTGAAGATATTGAAGATATCAAGAAAAAAACTGAAGCTTTAGTTCAAGCATCAATGAAACTTGGAGAAGCAATCTATAAATCACAACAAAGTGCAAAACCCGAAGCTGGAAAAGATGATGGTGGAGATGATGCAGGTAAAAAAGACGAAAATGTTGTTGATGCTGATTTCGAAGAAGTAAAAGACGAGAATAAAGAAAAAAGCGCTTAAACTGACATTTAATTGTCTGGGGTAATTTGATGGCTAAAAGAGACTATTACGATGTCCTAGGCGTTAACAAAAGCGCAAATCCTGACGAATTAAAATCTGCATATAGAAAATTAGCTGTTAAATATCATCCAGATAAAAATCCAGGAGATTCGAAAGCTGAGGAAAAGTTCAAAGAAGCTAGCGAGGCTTATGGAATTCTTTCAGATAAAGATAAAAAGCAAAATTACGATAACTTTGGACATGCTGCATTTGAAAATGGTGGTGGAAGACCCGGTGGAGGTTTTGGTGGTTTTAGTGGGGCAGATTTTTCAGACATTTTTGAGGATTTCTTTGGAGATTTTGGAGGCGGTGGAAGGTCGAGAAGCCAAAGATCTAATAATAGAGGATCAGACTTAAGATACGATTTATCGATTTCTCTTGAAGAAGCTTACAGCGGAAAAAAACAAGACATAAAATTTTCAACAACAGAAAAATGTGGAACATGTAAAGGAAATGGTTCTAAACCAGGTCATTCTCCTGACAGATGTTCGTATTGTGGAGGTAATGGTAGAATAAGATCTAACCAAGGCTTCTTTACTGTTCAACAAACATGTCCTCAATGTAATGGAAATGGTGAAGAAATTACCAATCCATGCAATGATTGTAATGGTCAAGGTAAAAAACAGGCCTCTAAGAAAATATCTGTAACAATCCCTAAGGGTGTAGATGATGGAACAAGAATTAGACTAGCAGGAAAAGGTGAAACTGGTAGCAGAGGTGGAGCAACAGGTGATCTATATTTATTTATTAATGTTCATTCTCACGAGTTATTTAAAAGATCAGATGAAAATTTATTTTTTGAATTCCCATTATCTCTAGCTGATGCTGCTTTAGGAACTACTATTGAAATTCCAACTATTGATGGTGGTAAAGCCAAAATCAAAATTCCTGATGGAACTCAAAATGGTAAACAGTTTAGATTGAAAGGCAAAGGAATGCCATTTATGAGAAGAGGTGATTTTGGTGATTTATATGTTCAAGTAAAAACAGAGGTACCTGTATACTTAAATAAAAAACAAAAAGAATTATTGGAACAATTTAGAGAGATTGAAAACGATAAGTCAAATCCAAGTATTAAAAAGTTTTTTCAAAAAGCGAGGGATTTCTGGAAAAATTAAAAATGGTCAAATCTGTTTTTAACTTCTGGAAAAATTGGAATGCCAATCTATTTGTAAAAATAATATATAGCGCAAAGAAATAAAACTACTTCTTATAAAATTTAAATTAATTAGTAAAAATTTTTAAGAAGGAGTTTATGAATAAAAAAAAATTATTTTATAAAGCTATAATATGGAATATTATTGGACTTTTTATAACAAGCATAATTTCATTTTTATGGTTTGGTAATTGGATACAATCAGTAAGTTTTAGTTTAATTTTAATAATCATAAGTATCTTTACGTATGTTTTGTATGAGATAGTATGGAATAAGTTATCAAAAAAAAAATGAAAAAAATTAACTTAGTTATTTCAGGATGCATGGGAAGAATGGGTCAACAACTAATCAAATCTTCAAAGAAAAATAAAAATTTTAAATTAGTTGCACTTACAGAAAATAGATTGGTAAATAAAAAATTTAATGGAATTAAACCTGAATTAAATTCTGATAAAGCCTTTAAAAAAACAGATGTAATTATTGATTTCACGGTACCAAATTGTACGCTTGAAATTCTCAAAATAGCATCAAAACTAAGGAAAAAAGTAGTAATCGGGACAACCGGATTTACTAGAAGCCAAGAAAATCAAATTAAAAAATATGCAAAAAAAATACCTATTTTAAAGGCAGGCAATATGAGCTTAGGTGTAAACTTATTAATGTATTTAACTGAAATAGCTTCAAAATCATTGAATGATGAATACTTAAGTAAAATATTTGAAGTACACCACAAGCATAAAAAAGATTATCCATCCGGTACAGCTTTGATGCTTGGTAAAGGAATTGCGGATGGAAAAAACAAAGATTTGTATAATTTGATTGGAAAGAAATTTTTAAATAAAAAATTTTTCCCTTATGGAAAAAAAATTAATTTTAATTCTATAAGAAAAGGAGAAATAATTGGAGAACACGAGGTGAAATTCTCAAGTGGGAAAGAAATAATTACATTAAACCATGAAGCTTTCGATAGAGCGCTTTACTCAGATGGAGCTTTGACGGCGTCTAAATGGTTAATGAAAAAAAGACCAGGATTATATTCTATGAGAGATTTGCTTAACTTTTCATAATGAATGAGGAACAAAAAGCTAAAATTATAATTAAAACTTTAAATAAAATTTATCCTAAAGCACCAGTTCCATTAAAAAGTAAAAATACTTTTACACTGTTAATTTCTGTGCTTCTTTCAGCACAATGTACAGATGTAAATGTAAATAATGTAACAAAAGATATATATCCAAAATATTTCAAACCAGAACATTTTGTAAAACTAGGAAGAAAAAAAATTGAAAAATTAATTAAAAAAATTGGTATTTTTCGAATTAAAGCAAAAAGCATTTACTTAATGTCAAAACAGGTTTTGGAAAAACATAACGGAAAAGTACCTAAAACATTTGAAGAACTTGAAAAACTACCAGGTGTGGGCCATAAAACAGCTAGTGTGGTGATGTCTCAAGGTTTTGGATATCCAGCTTTTGCGGTTGATACCCATATTCATAGACTTGCACAAAGATGGGGTTTAACTAATGGAAAAAATGTAGTTCAAACAGAGAAGGATTTAAAACGAATATTTCCTAAAAAAACTTGGTCTAAACTTCATTTACAAATAATTTTTTATGGAAGAGAATATTGTAAAGCAAGAGATTGTTATGGTTTAATTTGCAAAATATGTACTGCTTGCTATCCAAATAGAAAAAAACCTGTTATTACAAAAAAAGCTTGATATGAAAATTTTAGGAATAGGAAACGCAATAGTAGACGTCATTTGTAAAGTAGATGACAGTTTTATTAGTAAAAATAATCTTACAAAAAGTACTATGAAATTATTTTTTGATGAAAATGAATTTAAGAAATTATTAATAGATCTTAAAATAGAAAAAACTGTTTCTGGTGGATCTGTAGCAAACTCAATAGTTGGTATTTCTCAACTTGGAGATGAAGTTGGTTTTATAGGTAAAGTTTCAGATGATGAATTTGGTGGTAAATATGAAGAAGGCTTAAAAAAAGAGAATGTAGGATATTTTTATTCAAAAAAAAAAGAAGACTTACCAACAGGTACTTGTCTAATATTAATCACTCCAGACTCTGAAAGGACAATGTGTACATTTTTAGGAACAGCAGGAAAAATTAATGAAAATGATGTTAGTTCTGATGTGATTAAAAAAAGTGAAATAATTTTTTTAGAAGGTTATCTGTGGGATGAAGGCGAGCCTAAAAAAGCTTTTAATAAAGCAATCAACAGTGCAAACAAAGTAGCTATGTCACTTTCTGATCTATTTTGTGTAGATAGACACAAACCTCATTTTTTAGAATTAGTAAAAAATAAACTAGATATAATTTTTTCTAATGAACAAGAAATTACTTCATTAATTATGGCAAAAAATTTTAACGAAGTAATTAACTTTTCAAAACAACTTAATAAACTAGTTGTTGTTACTAGAGGTGAGAAAGGAGCTGTTGCAATTGATGGCGAACAGGTTACTGAATGCTCAGTTCAAAACAATCTTAAAATTGTAGATCTTACAGGTGCTGGTGATCTTTTTGCTGCTGGATTTCTCCACGGATATGTAAATAAATTTTCAATAAATGAGAGCCTTGAAAAAGGAACTGAGATGTCTTCTAGAGTAATACAACAAATTGGTGCAAGACTTTAAAATTATTTTTTGTTTCTTTTGAAACTTCCCTTGCCTTTTTTAGGCTTCACTACTTTTGGTTTGTATTTTTTTGTATAAAGATCTTTAATTATTGGATTTTTTTTATTTGATTTGATAACCATTTTTTTTACTAATAATAAATTCTTTATCATTGAAACATTCTAAAATTTTTTTTCTTAATCTATAGATATGAGTTTCAACCGTATGTGTTTCAATATCAGAATGATATTTCCAAACTGATCCCTCTAATTTTTCAACACTTACAGGATTTTGTGCTTTTGAAAGATAAATTATAGTATTAACCTCTTTTTCAGTTAATTTTAATTTCTTGCTTTGGTCAATCATTTCTCGCGAATTTAAATTAATTGTATATTGATTTATTCTTATATGAGATTGATTACTAAATTGTAATTTTAATAATTTAATATTTATTTTTTCCAATAATTCAAAAATTTTAATTGGCAATTTTTCTATAATAATTAAATTTTGAATATGTAAGTCCTTTTTATTCGTAAGTATTAAAAAATTATTTAAAGAATTTATTTTATGATTAAGCAATTTCTCATCTTTTATCTCAATAATTTTAAAATTTAGTTCTGAACTTAATTCTTCGAAAATATGATACAATGCATTAAATTTATATATGATTAAATTTTGATTATTCATTTAAATTAAAGATATGATAATTTATTTAAAAAATAAATACACTCTTATAGTTGGAGAGTTTGAATTTAAATGTTCAATTGGCAAAAAAGGACTTATTAGAAAAAAAGTTGAGGGTGATAAAAAAACTCCGCTGGGACTATTTGAGCTTGGTGATGTTTATTATAGAAAGGATAAAATTAAATTACCAAAAGTAAAAATCCGTTCCGTTAAAATTAAACCTCAAATGGGATGGTGTGATGATATAAATTTTCCAAAAAAATATAACAAACCAATAAAAATTAACCAAACTATTCATCATGAAAAACTTTATCGTAAAGACAAAAAATATGATCTCTTAATTCCAATTAAGTATAATTTTAAAAAAGTTGTCTTAGGAAAAGGTAGCTGTATTTTTTTACATTTAACCAGTAACTATAAACCAACAGCAGGATGCATAGCTTTAAAAAAAAAAGATTTTATAATTATGCTTAAATTATTAAATAAGAAATCAAAAATTAAAATAAGTTAATATCTTAAACCAAAAATATTTGAACCAATTCTTACAAAAGAAGCTTCATACTCGATGGCTTTCAAGTAATCTGAGGACATACCCATACTAAGTTCATTGAAACCATATTTTTGGTTTAATTCTTTCATCTCTTTAAAAAATTTACTTGGATCATCATCTAGTGGAGGGATACACATTAAACCAATTACGTTTAAATTAATTTCCTGACAATAAGTAATCAATCCATTTAAATCACTTTTATTTATTCCTGATTTTTGATCCTCACCACCAATATTTACTTGGATAAAAATTTTTATTTTTTTATCTAATTTTAGTTGTTCATCAGCAATTTTTTTTGCAAGTTTTTTACTATCTACTGAATGAATAAAATCAAAAAGCTTAACAGCGAACTTAACTTTATTTGTTTGGAGTTTTCCAATTAAATGAATATTTATATTAGGATTATTTTTTTTAATTTCAGACCACTTTTCTAATGCTTCTTGAACTTTATTTTCTCCAAAATCACAATGACCATGCTCAATTAATGGTAAAATTTTTTCAATTGTAAAAGTTTTAGATACTGCAATTACCTTTGGCAACTTAACAATGTTAGAAGAATTTAAGCTTGATTTAATCTGATTTTCTATATTAATTAAATTTTCTACAGTGATATGCATAATTTTTTTGAACAAAAATACTACTTTACAAGCAAATTCGATACTGAAATTTTAAACAAAATAGATAAACAAACAATCGTTATTTATCGTAATTACTCTGAAAAAACTGATATTAATAAAATAATTAAACTAAAAAATTATTGTAAGAAAATAAATAAATTTTTTTATTTATCAAATAACATTAGGTTAGCTTTAAGACTTAATTTAAATGGGGCTTATATTCCATCATTTAACCATGAAATGAGCCATTTAAATTATAATTTAAAAAAAAAATTTCAAATCATTGGTTCAGCTCATAATTTAAAAGAGATCAGAATTAAAGAAAAACAAAAAGTTAATAAAATTTTTGTCTCATCTTTGTTTAAAAAAAATAAAAACTATTTAGGAATTTACAAGTTCAAATTAATTTCTAAATTAACTCAAAAAAAAATTGTTGCATTAGGTGGAATATCAAAAAGTAATTTAAAAATATTAAAGATGCTTAACTTTAATGAATTCGCATCAATATCTTATTTTGAATAAAAAAAAGGCCCCTAAAAAGGGGCCCTTTTATAAATTTAATTATTGATAATTAGAATGCAAATGCAGCACCTAAGAACCAGTATTCAACATCAGCGTTTGCATTTGTAGAGTTATCTACATTGTCTGCGCCTTCCATTTTAGCAGTAATTGTCATACCACCAGCTGTGTAAGAAGCAACGATTGCAGAATACTCAGCATCTGTAGCTGAACTACCAACATCAATAGACTCAGTTCCGTATTGGATTGAAATCTCATCTGTTAATGTGTACGCGATATTGTATGACGAAGTTTCTTTGTCATTAGTACCAGTACCCATATCGTAGTCATTGTTTGTAGCAGTAAGTGTTACAGGACCTACAACATAAGCCGCTCTCCATGCAGTATGATCACCTGAAGTACCTGTAGTACCTGTGTTCTCATCCATAGTTGCATACTTAAGTGTTAAACCTTCAACACCTGTGTAAGCTACACCATAACCCATTTCAGATTCTGCTTGCGCACCTTGTGGATTGTATGATGCAGTAATCGCTAAACCGTCCATTAAAGATGGCGCAGTATAGAAGATTGAATTGTTTGTACCACCAGAAGCACCGATTGTTACACCAGTTACACCTGTTGCTACAGCTCCATCAAAACCATCCCAAATATCACCTGCAGCAGTAGCATCCATTGCAGAAGTTGCAGAAGATCCACCGTGACCAGAGAATTTGATTGTTCCAATTTCATCTGAACTAATTGTTATTGAGTGATCATCAAATGGTCCAGATTCACCAGCTGCGTTATCTAGTTGGTATGATAGAGAAACGTTTAAACCGTTATCTAATTCACCACCACCTGAAACTGTGAATTGGTTACCCATTGTAAATGAAGTACCAGCGTTATGAGTATCAGAACTATAACCGCCAATACCAACTGAAGCTGCACCAGAAATGCTCATTGAACCAGCGTTTGCTGCTGATACTGAAACAAGTGATGCTGCTAAAGCAGTAAGACCTATTTTTTTCATGTTCATATTAATTACTCCTTTAATTAATTGTTGTTATTATTAATAATAAACAAGTGATTTATATCTTCTTTAGGGTGTTTTTTTCGAATTAAGCTTGATTTTGTTGTAAAAGTTATAAAGTGTTGCATTTTTGCATCACTTATACCTATTTTTGATGTAATTATTAGATATTTTAAGGATATATAGTAGATATAAGAAAAAAAATTCACCATGAAATTTAATATATCATACAAAATCTTACTATTTCTAATAGTTATTCCGTTTGTACTAATGTCTTGTAAGGGTCCAGACGGAAAATTCAAACTTCCGGGTGGTGATGCTAGAAAATTTCCAGCTGATCCAAAATTGAGAGTCGAACAAAATTTAAGAGAAGGAAAAGGATTAAGGTTAAACGATACATTTAAAAAAAAAGGAGGAACGTTTGATTTTGCAAGTTCAAATGAACTCTGGAGAGCATCATTAGATGTAATCGACTTCATGCCGTTGTCGTCTGTAAATTACAGTGGTGGAATAATTATAACTGATTGGTATACGGATAAAAATTCGCCAGGCGAAAGTATTAAAATTTCAATAAGATTTTTAACGAATGAAATAAGATCAGATGCTTTAGATGTTAAAATATTTACAAGAAAATGTATTGATACTTCAGTTAATTGTAGTGTTTCAAATTTAAGTGGAAATTTATCTACTGAAATTAAAAAAGAAATTCTAAAAAAAGCTGCAAGGTATAAAAAGCAAAAAGTCGAAGAAAGTCCTAATAAGGATTTCGTTTACCCTGACACAAGTGGTGGCGTTTTTTGACGTGGAAAGATATAATTTTAAATCTGTAGAAAGTAAGTGGCAAAAAATTTGGGAAGAGAAAAAAATATTTTCTGTCCAAGTAGATAAAAATAAAAAAAAATTTTATTGCCTGGAAATGTTCCCTTATCCATCGGGAAAAATACATATGGGGCATGTTAGAAATTACACAATTGGAGATGTTTTAGCACGATACAAATCACTTCAAGGTTATAATGTACTCCATCCAATGGGGTGGGATTCTTTTGGAATGCCAGCAGAAAATGCAGCAAAACAAAATAAACTAGATCCAAGGGATTGGACTGAAACAAATATAACAAATATGAAATCTCAATTAAAAAAACTAGGACTGTCTATTGATTGGGATAGAGAAATTTCAACTTGTTCTGCGGATTATTATAAACATCAACAAAAATTTTTTTTAGAATTACTTGATAAAAAATTGGTTTACAGAAAAGAAAATTACGTGAATTGGGATCCTGTTGATGAAACAGTTTTAGCAAATGAGCAGGTTATCGATGGCAAGGGTTGGCGCTCAGGAGCATTAGTTGAAAGAAAAAAACTAAGTCAATGGTTTTTTAATATATCAAATTTTTCTCAAGATTTATTAGATGGCTTAGATGATCTTGATCATTGGCCAAATAAAGTAAAAACAATGCAAAAAAATTGGATTGGGAAGTCTTTTGGATGTGAAATTGAATTTAAAGTAGAAGGTAATTTGCCAGTAAAAAATATTAGATGTTTTACAACTAGACCTGATACTTTATTTGGATTTTCATTTTTAGCTTTATCAGTTGATCATGAAATTTCAAAATTTTACAAAGATGATGAAAATTTCTTAAAATTTAAAGAAGATTGCTCTAAAACTGGTACCACTGAAGAAGCTATTGCTGTAGGCGAAAAAATAGGATTTAAAACAGATTTACTAGCAATTAATCCCTTAAATCCTGAGCAAAAAGTCCCGGTATATTTTGCAAATTTTGTATTAATGGATTATGGTTTTGGAGCTGTTTTCGGGTGTCCTGCTCATGATCAAAGAGATTTTGATTTTGCTAAAAAATACAATCTTGAAATTAAAACAGTTGTCAAACCTCATAATGAAAAAGACACTTATCAAGTTTCGACGGAAGCTTATCCGGGTGAGGGAATATTAATCAACTCTGAGTTTTTAAATGGTCTTGAAGCTCCAAGCAATTCTGTAACTGAAACAATAAAAGTTCTAGAAGAAAAAAAATTGGGATTAAAAAAAATTAACTTTAGATTAAAAGATTGGGGTGTATCTAGACAAAGATACTGGGGTTGCCCAATACCTGTTGCCTATGATGAAAATGGAAAAGTGCATGCAATTCCAGAAACAATGCTGCCTGTTAAACTTCCTCAAAAAATTGATTTAAATGTAAAAGGTAATCCTCTTGACCATATAAAAGAATGGAAAGAAATTGAGATTAATGGAAAAAAATTAATTAGAGAAACTGATACTTTAGACACTTTTGTTTGCTCGTCTTGGTATTTTTTAAGATTTTGTTCTCCAAAAGAACAAGGTTATGGATTTAAAGAGGAAGATATTAAATATTGGATGCCAGTAGACCAATATATTGGTGGGGTAGAACATGCCATACTACACTTGTTATATTCGAGATTTTTTATGCGAGCAATTTCTAAGGATAATGAAAAAATTAGTTTATCAGAACCGTTTGATGGTTTGTTTACTCAAGGCATGGTCTGCCATGAAACTTATAAAGATCCTGATAACAACTGGATTAGTCCTGAAGAAATTGAAACAATTAATGGAAAAAAATATCTAAAAAATGATAACTCAATGCAAATAAAAGTTGGCCCTACAGAGTCAATGTCTAAATCCAAAAAAAATACA
>CABYCY010000008.1 GCA_902517615.1 uncultured Pelagibacteraceae bacterium
CTGTTCCTCCGACCGAATAATGTATTCCCCACTTTTTCTCCAAGTAAAGAATTAATCCATAAACTGAAGTGGTAGTAAAAGGATTTCCACCAACTAGTAATGGATGCATACTTAGCATTCTTCTTAATTTTTCATTTTTAATATAAGAAGAAACTAGTGAGTAAACTGACTTGTAGCTTTTTAATTTTAAAAGAGCAGGTAATTGTTGCATCATCATAAGAGGTTTATTAAATGGAACATCTGCAAGTTCTGAAAAACCTTTATTAAAAATTTTTTTTGTAAAATTAACTAATTTTTCATATCCATTAACATCTTCTTTGTTGAGTTTCTCAATTTGATTTTTCATTTCAATTTCGTCACCTGAATAATTAAATTTAGTTTTATCTTCGAAGATAAATTGATACCAAATTTTAAGTGGCGTTAGGTGTATATAATTTTTGGGATCTTTATTGAATAACTCAAATAATTCATTAATTAGATAAGGTGCAGTTATTACTGTTGGCCCAGCATCATATATAAATCCGTTTTTTTTAAAAACTCTAGCTCTCCCACCTAGGTCTGGATGTTTTTCTATTAATTTTACTTTATGACCTTTTGCTTTAAGTCTTAGTGCTGCTGCAATCCCACCAAATCCTGATCCAATGACTATTGAGTTCATTCTAATAATTTATAGTTTTTTAAGAAAATTGTAAGTGTATTATGAGTTAATTTTTTTTAACTCTTCTTTGGTTTCATCTAAATTCTTTTGAAACACAGCATCTAATTTTGATTTGTCTACTGATGTGGTTATTATTTTTTTAACAGAATCCACTGCAATCTTTACAGATGAGTCTTTAATTTCCTTTAAAGCAGATTCTTTCATTTGATTAATTTTATTTTCAGCTAAATTTTTTTTAATTTCTGAAGATTTGTGAAATTTATCATTCATTTCAATTATTAATCTATCAGCATCTTTTTTGGCGTTTTCTATAATTTCATTACTAATAGATTGAGCTGTATCAAGTTTTTTTTGTGAATTTTCAAGCAACGCTTTTGCTTCAGTTCTTAATTTTTCACTTTCATCAATTTCATTTTTAATGTCAGAAATCATTTTATCTAAAATTTCCAAAACTTTTTGAGGAATTTTTAGATATATTAAAGCACCAAAAAAAATAATGAACGATACTGCTACCCAAAATGTTGCATCAATTCCCATAATATTTATCTCCATTTCTTTTAGAAAGATCGTCAACAATAGCAGAAATACTGCTATTATTTACCTCGGCACCAATCAGTTTTTGCACCAATACAGAAGAAGTCTCTATAGCTATTTTGACAATCTTGTTTGGTGCACTTCTTCTCAAACTTTGTATTTCTTTTTCAGCATCAGCTATTTCTTCATCAATCTGTTTATCAAGTATTTCTTTTTTAGTAATAATATCTTTTATCGCTTTTTCTCTTGATTGATTGAATATATTATTAGCTTCAACTTTGCTTTTAGAAATAATTTCATCATACTCTTTTATCTTAGATTCACTATCTTCTCTTTGTTTCTCTGCAGCCTCAATATTTTCTAATATTTGAGATTTTCTAGATTCTAGATTATTACTGATCTTTGGTAGTATTAGTTTAGATAAAATTACATACATGACACCAAAACTAAGTATTAACCAAAAAATCTGCGAAACCCAAAATTCTGGATTTAATTGAGGCATACCTCCGCTTTCAGCTGCAAAAGCTTCTTTAATAAAAAAGAAGCTAAAAAATATTGACTGAAAATATATTTTTTTAATCATCAATTTAAAAAGCAAAAAGAATGATTAACGCAACTACTAATCCAAATAATCCTGTAGCTTCTGCAAGTGCGAAACCTAAAAGCAAGTTAGGAAATTGTTTTTGTGCTGCAGATGGATTTCTCATCGCACCAGATAAATAATTTCCAAAAATTATTCCAATACCAACACCGGCTCCAGCTAAAGCAATTGCTGCTAAACCTGCTCCGATCATTTTTGCTGCTTCTAATTCCATTATATCCTCCTCTGTTATTAATGGTGTAAATTTAATGCATCATTTAAATAGATGCAGGTTAAGATTGCAAAAACATAAGCTTGAAGAAAAGCAACTAAGATCTCCAAACCTGTTAACGCAACCGAAAAACTTAGTGGAAGCCACCCACCAACTATTCCGAGACTAACTACAAAGCCTCCAAAAACTTTCATCATAGTATGACCAGCCATCATATTAGCAAACAATCTAACTGATAAACTTATAGGTCTACTCAAATAAGATATAATTTCTATAACAACGATCAATGGGAGTAAAACTGCAGGCACTCCACTAGGTATAAATAATTTTAAATATCCAAATCCATGTTTAATAAACCCAATTACTGTAACCCCAATAAATATAAATGCTGCAAGCACAAATGTTACAATGATATGACTAGTTACAGTGAAAGTATAAGGTATCATTCCAAACATGTTGCAAAATAAAACAAACATGAATAGAGAAAATATAAATGCAAAGTATGGTTTAGCTTTTGATCCAGCTGTATCACTAATCATTTTGGATACAAAGGTATAGCTAAGTTCTGCCAATAATTGAATTTTGCTTGGTAATATTGAATTTTTTTTTGACCCTAAATTAAAGATTAGTAAAATAGATACAGTGCTTAAAATCATAAATAAACTTGAGTTCGTAAATGATATGTCGAATGCTCCAACTTTAATTTCAGGTCCAATTCTATAAACGTCGAATTGGGACATAGGATTTGCTGCCATAGTACTTATTTTTTTTGCATATTTTTTGCAGATCTAATCACATTAGTTATTCCAGCAACTACACCCACAAAAAAAAATATTAATATAAACCAGGGTTTAGTACCAAAGGTCTTATCAAAAATAAACCCAATAATTGTCCCCACTGCCACTGCAGCGACAAGTTCTGTGCTTAATTTGAATGCTGTGCCAATAGGCGAGGGGTTATTCTTGTCATTGTATAGATTTTTCTTTGAAATTTTGCTTTTTGCAATCTCTAAGCGAGTTTTAAAAGGGTCTTTTGGCATTTATATAGTTTTAAGCAACCATACTCTCTGCTTTTTGTAAATCAACAGCCACAAGCTGACTAATGCCTTTTTGAGGCATGGTTACACCATATAGTCTGTTCATTTTGGACATAGTCAAGGCATGATGAGTAACAATTATGAATTTGGTATTGGTTATTTTAATTAGTTCCTCAAGTAGACTACAAAATCTTGTTACGTTGGCATCGTCAAGTGGCGCATCAACCTCATCTAACACGCAAATAGGAGAAGGGTTTGTCAAAAATACTGCAAATATCAAAGATAGTGCAGTTAATGCTTGTTCACCTCCAGATAACAAAGTTATGGATTGAAGTCTTTTTCCTGGAGGACTAACTAACATTTCTAAACCCGCTTCAAGTGGATCATCAGAGTCCACTAATTCTAGTTTGGCACTTCCTCCATTGAAAAGTTTTGTATAAACTTCATTAAATTTTCTATTAACTTTTTCGAAAGCTTCTATCAATCTTTCTCTTCCTTTTTGATTAAGTTCATTAATACTGTCTTTCAGTTTTACAATAGCTGTAACAAGATCGGCACGATCTTGTTCCATTTTTTTAATTTCTTCCTCGTACTTAGTAGTTTCTTCGTCTGCTTTTAAATTAACAGATCCTAATTTTTCTCTTTCTTGTTTCTTTTTATCTAAAGCATCTTCTTGATCAACAGGATTTGGAAGTTCTTCAATTTTATTTAAATTAGAGTTTTCTAAAATGTTATCTTCGTTTAAATTTAATTCGGAACTAATTCTATCAAGTAAGTCATTTTTTCTTTTTTGAAGACCTTCTATTGTGGCTCCTGAGCTTGCTTTTCTTTCTCTAATTTGTATTGATTGCTCTTGTATTTCATTTAACTCTGTTCTTAACGTTTCAATTTTTTTATCTGTTTCATCTATAATACCCTCATTATCAATTTTTTCTTTATCTGAAATTCTTAAATTTTCTGAAATTTGACCTTTTCTTTCTGCTTGTGCTCTGGGTTGATTTTCTAGATTACTTAATTGTTTTGATAACTTATCTTTTCTTTGTGTTAACTCATTCACCATTTTTTCAGAGTTTTTTAATAAATTTTTCCAACTTTCAATTTCTGTTTCAATATTTTTAATTCTTTCATTTCTTTTTATCGACTCATTTTTAATTGACTGATTTTTACTATATGCATCAGCATATTTTTCTTGGAGAATTTTTATATTTTGTGACTTTTCATTAACACTTAGCAATTCACTTCTAGATCTTTCGTTTTTTAAATCACTTAAAAAATTATCTAGTTCCATGTTGCATCTATCTAAAAGAGTTACTGCTTGATTTATTTCATTACTATCTATTAATTCTTTGACTCTAGATATTGTATTTTTAACGTTTCTTATTGGACCGACACTTATATTTACTGTTTCTTCTGCCAAATTATTTACCACTTCATCAATAGCTTTTTGTTCTTCTTTAAGTTTATTTTTGGCATCTTCTAACTCTTCATTTGATAATTTTTCTGTTTCAAAATACTTTGAGTCAGTTTCAATTAATTCAGTTTTTTCTTCCTTTAATCTTTTTTCATTTGAATTAGCATCTATAATTATGCCTTTTTCTCTGATGATATCATCATCTAGCGTTTGAATTGATTTTTTGATGTTTTCTATCTCATCTTGAATTCTTGTATTTTCTTCATCTAAACTTTGAAGTTCTAAATTGAGTCTTTGAATCTTTGATAAATTTTCTATATTTTTTTCTCTTAGTGGATTTACTTTTTCACTAAATGATTTAATTGAATTTTCTAACTCAGATATTTTATTATTAAATCCCTCTACTTCTCCTTCTGCTTCTGTGTTAATTTCATTTTCTATTCTAATTTCTTTATCTATTTCTAATAATTTTAAATAATACAATCCTGCTTCGATTTTTTTAATTTGATCAGAAATTAGTTTGTATTTAGTTGCTTCCTCAGCCTGTTTTTGAAGATTTGCAAGTTGTTTTTCTTGTTGTCGTCTTAGTTCATCAGCTCTTTTTAAATTATTCTCAGCCGCACCTAATCTTAATTCAGCCTCATGTCTTCTAACGTGTAAACCTGAAATTCCTGCAGCCTCTTCTAAGATGGCTCTTCTATCAGTAGGCTTTGCAGTCACTAATGCTCCTATTCTTCCTTGGCTAATCATAGATGGAGAATGTGCACCAGTAGAGAGATCTGCAAAAAACATTTGAGCATCTCTTGCTCTTACTTCCTTATCATTAATGTAAAATTTCGATCCTTTATCTTTTTCTATTTTTCTTCTAACTTGAATTTGTTCTATTTCTCGGTACTGGATAGGACCTTCTTTATCTTTATTCTCTAGTTCGATTGAAACTTCTGCAATATTTTTTGATGCTTTGTTAGATGTTCCCGAAAAAATGACATCTTCCATGCCAGATCC
Organism: uncultured Pelagibacteraceae bacterium; assembly: GCA_902517615.1. Lineage (GTDB taxonomy): Bacteria > Pseudomonadota > Alphaproteobacteria > Pelagibacterales > Pelagibacteraceae > Pelagibacter. The sequence continues at coordinate 5,457 of CABYCY010000008.1, forward strand.
ACGCATACTTTTCGCTGAGGTCTCTCCCATTGCCCATCTTAAAGACTCTACAATGTTAGATTTTCCACAACCGTTTGGACCCACTATACCAGTGAGACCATCTTCAATTAAGAAGTTGGTTTTTTCTGCAAAAGATTTAAATCCGTTTAATTGGATTTTTTTAAACTCCATGCACTAACTTATATCAGTTTTTCTAGTGCTTTTTTCAAATTTTTATAATTAAGAGTTTTTTCAAATTTTTTGTTGTTAATTATTATCGTAGGAGTTGAGCTCACTTTGAAGTTTTTAGTACCATCGATTCGATCATTTAAAACAAAATCCTCAATTTCTTTGTTGTTTACACAAGAATTGAAATCAATACTAAATCCCTCATTTTTCAAAAATTTTTGGAGATTTTTATTTGCTTCCTTTATTGAGCTTCCTTTAACCCATTTCTGTTGATTTGCATATAGGCTCTCCAAAATATCAGAATTTCCATCATTTTTACATTGCGCAACTTTTGATGCATTGAAGGCTGCAATATCCAATGGAAAATGTCTAAATTCAATTTTAGCGAGTCCAGTATCAAGAAATTCTTTTTTAAGTTCGGGGAAAACATTTTTATGAAAATTAGCACAATGACTGCAAGTTAATGATTCAAAAGCTATAATAGTTATTTTAGCATCTTTGTTTCCAACAGTTATCCTTTTAATTTCTTCCGCTTGTAAATTTAAGACTGTGGTAAAAAATATTAATAATAAGAATATAATTTTTTTCATTTCTCTCTAAAAACCCTGGTTAACTCTGTTAATGATTTTTTAATTTTTTCGTTTTTAACATCTTTAATTTTATCTTGATATTTACTAATTGCCACATTTTTAACTTTTGTGTCACTTGAGCCTGTCATTTCTTGTTCATCATCAAAACTTATAAATTTAAGCTTTTCAACAACAGAATAGCCAAAAAAATTATTCATTTTATCTAAAATATCTTTTTTTGAATATTCCACGTCTACCTCATGTCCTCTCTTAACCATAATCACTAAGGTGCTAACACCAAATTTATTTGAATTTTTAAATGTTTTTGGATAGCAAATTTTAAATAATTCGCTTCCAACTAAATATTTCCAATTGCTCAGCGTTTCTGAATATACATGACCTTTTTTATTTATTATTTTTTTGACATTTTTTGGCAAAGTGTCTTTGAAAGATCTTAATCCTTGAATGCTAGCGTTTCTCTGCTTAGTATTATTTTTAGATTGCATATGAAAGATCCAATAATAACAAATAATATTCTTAATTGGTATGATTTAAATAAAAGATCTTTACCTTGGAGAAAGAATGTTTCTCAAACAAAAAAGGAATACTACACTTTAGTAAGTGAATTTATGTTGCAGCAAACACAGGTTGTGACGGTCATACCTTACTTTAACAGATTTATTAAAATATTCCTACAATTGAAAAATTATCTAAATATGATGATAGAAAATTAATTAAACTTTGGGAGGGTCTTGGATACTATTCAAGGGTAAGAAATTTAAAAAAAACAGCTCAAATAGTTGTTAAAAATTTTAATAAAAAAATACCTAGAAATTTTGAAGATTTAAAGTCTCTTCCAGGAATTGGAGATTATACAGCAAGTGCAATTTCTGCAATTGCATTCAATGAACCAATAATTCCTCTAGATGGTAATATTGAAAGAGTGCTAAAGAGATACTTATTTTTAAAAAAACAAGATCAAATAAAAAAAGAAAATTTACACGAGAAGAAAAAAATTTTTGGAACATCTATCAAGAGGTCTAGTGATTATGCTCAAGCTTTAATGGAATTAGGAGCACTAATTTGTAAACCTGTTAGTCCTAATTGCAAGAACTGTCCATTAGTAAAAAAATGCAAATCATTTAAAAATAAAAATTTTGATTTAGTAAAATTTAAAAAAAAAGATAAGGAAACTTTTTACAAGCTAAATATTTATAAAAAAAACAATCATTATTTATTAATCAAAAATAACAAATTTAATTTTTTGAAAAATTTAAATATCTTCCCGATGGAGGAAGTAAATAATCCTAAAAATTTTGATAAAGATTTGAATTTAAAAATGTCTAATATGAGTATGAATATTAAAATCGAATTTAAAAATAAATATAATTTAAATAAAAATAATTATTGGATTGATCCAACAAAGCTTCAAAATTATACACTACCAACATTTACAAAAAAGATAGTAAAATTTTTAGAAAGTCATAAATGAAAAAAATAGCAATAATTGGTGCTGGAATTTCTGGTTTGTATATTGCCAATTTATTCAAAGATCATAAGGATTATCAGGTTACGATTTATGAAAAAAGGAATTCAATAGAAATGGAAGAAGGCTATGGAATTCAGTTATCGGTAAATAGCGTAAAGCTTTTAAATAAAATAGGCTTTGCTTCTCTCACTGATGAGGAAAAATTTAATCCAAAAAAAATTGATTTTTATCAAATTAAAAATTCAAAAAAAATTTGTGACTTAGACATTTCAAAATTTAATTCTGAAGATTGTAAATACACAACATTGAAAAGATCAAAATTACTTCAATTTTTAAAAAAACAAATAAACGAAAATATAATTAAATATAACCACAGTATTGAACTGATTGATTACGATAAAGATTCAATAAAATTAATATTTGATAATAATAAAATAACTTGCGATTACTTAATTATTTCAGACGGTGTGTTTTCTAAGGGGAAGTTATTAATTTCTACCAATAAATCAAAACCAATTTACAATGATACGATTGCTATTAGGGGCAGTATATCGAGAGAAAATCTTCAAAATATAAATGAAGAAAACATTTCTTTGTTTTTAGGACCGAATTTTCATTATGTTGTTTATCCAATTAATAATGATAAAAATTTAAATTTTATTGGCATTTTAAAACATAAATTAAATTCAAATGAGCAAGCGAACTACAATCTTTTTACTGAGAGTTCTTTTATAAAAAATATTAAATTTAAATTATCTCAAAAAGTTTCTCAAAGTTTTTTGGAAAGTCTTCAAGATATTAAATTATTTCCAATATTTGTAAGTAAAAATTTACATAATCCTCCAAAAAATATATTCCTTGTAGGGGATGCATTTTTTGCTTTTTCACCTTCATTCGCGCAGGGAGCTTCCCAATCAATTGAGGGAGCTAATGAATTATATCAATGTTTAATAAATAATAATAATTTTTATGATATCAGATTAAAGAGAGTAAAAATGATTAACAGCAGATCTAATTTCAATCAATTTGCCTTCCATTTATCAAATCCAATTATGATCATATTCAGAAATATTTTTTTAAAACTTTTAACTAATAATAAAAAATTTTTACAAAGTTATTTGGGTAAAATTTATAAAAGTTAATTTTTAGAAATTAATCTTTGTCTTAGATAATCAATAGGATAAGTTTGTCCATTTATATCACAGTGCCAAAAAGTCCATCCATTGCAACTTTCAGCTCCTAAAATAGTAGCCGCAACTTTGTGTATAGAACCCTCTGCTTGATTATGTTTTATACTACCATCAGCCATAATTCTGGCTGTTATTTTTTTCTTATTATCAAAAATATTAGTTCCAGGTTTAATTATTCCAAGCTCAACTAATGAACCAAAAGGAATTCTTGGTTTTGATCTATTATTTTTTAGCGTATCTAATAAATCGTCTTCAATAGGCTTTGTAATTTTTATGCGTTGCTCAGCAGCTTTAAAATAATTTTTTTCTTTTTCTATTCCGAAATAATTTCTTCCTAGTTTTTTTGCTACTGTAGATGTTGTTCCTGATCCTAAAAAAGGATCAAGTATGAGGTCATTTTTATTAGATGTAGCTAGTAAAATTCTATGTAATAGTGCTTCTGGTTTTTGTGTAGAGTGAATTTTTTTTCCATCCTTTTTAAGTCTTTCAGAACCATTGCATATTGGAAGATCCCAATTAGATCTCATTTGAAGATCATCATTTAAACATTTTAAAGATTGATAATTAAATGTGTATTTTGATTTCTCACTTTTAGAAGCCCATATTAAAGTTTCGTGAGCGTTAGTAAAACGTGTCCCTCTAAAGTTTGGCATTGGATTATTTTTATTCCAAATAACATCGTTTAAAATCCAGAAACCTAAATTTTGGATTGCTGTGCCAACTCTAAAAATATTATGGTAGCTTCCTATAACCCAAATAGCTCCATCTTTTTTTAAAATTCTTTTACATTCACCAAGCCATTCATAAGTGAAATCATCATATTTTTTAAAATTTTCAAATTGATCCCACTTATCATTTACTGCACTAACCTTTGATCTATCTGGTCTAGTTAATTCACTTTTTAATTGTAAGTTGTAAGGAGGATCAGCAAAAATTAAATCAAAAGTTTCACGTGGAATTTTTTTTAATTCTTCGAGACTATCTCCATTAATTATTTTATTTTTGAAATCAGTTTTCATTTGTAAAAATTAATTAGACTCCAAATGGATTCTTCGGTCAACCTGAGATTGAAAAATTTGGATTCGATTAGTGTTTCTAAATTAGAAGGTAACTAGATGTAGTGTTAATTTATTTTAGATATTGGTGAAAAAGTTTTTCTATGATGTTTAGTAATACCTAATTTTTTTAAAGCTTTTAAGTGATGTTTTGTTCCATACCCAAAGTTTTTATCCCAATCATAACCTTTATTTTTTTTTGATAAGGTGGTTATAAACTTATCTCTCGATACTTTTGCAATTATAGAGGCAGCCGAAATAGACGGGACTTTTTTATCTCCTTTAATAACTGATTTTAAATTATAATTTTTTAACTCTGGAGTTTTATTTCCATCTATCAGAACGTGTGTAGGTTTTTTCTTAAGTTTTTTGATGGCTCTTTTCATAGCCAGCAAACTTGCTTGTAGTATATTCAGCTTTTCTATTTCTTTGACAGAAGCTTTGCCTATGGACCAAGTAGAATTTTTTTTTATATATGTGCATAGATACTCTCTCTCTTTTTTACTTAATGATTTTGAATCTTTTAATAACTTTGGATTAATTGATTTTTTTAAAATGACTGCTGAAGCATAAACAGGCCCAATTAAACTTCCTCTACCAACCTCATCAACCCCAGCAATTATCTTCATCAAATTTTTAACTTCAGATCTTTGATTTTGTCTCTAATTTTCTTTAAATCTTCCCATGAGTGTTTTTTATTTTCTGGAAAACGAATTAAATAAGATGGATTAAAAGTTATCATTAAAGGGAATGTTTTGTTTTTTAAAATCACTTCCTTCCAATGTCCTCTTTCATTAGTTATTTTTTCACTTATTCCTGTTACAGCCTCCATTGCCGAACTACCCATCAAAACAATAATCTTTGGGTTTATAATCGATATATGCTCCTTCAAAAATACTGAGTATCTTTTAATTTCAGTTGAGGTTGGTTTTCTGTCATCAGGTGGTCTAAAATTGATTGCATAACTAGTGTAAATATTTTGTCTCTTAATATTGATGGCTATAAGCATTTTGTAAAGAAGTTCGCCAACTTCACCTCTAAATGGGACACCCAATTTTTCTTCTTCAGCCCCAGGAGACTCTCCAATTAACATTAAAGGGCTATTTATATTTCCCTGACCTAAAATAATTTTGTTTGAATTTTCTTTCAATTTACAATTTTCAATTGAATTTATTTGATCTTTTAAATTTTTTAGTAATTCTTCTTTATTAATTTGCAGGGTGCCATTGTTCGTTTCTAAAATATTAAATCTATTTATTGGCTTATCAGCGAATATAAATTTTGGCTCAATAGTATTAATTAGTTCTTGGTTTAATTTGGTATTTTGATTTATCACTTTTTTAGTCATAGTATGGTCACATGTTCCTAAAATTTCTAAAATTAGTACTATTAATATTCATATCTTATCAGACACCTTTGTATTCTAAAAGTGCTACTTTTAATGATTTCAACTCAAGAGATTTATCAAATTATTTTTCTGGAATTGTTGCATTTGAAAATAGAGATAATTCTGTAGCTTTAAAATTTTTTAACTTAACTAAAGTATTAATTAACAAACATGACAGTTATTTAAAAAGATATGTTAACTCTTTAGTTTTAGATAACAAAGTACCTCAAGCAATTAATGTATTAAATAACAACGTAAACAAATCTAACTCAGATTTTTATGATGCATATATAATTTTAATAATTGATAGTTTAAAGAAAAATAACTTTAAAAAAGCTGATGAATATTTAACACAAAGTTTAAAATTTCAAGATGAAGATAGGATAAACCTAGTTATATTTGAAACTCTAAAACAGTACATTTATACATTTAAAAATAAAAAAATATTAGATAACAAAAAAAATTTTGGCAACCTATCTCTCATAGCTGAAACATTCCAAAGATGTTATATTGAAGATAAGAGAACTTCATCATTTTTTCTTAATTTAATAAATAATCAACAAGGTGATTATTCAAGATACATTTTCTTTTATCTTAATTATTTAATTGATAACAACAAATTAAATGAAGCAAGATTAGTTGTTGAGCAAATTGATTATATAAATTCAACACTTTTACTTTCACAAAGCAAAAGTTGGGTAGACAAAGAAAAATTTGATGATTTTGGAAAAATTTTTTCATGCAAGGATCATAATGACCTTGTCAGTGAGTTTTTATTTTTAATCTCTAATCTTTATTCTTCCCAGGATAATTTTGAAAAATCAAATTTTTATTTAAATTTGTCAAACTATTTAAATCCTAAGTTTGAATTTAATCTGTCATTGGTTGCAGAAAATTTTTATCTTAATGATGAATTTGATAAAGTAAAAAGGGTCTTAAAAAACTTTAAAAAAGAAGATGAATTTTTTTATTGGTTTAGATTAAAAAAAGAAGCTCAAATAATAATTCAAGAGCAGGATTATGAAAATGGAATTAAATACATAGATTCAAAATTTAATAAAATTGAAAATCCAAATATAAAAATGATTTTTGATTTAGCTAATTTTTATAAAAATTCTAAAAATTATGAAAAGGCAATAGATCGTTATACAGAAATTATTTTAACACTGGATGACAATTCACTTATTAAATCAGATGTATTGTATCGTAGAGGGGGTAGCTATGAAAGAATGGGCAATTATGAAAAGTCAGATGAAGATTTATTGCATGCGCTTAAAATTGATCCTAGTGATGCATATATTTTGAATTACCTTGCTTACTCCTGGTTAGAGCGTGATTATAAAATTAATGAAGCAATGGATATGTTGAAAACAGCATATAATTTAAAAAGCAATGATCCATATATTATTGATTCAATTGGATGGGCATATTTTTTAATAGAGGATTATGTAGAAGCAGAAAAGTATTTAAAAAGAGCAGTAGAATTAATGCCAGATGACCCAATCGTGAATGATCATTATGGAGATATTTTATGGAAATTAAATCGAAAAATTCAAGCAAGATATTTTTGGAACAATGTATTAACTTTTGATGACACTGAAGAGGATATGAGAGAAAAAATCAATATCAAAGTAGTTGAGGGTCTTAAAAATTCCTAAATGAAAATTAATAAAATTAAATCTAATGCAAAGCTAAATTTAGCACTAAATATTACTGGTAAAAAAAAAGTTTTACATAAAATTGAAAGTATAATTGGTTTCATAGATCTGCATGATGTTATTTCAATAAATCAACATAATGGGAAAAAACATCATATTTCTTTTTATGGAAAGTTTTCTAAAAATATTGAAAAAAAAAATACTGTACAAAAATTATTTCAAATACTAGATAAGGAAAATTTATTAAAAAATAAAAAATTCAAAGTTAAAATTAAAAAATTAATTCCCCAAGAAGCTGGGTTGGGCGGGGGATCGATGAATGCAGCTAGTGTGTTTAATTATCTGATAAAAAAAAAAATTATTAATCCTAATCATAAAAAAATTCGAAGCATCTGTGACTTCGTTGGTTCTGATGTTATTTTAGGTACCATTTCATCTAGCTGTGTTTTGTCATCAGGTGGTAGAATAAAAAAGATTTATGATGCTCCAAAATATTACTCTACTTTAGTAAAGCCTGATTTTGGTTGCTCAACTAAAAAAATATACTCTGCTGTTCGAAAGTATACAAAACCAAAATATAACAAACCTAAGAAAAATATGTTTGGGGCAAAATATTTGATTAATGAACAAAATGCTCTTGAAACAATAGCGCTCAAAAAATATCCGAAACTTAAAAAAATAAAGTTATTGTTAGAAAGTATTGATAATCCATTATTTGTAAGAATGACTGGTTCGGGATCAACAATTGTTGCCTATTATAATTCATTAAAGAGTTGTAAATTGGCAAAAGCTAAATTTAAAAGAAAATATAAAAATTATTGGTGTGTTACAGCAAAAACTATATGAATTTTATATTTTTATGTTATAGGAAGCTAGTATTGGGGCGTAGCCAAGCGGTAAGGCACGGGTTTTTGGTACCTGCATCCTAGGTTCGAATCCTAGCGCCCCAGCCAATTATGAAAAATTTTTTAGATAAATTTTTTTCCCGATCGAAAAATCTTGATTATATTAGTCAAAATCTAAAACGAATTACTTTAACAACACCCGCAAATAAAATTTTTGAAGCAATTAATAATTTTTCAGAGAAAAGTGAAATTAGATATGTGGGTGGGTGTGTAAGAAAAGTGATAAAAAAAGAAAATGTTGATGATATTGACCTAGCAACAAATTTAACGCCTCTAGAAGTTTGTGAGGCTCTTAAAAACAAACAAATAAGTTATTACGAAACAGGAATTGAACACGGAACTATAACTGCAATAATTGATGAATATAAATATGAAATTACCACTTTAAGGAAGGACGTTTCAACTGATGGAAGGCATGCTGAAGTAGAATTCTCTTTAGATTGGAAGGAAGATGCCTCTAGAAGGGATTTTACTATCAATTCAATTTATGCAGATGGCGATGGTAATTTATTTGATCCATTTAACGGTAAAAAAGATTTGGAGGAGGGTTATATTAATTTTATTGGTAATGCGGAGAAAAGAATTCAAGAGGATTATTTACGTATTTTAAGGTATTTAAGATTTTATTTAAATTACTCAAATCATAAGCACCAGTCAGAAATAATAAAAAATATAAAAAAAAATATTGATGGAATTTCAAATATATCATCTGAAAGGTTAATCAATGAACTAAAAAAAATAACGAGTTCAAATGGATTTTTAAAACTATTTAAAGATAAAGAAAGTTTAGAGCTATTAGAAATAATTTTCCCACAATTAAAAAATATTAAAAATTTTAAAAAACACAATTCTTATGCTGCAGAGAATTTTTTAAAAATTGACTTTATATTCTTAATTGCGCTTTTAGTGATTGATGGGACTGATAATGCTGATTATTTTCTTTATAAATTTAAAATATCTAACAAAGATAAGAAAAGATTAAAATTGATAGATCTGTTTTATAGAGAAAGTGTAACTCTTAACAACTTTACAGAGAAAAATCTGAATAAATTTTTTTATTTTAATGGTAGACAGGCTGTAATAGATATAATTAAATTTAAAATTTTTATCTCAAACAAAGTAGAGAAAAAACTAATCAAACTATTAGATACTTATAAAGAGAAAGTAATTCCAACTTTGCCAGTAGGGGCTGATTTACTAATGTCTAAATTTCAAATTCCTGAGGGTAAAACTTTAGGTAATAAATTAAAAAAAATCGAAGAAACTTGGGTTCAAAACGGATTTCAAATTTCAGATAAGCAAGTACAGCAAATAATTAAAAGTTAAATATATTTAACGTCTTTAATTTCAAAATTTTTTACACCAGAGGGTGTATTTATTTCAACTAAATCACTTTTATTTTTTCCAATCAAACCTTTACCAATTGGCGATTGAAAGAAAATTAGTTTTTGTTTTAAATCTGCCTCATCTCTTCCAACAATTTTATAATTAATTTTTTCACCAGTATCTAAATCTTCTAAATAAACTGTAGATCCAAAAATTACTTTTCCTTCATTATTTAGTTTTGTAACATCAATAACATTTGCTCTTGCAATAATGTCGTTAATTTCGTTTATTCTTCCTTCGTTATGAGATTGCTCTTCTTTAGCTGCATGATATTCAGCATTTTCTTTAAGGTCTCCATGGGATCTTGCTTCAGCAATTGCAGCTACTATTTCAGGTCTTTTTTTTTCTTTTAAAAAAACTAATTCTTCCTTTAATTTATTTAGTCCGTTTAATGTTATTGGCTCTTTATCCATTTTTTTATTTCCATTTTGCAATCGGAGGTAATGACATCAAAATTCCTTCAACATTACCACCAGTTTGTAGGCCAAATTTTGTTCCTCTATCATAGAGCAAATTAAATTCTGCGTATCGACCCCTTTTAATATACTGAAACTCTTTGTCTTTTAAAGTCCATTTTCTTTTTATTTTTTTTTTAATTATTTCATTAAATAGCATTTGAAATGTAACACCAACATCTCTGACAAATTTAAAGTCATTTTCAAAATTATCATTTTTATAGTCAAAAAAGATTCCACCTATACCTCTTGGTTCTTTTCTGTGAGGTAGATAAAAATATTCATCACACCACTTTTTATATTCTTTGTAATAATTTTTATTATGTCTATCGCACATTGCTTTTAATATTTTATGAAAGTTTTTCTTCTCTTTTTCATCTTTTATTGCTGGGGTTGCATCCATACCTCCACCAAACCAATTTTTCGTCGTGCAAATAAATCTAGTGTTAAAATGCATTGCAGGGATATGAGGGTTTTGCATATGCATAACTATTGAAATTCCTGATGCCCAAAATCTAGGGTCCTTACTTGCACCTGGTATATTTTTTTGAAATTGTTTAGGGAATTTTCCATAAACTTTTGAAAAATTTACTCCTACTTTTTCAAAAATTTTTCCATTTTTGAGAATTCTATATTCACCGCCACCCTCATCTTTTTTACTACTTCTTTTCCAAGAAGTTGATTGAAAATTTATTTTGTTTTTTTCAACTTTTAAAATATCGTCACATATTGCATTTTGTAACAGTTTAAACCAATTACTTGCCAAGTCTTTTTTAATTGAGATCTCCATTTTATATTAATTCAATTTGACGCAAACTTTCTGCCAAAACAATGGCAACCGATGATGCAATATTAAGAGATCTTACTTGGTTATTCATTGGTATTTTTAGACGATTTTTAATTAATTTATGAACGTTTTCAGGTACCCCAGCACTTTCCCTTCCAAATAATATAGTATCATCAGGTTTGAATTTAAATTTAGTATAATTTGTTGAACCCTTAGTTGTCATCAATACGATTCTCTGTTTCTTCTTTGCCTCAAAAAATTTTTCCGAACTTTGATAAAACTCTATTTGACTATAGTCCATATAGTCCATAACTACTCTTTTAAAGCGTTTGTCTGACAATAGAAAGCCACATGGCTCAATTATTTCTAATTTAGCACCTAGACAGGCACATGTTCTTATAATTGCTGCTGTATTCTGAGGTATATCAGGCTCATACAAAGCTATTTTGGGTCCTAAAATTGTTGAATTATGTGTCATTCTTTCAGTAGTAAAATAATTATTTTATATTATATGAATTCGTATATTAACTATTTTAAATCAAAAAGAGATAATAATAAAAGCTACTAAAAGTGTCTGAAAAAAAAACCAAAAGAAGAGATTTTTTATTTACAGCTACTACGGCTGTAGGAGCTGTTGGAGCAGCTGCAGTGGTGTGGCCAATGGTAGATCAAATGAATCCAGATGCTTCGGTTAAAGCATTGGCCAGCACAGAAGTTGATGTAAGTTCATTAACACCAGGAAATACATTGACTGTTTTGTGGAGAGGCAAACCAGTATTTATAAGAAGAAGAACCAAAGAGGAAATTGATGAGGCAAGATCGGTCAAGATGGATGAGTTGATTCATCCTGAAAAAGATGAAGATAGAGCAAAAAATCCTGAGTGGTTAGTAATGTTAGGAGTTTGTACTCATCTTGGGTGTGTACCTTTAAATGATAAAGGTGATTATAACGGGTGGTTCTGTCCTTGTCATGGGTCTCACTATGATACTTCTGGAAGAATTAGAAAAGGGCCAGCACCTTTAAATATGGAAGTTCCAAAATACGAGTTCGTTAATGCGAATACAATCAAGATTGGTTAAAGAAAAAAATGAGCGATCATGATTACAGACCAAAATCAAAAGTAGGGCAGTGGTTTAACGACCGACTACCACTGTTGACTCTTGCAAATCATTTAACTGATTATCCAACTCCAAAAAATTTAAATTACTGGTGGACTTTTGGTGGAATATTAACTTTTTGTTTAATTACTCAAATTGTAACTGGTCTAACACTTGCTATGCATTACATTGCTCATGCTGATATGGCATTCGAGAGTGTTGAGCATATTATGCGTGATGTTAATTATGGTTGGTTGATTAGATACATTCATGCAAATGGTGCATCAATGTTTTTTTTAGCAGTTTATATTCATATATTTAGATCTTTGTTTTATGGCTCTTACAAATCTCCAAGAGAAATAATTTGGATTTTAGGAATAATAATTTATTTATTGATGATGGCAGCAGCTTTTATGGGTTATGTTTTGCCGTGGGGTCAAATGAGTTTTTGGGGGGCAACAGTTATTACAAATTTATTTAGTGCTATTCCTCTCGTAGGGGAAGGAATAGTTACTTGGTTATGGGGTGGTTATTCAGTTGACAACCCTACGTTAACTAGATTTTTTACTTTGCACTATTTAATTCCATTTTTAATTTTAGGTTTAGTAGTTTTACACATATGGGCTCTACATGTGCCTGGAAATAATAATCCAGTTGGTATAGATATTAAAAAACCATCAAAGGACACAGTTCCATTCCATCCTTATATTGTTATTAAAGACGGTTTTGCTTTATTAATGTTCATGATTGTGTTTGCTTTCTTTGTGTTTTATGCACCAAATATTTTAGGACATGCAGATAATTATATAGAGGCGAATCCAATGGTAACTCCTGCACACATTGTACCCGAATGGTATTTACTACCTTTTTATGCAATCTTAAGATCAGTTCCTGACAAATTGCTTGGAGTTGTAGCGATGTTATCAGCAATATTAATTTTAGCAGTTTTACCTTGGTTAGATACCTCAAAAATAAGATCAGCTGTATTCAGACCCCTATATAAACAATTTTACTGGATACTAGTTGCAGATGTTTTAATACTTGGTTATGTGGGCGCAATGCCAGCTGAAGGACTTTATTTGTTGATAGCACGAGTGGCAACAGCATATTACTTTCTGCATTTTTTAGTTATTCTTCCCATTTTAGGATTTAAAGAAAAAACTTTGCCTGTGCCTTTAAGCATTACTGAACCTGTTCTTGGTGGTTCACCAAATTTGGCTTCCGCCAGAAATAAAGAAAGTAAAATAGAATAAGGTGAAAAATTTATTTAAATTATTTTCTATACTAATCATAATTATTACCTCAAATTCATATTCTTTAGCTGCAGAAAAAGTAGAATATTTAAAAACTGATTGGAGTTTTAAGGGTCTTTTAGGAAAATTTGACAGAGCTTCTCTTCAAAGAGGATATCAAGTTTATACTGAGGTATGTGCTTCATGTCATTCCATGAAGTACTTAAGTTATAGAAATTTAGCAGAAAAAGGTGGACCAGAATTTTCTGAGGCCCAAGTTAAAGCAATTGCAGCATCTTTTGAAGTTACTGACGGGCCAAATTCTGATGGTGAAATGTTTACAAGACCAGGTAAATTATCTGATAAATTTGTAATGCCATATGACAATGTAAAAGCAGCTCAAGCTGCAAATGGTGGCGCATATCCTCCAGACATGTCTGTATTGGTTAAAGCTAGAGGTGGAGGGGTTGATTATATCTACTCTTTGTTACAAGGTTATGAGCAAGCTCCGGTAGACGTATCTCTAGATGATGGAGTTTATTATAACAAATATATGTATGGTAAAAAAATTAGAATGGCAGCTCCATTATCAGATGGATTAATAGAATATGGTGATGGTACTAATGCTACTGTAGAACAGATGTCAAAAGATGTAACAACCTTTTTAATGTGGTCTGCTGAACCTCATTTAGAAGCACGACACCGAATGGGCTTTAAAGCAATAATATATTTGATTATTTTAACAACTCTTGTTTATTTCAGTATGAAAAAAATCTGGTCACGTGTTAAATCTGAAGTTTAATATATCTCCATCTTTTACAATATAATCTTTACCCTCTAATCTCATTTTTCCATTAGCTTTAGAGTTTGTCCATCCATCATTAGCAATGAAATCTTCATAAGCTACAGTTTCAGCTCTAATAAAACCTTTTTCAAAATCTGTATGAATTTCTCCTGCAGCTTTAGGAGCGGTATAATTTTTTTGTATAGTCCAAGCCCTTGTTTCTTCTGGCCCTGAAGTGAAGTAGGTATCAAGTTCTAATATTTTGTAGCCTTTTTGAATTAGCATACTTAAACCTGTATCTTTTAAGCCAATCATATCCATATAATTTTTTTTTTCATCTACTGCTAATTCATTTATCTGGTTTTCTATATCTGCAGAAACAATTAGGGTACTATCTACTCCGTATTTTTCGATAAAATTTTTTGTATATTTATTTCCATCTTGTACACTTTGTTCATCAACATTACAGACAAAAATTTTTGGTTTAATTGATAACAAGCCACTTTGATTCAGTTTTTTTGTATCAAATTGAGATTTTAATATTGATATATCTTTGTCATTGTTAATACAGTCCAAAGCAATTTCTAAAATTTTAAGCTGATCTTCATCAATATTTTTCTTATTGTTTTTTTCTAGTCTTTTTTGAATAGACTCAATATCAGCCAACATCATTTCAGTTTCAATAATCTCAAGATCTCTTATAGGATCAACATCTGGGTTAACATTTTGAATGTCATCTGAATCAAAGCATCTAACCATATGAATAACAGCATCAACTTCCCTTATATGAGATAGAAATTTATTCCCCAATCCCTCACCTTTAGATGCACCTTTAACAAGACCAGCTATATCTACAAATGAAATAGTTGTATTGATTGTTTTTTTTGATTTCGAGACTTCTGACAATTTAACAAGTCTTTCATCTGGCACAGGAACTACTCCTACATTTGGATCTATTGTACAAAAGGGAAAATTTGCAGCTTGAGCCTTGCTAGAGTTTGTGAGTGCATTGAATAGTGTAGATTTACCTACATTAGGTAAACCAACAATTCCACATTTAAAACTCATTACTTATTATTTACTGTGCTTGAAAATAAATCTAATTTTTTGTTAATGAGCATTGAAATTGATTCTGTGATGTTATTGGTGATTTTTTCTATCCCAACCATCTCCTCTTCATCAAAATTTTGAAGAACAAAATCACTTACTTCCATATTCTCTTTTGGTTTTCCAATACCTATTCTTACTCTAGAATAATCTTTGCCAATAAATTTATCAATTGAAGCTATGCCATTATGACCTGCACTGGAACCACCAAATTTAGCTTTAATTTTTCCAAAATCCACATCTAAATCGTCATGAAAAACAATTACATCTTCAGCATCTATTTTAAAATATTCAATTAACTCCCTTATGCAAATTCCTGAATTATTCATAAACGTTAAAGGTTTAATTGCATAAACTTTTTGATCTATAACGTTTCCAGTTGTAAGAAGTCCTTTGAATTTTGGTTTTTGTTTTGAAAGACCAAATTTTTTATTTATTGCATCTATAATTTTGAAACCAATATTGTGTCTATTGTTTTCACTGTCTGGGGTTGGATTTCCTAATCCTACAAGTAGAAGCATAAAATATTAATATTGGAGGATAAAATTCAAATTAAAATAACTTATTTTTTTTCTTCAACAGGTTTTTTATCTTCACCTTCTTTTTTGTCACCTTCAGCTGCTGGTTTATCGCCAGCTTCTGCCGCCTGCGCTCCTTCAGCACCTTCTTCTCCTTCGGCCCCCTCTGCTTCAGCTGGTTTTTCTGGTTCTTTCATTACAGTTGGTGCTGCTAATGTTGCAATTACAAAGTCTCTTCCTTGAATAGTTGGAACGACATCAGTGTCTAAATTAATTGATGAGATTTTAAAACTTACCCCTATGTCTACTCCTTCTAAATCTATCAAAAGGTGATCAGGTATTTTTTCACTTGGACAATTTAATTCAACTTTTCTTCTTACAATATTTAATACCCCTCCTTTTTTTAACCCAGGAGATTTTTCATGATTAATAAACTTAACCGGAACTTCAATTCTAATTTTTAAACCAGGTACAACTCTTAAAAAATCTACGTGTATTGGTTCATCTGAAATAATGTCATATTTTATCTCTCTTGGAAGAACATTTTGAGTTTTGCCATCTACATTTAAAGTAAGAATTGTAGATAAGAAATTTTCATTATCTAAAAAAGATTTAAGCAATTTTTTTGAAATAGAGACTTTTTGGTTTTGAGATTCTCCACCATAAATTATGCCAGGGACTTCTCCATTATTCCTAAGCAAGTTTAACTCACCTTTAGTATTTGTATTTCTAATATTAGCTTCTAGAGTATTCATAAAAACAAAGGTTTTTAGCTCAAGATCCTAAATAACTCAAGGTATTTATTTGAATAAATCTGAGACTGATGTAGAATTAGATATTCTTTTGATCGCTTCACCCATAAGGCTTGAAATTGATAGAACCTCAATGTTTTTAGTACCTTTGGTTCTGCTAATATTATCAATTGTGTCAGTAATTACTAAATTTTTAATAACTGAATTTTTAATTTTTTTCACAGCCTCTCCGCTAAGTACACCGTGAGTTATGTATACATAAACTTCTTTAGCGCCTCTATCCTTAAGAGCTTTGGCAGCATTTACTATTGTTCCTCCAGAATCAATTATATCATCAACAATTAAACAAGTTTTTCCTTTTACATCCCCAACTATATTCATTACTTGAGATTGACCTGGCTTTGGTCTTCTTTTATCTACAATTGCTAGCCCTACATTTAAAATTTTACCAAGTGCTCTTGCTCTTTCTGTGCCACCTACATCTGGAGCAACACAAATAAGGTTTTTACTTTTTATATTTTTTTTTGCGTGCCTTGCAAAAATAGGTGTAGCAAATAAGTTATCTACAGGAATATCAAAAAATCCTTGAATTTGACCTGCATGCAGGTCAACTGTAACAACTCTATCAGCTCCTGCTTTTGTTATTAAGTTTGAAACTAACTTTGCGGATATTGAGGTTCTAGGCACCACTTTTCTATCTTGTCTTGCATAACCAAAATATGGAATTACAGCAGTTATATTTTTTGCGGAAGATCTTTTAAGTGCATCAATACACATTAAAAGTTCCATCAAATTATCATTGGCAGGTGAAGATACAGACTGAATTATAAAAATGCTATTTCCTCTAATATTTTCGTTTATTTCAACGTAAATTTCTCCATCTGAAAATTTTCTAATACTAGAATTTACTAATTTAGATTTAAGATATTTTGCAATACTCTTACTTAAAGGTTTATTGCTATTTCCGGATAATAATTTCATTAAAAAAACCTAATTAAGCATAATTATTGAAATATTTCTACCATAATCATCATGATTTAGCTTCAAAGCTCTTCTCGCACTAAATAAATTATTATTAATTCTAAATGTATCAATGTTCATTAGTTCAATATTTTTTATTTTATTCTTTAAAAGACTAGACTTTACATAATTAGGTAAATCAAAATATAGCTTTTTATTCTTTATTTTGAAAAATTTATTATTTTTTTTATCTTTTTTAATAAATTTCTTCTTAAAATCTTCTTTGACTTCATAATTTTTGACAGAGATAGCTGGTCCAATAGCTGCGGTAATATTTGAAGGATTAGATCCTTTTTTGATCATAAAACTTATTACTTTGTTAATTATATCTTTATAAGCACCTTTCCATCCCGCATGAATTGCAGCAATAAAATGTTTTTTGTTATCACAGATTAATATAGGCACACAATCAGCAGTTAAAATACCAATAGGGATATTTTTCTGATTAGTAATAACTGCGTCTGCTTTTGGTTTTGATTTTAAATTACTTTTTTTATCAATATAAACAAACTTATTGCTGTGTATTTGGTGTAACAAAAAAATATTTTTAGCAGTTTTACTTATTTTTTTTTTTACTATTTGTAAATTTCTTTTAACATTTGAAGGATTATCTTTAGAGCCAAGACCACAGTTCAAACTAGTATAAATTTTTTTTGATTTACCTCCAGTTTTTTTAAAAAAACCATGCTTTATGTTTTTTATTTTTGAAAGTTTTTTTGATCTTATCAATTTAAAAACCTGTTCTAAAATTATTTTTCTTTTTTTTTATAAGCATAACTTTGAATAATTCACCCATTTGCTTTTCATCTATTAAACGTCTTACTCTATAAAATAAATCTGCTTTTTTCGAAAATGCTATATCTTTGCTAATTATTTCTGCTCTTTGAAGAATACCCATACTTGTTAAAAATTTTTTTTGGTTTGTAAAAATTGAGTTAACATCTTTAAATTGATTTATAAATTTCTCAAATAAATGAAAGTTAATATTATAAGTTATGTCAGTGTCTCCAATATTCTCTAAAATGTTTGAATATTTATGATTATTTATAGCTTGAAGGGTTTCATGCATTTTACTGTCTGAATAACCATAATCTATTATTAATATTCCACCGTCATTTTTTTGTATTAAATTACAAATACACTTCAAATATTTAAATGTGTCTGGAGAATATTCAATAATATTCTGATTTTTTGATATTTTTAAATTTAATTTTTTCTCAATTTTTTTTATGTTAATTTTTTTTTCTTTAAATTCAGCTTTTTTTTGTTCACTTAAATTTACAAGCCTTTCAATCCAACCATCTTTTTTTTTAAAAAATTGCTTAATTGGGATAGCATCAAAGAATTCATTAGCTAAAAAGATTGTAGGATTAGTATTTATTTTTTCTAAATCATTTAACCAAGAAAATTTTTTAGTATTTAAATTTTTTTTTTGTTCTTTAATTAAAAAATTACTTTTCTCATGTATTATAAAATTACATGCATTGTAGCAATCTGGAAAATTGAAAAGAGTTTCATCTACTACTTTCATCATTTCACCATTTCCAGCTCCTAATTCTAGTAAATTAAATTTTTTTGGAGAGCCTATACTTTTCCAAAAAGTTATAATCCAAACAGCAATTATTTCTGAAAAAAGCCTGGTAATATTGGGAGAGGTAATAAAATCTCCACCCTCACCAAATGGATTCTTTTTCATATAATACCCAGATTTTTTATTGTAGAGAGCTAAATTAATAAACTGATCTAATGGTAAATTATTTATTTTAGTTAGTTTCATTTTTTAAATAAAATTATGAGCACTCCTGACAACATAAAAATTGTACTTATAACTTGTCCCATAGATAAGTTTAAAAATATATAGCCGAGCTGTTCATCTGGCACTCTATAAAATTCTACAAAAAATCTAAATATTGAATAAAATATTAAAAAAATTCCTGAAATTATCCCAGGTTTATTTGAAAATTTATTTTTAAAATAAATTAATATTAAAAATAGAACCACACCTTCTAACAATGCTTCATATAACTGTGAAGGGTGCCTAGGCAAGCTATCTACTTGAGTGAACTTTACTGCCCAGGAGACATTTGTAACTGTTCCATATAATTCTGAATTTATAAAGTTAGCCAATCTTCCAAAAAATATTCCAATTGGAGCAACCAAAGCCACAATATCCATATATAAAAATGCATTTTGATTATTTTTCTTTCCAAAAATTATACTTGCTAGAATAATTCCTATTAAACCACCATGGAATGACATGCCACCTTGCCAGATTTTAAAAATATCTAATGGATTATTGATGTAAAAACTCAAATTATAAATAAAAACATAACCAAGTCTTCCTCCAATAATTATACCTAGGATTAAATAGGTTACATAATCATCAAATTTATTTTTAATTTCTGATCTTTGAATGAATAACTTCTTAGCTAGTATCCAACCAAATAAAATACCGATTATATATGCTAGTGAATACCATCTTATTTCTATAGAAAATATTTCTAAAGCTACTGGGTCAAAATTATTAATGAACATTTTTAATAATACTTATAAAGTATATCTCAAATATGAAAAATTCTAAATTTATAATTGATAAGTTTGCTAAATTAATAGAGCAGGGTCTGGTATCATCAAAAGACTTAACTACAGAACTTTTCAATATTTTGAAATCTAAAAGAGATGAATTTGTTTTTAAAATGAAACTTACAAGTAAAGATGAGTTTGAAGTGCTCTCAAAACGTGTTGAGAATCTCGAAATCAAATTAAATAAATTTGAAAAAAATCAAAATAAAAAAGTTAAACAGGCAAGAAAATCTTAACTCTTAAACCTTTCATTTTAGACTTTTCCAACATTATATTTCCTCCATGTGATTTAATTATGTCAGACGAAATTGACAACCCAAGACCTACACTTGATTTTGAGTCTGCTCTACCTTTGTCTATTTTATAGAATGGTTTAAATACATTTTCGTATTCATTTTTAGAGATTCCAGGACCATCATCATCAATAATAATGAATAAATTTGTATTTTTTTTATTTAAGCTAATTTCAACTTTATTTGCATATTTCAATGCATTTTCAATTAAATTATTTAAACATCTATTAATTAAATTTTTCCTACCATTAAAATAAATTCGGGGTATTAAATTATATGAAATATTTTTATTATTATATTTTTCAATAACTTCTGAAATTAATTGAGAAAGATCAAACATTCCATCTTTTTCAACATATGATGAACTAGTAAATTGCAAATATTCATTTAACATTTTCTCCATTTCATCAATATCTTCAGTTAATTTATTTACTGCTTTCTTATCTTCAATAAAAGCTAACTGTAATTTCATCCTAGTTAAAGGAGTTCTTAAATCATGACTTATTCCTGATAACATTTCTGTTCTTTGATTAAGATGCCTCTCAATCCTTTTTCTCATTTTATCAAATTCATGTCCTGCCTGACGTATCTCAAGTGCCCCAGATGGCTTAAATTCCTCTATCTCCTCTCCTTTGCCAAATCTTTCTGCCGCACGAGCCAAGTTTGTAATCGGTCTTGTTTGGTTTTTTAAAAATATTAGAGAAATAACCACCATAATAATTGCTGGCACAGTAATCCATAGCGCAAATATTCTGGCGGAAGAACTTGTCACGCGATCTTTAGGAACCAAAAATCTAAAATATCCATCCTGATATTTAATTCTTAAATCAACTAGTTCTTTATAATTTGTAGTATTAAACCAAAAAATTTTTGGAGAAAATTGAGATTTCAATTCTCTTCTTAAAGTTCTATCAATTGGACTAAACCATCTTTCTTTAATTTGTTCTTTTAGTTTTTCATTTTGTTTTAGTTCAATGTTTAAATCTAAAAATAATGAAAATAGGTTAGTTATTTCTTGTTTGTCGCCCTCTTTATTTTGGTACGCCTCCACAAAAGCACTAATTTCATTTACTAATGACCTTGTCATTCCTTTATTAGTTTTAATCCATAAACTGTCAAAAAATACAATTGTAACTATTAATTGAAGTGTAATCACAGGCACTGCAACAATTAAAAGAGCTCTATAAAATAATTTTTTAGGTAATATCTTTTTAAAAAAATTACTCAATCCAGAGAACATATCCCGCTCCTCTTATTGTTTGTAAAAACTTTGGATTCTTTTGATCTATCTCAATTTTTTTTCGTAATCGTGTGATTATTACATCAATTGATCTTTCTTTATCTAAATTAATTAATCTACCAATATCTTCTCTTGAAAATGTTTTTCCTGGACTATTGATCATTTTTTGTAAAATTGTTTTTTCTGTATTATTAATTTTAAATTCTTTATTATTTTTAATTATTAAAAGTTTATTCAAGTCAATTTTAACATTTTCAAATTCAATGATTCTTTTTTGATCTGCTTTTATTGTTTTTTTTAATATATTTTTTATTCTTAAAATTAATTCTTTGGGTTCAAATGGTTTGGGCAGGTAGTCATCAGCACCTATTTCTAGACCTGTTATTCTTTCTTTTGCCTCTCCTTTTGCTGTTAAAAGTATTATTGGAGTATCAATATCTTTTTTGTGTTCTTGTATAAACTCTAAACCACTTTTCCCAGACATCATTATATCTAAAACAATAAGATCAAATTTAATTATTGTTATTTTCTCTGCCGCATTTTCAGCGCTATCTGAAGTTGTAACTAAAAAATTATTTTCGTTTAAATATTTTTTAACCAAAGATCTAATTCCGTCATCATCATCAACCAGCAGTATATGGGCAATAAAGTTATCCATTTATTATTTTATTTAATACATTGTCGAAATTAACAACCTCTTCAGAGTTAGAGTTCAAAAGTGCTGTATAAATTCTTTTTTTTTGTAAATTAAAAATTTCATCAAATATTTTTTTTCCTTTTTCATTTAAATATACATGTTTAATTCTGGTGTCTTGATCATCTTTTTTAAATATTATGATTTCTAGTTTAATTAGATCTTTTAAAACTCTGTTTAAGCTTTGTTTTGTTACTTTTAATTTTTTTAAAAGATCTGAGATTGAAATACCATCATATGATGAAATTAAATGGATAGCCTTATGATGTGCTAAACCTATAGAGTATTTATTTAAAACTTTTTTGGAATCTGAAAATGTTTCTCTGTAGCACACAAATAATTTTTCTATTAAACCTTTAAGTTGGTCATCTTTCAGATATAAAAGTTCTTTCATTATAGGTAAGTTATATTGACATATTAAAGATACAAAGATATTTTTTAAATAATAATATAAATTCTCACACATGATACCTTACGATAAAAGATCAGGAAAAATATGGTACAACAACGAATTAGTTGATTGGTCTGACGTTAAACTCCATGTTCTAAGTCATGGGATGCACTACGCTAGCTGTGTATTTGAAGGGGAAAGAGTTTATGATGGTTCAATATTTAAATTAGAAGAGCATACTTCGCGATTTTTTCATTCAGCAAGGAGAATGGGTTTTGAAATTCCTTATTCAGAAGAAGAAATCAATAATGCATCAAATAAAATTATTTTAACTCAAAAAGTTGAAAATGGTTATGTAAGACCAATTGCTTGGAGAGGAAGTGAGATGATGGCTATTTCAGCTCAACAAACAAAAATTCATGTTGCAATTGCAACTTGGGAGTGGGGTTCTTATTTTGATCCAAAACTAAAAGTTGAGGGAATAAAATTAAATATTTCAAATTGGAGGAGACCAGCACCAAATACAATACCTTGGGATACAAAAGCATCTGGTCTTTATATGATTTGCACACTTTCAAAACATGAAGCGGAAAAACAAGGGTATGCAGATTCTTTAATGCTTGATTATGAAGGTAATATTGCTGAAGCTACAGGAGCAAATATTTTTTTTAAAGACAAAAATGGAGAAATACATACTCCAATTCCAGACTCTTTTTTAGACGGCATTACTAGAAGAACAATAATTGAGATTGCAAAATCAAAAAACATTAAAGTGCATGAAAGAAAAATAAGTCCTACAGAGCTACCAAATTTTATTGGATGTTTTTTAACTGGGACTGCAGCAGAAGTTACACCTGTTTCATGTATTGAAGAAAATCAATTTAAAGTTTGTGAAACTATTATTGATTTAAACGATAGTTATCAGGCAATTGTTAAAAAGAAAAAAGCAGCCTAATTTTTATTGTCTTCCGAGATAGCATGATCGATGCCTTTACGCATATAATCATATCCAGTGAAAAGAGTTAAAGCAGCAGACAGCCACAGAAGAATAATTCCTATAGTTTGCGCATTATAATCTTGAAAATTAATTATTTTATTTCCCGTATCTCCAGACAACAGAAGAGCAATGGAAACCATTTGCAAAACAGTCTTAAGTTTTGCAAGACTAGATACTGGAAGCTTTATCTTACCTTTGGCTAAAAATTCTCTCAAACCAGAAATTAAAATTTCTCTAGTTAGTATTATGATAGCAGCTATAACTTCATAATTACGTATCGTTCCATCCATGACTAAAAGTATTAAGGCAGTTGCGACTATAATTTTATCAGCTATCGGATCTAATAATTCTCCTAATTTAGATTCTTCTCCTAACATTCTGGCTAACATGCCATCTAAAAAGTCTGTAAATGATGCTACAATAAACAATATAAGTGCAGTTAAATCTCCATAAAATCCCGGTAAATAGAAAGCTAAAACAAAAAAGGGGACAATAATTATTCGTCCGATTGTTAATATATTTGGAATTTTTTTAAGCATAATTATTCGTGAAAGAAATTATATATCTTTTTTGCTACTTTTTCCTCAACACCTTCTACAGATTTTATTTCATCAAAACTAGCTGACTCTACAGCTCTAGCTGAACCAAAATGGTTAAGTAATGCTCTTTTTCTCATTGAACCAATACCTTCTATTTGATCTAATAAAGATTTTCTTATTCCTTTAGCTCTTTTGGCTCTATGAGTAGTTATTGCAAATCTATGTGCTTCATCTCTTAATCTCTGCATAAAGAATAATGTAGGGTCATTTTTTTCAAATTTAAATAATTTACCCTCATAAAAAAAAGTCTCATTTCCACTATTTCTAAATTTTCCTTTAGCAATAGCAATCATAGGTAAATCATGTAATCCAAATTCATCTAAAACCTCTTTGGCAGAAGAATATTGTCCTTTTCCACCATCTATAATTACTAAATCTGGCAATGATAAATAATTTCCTTTTTCAAGCATTGCTCTTTTAAATCTTCTGGTTAAGACTTCTTTCATCATTGCAAAATCATCTTGTTCTGCACCTTTTGTTTTAATATCAAACTTTCTGTATCTTTTTTTTATAAAACCTTCTTCACCATAAGTAATTAAGGCACCTATACTATTTGTTCCTGAAATATGACTATTGTCATATACTTCTATTAGATTAATTTCTGATTTTAAATTAAACTTAGTATTAATTTTATCTAATAGATCTCTGTTATTCTGGCTTTCATAAAGTTTTCTAGTTAAACTATCTTTTGCATTTTTGATTGCTTGATTAATTACTTTAAGTTTAGATCCTTTTTTTGCAATAGATATAATAATTTTCTTATTTTCTTTCTCAGACAATGTTTTTTCTATTAAATTTTTTTCTTTTATTACTTCACTCAATATAATTAATTTGGGTACACTTTTATTTTCATAAAACTGTGTAACAAAAGAATTTAGTATATCTTTTAAATTTTCATCAGGATCATGTTTTGGAAAAAAGGCTTGATTACCCCAATTTTGTTTTGATCTATAAAAAAAAACTTGAATGCACGTTTTTCCAGATTCTTTATATCCTGCTATAATATCTGCTTCTACTAAATTTGCTTCATTAATTTTAAGAGATGATTGAATTATATTAAGTGATTTAATTTTATCTCTTAGTATAGCTGCTTTTTCAAAATCAAGTTCATCACTTGCTTTCTCCATTTGTATAGAAAAACCCTTTTGAATTTTTCTATATTTTCCACTAGAAAGAAACTCATCAGCAGCTTTTACAAGTTTGGCATAATCTTCTTTACCAATTTTACCTCCACAAGGCCCCGCACAGCGTTTAAGATAATAGTTAAAACAAGTTTTATCTGCTGCGGCTACTTGCTGGTCCGTACAAGAGCGAATCAAAAATATTTTTTGAAGAGTTTTAATGGCACTATTTACAGCTAGGGCACTTGCAAATGGTCCATAGTAGCGACCAGACTTACTTTGTTTCCCTCGATGTTTTTCAATACGTGGAAATTCATGATCAGATAAAAAGATATAAGGAAATGACTTGTCATCTTTTAGTAAAATATTAAACCTCGGTTTATACTTTTTTATTAAATTTGCTTCTAGTAATAGGGCTTCACTCTCATTTGTAGTGGTAGTAACTTCAATTTTAAAAGTTTGAGAAAGCATCCTTCCAGTTCTAATAATGTGATTTTTTTCTGAAACATAGCTTTTTAACCTATTGGGCAAGTTTTTTGCTTTACCAACATATAGAATATCTCCTTTATAATTTAACATCCTGTAAACACCAGGCATCTTTGGAATTAGTGGAAGTTCTTTTCTAATTACTTCCTTTCCAAGTTCAGAACTTTTCATGACTTCTTTTTTTGGTAATTTGAATACCAACTGACGAACAGTCTTTTAAAATTTCTAATTTTTCAATTTTAAGCATTATTTTGCCAATTCGCTTATCTTTAAATAAGGTATCAAAAACATCCTCCGCAAGAGTTTCTAAAAAATTATAATGTTTATTTTTTGTGAGTTTTTTGATTAGCTTTACTACTTGTCCGTAGTTTACAATAGATTTGATGTCCCTATCATTTGTTGGTTTTTTATCTTCATAATCAATCTCAAGGCTAAATTTTACTTTCTGTGCTTGTTCTCTCTCGAACTCATAATAACCTAGCTTTAAATCTAAAATTAGATCATTAATTAAAATCTTTTTTTCATAATTAAATAAACTTTTATTTTTGTCTATTTTTACAATTTTAAAATTATTTTTTTTCATTCTTTGCCTAACACATCTGGAGTTTGCCAATTTAAATTTTGTCCACTATCTATTGCTAAAACTTGTCCTGTAATAGATCTATTTTTAATAAAAAACTCAACAGCATTACAAATTTCATTTACATCTACCTGCTTTTTAAGGGGTGTTGCTAAATATTGTTTTTTAAAATGTTTATCACTTTGTCTTTTATTTTTAATCGTAGGACCAGGAGCAATACCATTTACTCTTATGTTTGGAGCAAAGTTCATGGCACTTGTTTTAGTTAGAGTATAAAGTCCAGTTTTACTTATTGTGTAAGAAAAAAAATACGGAGTAAGTTTAAATACTCTTTGATCAATTATGTTAATAATATTGTTATTTTTGCCTCTAATATTTTTAGAAAAAGCTTTAGATAGTAAGGCTGGAGTTCTTAGATTTGTTCGCAAGTGTCGTCCCCAACTATCAGTAGTAAAATTATCTAGTTTATCATTTTCAAAAAGAGAAGCGTTATTAATTAAACAATCAAAAAACTTTAATTTTGATTTAGCAAATTTAACTATTTTATTTACATCTGTTTCCTTGCTTAAATCAGCTTTAACCAAATAAATTTTAGTGCCGTTTTTTTCTAGTTCTTTTTTTAAACTCTCAGCCTTAGATTTTGATTTATTATAATGAATTAATATTTCTTTATTTGGACCAGATAATTTTCTTGCTATTGCAGCACCTATTCTAGTAGCACCACCAGTAATAATTATTTTATTTGCTTCCATTTTTTCTTACCTTTTTGTGCTCTTGTACCTGGTAAACCCATAGTTGATCTACCTTTTGGATAAATTTTTTTACTTGCACTATATTTTTTTACCTTTGGATTTAAAGTAATTTCTAATTCGGATGCCTCTAGTTTTCTAATTTCATCTCTTATTTTAGCCGCTTCCTCAAACTCCAGGTTAGTTGCAGACTCCTTCATTCTTTTGTTAAGTGCTTTTAAGTGTTTTTTAAGATTGCCACCAATATTCTCGTCAGTACCAACTTTCACATAATCTTTCTCATAAACACTTTCGAGAACATCGCCGATTTCTTTTTTTACAGTCTTTGCATCAATTTTATGTTTTTTGTTGTATGCAACCTGAATAGCTCGTCTTCTATCTGTTTCTTTAATTGCATTTTTAATACTTTTAGTTTCTTTATCCGCATAAAGAATAACTTTACCATCCAGATTTCTAGCCGCCCTACCTATAGTTTGAATTAAAGAAGTTTCAGATCTTAAAAAACCTTCTTTATCAGCATCTAGTATACCTACTAAAGCACATTCAGGGATATCAAGTCCTTCTCTTAAAAGGTTAATACCAACCAATACATCAAATACGCCAAGCCTTAAATCTCTCATGATCTCTATTCTTTCAAGAGTATCAATGTCAGAGTGCATATATCTAACTTTAATGCCATTTTCATGAAGGTATTCAGTTAGATCCTCTGCCATTTTTTTAGTTAAAGTAGTGACCAAAACCCTATAATTATTCTCAACTACTTTTTTACATTCATGCATTAGGTCATCAACTTGATTTTTAGCAGGTCTTATTTCAACTGGAGGATCAATTAATCCTGTAGGTCTGATAACTTGTTCTACAAATTTATTTTTTGTTTGTTTTAATTCCCACGGTCCAGGTGTTGCTGATACAAAAACTGTTTGGGTTCTCATTGCATCCCATTCTTCAAATTTAAGAGGACGGTTATCCATACAAGAAGGTAATCTGAAACCATATTCTGCAAGATTACTTTTTCTTGATCTATCACCTTTATACATTCCGTTTAACTGAGGAACAGTTACGTGACATTCATCAACAAAAATAAGTGTATTGTCAGGAAAATATTCAAATAGAGTGGGAGGAGGTTCTCCAGGTTTTCTTCCTGATAAGAATCTTGAATAATTCTCAATTCCAGCACAAGATCCAGTAGCCTCAATCATTTCTAAATCAAATTTTGTTCTTTCTTCTAATCTTTGAGCTTCAAGTAATTTATTTTGCTCTTTAAATTTTTTTAAAGTTAATTCTAATTCTCTTTTTATTTTAATAATTGCTTGTTCAACGGTAGGTTTAGGAGTGATGTAGTGACTATTTGCATAAATTTTAATTACATTAAGTTCATTTACCAAGTCACCTGTTAGGGGATCAAATTCTTCTATTTTTTCTAATTTATCACCAAACAAACTTAACCTCCAAGCACGATCTTCTAAATGAGATGGAAAAATTTCAAGATATTCTCCTCTTGCTCTAAACGTTCCTCTATAAAAGTTTTGATCATTTCTTTTATATTGAAGTGCAACTAAAGATTTAATTAATTCTTCTCTGTTATAATCGTAACCTGTCTTTAAGCTTAAAGTCATTTTACTATAAGCTTCAACTGAGCCTAAACCATATATACATGAAACACTTGATACGATAACGACATCATCTCTCTCTAATAATGATCTTGTTGCGGAGTGACGCATTCGATCAATTTGTTCATTAATTGAAGCTTCTTTTTCAATATAAGTATCAGAACGTGGAACGTATGCTTCTGGGGTGTAATAATCATAATAAGATACAAAATACTCAACAGCATTGTCTGGAAAAAAAGATTTCATTTCACCATATAATTGAGCAGCTAGAGTTTTATTGGGAGCTAAAATTAATGCTGGCCTATTAGTTTTTTCAATAACCTTTGCCATTGTAAAAGTTTTTCCAGATCCAGTTACACCAAGCAAAACTTGACTAAGTTGATCTTTATTGGCACCAGTTACTAACTGCTTTATAGCCTCTGGTTGATCTCCAGCAGGTTTAAAATCAGTTTTCATCTGAAACTTTTTTCCACCCTCAAGTTTAGGGCTTATTGCAGGATTTTTATTCTGCACAGCTGTAATTAGATCTTGATAAGTATTCTGCATTATTTATAAAACTAGTAGTTTAAAATTATATTTCAATGAGCATAATATCAGACAGTTTAAAAAGAATTAAACCATCACCCACTATCGCAGTAACCCAAAAGGCAAGAGAATTAAGAGCTGCTGGCAAGGATGTAATTGGTCTTGGTGCGGGGGAGCCTGATTTTGATACTCCAGATAATGTTAAAAATGCAGCCATAAAAGCAATCAAAAAGGGAGATACCAAATATACGGCAGTTGATGGAACCCCTTCTTTAAAAAAAGCAATTGTCGATAAGTTTAAAAGAGAAAATAAATTAAATTATTCAACTGACCAAATAACAGTTGGAACTGGTGGCAAACAAGTTCTTTACAATGCTTTTATGGCAACCTTAAATAAAGGTGATGAAGTAATTATTCCTGCACCTTTTTGGGTATCATATCCAGATATGGTTTTGTTGGCAGGCGGGAGACCAAAAATCATCAAATGTACAGAGCAGGAAGGTTTTAAACTTACACCAAAAAAATTAAAAAAAGCTATTACAAAAAAAACAAAATGGTTAATTTTAAATTCACCATCCAATCCAACTGGCGCAGGATACTCAAAAAAAGAAATTACAGATTTAGCAAAAGTATTGATAAGAAATAAAAAAATCCATATTTTAAGTGATGATATTTATGAACATATCAAATACGATAATTTTAATTTCTTCACTATTGCCCAGATTTTAAAGCTAAAAGATAGAACACTTACTATGAATGGTGTTAGTAAATCTTATGCAATGACAGGTTGGAGAATAGGTTATGCAGCTGGCCCTAAAGATATCATTAAAGCTATTGGAAAAATTCAATCTCAATCTACTTCAAACCCATCTTCAATAAGTCAAGCGGCAGCTGTTGAAGCTTTAAACGGTAATCAAGGTTTTATTAAAAAGAGATCAAAAGCTTTTAAAGAAAGAAGAGATTTTGTAGTTAAAAGTTTAAATAATATTAAAGGAATTACTTGTTTAACTCCAAATGGTGCTTTTTATGTATTTCCTAGCTGTAAAGGACTTTTAAATAAAAAAACAAAATTAAAAACAGACACAGATTTTGTTCAAAAGTTACTAGAAAAATCAAATGTTGCAGTAGTACAAGGATCTGCATTTGGCCTAGATGGATATTTTAGAATTTCTTATGCTACATCAATGCAAAATTTAAAAAAAGCCATGGATAGAATAAGATTTTTTTGTGAAGGCTTATCTTAGAAGTGAAAACAGCCCTATTATTTGGTGCATCCGGGTTAGTTGGTGGTCAACTTTTAAATCAATTAATCAGTAATAATAATTATTCTAAAATAAAAGTATTTGTTAGATCAGTTCCTCAAATTAGTAATCCAAAAATAGAGATTATTGAGACTGATTTTAATAATTTAGCAAATCATAAAGAAGATATTAAAGGAGATGATTGTTTCTTTTGTATTGGCACAACAAAAAAAAATTCACCTGATAAAAATGAGTATCGAAGGGTTGAGTTGGATGTTCCAAAAGATATTGCGATAATTGCAAAATCAAACTCAGTAAATTCATTTGTTTTTGTATCTTCAGGCTATGCAGATCCTAATAGTTCAGGAGATTATTTAAAATTTAAAGGATTAGTAGAGGAAGAGTTAAAAAGATTGAGCTTTAATAAACTTGGAATAATGAGACCTTCTTTTTTAATTGGAGATAGAAAAGAAAAAAGAGTAGGAGAGAAATTAGGTATTTTTTTATTTAAATTATTGTCACCTTTATTTTTAGGACCATTAAAAAAAATGAAACCAATTCAATCTGAAAAAGTTGCAAAAGCAATGATTAAAATTTCTAATGGTGACTTTATACAGCAAATATTTGAATCTAATGAAATAGTTGAAATTAGTAATAATTAATTTTTAAAATTTAAAATATTCCTTTATGTCTTTTTGAAACAATAAGTAAATACAAGAAATCTGTAATAAAGTATTTAAAATTAAAATAGATCTTACTGCCAATTCATTAAATCCTATTTCTGGTATAGGTCCATAAGGAGCAGCAAAACTTACATTTATTGCCCCGATTAAATCTAACAAACCAATCACATTCCAAGACAGCAAAAGACCCCATAGTATAGTGTTTGGTTTT
This sequence comes from uncultured Pelagibacteraceae bacterium, assembly GCA_902517615.1. Taxonomy (GTDB): domain Bacteria; phylum Pseudomonadota; class Alphaproteobacteria; order Pelagibacterales; family Pelagibacteraceae; genus Pelagibacter. The sequence continues at coordinate 37,020 of CABYCY010000008.1, forward strand.
TTTATAATGTGGTAAACTAAAAATAAAGCAGTTATCCCAATAAAAAAGTCACCCACAAAAGGAACTATCCATTCGGATGGTGCCGAACGTTCATTTTCGGTAAAAATCCAAAACAAAAACAAACCTGACCCAACTGCTCTGAATGACATCCATCCAGTTACAAAAATAATCCAATTTAATTTCATTTTTTTAGTGAGATAAAAATTTTTCTGCTTCAAGTGCAGCCATGCATCCCATACCTGCAGCGGTTACAGCTTGTCTAAATGTTTTGTCTTTTACATCTCCAGCAGCGTAAACACCAGGAATATTTGTTTCAGTCGAGTCGGATTTTGTAATTAGGTATCCCTCTTTGTCCATTTCTAATTGATCTTTAAAAAGCTGAGTTGCAGGATCGTGACCAATAGCAATGAATACGCCATCAAGTTTCAATTCTTGTATTTTATTTGTTTTAACGTTTTTAATCTTTATTCCTTTGACATTTTTAGGATCTTTATCACCTAGCACATCCTCAACAACAGAGTCCCAAATAATTTCTATTTTTTTATTATCCATTAATTTTTTCTGAAGCATTTTTTCAGCTCTCAAACTATCTCGTCTGTGGATCAATTTTACTTTTGATGCAAATTTTGTAAGAAACATTGCCTCTTCTACAGCAGCATTTCCTCCTCCAACTACTGCGACTTCTTTATCTTTGAAAAAGAAACCATCACATGTTGCACAAGCTGAAACTCCAAAGCCTCTAAATTCTTGTTCTGATTTGATGTTTAACCATCTTGCTTGAGCACCTGTTGAAATAATTATGCTATCAGCACTATATTTTCGTCCACTGTCTCCAATTGCTTCAAAAGGTTGTGATTTCAAATTCACAGATGCAATATGATCTTCAATCATTTCTGTTCCAACTGCTTTAGCTTGATCTTTCATTTGATCCATTAACCATGGACCCTGGATTACATCTGCAAATCCTGGATAATTCTCTACATCTGTTGTAGTTGTTAATTGTCCGCCAGGTTCTGCACCATAAACTAAAATTGGATTTAACATTGCACGAGCAGCATATACCGCTGCTGTGTATCCGGCTGGACCAGATCCAATTATTAACACTTTTGTGTGTTTAGTTGGATTTTGACTCATATGAAAGCTATATAGTGATAAATGTCTAAATTAAAAGGTATTTTATTAACCCAGGGAATGCATGGCATGATAAGCCAGGCAGAAGGTTTAGCTAAAGCTTTAGATTTGGATTTCACACACCACACAGTTGAACTAAGTAGTTTTTGGAAAGTGATACCACCAAAGTTAACGCCTATTTCTAAAAATGTTTATAAAAAAATAAATCAAAATGAGTTTGATGTTATAATTTCTTGTGGGCGTAAAAGTGTTATTCCGTCGATCCACCTAAAAAATACATCCAAAAAAAAAATTTTTAATATCCACATACAAGATCCAAAAGTCGATTTAAATCATTTTGATTTTATCGTAGCTCCAGAGCACGATTCTTTAAATGGTCAAAATGTTATCAATACTAAGGGTGCTATTCATTATCTAACTGAGAACGAAATAAGAGAAAATAAAGATTATTTAAAATCATTTATTAAGAATGATGAAAGGAAAATTTGGACCTTAATAATGGGTGGGCCAACTAAATATTACGATTATTCAACTAAAAATATAAAGCATATTTTTACCAGTTTATATAAATTGTTAAAAAAGCATAACTTTCAATTAGTTGTGATTCCTTCAATGAGAACACCAATCAATACCATTCATTATGCTAAAGAATTTTTTGGAGATAATCATACTGTTATAATGAATGTTGATAAAAAAGCTTATTTATCAGCTTTAGCACTAGCAGAGAATATTGTTGTTACGTGCGACTCAAGCTCAATGATTTCAGAGGCAGCTTTAACTGGAAAACCAATTTATATAGCTAGTATTTTGCCTAAAAAAAATGACAAAAGGTTTCAAAGATTTAGAAATTTGTTTAGAGAATTAAATATTACTAGAAATTTAGGTGAAGAAGTTAAACATTGGAACTATCAAAAACTTGATGAAACGAATAGAGTAGCAGATATTATAAAACAAAAAATTAATTCTTAATGTCATTTTTAAATTCAATTCAAACTCAATCAAAAAAACATGAATTCCCTTTTGATCATTGGGAGTATAGTAATGCACTTACAGATGGAGCGATAGAAGAAATAATTAAAGCTGATATTCCAGATGTAAGCAAGCATAATCTTAGCTATGATGGTACTAGAGCAATTGATGGTGGTGCAGCTGAATTTAGAAAAGGAATAGCATCTGGTGGTGAGGCAATAAAATTTAGATGTTTTGTGACAAAAGAAAATGAAAAAAAATTTCCAAACCTAGTTAGATTTATTAACGAATTAAGATCTAAAGAGGTTTATCAAACTATTTCAAAAATGATTGATAAAGATTTATCTAATTCATATGTTAGAGTTGAGGTTATTTGTGATCGAGAAGGTTTTTGGTTAAAACCCCATTGCGATATTAAAGAAAAACTGATGTCAGGCCTAATTTTTGTTAATAATTCCAATGAATCTGAAGAGCTTGGAACTGATTTTTATAATGAAAAATTAGAAAAAGTTAAAACTGTTCCTTACAAAAATAATTATGGTTACATGTTTACCAGTGGACCAAATACTTGGCATGGAATGGAAAAGAAAAAAATAGTTAAAGAAAGACGTTGTATTCAAGTAAATTATGTAACTTTTGAAACAGACTGGAAAGTAAAACCTTAAATATCTTGAAGAGAATTTACTTCTAATTTTTTTGTTTTTAAAGACTTTATTGCCTCTATACATGCGTATGCCGTTGACATATTAGTACAGTATGGGACTTTATTTTTTAGTGCAGCTCTTCTGATTGCGATTGCATCACTAACTCTATGCTCTCTGTTTCCACCACCCGTATTAATTACTAGTACAATTCTCTTAGAGTCCAAAACATCTACTATATGAGGAGATCCGGTACTTACTTTGTTAATAATTCTACATTTCATTCCTTGTTTTTGAATATATTCAGCAGTTCCTCTAGTTGCACATAAAGAGAAATTTAATTTAATCAGCTGTTTTGCTAAGCCAATTCCTTCATCTTTATGAGAATTTTTTAAAGAGACAAATGCAAGACCTTTTGTAGGTAGTGAGTTTGCTGCAGCAATTTGACTTTTGGCAAATGCCATACCAAAATTCTTATCAAAACCCATAACTTCACCAGTTGATTTCATTTCAGGACCTAAAAGTAAATCGCTATTAGGAAATTTATTGAAAGGAAATACAGCTTCCTTAACAGCATACATTCCTTTAGATTTATCCTTTAAATTAAACTTAGATAATTTTTCACCAGTCATTATTCGTGACGCAATTTTAGCTAGTGGAAGACCTTTTGCTTTTGACACAAATGGCACAGTTCTACTTGCTCTAGGATTTACCTCAATCACATAAATTTCATCATTTTTGATTGCAAATTGAATATTCATGAAACCTTTAACTTTTAAAGCCAAAGCTAATTTTTTAGTTTGTTTTTCAATTTCTTTAATTAAAAATGGTTTAATTGATACAGGGGGCAAACTACAAGCTGAGTCCCCTGAGTGGATTCCAGCTTCTTCTATATGTTGCATAATCCCTGCGACATGAACTTCTTTTCCATCGGATATAGCATCGACATCTACTTCCATTGCGTGATCAATAAATTTATCAATTAAAATTGGATTTTCTTCTGCTGCTTTAAATGCTTCTTCAACAAATTTTTTAAGTTGTTTTTTTTCATGAACAATTTCCATTGCTCTTCCACCCAATACATAAGAGGGTCTAACCATTAGAGGTAAACCAATTTTTTCAGCTATTTTAATTGCTTGTTTGAATGTCTTAGCAATTCCACTTTTTGCTTGTTTTAACTTTAATTTATTTAGTAGATTTCTAAATCGATCTCTGTCCTCAGCCAAATCTATAGATGTGTACTGTGTTCCTAAAATTGGAAATTTATTGTCATGTAAAAATTTAGATAGTTTAATTGGAGTTTGCCCTCCAAATTGAGCAATGACACCAACTAGGTTTCCTTTTTCTTGTTCTTTTTTAATTATATTAAAAACATATTCCTCTTTTAAAGGCTCAAAGTATAATCGATCACTTGTGTCATAATCTGTTGAAACAGTTTCGGGGTTACAATTGACCATGATAGTCTCAAAACCAGCATTTTTTAATGAAAAACTTGCCTGACAGCAGCAATAATCAAACTCTATTCCTTGTCCTATTCTATTAGGACCGCCCCCTAGAATAATAATTTTTTTCTTAGTAGATGGATCTGCTTCACATTCAGAATTTATTGAGAAATTTCTTTGATATGTTGAGTACATATAAGGAGTAAAAGATTTAAATTCGGCCGCGCATGTATCAACTTTTTTAAACACAGGTAATATTTTAAGTGCTGATCTTTTTCGTCTTACAATATCTTCAGAAGTATTAGTTAACTCTGATAGTTTTTTATCTGAAAAACCAATAGATTTAATTCGATTAAATTCATTAAAATTCTTAGGCAATCCATTATTTTTTATTTTAATTTCATTATCTACAATTTCTTTAATTTGTTCTAAAAACCATGGATCAATTTTAGATAAAGTAAATATTCTCTTTAAATTAATTTTTTTTCTAATAGCTTCAGCAACAAGTAAGATTTTATTTGGAATATTTTCTCTAAGTTTTTTTTCAATTTGTTTTTTGTTTAGATGAAATATTCTATCTAGTCCTGAAAAACCAGTTTCAAGAGAAACCAAAGCTTTTTGAAGAGACTCCTTAAAGTTTCTTCCAATTGCCATTGCCTCACCAACAGACTTCATCGAAGTTCCTAAAGTTGCTGGAGAGGTAGAAAACTTCTCAAAAGTAAATCTTGGAATTTTAGTTACCACATAATCAATACTTGGTTCGAATGAAGCAGGTGTTACTTTTGTAATTTCATTTTTTAATTCATCCAATGTGTACCCAACAGCAAGTTTTGCTGCAACTTTTGCAATTGGAAATCCTGTTGCTTTTGATGCAAGAGCTGATGATCTTGACACTCTTGGGTTCATTTCGATTACAACCATTCGACCATTTTTAGGATTGATTGCAAACTGAACATTTGATCCACCTGTCTCAACTCCAATTTTTCTTAAACAGGCAATGGATGCATTTCTCATTACTTGGTATTCTTTATCTGTCAATGTAAGCGCAGGAGCAATTGTTACAGAGTCCCCAGTATGAATTCCCATCGGATCAACATTTTCAATTGAGCAGATAATGATACAGTTATCTTTTTTATCTCTCACAACTTCCATTTCAAATTCTTTCCAACCTTCTAAACATTCTTCAACTAATACTTGATTAACAGGAGACTCGTGTAAACCACTTTTAATAATCTTTAAGTAGTCTTTTTTATTTTTAGCAATTCCACCACCAAGTCCTCCAAGTGTAAATGCAGGCCTAATAATTGCAGGTAGTCCAATTTTTTTTAAAACATTTGATGATTGATTAATATTATTGACAATTTCTGATTTAGGTAAATCTAAACCAATATCAATCATATTCTTTCTAAATTTTTTTCTATCTTCTGCATTAGCAATTGCTTCTGAGTTTGCACCTATTAATTCAATTTTATATTTTTTAAGAATTCCTTTTTTTTCAGCTTCTATTGCTAGGTTAAGAGCAGTTTGACCACCCATAGTTGGAAGTATGGCATTAGGTTTTTCTTTTTTAATAATTTTTTCTAAAACCTCTAAAGTGATTGGCTCAATATAAGTTTTATCAGCAACATCAGGATCAGTCATTATTGTTGCTGGATTTGAGTTAATTAAAATAACTTTATAACCTTCATCTCTTAGAGCCTTACAAGCTTGAGTTCCTGAATAATCAAACTCACAAGCTTGACCAATAATAATGGGCCCAGCTCCTACAACTAAAATTTTTTTAATATCTTTTCTTTTTGGCATTTTTTTTTATGTTGTTAATAAATTCTTGGAATAGGTAGATACTATCCTGCGGTCCAGGATTTGACTCTGGATGATATTGTACAGAAAATATTGGTTTGTTTTTAAGCCTTATTCCTTCAATGGTATTATCAAAAAGAGACTTATGAGTGATTTCAATTTTTTTTGGTAAAGTTTCTTCAACCACTACAAAACCATGATTTTGACTGGTGATTTCAACTTTGTCATGGATTAAATTTTTAACAGGATGATTTGCACCTCTATGTCCCAATTTCATTTTTTTTGTTTTACCACCCAAAGCTAAGGCTAAAATTTGATGCCCTAAACAAATTCCAAATATTGGTAAATTATTTTTAATTAGTTTTTTAATTATTTCTATTGAATATTTCCCTGTTGCCGCAGGATCACCAGGACCGTTGGATAAAAATATTCCTTGTGGTTTAAGATTTAATATTTTTTCTGCGGAAGTTTTGCAAGAGACAACTGTTACTTTACATTTGAAGTCAGAAAAATATCTTAAAATATTTTTTTTAATTCCATAATCAATAGCAACTACATGAAAGGAATTTTTTTTATTTTTTTTAAATCCTAATTCTTTTTTCCATGTTTTAAGACCTTTCCAAATATAATTTTTTGAGGTTGTTACAGTATTTGCAAGATCAAGATTATTTAATCCACTCCATTTAATAGTAGAGTTAGTTAGCTTACTAATATTAAATTTTCCATTTTTTGAATAAGCAATAGTTCCCTTTGGTGCTCCTTTATCTCTAATAAAGTTTGTTAAATTTCTAGTATCTAGTCCCGTAATTCCAACAATTTTATTTTTTTTAAGCCATGCGTCTAAATGTAAAAATCCTCTATAGTTTGAAGGAGAGGTTATCTCTGAATTAAAGATTACACCTCTTGTCCAGATTTTATCAGACTCAACATCTTCTTTGTTGGTTCCAACATTTCCAATATGTGGAAATGTAAAGTTAATAATCTGTCCTGCATAGGAGGGATCAGAAATAATTTCTTGGTAACCTGTTAAAGAAGTATTAAAGCAAACTTCGCCAGTTGCTTCTCCTTGGTATCCAATTCCAATCCCTTTAAAAACCTTCTTGTTTTCAAGAACTAAAACGCCTGTATTAAATTGAGAGTTTTTTGAGTTTGTTTTTTTTGCTTTTTTGATCAATTACAACTCATGAGTTAAAGGTTAATACAATAATTGCATTATTATCGCAACAGAGATGTATTATAAAATTGTAAAAAAACAATTTTTCTTTTGAAGAATTATTTCTTTGAAGTAGATTAAAAAAATTATGTCCTTAAAAGATACTATCGAAAACGAATATAAAAACGCTCTTAAATCAAAAAATAAAAATAAAATATCAACCTATAGGTTAATATTGTCATCCATTAAAGATCTGGACATAGTTAACCGGTCAGGACCTAATAAAAAAGATACAGATGACGAAGATATTAAGAAACTTTTGAAAAAAATGGTTAAACAGCGAACCGAATCGATTGATATCTATAAAAAAAATAATCGAACCGACTTGTTAGAGGTTGAGCAAAATGAATATGATATTATATCTGGATTTCTCCCAAAGCAACTTGACGAAGAAGAAACGAAAAAAATTTGTGCAGATTTAATTGCTAAATTAGGCGCTAGTTCAATTAAAGATATGGGTAAAGTAATGAGTGAGTTAAAAAAAACCCATTCAGATGAAATTGATTTTGCTAAAGCAGGCCCAATGATCAAAGATTTATTGAACAAATAATGAAATATCCAAAAGAATACCTAGATGAAATTAAAACAAGGTTAAAAGTATCAACAGTTATATCAAAAACTGTTTCCTTAAAAAAAAAAGGCAAAGAGTTTGTTGGCTTGTCTCCATTTAAAAACGAAAAAACACCTTCATTTACTGTAAATGATGAAAAGGAATTTTACCATTGTTTTGCAACTTCTGAACATGGAAACATTTTTGATTTCGTCATGAAAATTCAAAATCTTAAATTTGGCGAAGCAGTAAAGTATTTAGCTCAATTAGCTGGAATGCAGCCTTATATGTTTTCGAAACAAGATGAGGAAAGAGAAAAAAAATGGAAAGAGTACCGATCAATCTTTAGCCAATACGTTGATTTTTATCATAATGAGTTATTAAAGAATGAAAATTATTCTTTTGTAAGAGATTATTTAAAAAATAGATCTTTAACTAAATCAGAGGTTAAAAAATTTAAAATTGGATATATAGAAAAAAATCCAAATTTCTTCGAAAAATTAAAAGATAATTATAGTGAGCAAACTTTAGTTGAAACAGGCTTGTTTTACTTGGACGAAAAAAAGAAAATATATATTGAAAGATTTAGAGGTAGGTTAATTTTTCCAATAAATAACATTTCAGCTCAACCAATAGCTTTAGGTGGAAGAATAATAGAAAATCTAGATTATTTAGCTAAATATATAAATTCACCAGAAACTAATTTTTTTAAAAAAGGATCTAATTTATATAATTTAGATTTAGCTAGAAAACTATCTAATAAAATAGATCATATCTATTTAGTTGAAGGATATATGGATGTAGTCGGTTTAAGTAAAAACGGTATTGATAATGCAGTTGCAAATCTTGGAACTTCTTTGACTGATAAACAAATTTTAACTCTTAACCAGTTTTTTGATGATATTATTATTTGCTTCGACGGTGATGAGAGCGGATATAAAGCTGCAGTAAGGGCTGCAGAAAATTCAATTAAAGAATTAAAACCTGAAAAACAAATTTCATTCTTATTTTTACCAGATAAGGAAGATCCTGATAGTTATGTGAATAAAAATGGCAAAGCTAATTTCATTGATTTTACCAAACAAAGCAAGCTATCTATTCATCAATTTATTTTTAGTCATTATAAAAAACAAACAAAAAATAACCCTTCTTCAATGGCAATTTTTGAAAAAAAATTGAGAAGTATTGTAAATACAATTAAAGATGATTTTATAAAAAAATATGTATTAGAATATTTTCTAGAAAAAATTTCAGAATTAACACCTCATTCTAATCAAATTAAGAAAAAGTTTTTTGTTAAAAGGGCTAAATCACTAGATGCAACCAAGAAGCATTTTAATGAAAGCCGGTCACTAACTGGTGTAGAACTTAAAGAGTTTTCTTTATTATATTTAGTAATGAATAATTTAAATTTGTTACAAACAAATATACATTTAATCGAAAATATTAAGTTATTTACTGACGTTAATAAAAAAATATTTGAGCTTATAATTGAAAAGCTAAAATCTGGAGAACAAATTACAATTCAAGAATTAAAGCTAGACAATCAATTGTTAGAAAAAATAAATAAATTTGCTCCCATCAAGCATATTCTTAAAAATCAAGCTGATAATGATCAAAAAACTATTGAACTTTTGGAAGATATTTGCAGAGATTTAATGAATTATGATCTTGAGTTTAGAATTCAAGAATTAGAATCGAAGTTCTCCATGGATATGAGCGAGAGTACATTTAATGAGCTAAAAGAGCTAAAAAAAAAGCAGAATCCCAATTAATCTGGTCAAATTTGTAATGGATTTTTATAGAATTGACATTATATAAGTCTTTCAACTTTATCACAGTGGAAAGAATTATAACAAAATCATTTGCTAGGTTAATGGGTCGAGGAACCCACAGAGGTTTTATTACTTATGAAGAATTAAGTAAATCTCTAGGAAAGAGAAATTTATCTGATGAAAATCTAGCACAAGCATTTATTCATATTTTAGAAGAAAGTATTTCATTAGTTGAAAAAAAATCAGATTTTAAAGTTTTAAGAAAAAAAGAAAATTCAAATAAAGAAGAAGGCAAGACTATTGAAAAAAGTGATGACCCAATAAGAATGTATCTACGAGAGATGGGAGGTGTTGAACTACTTTCAAGAGAAGGTGAAATAGCAATTGCAAAAAGAATTGAGGCAGGAAAAGACGTAATGTTAATTGCACTTTCTCAAAGTCCTATTACAGCAATACAATTTTTTGAGTGGAATGAGAAATTACAAAAAGATGAAATTTTGGTTAGAGAGATTATTGATATTGATACAAATTATATGGAAGACGAGTCCACTGGACCTAGTGCTAAACAAAAAAATGCAGGAGAAACTGATAAAGAAGAGAATTCTTCAGATGAAGATGATGATTTTAATCCTACTCTTGCCGCAATGGAAACTGAGATTAAACCGAAAGTTTTAAAAACAGTAAATATCCTAACTAAAGAATATTCAAAATTAATAAAATATCAAAAAGAAAAATTAGATTGTGTTTTAAATTCTCAAAGTTTTTCTCCAGCAAAAGAAAAAAGTTATGAAAAAATTGTTAATGATATTTTAGAAAATATTAAATCTCTTCAATTATCTCCTTCAGTTTTAGAGGAACTTGTTCAAAAACATTATATTGAAAATAAAAAAATAATTTCTTTAGAGGGTAATCTTTTAAGGCTTGCAATGGACCAAAAAATACCAAGGAATGAATTTATAAAGTTTTATATTGGCAATGAAATAAATCCAAATCTAAAAAAATTTTTAGATACAAATATTGTTTGGAAACAGTTTTTTACTAAAAACAAAGAAGAATTTAAAAATATCAGAGAAAGACTAATTGAGATAAGTTATAAACTAGGAATATCAGTAACTGATTTTAAAAAATTGGTTAGTAGAGTTCAAAAGGGTGAGAAAGAGTCTAGAATTGCAAAAAAAGAAATGGTTGAGGCTAACTTAAGGTTAGTTATTTCTATTGCAAAAAAATACACTAATAGAGGACTTCAGTTTTTAGATTTAATTCAAGAGGGAAATATTGGTTTAATGAAAGCTGTAGATAAGTTTGAATATAGAAGAGGATATAAATTTTCTACTTATGCTACATGGTGGATAAGACAGGCTATAACAAGATCAATTGCTGACCAAGCTAGAACAATTAGAATTCCTGTTCACATGATTGAGACAATAAATAAAATTGTTCGAACGCAAAGATTAATTTTAAGTGAGTTTGGTAGAGAGGCAACACCCGAGGAATTAGCTCAAAAACTTAGAATGCCATTAGACAAAGTCAGAAAAGTTTTAAAAATATCAAAAGAACCTGTTTCACTTGAAAAACCGGTGGGTGATGAAGAAGATAGTAGTTTAGGTGATTTTATTGAGGATACAAAAGCTTTAGCTCCACTTGAGCAAGCTATTAAATCTAACTTGGGTGAAGCAACAACAAAAATCTTATCAACTTTAACACCAAGAGAAGAAAGAGTTTTAAGAATGAGATTTGGTGTTGGAATGAATACCGATCATACTTTAGAGGAAGTTGGACTGCAGTTCTCAGTAACAAGAGAAAGAATTAGACAGATTGAAGCTAAGGCGCTTAGAAAATTAAAGCATCCAAGCAGATCTAAACAATTAAAAAGTTTTTTGGAAAGCTAGTTTAGGGCCGTTAGCTCAATAGTAGAGTACTGCATTGACATTGCAGGGGTAGTTGGAGCGTAACCAACACGGCCCACCATTATTAGTTTTTCTATAATTGATAAGTAATACAAAATGGTATATTTAATCTATCTCTATTAGGGCCTGTAGCTCAGTTGGTTAGAGCAGTACACTCATAATGTATTGGTCCCAGGTTCGAGTCCTGGCGGGCCCACCAAATATCAATAAACTCAATGTAAATAAGATTAAGTTATTTATTAAATAATCACAAATACTCTGAAAATAATTATTCAGAGAGTCCTGAGGGAGTCGAGTTTTTTGTAGCAATGTACTGGTCACGCAACTAAGTATTTGTTAATCTAAAAAACAATGAGTTTTCAAACTTTTAAAAAACTCGTATCAGAAGGTGTGTTACAAGTCGGATCTATTTGGACAGGTGACCCTAGAAAAAATGAAATTATAAAATTCATAGGGGAAAAACATAAAGTAGGTTTTTTTGAAAGTGTAAATAAACTTTGCATTCGAGCATCTCTTGAAGATGAAGACACATTTAATGAATTATATATTCAAAGACTAATTGTAATTAAAAATACTAAATCAAATGAAGAATATCGAGCTAACAATAATGGTGTGGATATGGGAACCTATTCTGATATTGATAATTTTTACGAAAAAATAAAAGCAATTTAACTTTTTATTTAATTAAGTTCTCTTAATTTCATCTGGTCCTATACATAATGATTGTGCTTCTGCGATTTTTTGCGGTAATCCATCAAGTTTCCAGTTATTTCTTAGAATATCAAAATAATCGTTAGGATTAAAATCTGGTCCACTAACCAGCTTAATTCCAAAGTAATTTTCACTTTCATACCAAGCCATCATTGAGCCAATCATACTACCAATATGTTTTAGTCCAGGTGCCTGCATCATTACAAGGTTCATAGATTTAAAGAGAGGTTGGACTAAAATAACTTCAGCAGCACCGTTAATTCTACGTCCGTTAATTTCTATAGGGATTCTTGCATCCTGAAGTTTATTTATGTTTTCATTTTCTATTGATGTTGAAAAAGAAAATAAAATACCCATTCTTGAACAATCATTTTTTTTTATAAAAAATCTTAATTTATCGCCATGGATTACTTCACCATGTTTAGCAGTGACTACAAAATCACTAAATTCTTCAACACTCCAACCTTCTTCTTCGGCTTGGGCTTGGTAAGCGAATACAAGAAAAAAAAGAGATAGATGTAATAAAATAATAAGCAAAACTCTTTTCATGATTTGAGCTCCACTTTGTATCCATTTTTCTTAAATATTTTTATGATTTTATCCCAGACTAAACTGTTGTGTTCACCTGGTAATATTTCGAATTTGAAAGTTTGTTTATAAACGGGGTCGCAGTTATCATACGCAACGTAAGCACTCACGTGACAGTACTTACAGACACGGCCTATTTCCATATATCAGAACTCCTATTGTTGATTGATTTTTTGAGGGTTAAAAGTTTGTAATTGGTAATGGTCTCAATCCTTTTCGTTTGGTTCGAATTACGCAACAAGGGAGATAATAAAAAAAGCGGAATACGATAGAAAAGGATTGAAATCCAATGCATTATAAAAGTAAATCATTGGCGTATGTTCAAAGTTTGCTTCAAACTTGTTTTATTTATGAATTTTAAAAATAATTTTTATTAATTCGTACAATCAATTTTAATACAAAATTATTCCATATAGTGACGAGAGGGTGTACTAAAAATTCTCAAGTTAAAATTATTAAACTATTACTAGGTTAATTTCGTTTCGTTATGGACGCTCATAATGTATTGGTCCCAGGTTCGAGTCCTGGCGGGCCCACCAGAAATTAATTGTTAGAAAATTCAACTAATGTTTTAAATAAAACATTAATGTCATTATCATTAGAACTTAAAATTGACGCAAATTCCTCTTTTTGTGTTCTTGCTAAACTTAGACCTTCTATTATTAAATCTCTTATTAAAGGGTTGTTAGGATTTTTTGTATATATTCTCCAGTCAATTTTTATTTCAGGTCTTTCAGATGTTGCAATCAATAAACTATTGACCATTGTATAATTTTTATTTAAAATTTTTTTGCCCTGAACCTTAATTTTTGGATTAGTATACTCAGACAATCTACTAGAAAAACTTTTTAAAAAATAATCTTCAAATAAATCAAAATATGTTTTTTTTTGATTTTTATCTAAGTTTTTTCTAAATGAACCAAGAGAATAATAGCCCACTCCCTGTATATCAACTGTTTCTTTAGCAATATCTTTAAGTCCATCAATTTTTTCTTCTTTTGAAATATTTTTTGATAAAATTTCAGAGGCTCTATTTACTGTAGATTGAACAAAAACATCAGGTTCAAGAGAAAAAACATGACCAATATTTAAATTTGATAATAATAAAATTAAAAGAAATTTTTTTATTTTCATATTTTTTTATAATTTGTTTTGATGTTAATCGTTTATCTCTTCCCAGTCTCCTTCATCTGAATAAATAACATCAATTTTTCCTCTTGTATTATTTTTAATTTTATTTTCTCTATCTTGTAAATATAAACTTTTTACTGATGCATAAAAATCTAAGGAATTTTTTTCAAGATTTTCAAATGACTCAATATTATTTGCCCTAAAATCAATACCATTTATTGCTTTGGTAGTTATAAAAACACCTTCACTTAGAAATTCATTATTTCCATGAATTGAAGCGTTATAAAAAGGATCTCCACCAAATACATTTGCGAAAGATCCTCCTGTATCCCTAATAGTTGAAGGTCCTAAAACAGGTAAAACTATATAGCAGCCTGGACCAAAGCCCCAGGCACCTAAAGTTTGACCATAATCCTCTTTCTCATATTTTGGAAAACCCATTTTATTAGCTACATCAATAGTACCTAATAGTCCAACCGTTGTATTTAATACAAATCTTCCAGTATTTATTATTGCTGTTTTTACATCTCCCTGCAAAACATTATTTGGAATTGTAATTAAATTAGATAAATTTTTAGCAGCATTACCCGTACCTTTTTGAATTGGTTGTGGCAAATTTCTGTAACCTTCTGCAATTGGTTTTATAAGCACCTTATCCAAACCCTGGTTAAATGCAAATGTTGCTCTATTTAATTTTTCAAAGCAATCTTTTGTTTTTTTTTCTATTGATGGACTTTTGTTCAATTCTAATTTGCCATCAGATCCTGCATTTGCACTAACTGATAATAAAAAAGTAGTAAAAATAATTATTGTTAATTTTTTTAACATATTTAATTTATATTATATAAATTTATTTTATAAAATAGGATTTAATTTTAAATCATGTCTATAAAATGTTTATAAATAGACTAAAATAGTACCATTTTAGAATGTATACAACTTTAGATTACTCACCAAATTTTGATATAAAAAAAAGAAAAGTTAAAGATATAAAATTTGTTGTTTTTCATTACACCGGCATGAATAATGAAAAAAAAGCAATAAGCAAACTTACCCATTCTGAGTCAAAAGTTAGTAGTCATTATTTTATTAAAAATAATGGAGAAGTTATAACTTTAGTTCCTGATTTATATGTGGCATGGCATGCTGGTGTTTCAAATTGGAAAAAATATAAATCCTTAAATAGATATTCAATTGGAATTGAAATAAGTAACCCTGGTCACGATTATAAATACAAAAAATTTTCAAAAAAGCAAATTAATAAAATTATTAAATTAAGTAGATTTTTAATTAAAAAATATAAAATAAAACCAGAAAATTTTTTAGGACATTCTGATATTGCCCCAGGTAGAAAAATTGATCCTGGTGAAAAATTTCCTTGGAAACACTTATCTAAAAAAAAAATTGGATATTGGCACAATATCAATAACCAAACATTAGTTAAGCAGAGACGAGTAGATACTAGTAATCTAGAAAAAATAAAATTTTTAAAAAATTTAGTAAAAATAGGTTACTCAAAAAATTTTAAAATAAATAATAATACTCTCTTAAAAATATTATCATCAACTTTCCAAAGAAGATTTAGACCAGAGTTAGTAGATGGTTTTATAGATAAAGAATGCTTAAGTATTAGCGAAAATCTATTGAAAAAATTGAAATAAATTATCTTGCAACTTTTAAGTTAAGTTATAAATTAATTATGCCAGATAAATGACTTATCGCTTTAATTAACTTAAAGAGGAAAGTCCGGGCTCTACAAGGACACAGTGCCAGGTAATTCCTGGCGGGGGAAACCCTAGGGATAGTGCCACAGAAAATAAACCGCCATAACATGGCAAGGGTGAAAAGGTGTGGTAAGAGCGCACCGGTTCTATTGGTAACAATGAACGCTGGAAAACCCCACTGGGAGCAAGACTAAGTAGAGATGACATTGTTGTAAAACTAAAAGCCGTCCTTGGCTAGTCATCAGGGTTAGTTGCTTGAGCTTAAGAGTGATCTTAAGCCTAGACAAATGATAAGTTTGAATGACAGAACCCGGCTTATAGTTTATCTGGCACTTCATAATTAAAAAACAAAAAATTAAAATAACAATTTAAATATTGTTATAGCTAAGAATATAAATTTAAATGGAGTATGTATATGCATCCTCATTACTTCGGCAAGTACATAATGCAAGTATATAAAGAAAGAGTTCCTCCTTTTCCAGTAATAATGTCAAATTTTGCTCTATAAAGTGAATTAAATTAAGCATAGATTCAACATTTGACTATCTTTTTAAATACCCATATATTCCCATATATTCCCAATTATGGAATTTATGAATTTGAAAATATATGTTTTTATCAACTTTCGAGAACAAATTAGACAAAAAAGGGAGAGTATCTGTGCCTGCTAATTTTAGGTCGCATTTATCAAATTTAGGATACAATGGTGTAATCTGTTATCCATCTTTTAATAATTCTTCAATAGAAGCTTGTTCTCAAGATAGAATTGAAAAAATTTCTTCAGCAATTGACTCATTAAATCCATTTGAAGAGAAAAGAGATTATTTTGCTACATCGATTTTAGCAGAAAGTATAAATTTACAATTTGACAGCGAAGGAAGAATATCTCTTTCATCAAAATTACTTAAACATGCTAAAATAAAAAATAGTATTTTGTTTGTTGGGCAGGGTCAAACCTTTCAGATATGGGAACCAACAGCATTTGAAAAATTTAAGATAACAGCAAGAAAAAAGTCAAATATTAATCGAGCCAATCTTAAATGGGAGCTTCAAACAAATAAACAATAGGGGATAAAAGATGACAATTAACTTTAAAGCACCAGAAATAAAAGAGTTACAACCACGACTATTAGTTTTAGGAGTTGGTGGAGCAGGTGGAAACGCAATTAATGAAATGATAGAACATAATTTGCAAGGAGTTGAATTTATTGCAGTGAATACTGATGCACAAGATTTAAAGTTAAGTAAAGCAAAAACAAGAATTCAAATTGGTTTAAATTTAACAAAAGGTTTAGGAGCTGGTGCAAAACTTGATATTGGTCAAGCAGCTGCTGATGAATCTTTAAATGAAATTATAAATACCCTTCAAGGTGCAAATATGGTTTTTATTGCAGCCGGAATGGGCGGTGGAACAGGTACTGGTGCTGCTCACGTCATCGCAAGAGCTGCTAAAGAATTAAATATACTAACTGTAGGTGTTGTGACTCTTCCTTTCTTATATGAAGGCCCCTCAAGAATGAGAAGAGCCCAACAAGGTTTAGAAGAATTGAGAAAACATGTAGATACAATAATTGTTATCCCAAATCAAAACTTATTTAAAATAGCTAATGAACAAACAACATTTGAGGATTCTTTCAATCTTTCAAATAATGTTTTGATGCATGGTGTACAAAGTATCACAGATTTAATGGTAAGACCTGGTTTAATCAATCTTGATTTTGCCGATGTTGAAACAGTTATGGCATCAATGGGCAAAGCAATGATGGGAACTGGAGAAGCCGAAGGAGAAGGAAGAGCTCTTAAAGCAGCAGAGATGGCAATCAGTAATCCATTAATAGATGACTATACTTTAAAAGGTGCCAAAGGATTGCTAGTTAATATAACTGGTGGAAAAGATTTAAAACTTTTCGAAGTAGATGAAGCGGTAAATAAAGTAAGAGCAGAAGTTGATTCTGAAGCAGAGTTAATTATCGGTGCAATAACTGACTCTGAACTTGATGGTTCAATGAGGGTTTCAATTGTTGCAACTTCTTTAGATGGTCAGCAACCTGAGTCAAAATCAGTAGTTAACATGGTTCATCGTATTCAAAATCGTAATCCTGGTTATTCTGATTTTTCAAACATGGGATCATCACAATCTTTTAATTTTTCAAATACAACAACATCTAATCCAATCACACATGGTGCAAATGCATTAAAACTAGAAAATGAGATTATTCAAGAGCAACAAAATGAAAATTCTCATAATCAAATGATGAACGAGGAAGCTGTGCAAAATAATAGCATGGAAAGTGAAAGTATAGTTGAGGATAATTCAATTAATGAAATAGAAAAATCATTTGCAGAAGAGGCCATGGAAACATCTCAAGATGAAATTCAAGAGAACACTACGGAGGAAGATGTTTCAAACGACTTAAAAGAATTTGGAGTTGACTCAGATGCACCAGATTTATTTAGCTCGGAAAATGAAAATTCAAGTCCAGAAGATTTATTATCTTCAAATGAAGAAGAGGATGATCTTGAAATTCCAGCATTCTTAAGAAGACAAAAGAATTAATGGTCTTCAAAGAAATAAATGGACGCCACCATAGTACCGAAAGTGGAAAAACATTATCCGGTACTGCTAAAAGAAATTATTAGCGTTATTTCCCCTCAACATGGTGGCACATTTATTGACTGCACATTTGGTCAAGGTGGTTATTCCAAAAAAATTTTAGAATTTGAAAATACAAATATAATAGCTCTTGATAGAGATGCAGAGAGCGAAAAGGTTGCAAATCACTTTAAAGAGAGTTTTGTAGATAGATTTATTTTTAGAAATATTAAATTTAGTCAATTAAATAATTTAAAGCTCAAAAATGAAAATATAAGAGGAGTAATTTTTGATCTTGGTTATTCTTATACCCAAATAAAAGATCCACAAAAAGGATTGTCATTTGAGGCAGACGGTAAATTAAATATGCAGCTAGGTTTAAATAGTTATTCAGCAGAAGATGCAATCAATAAACTTGATGAAAAAGAATTAGAAAAGATCTTTAAATTTTTTGGTGATGAAAAAGAGGGAAAATATATTGCAAGAAATATTGTAAAAGAAAGATTAAAAAAAAAAATTGATACTAAAACTTTAGTTAAAATTATTGATAAATCTAAAAAAAGAATAAATTTTAAAGCTCATAATGCAACTAAGGTTTTTCAGGCACTTAGAATATTTGTAAACAAAGAAATAAGTGAGTTAATTTTTGGACTTGTAAACGCAGCAAAAGTTTTAAAAAAAGGTGGAGTTTTAGGAGTTGTTACGTTCCATTCTTTAGAGGACAAAATAGTAAAATATTTTTTCAAAAGTCTTTCTGAAAATAAAAGTATTTCAAGATATAGTCCTGTTACAGAACAAGCTGAGACCTTATTTAATTTAATACAAAAAAAACCAATAACACCATCAGAAGAAGAGATAGATGAAAATCCTCCATCAAGGTCTGCTAAATTTAGATATGCAATAAAAAAAAAAGATTTTTATGATTTTGATACCGACATACAAGACCAATTTAGAAATTTAATTGAAATTGAAAATTATGGGGACAAGTTGTGAAAAAGTTTGCTTTAGCAGCTGTGATTTTTACTTTAGTTTTATCAACTGCTATAATCAAAAATACAACAAAAAAAATTGAAGATGAAATATTTACAGCTAAAGAGAATATTAGAGTTTTAAAATCAGAATTTGAAAATGTATCATTAGAATATGATTATCTTAGTTCTGCAGATAAATTACTTGATTATCAATTTTTATATTTCGAAGATGATTTAATTCAAAAAAATATAAAGGATATAAAAACCTTTAATATTTCAGAAAGTACAGAAAAAATTCAAGATTTTAAAATTACCAAAGATTAATGTCTGAAAATAAATCAAAATTAACTATAGAAGATTACAAAAGTGATTTTACATTTAAAAAAAAGGATAATGGTTTAAGTATTCAATTTAATCGAGTAGCTTTTATTTTCTTTGTTTTTTTTGTTATCTATTTGATTTACACAATACATTTACTTCATCTAGGTTCACAAAGGGATAATTCAGCAGAAAGAAACAATCTATCTTTATCTAAAAATGAACTTTATAGAGCAGACATTATAGATATTAATGGAAATTATTTAGCTAAGACCGTAAAATCTATTGATATTGGATTAAAAACTTCAGATGTAATTAATAAAAAAAAATTACTACTTAGTTTAAATATAATTTTCCCTGATAAAAATTTTAATCAAATTGAAAAAAAAATAGAAAGTAAGAAATTTTTTTATTTAAAAAAGAAAATTTCAGAGGAAAATTATGAAAAAATAATGAAATTAGGGGACAAGTCTTTAATACCAGAAGAAAAGGTGTTGAGAATGTACCCTCAAAAAAATCTTTTTAGCCATGTTTTAGGTCAGATAGATGATGACAATAATGGTATATCTGGATTAGAAAAATCATTGAACGATAAACTTAGAAAATCAAAACAGCCAATTAGACTTACTTTAGACAAGGATATTCAATTTTTAATAAGAAAAGAATTAATTAAATATGAGGAAATTTTTAAAAGCAAAGGAAGTGCTGCTATCTTAATGGATGTTAATAATGGCAACATTCTCTCACTAGTTTCCTTGCCAGACTTTAACCCGAATGAAAGAAAAAATATTACTGATTTAAATTATATTAATAGAGTAACAAAAGGGACTTATGAACTTGGGTCTGTTTTTAAGGCGTTTACTTTTGCAAGCGCATTAAATGAAAAGATAATTAAGCCAGAGACTGAATTCTTAAATTTACCCAAATCAATTAAATGTGACAAATACAGAATAGGTGAATATGACAATGAAATACCGTCAGATTTAACTGCAGAACAAATTTTAGTTAGATCTGGAAATATAGGATCTGTGAGAATTGCTCAAAAAGTTGGCTCAGAAAAATTTAAATTATTTTTAGAAAAAATAGGTGTTTTAAGTGATATTGATTTTGATATTGAGGAAGTTGCTCCTCAACAAAATTATGATTTTGGAAAATGTAGATTGGCTACTGCTTCTTTTGGACATGGCATTGCAACCACAATTCTCCAATTAGCAAAAGGTTATGCTATATTATCAAACGGTGGTTATGAAATTAAGCCAACATTGATTTATAAAGAAAACAAAATAAACAAAAAAGATAAAAGAATATTAAACAAAGGTATCTCAAAACAAGTTGTTAGTGCTTTAAGAAAAATTGTAAACACTGAGGAGGGTACAGCTAAATTTGCAGATGTTCAAAGTTATGAAATTGGTGGAAAAACAGGAACGGCAGATCAGCCTGAGGGAGGAGCATATTCGGAGGCTAAAATAAATACTTTTGCCTCGATTTTCCCCACTTCAAATCCACAATTTGTTTTTGTTATAATGTTAGATACCCCAAAAAAATCTAAAGATTATTATTATAAATATAGACATCGAAAAGGTGGCTGGAAAGGTACACTTTACAATACAGCTGGATGGACTTCAGTAGAAGTAGCCGGGAAGGTGTTAGATAAAATTGGGCCTATTTTAGCCACAAAATATATAGAGGTTAATTAAGAATGCTTCTAGGGAACTTTTTTGACAATATAAATAAAAATTATAAAAATTTTTCTTTTTCAGGTATCTCATTTGATACAAAGAATATAAAAAAAAATCATATTTTTTTTGCAATTAAAGGAAATAGTGTTGATGGGAATAAATTTATTCCAGTTGCGATTAAAAAAGGATCTAGAATCATTGTAACTGAAAAAAAAAATAATCAGTTACAAGATGGAATTTTATATATTAATACAAAAAATATAAGAAAATTATTAGCTGAAATTGCTTTTAAAATTTATAATAAAAAACCAAAAAATTTAATTGCAGTTACTGGTACAAATGGAAAATCATCAGTTTCAGATTTTTATTATCAAATATTAAACTTAAATAATAAGAAGGTTGCTTCTATTGGTACTTTAGGAGTTAAATCAAAAAGTATAAATTTAAATTTATCTAATACTACAATAGACCCAATTAAATTAGGTCAATTATTGAGTAAATTAAAAAATCATAAAATAGAAAATGTAATTATGGAGGCCTCTAGTCATGGTTTAAAACAAAACAGATTAGACGGTTTAAAGTTTCATTCTGGTATATTTACAAATTTATCTCATGACCACTTAGATTATCATAAAAATTTAAAAAATTATTTAAAAGCAAAACTTTATTTATTTGAAAATTTAATTAAAAAAAGAGGAAACGTAATAACTGATCAATTAATACCTGAATTTAAAAAAATAAAAAAAATTACGATTAATAAGAAATTAAAATTACATGCACTAAATAGTAAGAAAAATGATTTGAAAGTCATCTCCCATAGTTTTAAAGGAGAAGCTCAATTTCTGAGAATTAAATTAAACAATTCATCACGGAGTCTAAATTTAAATTTAATTGGAAAAGTACAAATAAAGAATGTTTTGATGGCAATAATTGCTGCCAAAAATAGTGATATTGGTTCAGATAAAATTTTAAATATTATTTCAAAACTCAAACCAGTTGAGGGAAGATTTGAAAAAATTGGTAAAATCAAAAATCAATCTAAAGTAATTCTTGATTATGCTCATACACCTGATGCTTTAAAAACGTGCCTTTTAAATCTTAGAGAACAATTTTCTAATAAAAAAATCACAGTGCTATTTGGCTGCGGAGGAAATAGAGATCAAAATAAAAGATCAAAAATGGGAAAAATTGCGAGTGATTATGCAGATAGTATTATTCTTACAAATGACAACCCTAGATTTGAAAATCCTCAAAAAATAAGAAGGGATATAAAAAAGGGAATTAAAAAAAAGAGAATTCATGAAATATCCAATAGAGCAATAGCAATAACACAAGCTATTCATAATTTGAATTCAGGTGATATTTTGTTAGTTGCTGGAAAAGGCCATGAGAAAACGCAAGATATCAGAAATAAAAAAATTTTCTTTTCAGATAGAAAAGTAATTTTAAACGCAATTAAAAATAAAAATAAAAATTTATCAGATAATTTAAAATTAAATGTGTTTAAAGAGGTGGCTAAAATTAAAAAATTGTCTCCTTGTATATCTTTAAAAACAGCAAGAATTAATTCTCAAGAAGTTTCTAAAAATGATATTTTTTTTGCTATTAAAGGAAAAAAAAATGATGGTAATAAATTTGTTACACAATCATTCAAGAGAAAAGCATCTTTAGCTGTAGTAAATAAAATTCAAAATAAATTAAATAAAAGTCGACAGATTAAAGTAAAAAATACTTTAAAATTCTTAACAAATATTTCAAAAACTTTTAGAAAAAGTATTGATACAAATATAATAGCTATCACAGGCAGTTGTGGCAAAACTACACTTAAAGAATTGTTGGGCAATGTATTAAGTAAAATTTCGAAAGTAAGTATTTCTCCAAAATCTTACAACAATAAATTTGGGGTTCCTTTGAGTCTTTTTAATATAAAACAAAATGACGAATTTGGAATTTTAGAAGTTGGAATGGATAAAAAAGGTGAAATTGATTATTTATCAAAAATTATTGAACCAGATGTTGGAGTAATAACAAATATAAATTATGCACATGCTAAAAATTTTAAAAATATTAAACAAATTGCTTTGGCAAAATCTGAAATTATTAATAATATAAAACCAAATGGCTACGTTGTATTGAATGCAGATGATAGTTTTTTTCAACTACATAAAAAAATTGCCACAGAAAAGAATCTTAAAATAATTTCTTTTGGTATTAAAAGTCAGAAAGCAGACATTAAATTAATTAGTATAAAGTCATTTGGAAAAAAATTTATAATTAATATTAAATTAAATAATAAAAAAAAATATTTTTCATTATCTAATGATTTTCAAAATAATATATACAATACTCTTTCTGCATTAGCGGTTATCAGTATTTATAAAAATGTATTTAAACTGAATGAAAATATTTTTTTAAATTTTAAAATTCCAAGGGGAAGAGGAGACCATTCTGTAGTAAAATTAAATAATAAAAAAATTAATTTAATTGATCAAAGTTATAATTCGAATCCTCTATCATTAAAATCAGCAATAAAAAATTTTGATAAAATTGACTCAAAAAAATCAAATAAATATTTACTAATTGGTGATATGCTAGAGCTTGGTGATCATTCTAAAAAACTCCATCAATCAATTGCTCCAATAATAAATCAAACCAAGATAGACAAGGTATTTGTTAAGGGAAATATGGCTCCCCTAATATTTAAAAATATCTCAAAAGCAAAAAAAGGTAGTATTTTATTCAACAAATCTGAAATTGTTGAATTTATTAGAAAAGATTTAAATAATAATGATTATTTAATGATTAAAGCCTCACTTGCGACAGGATTCAATGACATAGTAAAATATCTTAAAGGATTACGTTAAATGCTCTACCAATTTTTATTAAATTTTGTTGATACTTTTAGTTTTTTGAATGTCTTTAAATATTTAACATTTAGAACAGGTTTATCTTTTTTTACTTCATTAGTTATAGTGCTGATCATTGGTGGTCCTTTTATTAAATTTTTTTCAAGACAAAAAATTTTAAATCCTATCCGGGACGATGGACCAGAGAATCATATAGTAAAAAAAATTGGTACACCAACAATGGGAGGTGTAATAATTTTATTTGGTTTATTAGTGTCAGTATTATTTTGGGCAGATTTATCTAATATTAACATTTTATTTTGTATATATATCGCAGTATCTTTTGGTTTATTGGGAGCATATGATGACTTTAAAAAGATTAAATTTAGCAACTCATCAGGAATTTCCTCAAAGTTTAAAATAACTTCACAAATAATATTAGCAATTATTGGAGTAAGTTTTTTTGTTTATTTAAACGATTATCAAGATTTAAATAATTTATATTTTCCATTTTTTAAAAATTTGATTGTAAATCTAGGATGGTTTTTTATACCATTTGCAATATTTGTAATCATAGGTTCATCTAATGCTGTAAATCTAACTGATGGATTAGATGGTTTGGCAACTGTTCCTGTAATATTAGTTGCAGCATGTTTTGCATTTATTAGTTACGTTACTGGGAATATCGTATTTTCAAATTATTTACAAATTCCTTACATTGAAGGAACGGGTGAAATATCAATTTTTTGTGGAGCAATTATCGGCTCTTGTTTAGGTTTTTTATGGTTTAATGCACCACCTGCAAAAATTTTTATGGGTGATACAGGTTCATTATCCTTGGGAGGTTCATTAGGGGCAGTAGGAATCATTACAAAGCATGAAATTGTTTTGGCAATTACTGGTGGACTTTTTGTACTAGAAGCAGTTTCAGTAATGGTTCAAGTAATATCCTATAAACTTACAGGAAAAAGAATTTTTAGAATGGCACCTATTCATCATCATTTTGAGAAAAAGGGATGGCCAGAGTCTACAGTTGTAATTAGATTTTGGATTATATCAATAATCTTAGCAATGATTGGTTTAGCTACTTTAAAATTAAGATAATGAAAATATTTAATAATATTTTTTTAGGTAAAAAAATATTAATTTATGGATTAGGAAAGAGTGGTATTTCATCTTATAATTTTTTAAAAAAAAGGTCTGATGTATATTTATTTGATGATAATTCTAAAATTAATTCAAAATTTAATCAAAAAATAATAAGTTTTAAACAAATTCAAAAAATAAATTTTGATAGCATTATCATTAGTCCTGGTATTGATATTTCAAATTGTAAATTATCAAGATTTTTAAAGAAAAATTTATTAAAAATTCATACCGATCTTGATGTCTTGTTTTCATTTTATGATAATGAAAGTATCACGATTACAGGAACTAATGGCAAATCTACAACTGCTAAAATTTTACATGATGTATTAACTGATCAAAAGATAGACTCTAGGCTTATAGGGAATATTGGCAATCCAGCACTGTCAGAAAAAAATATTACAAAAAAAACAATGTTTGTAATAGAGGCCTCTTCCTATCAACTAGATTATAGTAAGATTTTTAGATCAAAATACTCAGCAATTTTAAACATCTCACCAGACCACATAGAAAGACATAAAACTTTAAATAATTATGTTAATGCAAAATTCAAATTATTAGAGTCTCAAATTAGAGGATCTTGTGCCTATGTTAAAAAAGATGATGAGCTAATTAAAAAAAAAATAAAAAAAAACAAATATAAAGGTAAAATTTATAAAGTTCAGACTTCAAAATTTAATAAAAAATTTAATAAAATCACTAATAAATATTTTATTTCTGATGGTAATAAAGAAAATTTATCATTTATATTAAAAATTTCTTCAAAGTTAAAACTTAATAAGAAAAAATTAATTAAAACTATTAATAGATTTAAAGGTCTTGATTATAGACAACAAATTATTTTTGATAAAAAAAACCTTACAATAATAAATGATTCTAAATCTACAAGCTTTGCTTCCTCAGAAAATGTATTAAAGAATTTAAATGATGCTTATTGGATCTTGGGAGGAATTCCAAAAAAAGGAGATAAATTCAAACTATCAAAAACAAAGTGTAAAAATCTGAAAGCTTTTATTTTTGGATCATATCATAAGAAATTTTTAAAAATTTTAAAAAATAAATTAAATGTAAAAAGCTTTAAAAATCTACAAGAGACACTTAAAGCTATTTTTTTAGAAATTAATAATCAGAAATCTAAAAATAATATTATTTTCTTTAGTCCAGCAGGAGCTTCATTTGATAGTTTTAAAAATTTTGAAGATAGAGGGTATTTTTTTAATCAATTAATTAAAAAGTCTACAAATGCAAAGCGATAGAATTATTTATAAATTTTATTATCAATGGTGGAAAAATATAGATAAATCTATTTTTATATTAATAAGCTTATTATTTATAATTGGATTATTTTTTTCATTAGTTTCAACTTCTCTGATAGCTTCTGATAAATTAGATACAAACAGTTATTTCTTTTTTTTTAAGCATTTGATTTATGTCTTAATTGGAATATCTATTATTTTTATATTTTCCTCTTTAAATTCAGAACAATTATATAAATATTCTATTATTTTATTTTTCATTTCTTTCATTTCATTATTTTTAGTTCCAATTATTGGTGTTGAGGTCAAAGGTTCAAAAAGATGGATAGACTTATTTTTTTTACCAAGATTTCAACCAATAGAAGTTTTAAAGCCATTTTTAATTGTAATCCTAGCTATTATTTTATGTAGCAATAGATCAAATATTTTATTTAAGTATTTAATATCAACTATTTTGATCGCTGTTATTTCACTACTTTTGATAGTTCAACCAGATATTGGACAAACGTTGTTAGTAGTTTTTTCCTGGGCAGTTCTAATCTTCATATCAGGAATTAATATATATATTCTTTTAGTAATATTTTTGATTGGTGCGTTTTTGCTTAGCTATCTAATTATTTTTATTCCAAAGTTTGATTATATCCAGGCACGAATATTTTCTTTTTTTAACAGAGAAATTGGAACTCATAATTTTCAATCTGATAAAGCAATAGATTCTATAACAAGTGGAGGTTTTTTTGGGAAAGGCATAGGGGAAGGAATTCTGAAAAATAGAGTTCCAGAAGCTCATACTGACTACATTATTTCAGTAATTTCAGAAGAGTTTGGTGTGGTTGCCATAATGTTAATATTATTATTGTTTTTGATCTTAATTTATATGGTTTTTAAAAAAATAAGCTTTGAAACAAATGACAAAGCTAAACTTATTTTAATTGGATCTATTAGTTTAATATTAATGCAAGCGACTATTCATATTGGGGTTAATATAAGATTATTTCCAACTACTGGAATGACATTACCTTTTTTAAGTTATGGTGGTTCATCAATAATAAGTACATCAATATTGGCTGGAATAATTTTAAATTTAACAAAAAGAAAAATAAGCTAATAATGACAAAAAAAATTTTGATTTCCACAGGTGGTACAGGAGGTCATGTGATACCAGCAATTACAATTTATAATCATTTAAAAAATAATCATGAAACTTTGATTTCTACTGACATAAGGGGTCTTGCATATTTAGATAAGAATTATAATACAGTAGTGATCAACACTCCTAAACTGACTAATTTTTTCTTACTTCCTTTTTCATTTATAAAGATTTTATTTCTAACCATTAAATCTTTTTTTCTTTTAAAAAAAAATAATATTTCAATTTTGATTTCTACAGGTGGTTATATGTCTTTGCCACTCTGTCTAGCTGCAAAAATATTAGGTATTAAAATTTATTTAATTGAACCAAATATGGTTATTGGAAGAGCAAATAAATTTTTTTTAAATTTTTCTGAAAAATTAATATGTTATTCAAAGAATTTAATTAATTTGCCGACTGGAATTAATCAAAAATTAACAACTATTAAACCTTTAATAAGAAAAGAATATTATGAGACAAACACCACGTATTTCAAAAACGATAATTCATTCACAATTGTAATTATAGGAGGTAGTCAGGGAGCAAAAATCTTTGATGAACTTTTAAATCAATCTTTTGCAAGTATATCAAAAAAGATTTCAATAAAAATCATTCATCAAACGAGTGAGAAAAATATTAACTTTTTAAGAAATTTTTACTTTCAAAATAATATTGAAAGTAAAGTTTTTAGTTTTGATTACAATCTTTATGAAATTTTAAAACAAGGTGATTTATGCATAACAAGAGCAGGCGCATCTAGTTTAGCAGAATTAGCCTTCTTAAATATTCCATTTGTAGCAATACCACTTCCATCATCAAAAGATAATCATCAGTATGAAAACGCAAAATATTATAAGGAACAGGATTGTTGTTGGATAATTGATCAAAAAAGTTTTGATGAGCAAAAATTTAGTAAATTTTTGCTAACGTTGATAAATAAAAGTGAGGATTACCTTATGAAAAAAAATAATTTGCAGAAATTAAATTATCAAAATACATGGAATAATGTTAATCAAAATTTGTTAGAGATTTTTAATGAAAATTAAATTAGCAAAATCAGAAGTTATACATTTCATTGGCATTGGTGGAATTGGTATGAGTGGCCTCTCATTAATAATGAAAAGAAAAGGTTTTAAAGTTCAGGGTAGTGATATCTCTAATAACAAAAATACAAATAGGCTTAAAAAAGAAAATATTAAAGTTTTTGTTGGACACCAAAAAGAAAATATTAATAAAGCAACCATTATAGTTGTTTCTTCAGCAATTAAAAAAATAATCCTGAATTATTACATGCAAAATTAAAGCAATTACCAATTTACAAAAGGGGAGAAATGTTGGCAAATATTGTATCTTTAACAAAGAATATTGTAGTTGTTGGTTCACATGGCAAAACAACAACAACTTCCTTAATTGCATCTATTTTTCAAAATACAAAAATTGATCCTACAATTATTAACGGTGGTATAATCAACTCTATAAATAATACCGCAAAATTAGGTAAAAGTGATTGGTCCATTTTAGAAGCTGATGAGTCTGATGGGAGTTTCATTTTTATCCCCCCAACTTATTCAATCATCACTAATATTGATAGAGAACACATGGATTATTATAGCTCTATGAAAGAATTAAATAAATATTTTGTTAATTTTGTTGATAAAGTTCCATCATTTGGAAAGTCATTTATTTGTTTGGATGATAAAAATAATAAAAATTTAATTAAAAATTTAAAAAATAAAAATTTTTATACTTACGGAATAAACATAAGATCTAATTTTTCTATAAGAAATATAAAACAATTTAAAGAATATTCAGCTTTTGATTTAAAAATAAAATTACCAAATAAAAAAAATCAATTTATTAAAAATTTTAATATTCCTCTTTTAGGCATTCATAATATTAAAAATTCTGTTGCAGCCATAGCAGTATCTTTAACAGTAGGTATATCGATATTAAGTATTAAAAAAGGACTTAAAAATTTTAAAGGAGTTCAAAGAAGATTTAATAAAATTTTTACTTTTAATAATGTAGATTTTTTTGATGACTACGCTCATCATCCAACAGAAATAAGAGAAGTACTTGAAGGTGTTAACAAAGTGTATAAGAATTACGAAAAAATATGTATTTTTCAACCACACAGAATATCAAGATTAAGAGATTTAAAAACAGAATTTAGCAATTCATTCAAAAAAGCTGATAAAGTAATTTTATTTCCAATTTTTACAGCTGGTGAAAAAATAAAACTTGGATTTAGTTATCTCAGTTTTGCAAATCAAATAATAAAAAATTCAAAAGTTCAATTGCTGATGATAGAAGACCATATACAATTGGCAAAATATATAAAAAGTAATATTTATGGAAAAAAAATTGTGATCGGTATGGGAGCTGGAAGTATTTCAACTTGGATGAGAGACTTGCCTAAATATTTAAAATGATAGTAAATTTAAAAGAATTATCTACAGAATTTGGTCAGAGTCTAAAATTTGATTATGACTTAAAAAAAAAAAATTGGTTTAATATTGGTGGAAAAGCTAAAATTTATTTTAAAGCTGAAAATTTAAAAGATCTTATTAAATTTTTAAAAAAAATTAAAAATAAAGAAAAAATATTTGTATTAGGGGGAGGATCAAATACACTTATTACTGACAATGTATATGATGGAGTAGTAATTAAACTTTCAAAAAATTTTAATAATATTTCTATTCTTTCAGGCGATATAATTATTGCTGGCAGCATTGTTAGCGATAAATCATTATCAGATTTTGCACTTAATAATAGCCTCGGAGGTTTTGAATTTTTGTCATGCATACCAGGTACAGTGGGAGGTGGCATTAAAATGAATGCTGGCTGTTTTGATAGAGAGTTTAAAGATATTTTAATTTCAATTCAAGCAATAACTAAATCTGGTGAATTATTAACAATTCATGCAAACGATATAAAATTTAAATATAGAGATAGTGGTCTATCTGAGGATCTAATTTTTTTAAGTGCATCATTTAAAGGTTTTAAAAAAGATAAAGTAGTAATCCAAAAAGAAATGGAAGCACTTAAACAAAAAAAAGATAAATCACAACCCACAAGAATCAAGACAAGTGGAAGTACATTTAAAAACCCAATAGATCAATCTGATAAAAAAGTTTGGCAATTGATAAAAGATTCTGTTCCTCTAGATATATCATTTGGTGATGCATCTATTTCAGAAAAACACTGTAATTTTTTTGTAAATAAGGGTAATGCCAAGTTCAAAGATATGAAAAATTTAATTGAATATGTTTCAAAAAATGTGCTTGAAAAGACTGGAGTTAAATTAGAAACAGAGATAAAAATTTTAGAATAAATTGAAAAAAAATATACTTATACTTTCAGGAGGAATATCGAAGGAAAGATTAATTAGTCTTGATACAGGAAATCAAGTGGCTAACGAACTTAAACAAAATGGATATAAAATTAAGATTTCTGAACCAGACGAAAATTTATCAAGGAACATAAAAAATTTTAAACCGGATATTGTATTTAATGCTTTACATGGACAATTTGGTGAAGATGGATACATACAATCTATCCTAGAAATATTTAAAATTCCTTATACACATTCAGGAGTTATAGCTTCATCCATAGCAATGGATAAAGAAATTTCAAAAAAAATATTTATTAAAAATAAAATCAATACACCAAAATTTTTTATATATTCTTATGAGCTTAAGGAAATAGATTTAATTAAAAAAATTAAAATTAAGCTGAAATTTCCTGTAGTCGTTAAACCTTTAAATGAAGGTTCTAGTGTTAACGTATTCATATGTAATAAAAAAAATTTATTTAAAAATATAAATTCCTTAAAAAATTATAAAAAAATTATGATTGAAGAATTTATTGGTGGCCGAGAAATTCAAGCGGCAATCATGGGTGACAGAAAACTTGGTGTAATTGAACTTAAACCAAAAAGAAAATTTTATGACTATGAGGCAAAATATAATTCTAATGCAAAAACAGAACATATTATTCCTGTAGATCTTCCAAATCACAGATTAGATCAGGTAATGAAAATGGCACTTAAAGCTCATAAGATTATTGGTTGCAAAGGAATAACACGATCAGATTTTAAATATTATAGAGGTAAATTTTACCTATTAGAAATCAATACACAGCCAGGAATGACAAAATTATCTTTAGTCCCTGAAATAGCCGCCTATAAGGGGATTAGTTTTTTTCAATTAATTAAATGGATTTTAAAAGATGCCTCAAAGAAAAAGTAAAAAAATTTTTATTTACTTTTTTCTATTAATCATAGTTGGTTCTATAAATAACATTTCAATTAATAAACTCAAAATAGAAAAAATAAAAAAAATAAATATTTTTGGCTTAGATCATATGGATAAAAAAATTCTTCTTAAGGATATTAATAATTTAAATCTACAAAATATTTTTTTTCTTAAGACAAATGAAATTAAAAATATAATAGAAACAAATCCATTGATTGAAAAGTATGAGATTATAAAAAAGTATCCAAATTCACTTGATATTAAAATTAATAAAACAGAATTTTTAGCCAGAATTAATGATAATGGAGAAACTTTTTTGATTGGAAATAACGGTAAATTATCAAACAAAAATTATTCCAAAGAAGATTTACCCTATATTTTTGGAAAACCTCAAATTAATCAATTTTTAGAGTTTAAGAAAATTATAGATAAGTCAAATATTCAATATCAGGAAATTAAATCTTTATTTTATTTCGAATCTAAAAGATGGGATATTAAATTGAAAAATAATACAGTAATCAAGCTACCTAATAATATTAAAAAAGAAACTTTAGATGTTGTATTGGCTTTTTTGAATGATAAAAAATTTAAAAATTCAATGATTTTAGATGCAAGAATAATAAATCAAATAATAATTGTAAATGAGTGATATATTAGAGTTTGAAACATATTTAAGTATATCTCCTAAAAAATTTGAAATTTATCTATTAGATACAAAAAATTTTAAAAATTTATATAAAAAAGATTATAAACTTAATTATGCTTCAGAAATTATAGATTTTAATAGTTTAAGTAGATTTCTAGAAGAGAATATTTTTAAGATTGAAAAATTAATTGGTAAATTTATAAAAGATATTTCTATAATAATTGATAATAAAACGATCCTTAATATTGATCTGAGTGTAAAAAAAAAAAATTATAATGATCACATTACTAATGCTTTTTTAAAAAATACATTGACTGATATCAAAGATTTATTCAAAGAAAATTACCAAGAAAATAAACTTATGCACATGATAGTAAATAAATATTTAGTTAATGGAGTTAATTATTCACTTTTAGATAACAATATTAGTACAAATGAGATTTGCTTAGAAGTTAAGTTAATTTCAATTCTGAACTCGACAACATTTGAATTAGATAAGATTTTGAAAAAATATCAAATTCAAGTTAATAATTATTTAGATAGAAATTATATTAAAGATTTTTTTGCAGACGATCACTTGGAACTTTCAGACATGTCATATAAAATTAAAAATGGAGTTAACAGTAATGAAGTTCAAATCATATCAAAAAATCCTAAAAATAAAGGTTTTTTTGAAAAATTTTTTCAATTATTTAGTTAGTCCTGTTTTTTCTCGTAACATTTGTTGTTTTTAAAAATTCAGACATTCAAATTAAAAGTTAGATATGTCTTATTTAACCCAAAAAACAATTAAGAATGATATATCTTTTAGCGGTATAGCTCTTCATAGTGGACACATAGTAAATGTATGTATCAAACCCGCTTTGCCTAATTTTGGAATAGTTTTTAAAAGAATTGACTTAAATGGAGATAATTTGGTTTACCCAAATTTCATGAATGTTACTAATACAATGCTAAATACTTCAATTGAAAATGAATTTGGTGTAAAAGTTTCAACTATTGAACATTTAATGTGTGCATTATTTGGACTTGGTATAGATAATGCATTAATTGAAATAGACAATGAGGAAATTCCAATTTTAGATGGATCAGCTAAGGTTTTTATTGAAAAAATAATATTAGCTGGAATAGAAGTAAGTGACTATCCAATTAAAATAATTAAAATTAACAAAGAAGTATATTATTCTGAAGATAATCGTTATATAAATATTAAGCCATCAACATTAAGTTTAGATATTGATTTTGAACTTAAATATAAAAATCCTATTATTGGTAATCAAAAAAATAAAATAAAAGTTTATGAAGATGATTTAACAGATGTTTATAATTCAAGAACTTATTGTTTGTTTGAAGATATTGAGTTTATAAAAAAAAATGGTTTAGCTAAGGGTGGAAGCTTAGAAAACGCAGTTGTAGTAAAAGATAAAGAAATTCTAAATCCAGAAGGATTAAGAAATGATAAGGAATTTGTAAATCATAAAATTTTAGATTGTATTGGTGATCTTTACACAACTGGATATAGAATTATTGGAAGTATAAAGTGTTCTCAAGGTGGTCATTATTTGACAAATCAATTATTAAGAAAAGTATTTTTAAATAAAGATAATTTTTCTATAATTGAAATTAAAGAAAAAAGTCTTCCACACTCGCTGATAAATAAAAGATTATTAAGATCAATCGCTTAAAATTAAAAGATCTCTTTTAAAATTTAATCTTAGTAAGTATAACATTTAAATATTATGAAGAGATTTATTTTTATATTATTATTAATATTTTTTACATCATGTGCCAAAGAAATAGATAAAGTATCAGTCGTTAAAGAAAAAAGTTTAGAACTTCAAGTTATAGAAGCTTATTCAGAGGGACTAGAGGCACTTGAGCAAGGTGATGTTTTGTTTGCAGCTAGAAAATTTAATGAAGTTGAAATTTTATTTCCTCAATCTGATTTAGCACCAAAATCATCTTTAATGGCAGCATATTCATATTATGCTCAGGATTATTACGAAGATTGTATTTTTGAGTTAATTAGGTTTTTGAATGTATACCCTAAAGATAAAAATTTAGATTATGCATATTATTTATTAGGAATTGCTCATTATGAGCAAATTGTAGATGAAAAAAAAGATACTTTTTCTATCTTAAAAGCAAAAGAATATTTTGAATATATAAATTTAAATTATCCTAATACTGAATATTCTATTGACGCATCATTTAAAATTGAATTAATAAACGATATTTTAGCATCTAAAGAGTTATATATCGGTAGGTATTATGTTGATAAGAAAAAATGGATACCAGCTATTAATAGATTTAAGAACGTTGTTGATTACTATGATACAACAATTTATGTAGAGGAAGCCCTATTTAGATTAGTTGAAGTCTATTATTTGTTAGGGCTCGAAGAAGAAGCAAAAAAATATGCAAAATTATTAGGTTATAATTACCAATCTTCACAATGGTATGAAAATTCTTATGCCCTCTTTGACAAGAAATATAAAAAAAAAGAATTAACAAAAATAAATAAAAAAAATAATATTGTTAAAAAAATTAAAACATTTTTGAATTTAGATGAATAAAAAAGAAATTCATTCTGATTATAAAAAAAAAATAGATAAATTTAAAGAGTATAACAAAGCATACTTTGAGGACAGCAATCCAAAAGTTTCTGATAAAAATTATGATGATTTAAAAAAAAAAATTTTAGAATTAGAGAAAAATTATAAATTTCTTGAATCAAAAGACTCCCCATCAAATGTTATTGGACACAAACCATCTAAAAATTTTAGTAAATCTTTACATAAAGTGCCTATGTTATCTTTAGGAAATGCATTCTCCAAAGAGGATTTAGTAAATTTTGAAAAAAAAATATCTAATTTTTTGTCATTAAGGAAAAATGTTGAAATTTACTATAGCACTGAACCCAAAATAGATGGAATATCAGCATCTCTGACATATAAAAAAGGAAAATTTTACAAAGGTCTTTCAAGAGGTGATGGAAAAGAGGGAGAAGATATAACTGAAAACTTAGCAACTATAAACGATATACCAAAAATTATTTTATCAAATGATTTCCCAAATGAGATTGATATTAGAGGAGAGGTCTTTATTCAAAATAGTGATTTTACCAATTTAAGAGAAAAGTTTGCTAATCCGAGAAATGCAGCATCAGGATCTTTAAGACAAAAAGATCCAAAGGATACTAAAAAGATACCATTGAAATTTATTGCTTATACTTTTGGATATGAAAAAGGGCTATTAGTAAATAATCAATTTGAGTATCTTAAAAAACTAAGTGAATGGGGATTTAAAACAAATCCATTAAATAAGTTGATTTCTGGAGTATCGAATTTAATTAAAAATTATAATGAAGTAGAAAAAAAAAGATCAAATTTAGATTTTGATATAGATGGAATTGTTTATAAAGTTAATGATTTTTCAATGCAAAAAAGATTAGGAAATGTTGCTAATGCACCGAGATGGGCAATAGCCCATAAGTTTTCATCTAATAAAGCAATTTCTAAAATACTAGATATTGAAATTCAAATAGGAAGAACGGGAGCATTAACACCTGTGGCAAAAATCAAGCCTATAAATATTGGGGGAGTAATAGTTTCAAATGCAACATTGCATAATGAAGATGAAATAAATCGAAAAGATATAAGAGTTGGTGACACAGCTGTCATTGAAAGAGCAGGAGATGTGATACCACATATACTTTCTGTCGATATTAAAAAAAGAATAAAAAATAGTTCAAGGTTTATATTTCCAAAAAATTGCCCTTCGTGCGGATCAAAAACAATAAAAGAATTTAATAAAGTTACAAAAAAAATTGATGCAGTTAGAAGGTGTTCCAGTAAAGATTATTATTGTGATAAAATATCTATTGAAAAATTAAAACATTTTGTTTCAAAGGAAGCATTTAATATAGATGGATTTGGAAAAAAAATAGTTGAAGGGTTTTGGAAAAAAAAATTAATTAAATTTCCACACGATATATTTAAATTAGAATATAATAAAATTGAAAAACTTGAAGGTTGGGGCAAATTATCTGTAGAAAATCTAAAGTATTCTATAAATCAAAAAAAACAAATTTCATTAGAAAGATTTATATATTCTTTAGGCATCAGACACATAGGATTAGAAAATGCAAAATTATTATCTAAACATTTCATATCTTTCTCAAATTTTAAAAATTTATCTCAATCAAATAAATATGATGATTTAATAAACCTAGATGGTATTGGGGAAACTCAAATAAACTCTATTAAAATTTTTTTTTCGAATTATTTGAATATAAAAATCTTGGATGAGTTAGAAAAAGTTTTAACAGTAAACAATGTTACAGTAACAAAAAGTAATGGTATTTTAAAAAATAAATCATTTTTAGTTACAGGAAAATTAAATGGAATTAGTAGAGCTGAAGTTAAATCACTAATTGAAGAAAATTCAGGAACCACAGTAAGCAGTGTTACAAATAAATTAAATTATTTAATTATTGGAGATAAGCCAACCAAAAGAAAAGTAGAGAGCGCTAAACAACTCAAAATAAAAATTATTGATCAAGCTGAATTTTTAAAGATGCTAAATAAAACCAGCTAACCACTTTTTTTCATTTTGATTTAAATATTTTGATATTTTTGAGTATACGTCTAAATTATATTTAAAAAGATAATTTTTTTCAAAATTTGTTAGTAAATCAAAATTAATTAAATCTTTTTCAATAGGGGCCATTGTTAAATTTTTAAAAAATAATTTTTTATTTGTTTTTTCTACATAAACTAAATTTTCAATACGAATTCCATATTTATTTTTTTTATAGTATCCAGGTTCATTACTTAAAATCATGCCTTCTTTTATTTTGATTTTATTTATTTTTGTAATTGATTGTGGTCCTTCGTGAACATTAAGAAAAAAACCAACTCCATGGCCTGTGCCATGTGCATAATCTAAGTTACTTCTTTTTAAAAATTTTCTAGCTCTTTTGTCAATTTTTTTACCTATATCGTCTTTATTTATATTAGTTGTAGCAACAGCAATATGACCCTTTAAAACTTTAGTAAAAATATTTTTAATTTTTTTACTTTGATTTGAAAAACAAATTGTTCTTGTTACATCAGTTGTACCATATTTATACTGACCACCTGAGTCGCAAAGAAAAATATCTTTTTTATCAATAATTCTGCAACTTCCTTTTTTTGCTCGATAATGAACGATAGCTCCATTTTTACCAGAGCCTGCGATAGTGTCAAAGCTAGGATAAAGAAAACTTTTATTCATTTTTCTAAAATTTTCTAATTTTTTAGCCGCTTCCACCTCTGAAATTTTTTTTTTATTAATTTTTTTAATCCAATAAAGAAATTTTGTTAATGCTGCTCCATCTAAAATATGAGCATTTATCATGTTGTTAATCTCAGTTTTATTTTTAATTGCTTTTAAGTGATAAGTTGGATCTTCTCTACTAACAATTTCAAATTTTGATTTAATTAAATTCTCATAAAATATTGAACATGATTTATCATCTACAGTAAAATTCTTTCCATTTAGTTTTGATATTTTTTTTGGTAATTCATCATTGTCTAAAAATTCATTTATTTTAATAATTTTATTTTTTATTAATTCTTTACATTTTTTTATTTTGCTTATTAGTAATATTTTTTTTGATTTACTAATTATTAATCTTGAGTTAGGAATTGGACTATTTGGTCCATCTCCGCCTCTAATGTTTAAAATCCAAGCAACATTTTCTGGTGCGCTGATAAAAATATAATCTGATTTATTTTTTTTAAGATATTTTGATATTGAGTTAATTTTAGATTTAGAACTCTCACCAACTATATTCTTATCTAAAGAAAAAAATGGGATATTTTTATTTTCTTTTTGTTTTTTTATTTCATCAATTATATTTTTATTTATATGTTTGATTTTGTTATGTTTTAGAAAATAATTTTCTATCTGTGTATTGGTAAATAACTTTGGGTCAATACCAAGAGTCAAATTATTAAATAAATTACAATTTATTAATTTTTCAAATCCATATATTTTAAAATTTTTTCCACTCTCGATTTGACTTTGAATAGTATATCTTCCATCAGTAAATAAATAATTTTTATTTTTTAATATTATAGCTAAGCCAGCTGAGCCACTAAAATTTGAAATGATTTTTAATCGATTAATTTTTGAGTATTCAGTAAAATAATCGTCATTCTTTGGTATTACATACCCATCTATTTTATATTTGCCAAATTTACTCTTTAATAGTTTAATATAATTTTTCACTTAATTCTCTTTTGATATCTAATCCAACCTGGACTTCTTGTGCCTTCCTCAATTTCAAAATCCTGATTAAATTCAAAATCGTTATCATTTATTTCTTCATCAAAGAATGAATTTTTTTCCAAATGTTTTTCTGGTAATTCGTCAATAAACCTTGAGGCCATGCTATCTATCCAATCACCTTGATAAAATCTATTCATTGAGAAAGATATTATAGCTTTTTTCTTTGCTCTGGTAATCCCTACATAAGCTAAACGTCTTTCCTCCTCTAGCCCATTTTGTCCTTTTTCTTCAATTGATTTTTGATGTGGAAATAAACCCTCTTCCCACCCAGGTAAAAAAACTACATCAAACTCTAGCCCTTTAGCTCCATGCATTGTCATCATATTAATTTTTTCACCATCCCATTCTTGGTCAATGGAGGTAGCTAAAGAAACATGTTCTAAAAAACTTTCTAAATTATCAAATTCTTTCATAGCACTTAGTAATTCTTTAATGTTTTCTAATCTATTCTCATTATCAAGATCTTTTTTATTTTTTAACATTGCTGAATATCCAGACTCATCCAATATAGTTTGTAACAATTTTATATGATTTGATTTTTTTACTATCAAATCATTTCTCCATTTAACTAAAGATTTTAAAAATAAATTTAAACCAATTTTAGCCTTTGGTTTAATTAAATTACTTTCAAGCATTTTTATTGATGCTCTTTCTAGATTTAAATTATTTTCCTTAGCAAATTCATGAATATTTTTTAATGTACTGTCCCCTATAGATCTTTTTGGATTATTTACAATTCTTTCAAAAGCTAAGTCATCTTTTTCTTGATGAATTAATCTTAGATAAGCAATACAATCTTTTATCTCTGCCCTTTCATAAAATTTTGTACCTCCTAATATTCTATAAGGCATACCAATTTTAAGAAAACGTTCCTCAAATTCTCGGGTTTGAAAAATAGCTCTTACAAGGATTGCAATGTTGTTGTAAGAGAATTTTTTCTTTATTTTCTTTTCTATTTCATCAGATATTCCAATCGCTTCATCTTTACCATTTTTAAAACAATTTAATTGAACTAAATCTCCTTCTTCCATAGTGGTAATTAAAGTTTTTCCAACTCTATTTTGGTTATTGGAAATAAGATTTGAAGCTACTGATAAAATATTTTGTGAAGACCTATAATTTTGTTCTAGTCTTATTACTTTTGTATTTTTATATACCTGATCAAATTCTAAAAAATTTTTTATCTCTGCACCCCTCCAGCTGTAAATTGATTGATCATCATCACCAACACAGCAAATATTTTTATTGTTTTCTGACAATAGATTGAGCCATCTACTTTGAATAAAATTTGTATCTTGATACTCATCAACAAGAATATATTTAAAATTTTTCGAATATATTTCTCTTATATCTGAATTAAATTCTAAGATCTTAACAGTATGCAAAATAAGATCACCAAAATCACAAGAGTTTAAATCAATTAATTTTTGTTGATAAATTTTATAAAGCGGGAGTATGGTTTTTTCATAGATATCTTTTTTGTTTACAATTACTTCATTTGGATAAAACCCTTTATTTTTCCATCGATCAATTATTGCAAGTATGAATCTTGGTGATAATTGTTTAATGTCAATATTTTCAGCTTTACATATATTTTTAATAAGTCTGACCTGATCATCTGTATCTATAATGGTAAAGTTTGAATTAAGGTTTGCAGCTGATGCGTGTTTTCTTAATAATTTTGCACAAATTGAGTGAAATGTGCCAAGCCAAGAAAGTCCCACTGCAGTTGATCCGAGTATTTTACTAACTCTATTTTGCATTTCTTTAGCTGCCTTATTGGTAAATGTGACTGCTAGAATTTGATTTGGGAATGCCTTTTTTTCTTTTATTATATTGGCTATTCTTGAGGTTAAAACTTTGGTTTTTCCAGATCCAGCGCCTGCCACAATTAAAAGTGGACCCTCTAAATACATCACGGCCTCTTTTTGGGCTTCATTTAAATTTTTTAAATATTCTCTATTTATCATTCAAAATAATGTTTTATAAGTTTGTTGTTCAAAATGAATATTCCTAAATTTTTTATAAAATTATTCAAAAATTCTATTAAATTAATTAATAGTCTATTAGAGAAAAATTTAAACAAGTTAAAGATTAATAATTTAAAAAAATTATTGTTTAATAACAAAATT
The DNA here is from genome assembly GCA_902517615.1 of uncultured Pelagibacteraceae bacterium. Lineage (GTDB taxonomy): Bacteria > Pseudomonadota > Alphaproteobacteria > Pelagibacterales > Pelagibacteraceae > Pelagibacter. Next base: position 77,913 of record CABYCY010000008.1, read on the forward strand.
TTTTTAACTATTGTCGCAGCGATTATATTATTCTTCTCATATGTTTCTTTCCCTAACATCTATAACCAGGATGAAATTTCAGCAGAATTAAAAAAAAAATTATTAAATAAATTAAACCTAGAGTTTAATTTTTCTAAAAATTTAGAATACAAATTTTTACCAAGACCACATTTTATAATAAACGAATCTTCAATAATATTTAATGAAAATAAAATTTCACAAATAGAAAAAATAAAAATTTATGTATCCTTAGAAAATTTATTTTCCCTAAAAAACATGAAAGTGAAAGATATTAAAATAGAAGAAGGAAATTTTAATTTAAATAAAAAGAACTATAATTTTTTTATAAAACTTTTAGATAGTAATTTTAAAGATACCAAGCTTGAAATAATAAATAGCAATATTTTTTATAGAAATTTAGAGAATGATGTTTTGTTTATTAACAATATCCTAAATGCGAAATATATTTATGATCTTAATGAGTCTAAAAATATTCTTTATTCAAACAATGAAATTTTTAATTTACCCTATTCAATTAAACTACTTAAAAATGAGGAAGAAAAAAAACTGTACTCAAAAATAAATATAGATAGTTTGAGACTACAAGTGGAAAATCAATTTTCATATGGTGAAGATTTTTTTTCAGGTTTATCAGAATTTAATTTTTTAAATATGAGAAGTGTTGCTGAATACAAGACTGATAAAAATTTATTTGAATTTAAGTTATTTGATAAAACACAAAAATCAAAATTTTCTTATAATGGAAAATTTAATTTTAAACCTTTTCATTCTTACCTCAGAGGATCAACTTTACAAATAAATCTTTCTCACTTATTTTTTACGAATGGATTTGTTCACCAACTTCTAAAAACTGAGATATTAAATAATAAAAATGTTGATTTTAAATTAAGTATTAATGCAAATAAAATTAAAAATTTTCATGATTTTATAAATATTTTTATAAAATTGAAAATTCAAGAGGGATTAATTGATTTGGATCAAACTAAATTTAGTTGGAAAAATTATGTAAATTTTAATTTAGTTGATAGCTTAATATATACAAAAGATGGTAAGTTAATTTTAGATGCTCACTCTGAAATAAATATAA
>CABYCY010000009.1 GCA_902517615.1 uncultured Pelagibacteraceae bacterium
AGATCTGATTTTCTTACTGATTCTTTTAAATTATATGAAAAGTTTAATCTTTTATTTTTGAAATTTTTTAAAACTAATTCTTCTAAACCTGGTTCATAAATTGGAATAATACCTTTTTTTAAATTATTAATTTTATCAATATCTTTATCTACACAAATTACATCATTCCCTAAGTCGGCAAAGCAAACACCACTCACCAAACCAACATAGCCGGTTCCAATCATGCACAACTTCATAATTTTTCTATAACTTTAGAGGAATTGATGTAACCATTCATTGTTCCGCAGTCAAGATATTTACCTTCAAAATTATGAGCTATAAATTTTTCTTTATCATTTATGAGCAATTGTATGGCATCTGTAATATGTATTTCATTACCTTTATTAGGTTTCAAAAATTTTAACTTTTTAAAAATTTTTCGTGGCAATATATATCTGCCTATAACGGCACTATTTGAAGGAGCATTTTTAATAGATGGCTTTTCGACAACACCATCAATAACAAAATCTCTTTTGTTTATTTTTTTTTTTAATTTATATATTCCCCATCTTGAAACAGATCTTTTTTTAACTTTCATGGAGGCCATAACTGATGCTTTATGCTTTTCATGAACCTTAATCAAAGCTTTTGAGCAATTTTTTTTTATTATCAAATCATCTGGTAGCAACATTAAAAAATACTTATTTGTAATATATTTTTTAGTTTTAAACACTGCGTCGCCGGTACCTTTCGGAATATTTTGATATACAAATTTAATTTTTTTTTTATATTTTAATATTTTTTTATACTCATTAATAATTCTTGGATCTTTATTTTTTTTTATTATGCTTCTGTATAATTGATCGCTGTAAAAATATTTTTTTATCATTAATTTCTTTGTAGATATAATAAATATTATTTCTTTTATGCCAGCATTGATGCATTCATCTAAAATATACTCAATACCCGGTTTACCATTAATTGGTAAAAGTTCTTTAGCAAAAATACTTGTTAAAGGTAATAATCTTGTACCTAAACCGGCTAAGGGAATAATTGCTTGTTTAATCATTTAAATGTTTTACTTATTAAATATTTTAATTCAAATGAAAATATTATTAGACAATACCTCATTATTTAAATCATTAAGGCCTTTTAATGACTTGGGTTTTGTCCCAACAATGGGTGGTATACATAAAGGTCATTTATCACTTGTAAATAAATCAAAAAAACAATGTAAGAAAACCATTGTAAGTATTTTCTTAAATCCAAAACAATTTAACAATAAAAACGACCTAAAATCATATCCTAGTAATATAGAAAAAGACTTACAAATATTAAAAAATAGTAAAAAAGTGGATTTTGTTTACATGCCAAAATTTAGAGACATATATAAAAATAGTAAGAAATCTAAAATTACTCTTAATAAAAAAGATAAAATTTTATGTGCAAAATTTAGAAAAGGTCATTTTGAAGGAGTTTTGGATGTAATGGATAGATTAACAAATATTATAAATCCCAAAAAAATATTTATGGGAGAAAAAGATTATCAGCAAATGTATTTAGTTAAAAATTTCTTAGAAAAAAAATACAGAACAAAAATTATATCTTGCAGAACTAAACGTGATAGTAATAAAGTAGCACTATCCTCTAGAAACCTACTATTAAATAAATCCAATTTATCTTTAGCAGGAGAAATATATAAAAAATTAATTAATATTAAAAAAAATATAAAAAATAATAAAAATATTTATAATTTTTTATTGCTTAAAAAAAAGCAACTTGAAATTAATTTTAATATTAAAATTGATTATTTGGAACTAAGAAGAGAAAAAAACCTTAAAATCTCTAAAAAAACAAAAAAATCACGATTGTTTATTGCTTATCAATTAAACCACGTCAGATTAATTGATAATATTTGACGTTATAAAAAATAGGCTCCTACACCTAAAAAGGAAACAAAGCCAATTACATCTGTTATTGTTGTTACAAAAACACTTGATGCAATCGCTGGATCAATATTCATTTTCTTTAAAGTAAAAGGAACTAAAATACCAAATAACCCTGCTATAATCATTGTTAGTACCATTGAAATAGAAATAATAATTGAGAGAATGCTATCTTGGAACCAAATCTGTACAATAAAAGCGCTTATTGCAGCAAAAATAATTCCATTTAAAATCCCTATTGAAAATTCTTTGAATACATTTGATGAGAAATTGTTTTGGGTTAAATCATTAGTAGCTATTGTTCTAACTGTAACTGCAAGAGTTTGCATCCCAGCATTACCACCCATAGAAGCAACAATAGGCATAAGAAAAGCTAATACTACCATTTGTTCTATGGTTGCTCCAAACAAACTAATACACCAAGTTGCTAAGAATGCTGTAAACAAATTTAATAATAACCAGTTAAATCTTCTTTTAGTTTTTTTAACAACACCATCAGTAATTTCTTCATCACCTACTCCAGCTAATCTTAAAGCATCCTCCTCAGCTTCTTCTTTCAATACTGTTAAAACATCATCGTTCATTATCATTCCAACTAATTTGTTGTTTTTATCGATAACAGCCGCTGAATTTAAATTGTAATTTTCAAATAAGTTAGCAACCTCTTCTTTATCCATTTCAACTGGAACTAATAATTGAGATTCTGACATAATTGTTGCCATTTTAGTGTCACGTGGTGATGTTAAAACTCTAGATGAAGGTACTGTTCCAACTGGTTTGAAATCTTCATTTACAATAAAAATTTCTAAAAATTCTTCAGGTAAATCTTTATTTTCCCTAAGATAGTCTATCGTTTGACCTACAGACCAATTACTTGGTATTGCTGTAAATTCACGCTGCATAAGCCTAGCAGCTGTATCTTCTGGATAGCTTAAACTTTCTAATAATGCAAAACGGTCCTTGGGAGGTAAAGAGCTAAGTATTGAATTTTTATCTTCTTCAGGAACGTTTTCTAAAATGGAAATAGCGTCATCAGACTCTAATCCTTTTAAGATACTGACGATTGAGTCAGATGAAAGATATGTAATAATTTCTGATTGGATGGCTTCATTTAATTCAACAAAAACCTCAGGATCTATATTAAAATTATTTAATTTAATTAAACTTTCTCTATCACCATCACTTAAATGTTCAATAATATCAGCCGCATCAGCAGGGTGCATTTCATTAAAAGAATTTGTAATAAATTGAGCGTCATTGTTAGCTATTTTAGAAGTAACAACTCTGATATATTCTTTATTAAATTCAAAATTTACTTTTTTATCTTTAGTTTTTTTTGTTAAAGACATAAATCTACCTATAATTTAGATTTGCACTATTAATACATAATAAAGATAATACAATTTATAAATGACAATTCAGATCAAAAAGTCAATAAAACCAATAAATTATTTTGATGCTATAAATGTATTGGAAACAAGATTAAGAGATTTATATGATAATCAGAAAAAAGAACTAATTTGGATTTTAGAGCATAATGAGGTTTTTACTGCAGGAACTTCATATAAGGAAAATGAAATAATTGATAAATCTACAAAAATTTTAGAAACTAATAGAGGTGGTAAAATTACATACCATGGGCCAGGACAATTAATTTGTTATTTTGTTATTGATTTAAGAAAAAAAAAAGATATCAGAAAATTTATTACGATAATAGAAAAAACAATTATTCAAACTTTAAAGTTTTATAAAATTGAAACTTTTCCTGACAAAAAAAATATTGGTATCTGGCATAAAGATGAAAAAGAGATCAAAAAAATTGCAGCTATTGGTATAAGAGTCAGTAAATGGATTGCTTATCATGGATTTTCAATTAATATAAATACTGATTTAAATAAATATAAAAAAATTATTCCCTGTGGTATTTCAGATAAGGGTGTAACAAATTTAAAAAATATATTAGACCAGGATTACTCTAACTTAAGTGATAAATTAATAAAAAATTTTATTATAAATTTGAAAATCTAAGTCTTTTAGATTTTAATAATTTTTTAAAATAATCAGGTAAAAGAGCTGAATAAGTATGTTTTACTTCATTAATTTTAAATTTTATTTGATATGAATGTAACATCAAATTTTTATTAACTCCTTTGTTAAAATTTGAAATTTTATATTTTGTATCTCCAAAAATAGGGTTTCCAATGGCGTATAACTGCTTACGTAACTGATGTTTCCTTCCAGTTATAGGTTTTAATTCTAATAAGCTAGCCTCAGAATTTTTATCAACAACTTTAAAAATAGTTTTTGCTTTTTCAGCTATTTTTTTATTTCCGTCATATTTAATCAAATCATCATCCCAAATGCCTGAATTATTAATAACTTCTCCTTGGCAGATAGCTAAATAAGTTTTATGAACTTTTCGTAATCTAAACAATGAAGTTAATAACTGAGCAGTCTCTCTATTTTTAGCAATTATAAAAACTCCAGAGGTATCTTTGTCTAATCTGTGAACAGAATAAGGCTTTGTGTCTTTAAAAATTTCACTTTTTGCAAAAATATCAACTAAATTTTTTTTAGACTTTGTTCCGCCTTGAACAGATATGCCTGATGTTTTATTTAAGACTATAAAGTCATTATTGTTGTCAATTATTTGATCCTCATTTGATTTAATGATTTCTTTTGAAGGTAAAAAATTAATTTTTTTTTGCTTAATTCTCTCTTTAAAATCTATACTAAAAATATTTATCTCATCTTTAGTTTTTATTTTATAAGAACTTTTAACTTTCTTTTTATTAAGTTTTATTTTTCCAGTTCTTATATATTTTTCAATAAGGCTTTGTGGAATTTTTCCAATTTTGACTCTTAACCATCTATCTAAACGCATATCATTACACGTTGTATCAACGATGTAAGATTTTTTCATGATTTAAGATTTAAGCTGTTGCTAGTTTTTTCTCTTCTGTCTTAGTTGGTTCTTTAATTGGATCTTTTTTCTTTTTATCAACTCTTTTAGCTTCTAAATCTCTATCAACAAACTCTATTATTGCCATTGGTGCATTATCACCATATCTAAATCCTGCTTTAATAATTCTAGTATAACCACCTTTTCTATTCGCATATCTTTTTGAAAGAGTTTTTTTTACTTTATTTGCAGATTTTATGTCTTGTAATTTAGAAACTAACATTTTTGTTGTCTGTAATGTTTCTTTTTTACCTATAGTAATTATTTTATCAGCTTGAGGTTTCAAAAACTTAGCTTTTGGCAAAGTAGTTTTAATTTGCTCGTACTTAATTAATGAATTAAGCATATTTTTTAAAAGAGCTTTTCTATGCTCCGAAGTTCTATTCAGCTTCTTATTGACAAAGCCATGTCTCATTAGATTGCTTCCTCTAATTTTTTTGACATTTCAGCAATATTATCTGGCGGCCAATTAGGTATCTCCATGCCCAAATATAAAGACATCCCAGTAAGGACTTCTTTAATTTCATTTAAAGATTTTCTTCCAAAATTAGGTGTTCTTAACATTTCCCCTTCGGACTTTTGTACTAAATCACCTATATAAATTATGTTATCATTTTTTAGACAATTCATTGATCTTACAGATAATTCTAATTCATCTACTTTTCTTAATAAGTTTTTGTTAAATTCTGGTTCTGATGAGACTTCTTTAACAGGTGCTTCAACAGGTTCATCGAAATTAACAAACATTTTTAACTGATCTTGAAATATCCTAGCAGAGTAAGCTACAGCATCTTCAGCTGAAATTGATCCATTTGTTTCAACTTCCATTGTAAGCTTGTCATAATCAAGAGCTTTACCTTCTCTAGCAGTGCTAACTGAATATGAAACTTTTTTTACAGGACTATATAATGAATCAATTGCTATCAGACCTAAAGGTGGCTCTTCAGGTTTATTTAAATCTGCTGGAACATAACCTTTTCCAGTGTTTACGTTCATTTCCATATGAAAAGTCGTATTTTCATCTAAGTTGCATATTACTAATTCTGGATTTAATATTTCTACATCTGCAACAGGAGCTATATCTGATGCTTTAATCTCACCGGGTCCCTTAGCATCTAAAACTAATTTTTTTGTTCCCTCAGCATTACATTTTAAAGCTAAAGTTTTGACGTTTAATACTATATCTGTAACGTCTTCCCTAACTCCTTTTATTGATGTGAATTCATGTAGCACTCCGTCAATCTGTATTGAAGTTACAGCAGCACCTCTAATAGAAGAAAGCAAGATTCTTCTTAAAGAATTTCCTAAAGTTAAACCATAGCCTTTTTCTAAAGGCTCTGCAATTATCTTAGCATGGGATAGGTCATCACTAATTTTTACATCTAATTTAGATGGTTTAATTAATGACTTCCAATTTTTAACATTAACATTCTCGACTTCCATTAAACTCTCCTTTTCTTTGGTGGTCTAGTTCCATTATGAGGCATAGGTGTAGTATCTTTTATAGATAAAATTTTAAAACCTCTAGCTTGTAAAGCTCTTAAGGCTGTTTCCCTTCCAGAGCCTGGTCCTTTAACTTCAACTGATAAAGTTTTCATTCCATATTCTAAAGCTTTTGAAGCTGCTGAGTCTGCTGCAATCTGTGCAGCATATGGAGTAGATTTTCTTGATCCTTTAAAACCTTTTTGTCCAGCTGACGCCCAGGAAATTACATTACCATTTGTATCAGCTATAGAAATAATTGTATTGTTAAATGTTGATTGTACATATGCGATTCCATTTAAAATATTTTTTTTAATCTTTTTCTTTTTAGAATAAGAACTTTTTACACTTTTCTTTGAAGACTTTTCAACCTTCTGATCTTTATTCTCAATTTTATCAGCTTTAGCCATAACTATTTTTTAGTTGGTGTTAATTTTTTTCCTGCAATTGCTATTGCTTTACCTTTTCTTGTTCTAGCATTACATCTTGTTCTTTGTCCTCTAACAGGTAATTTTTTTCTATGTCTAGTTCCTCTATAACAAGCTAAATCAATCAATCTTTTTATACTTAAAGAATATTCTCTCCTTAAATCACCTTCTACTTTAAAGTTTTGATCTATGTACTCTCTAATTTTTAAAATTTCTTCATCTGTTAATTCGTTTACTCTTTTGGCTCTTGGAATTTCTAAAGATGAACAAATTTGCTCAGAAAACTTATCGCCAATTCCATAAATATAAGTCAAACCTATATGGACAAGTTTATTCTGTGGAATGTTTATACCTGCGATACGAGCCATAATTTTTGTGATAAATTGTGCCTTTTATATAATAAGATTAATCAAAGTCAACGTCTTAAACATTGATAAAAGTATCTATTTTACTTGTTATTTCATCAATTTCTAAGCTTCCATCAATCTCATTAAAATTTGAATTCTTAGAGTAGAAATCAAGAACAGGTTTTGTAGTTTTCATGTATGCATCATATCTTCTTAGTATAGTATAAACAGCATCATCAGACCTATTTTCTTCGATTTTTCTCTTCTCAAGCCTTTTAAGTATAGTTTCTTTATCTACATTAAGAAATAAAATTAAATCTATCTTCTGATTTGTACTTTCAAGCAATGAGTCCAAATTTTTAGCCTGACTCAAAGATCTAGGATATCCGTCAAAAATTAAATTACTTTTTTTTTGAGGATCAGATACAAGTTTTTCTATAAGATTATTAACAATTTCATCACTTATAAATTTTCCATTCTTCATATCATTAGTTATTGCTTTTCCAGTATCTGAATTTTTTTTTATTTCTTCTCTTAAAAGTTCACCGGTAGAAATTTGAAAAGCATTTAATTTTTGTACTAGATATTTAGACTGAGTACCTTTTCCAGCACCAGGCGGTCCAAATAAAATAATATTCACTTACTTACCAAATTTAGTTTTTTTAATTAGTTGTTCGTATTGTGAACTCATTAACCTTGTTTGAATTTGAGTTACAGTATCAATTGCAACTACAACAACAATTAATATGGAAGCACCACCTAAATAAAAAGGTATTGGATAATTTGCAATTAAAAACTCTGGCATTAGACAAACTAATGTAAGATATAAAGCTCCTATAGTAGTTAATTTGGTTAAAATATTTTCAATATATAAAGCTGTACTTTCTCCGGGTCTAATACCAGGTACAAAACCACCGTGCTTTCGTAAATTTTCTGCTGTTTCATTTGGATTAAATGTTATTGATGTATAGAAAAAAGTAAAAAATATAATACCCGAAGCATAGAGCAACATGTAAAGAGGTTGTCCTTGCGTAAAATAAGAACTTAAATTTAAGAAAGTTTCGTTGTTTGAAAATGAAAAATTTGAAAACGTAACTGGCAATAACAATAAAGCTGATGCAAAAATTGCAGGTATTACACCTGCTTGATTTATTTTTAAAGGTAGGTGTGAAGACTCTCCTCCATACATTTTATTACCCATTTGCCTTTTTGGATAATTAATTAATATTTTTCTTAGAGCTCTCTCCATAAAAACTACAAATAAAATAGTCGCTATTAAAAGAACAAAAATACCTAAAATCATGAAAGTTGATACCGCTCCAGTTCTTCCAAGTTCAAAGGTAGTAACAAGTGCTCTAGGGATTTCTGCCACAATACCTGCAAATATAATTAAAGATATACCGTTTCCGATACCCCTTTGTGTAATTTGTTCACCGAGCCACATTAAGAAGATTGTGCCAGCAACAATTGTTGTTACGGTCGTAACTTTAAAGAAAGCTCCTGGATTAATTACTAAATCAGCTGATGATTCTAGTCCAACTGATAATCCATAACCTTGTACGGTTGCTAATAACACTGTTCCGTATCTAGTTATTTGTGTAATTTTAGATCTACCTATTTCTCCTTGTGCTTTTAAATTTTTAAAATAATCAGACACACCTGTAAGTAGCTGCACTATAATGGCTGATGATATGTAAGGCATTATTCCTAAAGCAAATATTGCCATTCTGCTTACTGCACCACCCGCAAATACATTAAACATTCCAAGCAATCCTTTTTGGTTACCCTCCATCATTACTTTCAATTGCTCTGGATCTATCCCGGGTAGAGGTACAAAAGTTCCAAATCTATAAACAGTTAAAATTAAAATAGTAAATATTATTCTGTTTCTTAAATCATTTGTTGACGATGAACCGCTCATATAAACAAACTATTTTTTTAATTGAATAGATCCACCAATTTTTTCAAGTTTTTCTATTGCTGATTTTGAGGCTAGGTCAGCTTCAATATTAATTTTATCCTTAACTTCTCCAGATCCTAAAATTTTTAGCTTCTTTGAATTTTTGTTTATTAATTTTAGTTTTTTTAATAATTCTGAGTTAAGGACTTCATTTGGATTAATATTTTTTTTATCTATATACGACTGAATTTTATCTAGATTTAATATTGCAACGCTTTCCTTTGAAATTGGATTAAAACCTCTTTTAGGTAATCTCCTGTATAATGGCATTTGACCACCCTCAAAACTTTTTATTGCTACTCCAGATCTTGATTTTTGACCTTTTACACCTCTACCTGATGTTTTGCCTTTACCAGAACCTATTCCTCTACCAACTCTCAATTTCGATTTATTGATTTTTTCTCTATTATTTAAAGTGATCATTATCCTCTTTTTTCTATTATTTCAGAAATTTTTTTATTTCTTATAGCTGAAATCTGTTTTGGTGAACTTTGTTTCATTAATGCTTTCATTGTAGCTCTGATTACATTATGAGCATTAGAAGTTCCCATTGATTTAGCAACAATATCTTTAACACCTAAAACTTCACATACTGCCCTAACGGGTCCTCCTGCGATAATGCCTGTTCCTTTTGAAGCAGCTCTTAAAACAATTCTACCAGATCCATCTTTAGCTTTAACATCGTGATGTATGGTTCTGCCTTCTCTTAAAGGTATATGTGTAAGTTTTCTTCGCGCCATTTCATTTGCTTTTTTAATTGCATCAGGTACTTGCTTAGCTTTAGCATGAGCTATACCAATTTTTCCAGCTTGATTTCCAACTACAACAAGGGCTGAAAATCCAAATCTTCTTCCACCCTTAACAACTTTAGTAATTCGATTAATATGAACTAATTTTTCTAATATATCGTCAGTTTTTTTATCTTTAAAATTTTCCATAATTAAAATTCCATCCCATTTTCTCTTAGAGTTTCAGCAAAAACTTTAATTCTACCATGATATTTATATGAGCCTCTATCAAAATAAATTTTACTAATTTTTTTCTCTTGAGCTTTCTTTGCTAATTTTTTAGCAACTAATTTAGATAACTCTGTTTTGTTAATTTTGTCACCTGATTTTAGATCTTTTTCAACTGATGATGCTGATAATAAAGTTATTTTTTTTATATCATCAATGATTTGTGCTGAAATATTTTTTGAAGATCTAGAAATACTTAATCTAAATCTATCTTTTGCAGCAACTTTTTTAACTTTGTTGCTCACTCTAAATCTTTTTCTGATACTAGTATTTAGCTTCATTATTTTTTCTTTCCTTCTTTTTTAAGAACATACTGACCTTTTTCTCTAACACCTTTGCCTTTGTATGGTTCAATTTTTCTAAAAGTTTTAATTTTTGATGCCACTTCACCCACTATCTGTTTATCAGATCCTGTAATTTTTAGTGTTGTTTGTTTTTCAACAGCAATTTTAATACCTTCTGGTATATCAAAGTCAATATCATGACTATAACCAAGTTGTAGATTTAACTGATTTCCTTTTAAGGCAGCTCTATATCCAACACCCACTAACTCTAAAGTTTTTTCATATCCTGTGCTTGATCCTATTACTGCGTTATTGATTAAACTCCTATTCATACCCCATAGTCTTTTTGAGTTTTGATCTACCTTTTTTGGTTTGATTGAGATTTCTTTTCCTTCTATTATATCTAAATTAAACATATCTAAATCAACGTTAACTGATTTTTTTCCTAAAGGTCCTTCAATATTTATAATGTTGCCAGCTAAAGCTACTTTTACTTTTTCAGGAATTGATATATTTATTTTACCTATTTTAGACATTAAAATACCTTGCAAATAATCTCGCCACCAACTTTTTGTTTTCTTGCATCTATATCAGTCATTACTCCTTTTGGAGTTGAAACAATAGCAATCCCTAAACCGTTGTTAATTTTAGGCAAGCTATCTGCAGATGAAAAAATTCTTCTACCCGGTTTTGATACTCTTTCAAAAGCACTAATAACAGGATTACCAGAATGATATTTAAGTTCTAATGATAAAATCGGTTTTTTATCTTCAGAACTTACTTTAAAATCTTTTATAAAACCCTCATTTTTAAGTATATCAGCAATTTTAGTTTTAAAATTAGATGAAGGTAAATCTACTTTTTTATGATTTCTTGACTGTGCGTTCTTTACTCTTGCAATCAAATCTCCTATTGGGTCACTTAAACTCATAATTATCCTTTCTACCAGCTAGATTTAACTAAGCCTGGTATCTTTCCTTGTAATCCTAATTGTCTTAATGCAATTCTTGAAATCTTTAATTTTCTATAAACACCATGTGGTCTTCCAGTAATCTCACATCTATTCATAACTCTTATTTTTGCTGAATTTCTTGGTAATTTTGATAATTTTTGCTGAGCTTTAAATCTTTCTTCTAGTGAAATCTTTTTATCCATTACAATTTTCTTCAAAGCTTTTCTTTTTTTGTAAAGCTTATCTGACAACATAATTCTTTTTTTATTTTTATTTACTGCGCTTAATTTAGCCATGATTAGTTATCTCCTTTTTTAATAAATGGAAAATTCATTTTTTCTAATAAGGCAAAACTGTGATCTTTGCTGATTGCTTTAATTACTATTACTATATCTAAACCTCTAACTTTATCTGCTCTATCAAAGCTTACTTCAGGAAAAATTATATGTTCTTTTATTCCAAAGGTATAATTTCCAAATTTATCAAAACCTTTAGAAGATAATCCTCTAAAATCTTTTATTCTTGGAAGAGCTATATTTACTAGTCTATCTAAAAATTCATACATTTTATTTTTTCTGAGAGTTACTTTAAGTCCAGCATTTGAGCCTTTCCTTGTTTTAAAATTAGCAACTGACTTTTTAAACTTTGTAATAACAGGCTTTTGTCCAGTAATTTTTGACATATCTTCTTCACAAGATTTTAAAATTTTTGAGTCAGTTCCATCCAAACCAAGGCCCATATTCAATACAACTTTTTCAATTTTAGGTGCCATAAAAATATTTTTGAGACCAAATTGTTCTTTTAAAGCTGGTTGAATTTCTTTTGTTAATGTTTCTTTTAATCTTGGTATCATTATTTTTTAGCCTCTTTTTTTTTTATATCTTTTTCATCAATTAATTTTAGATTTGAAATATGTATAAAGCTTTCTTTAGGGAAAATTCCACCTTTTTTTTCTTTTGTTGTTTTTACGTGCTTTTTTACCATATTAATTTCTTTTACTTTTGCTCTATTATTTGGTCTATCAATTTCAATTACTTCGCCTTCTTTTTTTTTATCTTTCCCAGCTAAAATTCTTACTTTTAAACCTTTTTTTATCATTTTATAAAACCTCCGGTGCTAGAGATATAATTTTCATTTGTCCTCTACTTCTAAGTTCTCTTGTGACAGGTCCAAAAATCCTAGTTCCTACTGGTTCTCCTTTTTCGTCAACTAAAACTGCAGCATTATTATCAAATTTAACTTTTGATCCATCATTTCTATGAATACCTTTTTTAACTCTTACCACCACTGCTTTATGTACAGTTCCTTTTTTAACTTTCCCTTTCGGGATAGCTTCTTTAACTGCGATTACAATCGTATCACCGATACTTGCATATCTTCTTTTAGATCCACCAAGTACTTTTATACATTCTATTCTTTTTGCGCCTGTATTATCTGCTACTTGTAATTCAGTTTGAACACCAATCATTATTTTATACTTTCTATAACTTGAAATTTTTTATTTTTAGAAAATGGTTTGCTTTCAATTATTGACACCTTATCACCAGTTTTAAATTTATTATTTTCATCGTGAGCATTGTAATTTTTTCTAACTCTGATTACTTTTTTAAGAACAGGGTGTGAATATCTACGCTCTACCATAACTGTAATAGTTTTATTAGGTTTGTCACTTATTACTACTCCAGTTAATATTTTTTTAGGCATTCATTTTTCCTTTTAAAATTGTTTTTAATCTCGCTATTGTCTTTCTTGTTTCACCAATCTTTGCTGGGTTTGTTACTTGTGAATTCATTTTTTGAAACCTAAAATTAAATAGGTCTTTCTTATGTTTATCTATATTTTTAATAACTTCATCTTTAGATAACTTTTTAATTTCTTGTTTTTTCATTATGCAAATCTTTTAATTGTTTTAGTTTTTATAGGTAGTTTAGCTGATGCTTTATATAAAGCTTCTTTAGCAATTTGTTCAGAAACACCATCGACTTCAAATAATATTCTTCCTGGTTTTACTCTACATGCAAAATATTCTGGTGAACCTTTGCCTTTACCCATTCTTACTTCAATCGGTTTTTTAGAAACTGGTATGTTAGGAAATATTCTTGTCCAAACTCTACCTTGTCTTTTCATATGTCTTGTTAAAGCAACTCTGGCTGCCTCTATTTGTTTTCCAGTAACTCTTTCTGGCTGTAATGCTTTTAATGCATAAGCACCATAATTAATAGTACTTGCTCTAGTAGCGTTACCATGAATTCTACCTTTATGTGCTTTTCTCCATTTTGTTCTAACTGGTTGAAGCATTATTGTTTGCCTTCCTTTGGTGTTACTTTATTTGTCTCTTGGCTAAACTCTCTTGCAAAAACTTCACCTTTATAGATCCAAACTTTAATACCAATAATTCCATAAGTTGTTAGAGCTTCAGCTTCAGCATAATCTATATCAGCTCTTAAAGTATGAGAAGGTATGCTTCCATCCCTTAACCATTCTGTTCTTGCAATTTCATTTCCCCCAAGTCTTCCACTAACAGATACTTTTATTCCTTTAGCTCCTAATCTAATACATGATTGCATAGCTCTTTTCATTGCTCGTCTGTATGAAATTCTTTTAACAAGTTGTTGAGCTATATTTTCTGCTACTAAATAAGCATTAGTCTCAGGTTTTTTTACTTCTTTAATATTAAGATTTACTTCATTTGTTGTAAATTTTGACAAATTATTCTTGATTTTATCAATATCACTTCCTTTTTTACCGATTACAAAACCAGGTCTGGATGTGTAAATAGTAACGTAACATTTGTTTGATGTTCTCTCTATCATAACTTTAGACACACCAGAATTAATTACATTTTTTTTGATATATTCCCTAATTTTAAAATCTTCAATTAAATAATTTCCAAAATCTTTTTTCTTTGCATACCAAACAGAGTCCCATCCTCTGTTGACACCTAATCTAAAACCTACAGGATTAACTTTTTGTCCCATGTTTCTCCATTTGTTTTGCTTCTGATAATATTATTGTCACCGTAGACCAAGGTTTTAAAATTGGCGCTGCCCTACCTTTGGCTCTTGGTCTAAATCTTTTCATAACAATTTTTTTTCCGCAATAAGCTTCTTTAACAATTAATTTATCAATATCGTATTGAAAATTATTTTCAGCATTAGCGACAGCTGAACTAATTGTTTTTCTTACATCTCTAGTAATTCTTTTTTCAGAAAACTGTAAATCTCTAATGGCTGCGTCTACTTTTTTCCCAACAATACTTTTTAGTATTGGGTTAAGTTTTCTTACACTTGTTCTAACTCCATTATTAATAGACTTTACTGTCTTATCTTTATTTTTATCTATTTTCTTTTTTTTACTCATAATTATTTTTTCTCAGCTGGTTTAGCTTTTTTGTCTGCAGGCGTGTGGCCAAAAAATGTTCTTGTTGGTGAAAATTCACCTAATTTATGTCCTACCATATCTTCTGATATAGTGATTGGTATAAATTTTTTACCATTGTAAATTTGAAAACTAACTCCCACAAAATCTGGTAAAATAGTCGATTTTCTAGACCAAGTTTTAATAGGAATTCTTTTTGGGTCAACTTTGTATTTATCAACTTTTTTCATTAAACTTTCTTCAACAAAAGGTCCTTTCCAAACTGCTCTAGCCATTACTTAGTATCCTTCCTTTTATTTCTTCTCTTTACTATAAACTTGTCTGTTCTCTTATTATCTCTAGTTTTTAATCCTTTGGCTGACTGTCCTGTTGGAGAAACAGGATGTCTTCCTCCGGCAGATTTACCTTCACCACCACCGTGTGGGTGATCTACAGGATTTTTAACTACACCTCTAGTATGTGGTTTTCTACCTAGCCATCTCGATCTACCAGCTTTACCTATTTTAATATTTTTTTGATCTGGATTGCTTAAAATCCCTATAGTAGCTAAAGATCTAGAATCTATTTTTCTTACTTCTCCAGATGCTAATTTAATTAAACTATAGTTCCCGTCTAAACCACTAATTGTAACAGAAGATCCTGCTGCTCTAGCTATTTTGCCGCCACCACCAGGCTGTATTTCAACATTATGAATGTTTATGCCTACAGGTATATCTTGTAATGGCATACAATTACCTATTTTAATTTCTTTTTTTGATCCACTTTCTATTTTATCACCAACTTTAACTTTTTGTGGCGCTAAAAAATAAGCGTGAGTTCCATCTTCAAACTTAACTAACATAATATAACAAGATCTATTTGGATCGTATTCAATTCTTTCGACTGTGGCTTGCATGTCGAATTTTTTTCTATAGAAATCTACATGTCTGTACATTTTTTTATGACCACCAGCTCTATTTATAGAAGTTATATGGCCATTATTGTTTCTACCTTTCATGGCATTTTTGGCTGAAACAAGTGTTTTAAAAGGTTTGCCTTTCCACAGACCTGACCTATCAACTAAAATAGTCCCTCTAGTTGATTTTGTATACGGTTTAAAAGTTTTTAATGCCATACTTTAAATTCCTGTTGTTAAATCAATACTTTGACCTTTTTTAAGTGTAATTATTGCTTTTTTATAACCTGATACTTTAACTTTCTTACCTCTAGTAATTTTCGTTCTATTTTTTTTGTTTATAATATTAATCTTTGTAACATTAACTTTAAAAATTTTTTCAATATTTTTTTTAAGATTTATTTTATTTGCTCCATCAGGTACTTTAAAAACTATTTTATTAAATTCTGACAAATTAGTTGTTTTTTCTGTAACAACAGGAGAAAGAATTTTGTCATATAAATGAATTTTTTCCATTTTATGAATATCTCTTTTCTAATTCCTTTACCGAACTTTCTGTAAAGACAACTTTTTTATATTTAATTATATCATAGGCACTAAAATGATTTACATCTGTTAATTTTATGTTTGGAATATTTCTTGTTGATTTTTCAATTTTTTCTTTAGAATTCTTATCTAATATTAAAAGTGAATTTGTAATTTCAAGTTTATTAATTATAGAATTCATTTCCTTAGTTTTTTTAATCTCAGAATTTAAATCGTTTAAAATTACTAAATTTTTACTTTTATTCTTCTCTGTAATTAATGAAGCTATACTTTGTTTTTTTTCATTCTTATTCAATTTTCTTTTTTTATAGGCCAACTCTCCTTTTGGTCCGTGAGCTACACCTCCACCAACGAATATTGGTGCTTTTCTACTTGCGTGTCTTGCTCCACCAGTACCTTTTTGAGCATAAATTTTCGATGTTGGTCCTCTAACTTCATTTTGTTGCTTGGTTTTAGCATGTCTGCCTTTATAATTAGCATTTGTTTTATAAAGAACGCTGCTAACTAATCTATTATTTACTCGAGTAAAAAAGATTTTATCTAGAACTTCAATACTATCTTTTTTTCCATCAATGCTAATTTTATCTAATTTCATTATTTTTTCTTTTTATCAGGGGTTTTTTTAGCTTCTTCAGCAGCAGCTAGTTTTTCAGTTATTGTCATTTTATTAATATTTTTAACCGAACCTTTAACCATCACTTCTGTATTTTTTGTACCTGGTATTGATCCTTTTAAGTAAAGTAATTCATTTTCTAAATCAGTTTTGATAATCTCAATATTTTGCATTGTTCTTAATTTATCACCCATATGACCAGCCATTTTTTTTCCCTTAAAAACTTTACCTGGATCTTGACTATGGCCAGTTGAACCATGAGCTCTATGAGATACTGATACTCCATGACTCGCTCTTAGGCCGCCAAAGTTATGTCTTTTCATTACTCCTGCAAATCCTTTTCCTATTGTTTTTGACCTTGTGTCTACAAATTTTATGTCCTTGAATATTTCCAAACCAAACTCATTTCCTTCTTTGTATGCTGAAGTATCGTTTACTCTAAATTCTTTAAGTTTTTTCTTAGCTTCAGTGTTTTTTTTAGCAAAAACACCTTTCATAGCTTTCGTTAATTTTGAATTTTTAATTTTACCATACCCAAGTTGGACTGCTTTATAACCTCTTTTTTCCTCTTCAATAACATGTATTACTCTAGCCTTCTCAACTTTTAATACAGTTACCGGCACCAATTGACCAGATTTATAAAACTCTCTAGTCATACCTATTTTTTTTCCTAATAAAGCAATCTCACTCATAGTTAAATTTTTATCTCCACATCTACACCTGAAGCTAAATCCAATTTCATTAATGCTTCTACTGTTTGAGGTGTTGGTTCAATAATATCTATTAATCTTTTATGTGTTCTTGACTCAAATTGTTCTCTACTTTTTTTATCAATATGTGGTGATCTTAATACAGTATATCTTTCAATACGAGTTGGTAATGGTATTGGTCCTTTGATAGTTGCACCTGTTCTTTTAACAGTATTTACAATCTCTTCTGTAGAGGCATCTAGAACTTTATTATCGTAAGCTCTTAATTTAATTCTAATATTCTGTTTTTCCATAATTATCCTGCTATCTTCTTCGTTACTTCGTCTTGAACATTTTGTGGAACTTTTGAATAATGATCAAAAAACATAGAGTATTGTGCTCTGCCTTGAGACATAGACCTTAAATTATTTATATATCCAAACATGTTTGCTAGTGGAACCATTGCCGTTATTACAGTTGCATTACCTCTTTGTTCTTGTGTACTTATTTGACCTCTTCTACTATTTAAGTCACCTATAACATCTCCCATGTAATCTTCGGGAGTTACAACCTCTACTCTCATAACAGGCTCTAATAATTTTAATCCACCTTTTGTGCAAGCTTCTTTAAAACATGCTCTACTTGCCAATTCAAAAGCTAATACACTCGAATCAACATCATGGTGAAGTCCATCTAAAATAGTCACTTTATAATCTATCATTGGAAAACCAGCTAAAATTCCAGTATCTGAAACTGTTTCAATTCCTTTTTCAACACCTGGAATAAATTCTTTTGGAATTGCCCCACCTTTAATTTTACTTTCAACATCTCTACCTTTGCCAGGCTCTTGAGGTTCTACTAAAAGCTTAACTTTTGCAAATTGTCCGGCACCACCACTTTGTTTTTTGTGAATATATTCAACTTCTGAAGCGGATTCTATTGTTTCTCTATAAGCAACTTGTGGAGCTCCAACATTAGCCTCTACCTTGAATTCTCTCTTCATTCTATCTACAATAATATCTAAGTGCAATTCTCCCATTCCTTTTATAATTGTTTGACCAGACTCTTCATCAGATGTAACTCTAAAAGAAGGATCTTCTTTAGCCAATCTACCTAAAGCCTCTCCCATTTTTTCTTGGTCAGCTTTTGTTTTGGGTTCAACTGCAATCTCAATAACTGGATCAGGGAATTCCATTGGTTCAAGCAGAATAGAATTTTCTTTGTCACATAAAGTGTGACCTGTTATAGTATTTTTAAGTCCAGCTAAAGCTACTATATCACCAGCATTAGCTTCTTTAATATCTTCTCGAGAGTTTGCATGCATCAAAAGCATTCTGCCAACTCTCTCCTCTTTCTCTTTTGAAGAGTTAAAAACTGCTGTTCCTGTTTTGATTGTCCCTGAATAAATTCTAATGAAAGTTAATGAACCAACAAATGGATCATTAGCAACTTTAAAGGCTAAAGCTGAAAATGGAACACTATCTTCAAATTTCATTTCCATCTCTTCTTCTGTACCTAGTTTAGTTCCCTTAATAGAGCCTATATCAACTGGGCTTGGTAAATAATTTACAACAGCATCTAGTAAAGGTTGGACACCTTTATTTTTGAATGCTGAACCAGTTAGAACTGGAACAAAACTAAAGTTTAGAGTTCCTTTTCTAATACATTTAACTAAATCTTCTTCTTTGATTTCATCACCATTTAGATAAGCTTCCATTAACTTTTCATCTTGTTCAACTGCTGTTTCTACTAATTCTGTTCTATATTTTTCAGAAATTTCTTTTAAGTCTTCAGGAATTTCTTTATATTCCCACTCTGCTCCAAGAGCTTCATTTTTCCAGACCTGAGCTTTCATTTTAACTAGATCAACTACACCAGATAAAGAAGCTTCTGCACCAATTGGAACTTGAAGAACTAAAGGTTTTGCACCTAATCTATCTCTAATCATGTCTACACATCTAAAAAAATCTGCACCAGTTCTATCTAATTTGTTAACAAAACAAATCCTTGGTACTTTATACTTATCAGCTTGTCTCCATACTGTTTCTGATTGAGGTTCTACACCTGCAACACCATCAAAAACTGCAACAGCGCCATCTAAAACTTTTAAAGATCTCTCAACTTCAATTGTAAAATCTACATGACCAGGAGTATCAATAATATTGATTCTATGATCATTCCAAAAACAAGTAGTGGCAGCAGAAGTGATAGTAATACCTCTTTCTTGTTCTTGCTCCATCCAATCCATTGTTGCAGCGCCATCATGCACTTCACCAATTTTATGACTTTTACCTGTGTAGTACAATACTCGTTCAGTGGTAGTCGTTTTACCTGCATCTATGTGAGCCATGATCCCAATATTTCTATATTTTTCTAAAGTATGAGTTCTAGCCATGATTTATTACCATCTAAAATGTGCAAAAGCTTTATTTGACTCTGCCATTTTATGCACATCCTCTCTTTTTTTAACGGCAGCACCTTTCTTTTCATAAGCATCATAAAGTTCATTAAAAATTTTATCCGCCATATGTTTATCTTTTCTTTTTCTTGCAGAATCTACCAACCATCTAATAGCTAAAGCTTGTGCTCTTTTGCTTTTTACTTCGACAGGGACTTGATAAGTTGCACCTCCAACTCTTCTAGATCTAACTTCTACAGTCGGTTTAATGTTGTTGATTGCTTCATTGAAAATATTAATTGGCTCATCCTTTGTCTTTGTTTTAATTTTATCGATTGCATCATAAACTATTTTTGCAGCTATTCCTCTTTTACCATCGTACATTATGTTGTTAATTAATTTAGGTATTATAGTTGATTTGAATTTTGGATCAGGAACTACTTTTTTTTTGGGTTGAGTTTTTTTTCTAGACATTACTTACCTTTTTTTGTTCCGTATAAAGATCTACGTTGTTTTCTGTTCGCAACACCTTGAGTATCAAGATTTCCTCTTAAAATATGATAACGAACACCTGGTAAATCTTTTACTCTACCACCTCTAATTAAAACTACTGAGTGTTCTTGAAGATTATGACCTTCACCAGGGATATAAGCCGTTACCTCAAAGCCATTTGATAATCTTACCCTTGCAACCTTTCTTAATGCAGAATTTGGTTTCTTGGGAGTTGTTGTATAAACTTTAACACACACACCTCTTTTTAAAGGTTGTTTCTGTAAAGCTGGAACTTTGTTCCTCGAAGCTTGTTTAACTCTTTTTTTTCTTAACAACTGATTAATAGTTGGCATAAATTTTTTAAAATTAATTAATTTATTTTTAGATGAAAATAACTGACAGGTTATTTTGTGGCAGCGTTTAGCACTGTTAGAAGTACTACATTCCAACCAAAAACATCGCCAAATTACTTATTAATAAGCCTTTGTCAAACTAAAACTTCAATTTTTAAGCGATTTTTTTACTGATTTGCTTGTGTTTCTTCAGGTTCTGAACCTTCGATTTTTTCTTGTTCAGATAAGAAATTATTATCGTCCTCTAGAGCCTTATTGTTCCATCTATTTTTAATATTACCTGTGCCTGCAGGAACTAATCTACCAACTATAACGTTCTCTTTTAAGCCGTTTAGAGGGTCAACTTTTCCTTTAATAGCTGCATCTGTTAAAACTCTTGTTGTTTCTTGGAATGAAGCAGCAGATATAAATGACTCAGTTTGTAAAGAAGCTTTAGTAATACCCATTAGAACTCTTTCTCCCACAGCAGGTGTTTTGCCCTCTGCAACTAATTTTTCGTTAGTATTATCAAACTTAATTCTATCAACAACTTCACCAGGTAAATAAGAAGAATCTCCAGATACTTTGACTTCAACCTTTTTAAGCATTTGTCTTAAAATAGTTTCTATATGCTTATCATTTATAATTACACCTTGTAATCTATAAACTTCTTGAACTTGGTTAACAAAATATTCTGTTAATTCCTTAATTCCTAAAATCCTTAAAATATCATGTGGTAAAGGTTGGCCATCTAAAAGATATTCACCTTTTTGAATTTTTTCACCTGGGTTAAAATTAATATGTTTACCTTTTGGAATTAAATAATTTGAAGGTTCGGCCCCATCTTCAGGAACAATAGAAACTCTTTGTTTACCTCTAACCTCTTTACCAAAAACAACGTTACCATCATTTTCTGCAATAATTGCACTATCTTTAGCTTTTCTTGCTTCAAATAATTCGGCAACTCTTGGCAAACCTCCGGTAATATCTTTTGTTTTTGTAGTTTCCTTAGGTAATCTAGCTATTACGTCACCAGCATAAACTTTCTGACCATCTTTAATTGATAAGATCGAATCTGGTACCAAATAATATCTAGCTTCATTATCATCAGCTTTTTTTATCACATTACCTTTATCATCTCTAAGTGTTATTCTTGGTTTTAAATCAGTGCTCTTAGATTGACCCCTCCAATCAATTACTGATTTAGATGAAATTCCTGTTGCATCATCTGTTGTTTCTTGAATTGAAACACCATCTATTAAATCTACATAACTTGCTGTACCACTTTTCTCTGCAATAACTGGTGTTGTGTATGGATCCCATTCACAAATTTTAGTATTTGCTTTAACCTTATCTCCATTGTTAAAAAATAATCTTGAACCATAAGCAACTTTATATACGGCTACTTGAACACCTTTATCATCTTCAATTGAAAGCTGAGTGTTTCGACCCATGACAATTAAATTCTTTTTAGAATCTTCTAAAATGTTTGAATTAATAATTTTTAATGTACCTTCATTTTTTGTAACAATTTGAGAATCTTGTTTTACTGAAGCAGTTCCTCCAACGTGGAAAGTTCTCATAGTTAACTGTGTTCCAGGTTCTCCAATAGACTGTGCTGAAATCATACCAATAGCCTCACCTACATGAACCATTTTACCTCTAGATAAATCTCTTCCATAACAAGTGGCACAAACACCTTCTTTTGAACTACATGTCATTACTGAGTAAACTTTAATTGATTTAACACCTGCTGCATCAATTTTATCACAGCCAGCCTCGTCAATCATTTCTGATTTCTTAATAATTATTTCGCCACTTAAAGGATTTTTAACTTCTGCTGCTGTAACTCTTCCTAAAGCTCTTTCAGATAGACTAACCACTATATTTCCACCCTCAAGTATCTCTGATAATTCTATAAATCCAGGGTTATCACATTGCACTTTGGTAATTGTTAAATCTTGAGCTACATCACATAGTCTTCTTGTTAAATATCCTGAACTTGCAGTTTTAAGAGCAGTATCAGCTAATCCTTTTCTAGCACCGTGAGTTGAATTGAAATATTCTAGAGCTGTTAAACCCTCTTTAAAATTTGAAATAATTGGACTTTCAATAATTTCACCTGATGGTTTTGCAATCAAACCTCTCATACCAGCTAATTGTTTCATTTGAGCAGCAGATCCCCTTGCTCCACTATCCGCCATCATAAATACTGAGTTTATTTTTAATCCTTCGTCAGTTTTTTCTGTTGCAGAAATTCCCTTCATCATTTCACCGGCAACTTTGTCTGTACACTTAGACCATGCATCTACTACTTTGTTATATTTCTCACCTCTTGTAATTAAACCTTCAGCATATTGCGTTTCATAATCTGCAATCAATTTTTTTGTATCATCAATTAATTGAGTTTTATTTTCAGGAATTACTAGATCGTCTTTACCAAATGAAATTCCTGCTTTAAATGCGTGTTTAAATCCTAAATCTTTAAGTTTATCGCAGAAAATAACTGTAGTTTTTTGACCACAAAATCTAAATACTATATCTATTATTTCTGAAACTACTTTTTTAGGTAACAATCTATCTACTAAAGAAAATTTAATGTTGTTATTCTTAGGCAATAAATTTGCTAATAAAAATCTTCCAGCAGTCGATGTATATTTTTCAGTTTTTTTATTACCATTCTCATCTTCTGTTTCATATCTAGATATTATTGTACTATGAACATTTATTTGACCTGAAGCTAATGCAAATTCAATTTGGTCTGAGTTCACAAAATATCCTACTGGTTTTTCAGATAAAGGTTCTTGAGAAAGATAATATATTCCCAAAATCATATCCTGACTTGGAACAATAATTGGTTTGCCGTTAGAAGGTGAAAGAATGTTGTTTGTAGATAACATCAAAATTCTTGCTTCCAATTGAGCTTCCAAACTAAGTGGAACATGAACAGCCATTTGGTCACCATCAAAATCTGCATTGAACGCTGCACAAGTTAATGGGTGTAATTCAATAGCATCACCCTCAATTAGTTTCGGCTCAAATGCCTGAACACCAAGTCTATGAAGTGTTGGTGCTCTATTTAAAAGTACAGGATGTTCTCTAACAATCAATTCAAGAGCATCCCAAACTGCATTTGTTTCTTTTTCTACTAACTTTTTTGCCTGCTTTATAGTAGATGCTAAGCCTAATTTATTTAACCTTGCATATAAAAATGGTTTAAATAGTTCAAGGGCCATCTTTTTAGGCAAGCCACACTCATGTAATTTTAAATCTGGACCAACAACAATTACAGATCTTCCAGAATAATCTACTCTTTTTCCTAATAAGTTTTGTCTAAATCTACCCTGCTTACCTTTTAACATTTCTGCAAGTGATTTTAATGGTCTCTTACCAGTTCCAGTAATTACTCTGCCTCTTCTTCCATTATCAAATAAAGCGTCAACTGATTCTTGAAGCATTCTTTTTTCATTTCTTACAATGATATCCGGAGCTTTAAGATCCATTAATCTTTTTAATCTATTGTTTCTATTAATTACTCTTCTATACAAATCGTTTAAATCAGATGTAGCAAATCTTCCTCCATCTAGCGGTACTAACGGTCTTAACTCAGGTGGTATAACAGGAACAACTGTCATAATCATCCACTCAGGTTTTTGACCAGTCTCAATAAAAGACTCGATTAATTTTAATCTCTTAATAGCTCTTTCTTCGTTAACCTTAGATTTTGTTTCTTTAATAAAGCTTGCTAGATTTTTTCTTTCTAATTCTAAATCCAGACTTTTTAGCATTTCAAGAACAGCCTCAGCTCCTATTCCTGCTGTAAAACTTTCGTCACCAAATTCATCTTGGTATTTTGCTAATTCTTCCTCATTTAAAAGTTGATTTTTTTGCAAACCTGTTAGGCCAGGTTCAATTACTATAAAGTTTTCAAAATAAAGAACTCTTTCTATTTCTTTAAGCTTCATATCAACAGCAAGAGCAATTCTACTTGGAAGAGATTTTAAGAACCAAATATGTGCTACAGGAGTTGCAAGATTAATGTGCCCCATTCTTTCTCTTCGTACATTAGATTTTGTAACCTCAACTCCACACTTTTCACAAATAATCCCTCTAAATTTCATTCTTTTATACTTGCCGCATAAACATTCGTAATCTTTTATTGGACCAAATATTCTTGCACAAAATAAACCGTCTTTTTCAGGTCTAAATGTTCTATAATTTATTGTTTCGGGTTTTTTAATTTCACCAAAAGTCCAAGATTTAATTTTCTCTGGACTTGCAAGTGATATTTTAATGCTATTAAAATTCTGAGCTTCTGAAATTTCACTTCCTTTAAATAAATCTGTCAATTCTTTTTTCATTAATTAAGCTCCACATTTAATGCTAATGATTTAATTTCTTTTACTAACACATTGAATGATTCTGGTATTCCAGATTCAAAATTTTCCTCACCTTTAACTATAGTTTCATAAACTTTAACTCTACCGGCAACATCATCAGATTTGACAGTTAAAATTTCTTGCAAAGTATAAGAAGCACCATAAGCTTCTAAAGCCCACACTTCCATTTCACCAAATCTTTGACCACCTAATTGAGCTTTTCCGCCAAGGGGCTGTTGAGTTACCAAACTATAAGGACCGGTTGATCTTGCATGAATTTTATCTTCAACTAAATGATGAAGCTTTAACATGTAAATTATTCCAACAGTAACCGGTCTATCAAATTTTTCTCCTGTTCTTCCATCCCATAAATAAGTTTGACCAGAGCCAGGTAAATTTGCTAATTCAAGCATCTCAGTAACATTTTTCTCTTTAGCTCCATCAAAAACAGGTGTTGAAATTGCAATACCATTTTGTAAATTTTCACAAAGATCTTTAAATTCACTTTTACTTAATTTATTTAGCTTCTCATTAAAAATTTCATCTCCATATATGGATTTTAAAAATTTTTCTATTTTTTCAGTTCTTTCAATTTTTTTATTATTTTCGTTAACTAAATTTTTAACCTGCTCCCCAAATTCTTTACAAGCCCAGCCTAGATGTGTTTCTAGAATTTGACCAACGTTCATTCTACTTGGTACTCCTAGCGGATTTAAAACTATATCAACTGGTCTACCGTCTTCTCTATATGGCATATCTTCGACAGGTACAATTTTACTCACAACTCCTTTATTACCATGTCTACCTGACATTTTATCACCAGGTCTTAATCTCCTTTTGATAGCAACAAAAACTTTTACCATTTTCATTACACTTGGTAATAAATCATCACCGCTTCTAATTTTTAAAACCTTATCTTCAAATCTTTCTGTAATATCTTGTTTGGCTTTGTTATATTGATCTTTTAATTGAGCTAGAGTTGCTTCATTGCTAACATTACCTACTGTTATTTTAAAAACATCATTAATTGATAATTTATCTATAATTTCAAAATCTAATTTACTTCCTTCAGGTAAATCTTTTATTTTTTTTGCTAAAGTTGAACCTGATAAAATCTGTGAAGCTCTTTGTTTAATACTTCTTTCCAAAATTTCTTCTTCTACAATCTTATCCTGTTGAACTTCGTCAATTTCTGCTCTCTCGATTGTTATCGATCTTTCATCTTTTTCAATACCATGTCTATTAAAAACTCTAACATCAACAACAGTGCCACTACTACCTCTAGACATTCTTAATGAAGTATCTGTTACATCTATCGCTTTTTCTCCAAATATTGATCTTAAAAGTTTTTCTTCAGGTCCAGATGCTGAATCCCCTTTTGGAGTTACTTTTCCTACCAAAATATCGCTAGCATTTACTTCAGCACCTATATAAACAATGCCTGACTCATCTAAATTTTTTAACGCTTCTTCATTAACATTAGGTATATCTCTAGTGATTTCCTCTTCTCCCAATTTTGTATCTCTTGCCATTATTTCATATTCTTCAATATGAACCGATGTAAACACATCATCTGTAACACATCTTTCCGAGATCAAAATTGAATCCTCAAAGTTGTAACCTTGCCATGGCATAAAGGCTACTGTTACATTTTTTCCTAAGGCTAATTCACCTAATTTAGTTGATGGACCGTCAGCAATAATATCGCCTGATTTAACTTTATCTCCAACTCTAACTAACGGACGTTGATTTATGCATGTATTTTGATTTGATCTTTTAAATTTTTGAAGATT
Source organism: uncultured Pelagibacteraceae bacterium (assembly GCA_902517615.1). Taxonomy (GTDB): domain Bacteria; phylum Pseudomonadota; class Alphaproteobacteria; order Pelagibacterales; family Pelagibacteraceae; genus Pelagibacter. Next base: position 26,872 of record CABYCY010000009.1, read on the forward strand.
ATAAATATCTACACCAGACTCACTAAATTCAGTTTCTTCAGTTACTTTAATAACAATTCTTTTACCATCAATCTTATCAACTATACCCTCTCTCTTTGCCACTATTGTTACACCTGAATCTAGAGCAACATCGCTTTCTATACCTGTTCCAACTAGTGGAGACTCAGGTTTTAACAAAGGTACAGCTTGTCTCATCATATTAGAACCCATAAGAGCCCTGTTTGCATCATCATTTTCAAGGAATGGAATTAAAGAAGCTGCAACAGATACAAGTTGTTTTGGAGATACATCTATGTAATCAATTGAATCAGGTTTTGCTAAAAGAAAGTTTAAGTTTTCTCTGCAAGAAACTAATTCTTCAATAATTTTCCCATTTTTATCTAATTTTGTATTAGCTTGAGCAATAGTAAATTTTGTTTCTTCCATTGCGGACAAATACTCAACTTTGTCTTGTACAACTCCATCTTTTACTTTTTTGTAAGGACTTTCAATGAAACCATATTTATTTATTTTTGCATAAGTTGATAAACTATTTATCAATCCAATATTAGGTCCTTCAGGAGTTTCTATTGGACATATTCTGCCATAATGAGTTGGATGAACGTCTCTAACTTCAAATCCAGCTCTTTCTCTTGTTAATCCACCTGGGCCCAACGCAGAAACTCTTCTTTTGTGTGTTATTTCAGATAGAGGATTTGTTTGGTCCATAAACTGAGAAAGTTGAGAACTGGCAAAAAAATCTTTAAGAGAGACAGTTAATGGTTTAGCATTAATTAAATCCTGTGGCATTGCAGATTCAACGTCTAGGGTTGTCATCTTTTCCTTAATTGCTCTTTCCATTCTGTAAACACCAATCCTAGCTTGGTTTTCAACCAGCTCACCAACAGAACGAACTCTTCTATTTCCTAAGTGATCAATATCATCAACATCATCTTTTCCATCACGTAAATCTAACATTTTGTGAACAATCGCAATTATGTCATCATTTCTTAAAATTGTAATCTTATCTGAGCATTCTTGATTTAATCTTGAGTTCATTTTTACTCTTCCAACATCTGATAAATCATATCTGTCTGAACTAAAAAATAGATTGTTGAATATTTGAGTTGCAATCTCAATAGTAGGTGGCTCACCTGGTCTTAGCATTTTATAGATCTCGGTTATAGCTTCGTCTTTTGTATTATTTTTATCAGCAAGAACAGTTGTAAGTAAATAGGAGCCTTTATTAATTGAATTTGTAACTGAAATTTGCAGTGAGTATATATTTGCATCCAATATTTGTTGAATAATTGTATCATTCAGCTCTGTTCCAATTTTAAAAACACCTTCTTCTTCCTCGTTAACTTTTACATCTCTATGTAAAAATTTACCAAACAATGACTCTTTTGAAACTAATATATCCTTAAGACCATCATTTGCTAATTTCTTTGCATTTAAAAAATTAATTTTATCACCTAATTTTATTACTATATCACCAGTTTTCGCATCAATAACTTCTTCTGAAAAATTTTTGGCTTTATAGTTTTCAGGATTAAATTTAGTCCTCCATTTTTCTGTTTTAGGGTCGTATGTATATTGTTCACTTTCATAAAACTCATCTACTATTTCTGATTTTGTAAAACCTAAAGCTAAAAGCAGTGTAGAAGCAAATATTTTTTTTTTTCTATCTATTTTAAAATACAAAAAATCTTTGACGTCATATTCAAAATCTAACCAAGAACCTCTATTTGGTATAACTCTACAGTTAAACAGCAGCTTACCACTTGCATGTGTTTTACCTTTATCATGATCGAAAAACACCCCTGGACTTCTATGCATTTGATTAACTACAACACGTTGTACTCCGTTGGTAATAAATGTTCCACTGTTAGTCATCATAGGAACTTCACCCATATAAACTTCTTGTTCCTTAGCAGACAAAATATCTTTTGTATTATTCTCTTGATCTATTTCATAAACAACTAGCCTTAACGTACATTTTAAAGCTGAAGAATAAGTTAATCCTCTTGTAATACATTCTTCAACATCAAACTTTGGTTTTTCTAATCTGTATGAAGCGTATTCAAGTGTTGCTTTGTCGTTAAGATCTTCAATTGGGAAAATACTTTTAAAAACTCTATCAAAACCTTTTGTAGGTTCATATTCTTGATGGTTAAATTCTGTTAATTCTTTATAAGAGTTTTTTTGAACTTCAATTAAATTTGGTATAGATAAGCTCTCTTTAAGTTTTCCAAAACTTTTCCTAATATTCTTTTTTTCAGTAAAAGATAATTGCATTTATATTTATAGATACTGATTAAAAATAATCAGTATTTGAATTCTTTCTAATTAATTTATTTAAGTTCTACTTTAGCGCCTGCAGCTTCTAACTTAGCTTTGATTTCTTCAGCGTCTTTCTTGTTAACACCAGACTTAACTTCTTTTGGTGCTCCTTCAACAAGATCTTTAGCCTCTTTTAAACCTAATGAAGTAGCTGCTCTTACTTCTTTAATAACATTAATTTTTTTATCACCTGCAGAAACTAACATGATTGTAAAATCATCTTTATCTTCTGCTGGAGCTGCACCACCCGCTGCTGCTGGAGCCGCTGCTGCCATTGGAGTTACACCCCATTTTTCTTCTAATTGTTTTGAAAGTTCAGCTGCCTCTGCAACTGTCAAACTTGATAAGTCTTCAATAATTTTATTTAGGTCAGGCATATATATTACTCTTTGGGTTGTGTTTCAGAAATTTCTGCCGACAAACTACTCATTTTTTCTGAATGTGCAAGCAAAATACTTATTAATTTAGATGCAGAAGCATTCAAAATACCAACAATATTGGCTCTCGCTTCGTCTAATGTGGGCAAATTAGCTACATTTTCGACACCGCTCTGATCAAGAACCTCATTATCCATTATTCCGCCAATGAGTTTTAAGTTTTCATTATCTTTTGCAAATTTTGATAGAATCCTAGCTGACATTATAGCATCTTCACCAAATGCTACTGCAGTCGGGCCAGTAAATAAATTTGATAAATCTTTGCACTTTGTTTTTTCTAAAGCTAATTTTGTTATTCTATTTTTTGTAATTTTAAAGATTATTCCGTGTTCTCTCATTTTAGATCTTAATTCGTCTAATTGGTTCATTGTTAAACCCTGATAATGAGTTACCATAACAGCTTTACTGTTTTCAAATTTGCTAATCATTTCTTCAATATAATTTTTCTTTTGTTGTTTATTCATCATAACTATATCGATTTCCCTAATTTAACTTTATATGAAACACCCATTGTTGAAGTGGCAAAAGTATTTTTAATTAGATCACCTTTTAAAGTATTGTTTGATTTTTCTTTTTCTAACGCATCTAAAATAGCATTATAATTTTTTAACAGCTGTTCATCACTAAAAGATTTCTTGCCAATACTAACTCCAATATTTCCATCTTTATCATTTCTGATTTCAACTTGTCCAGATTTAGCATTAGTCACAGCTTCTTTAATATTATCTGATACTGATCCAAGTTTAGGGTTAGGCATTAAACCTTTGGGTCCTAGAACTTTTCCTAATTTTGATAATTTAATCATCATTGCTGGTGTGCAAATTAATTTTTCAAAATTTATTTCACCACTTTTAATATTTTCAATAAATTCATCTCCACCAACTATATCTGCACCTGCTTCTTTAGCGTCTTGTGCTTTATTGTCTTCACAAACAACAGCAACTTTAACTTTTTTTCCTGTTCCACCGGGAAGATTAACTACTGTTCTTATGTTAACTTCACTTTTCTTTTGTTTGTTATTTATTTGAAAACTTAAATCAAGAGACTCATCAAATTTTGATGTACAATTTTTTTTAAGTTCAGATAGTAATTTTTCGATAGGCTCTGGATTTAAATCTTTTGTTTTTTCTGGCAACTTTTTGTATCTTTTAGATGACATTATTCTTTTACCTCAATACCCATGGATCTAGCTGATCCAGCTATAATTTTTATTGCTTCCTCAACATCATGTGCATTTAGATCGTTCATTTTTTCTTTAGCTATATCTTCAAGTTGTTTTTTTGAAATAGATGCAACAATGTTTCTACCTGGTTCTTTTGATCCACCTTTAAGTTTGACAGCTTCTTTTATATAAAAAGATGCTGGTGGTGATTTAATTTTGAAATCAAATTTTTTATCTTTATAAACAGTAATTTCAACAGGCACTGGCTTTCCTGCCATTGATTTTGTTTTATCATTGAATGCCTTGCAAAACTCCATTATATTTACACCACGTTGACCTAATGCAGGACCAACTGGAGGTGCTGGGTTAGCCTGACCACCTTTTATTTGTAATTTAATAAATCCACTAATTTCTTTTGCCATTAACTTACTTTCTCAACTTGGTTATACTCTAAATCTACTGGTGTTGGACGACCAAATATAGAAACTGACACCTTAAGTCTAGCTTTTTCTTCATCAATTTCCTCAATCATTCCATTAAATGATGCAAAAGGTCCATCAACTACTTGCACTTTTTCACCAACGCTGTACTCTATACCAGATTTTGGCTGAGCCACACCATCTTTAATTTGTCCTAAAATTTTTTCTACTTCTTTATCTGAAACTGGAACTGGAATACCTTTGGTACCTAAAAAGCCACTTACTCTCTTTATATTTTTTATCATGTGATAAATATTATTATCCATCTCGCTCTTTATTAGTACATAACCTGGAAAATATTTCTTTTTTCTTTGAATTCTCTTACCTCTTTTAACTTCGGTAACATCATGGGTTGGTACTATTATCTCTTCAAATTTTTCACTAATTTTAGCTTTATCTGCTTCTTCTTTAATTAATGAAGCAACTTTATTCTCAAAACTTGAATGAGACTGAACTATGTACCAGTTTTTCATTATATACTCACTTTAAGTAAAAGTTCTAAGAAAAACTTTAAAACCTGATCTAAAAGAAGAAAAAACAAAGACATAACAACAGCCATAATAAAAACCATTAAAGCACCTTGTAATGTTTCTTTCCAAGTGGGCCATGTAACTTTGAAAGCTTCTTGTTTTACTTCCTGTATAAATTTAATCGGGTTTTTCATAATATTAAGCTCAATTGGCAGGAGCGGAGGGACTCGAACCCTCAGCCTCCGGTTTTGGAGACCGGCGCTCTACCAATTGAGCTACACTCCTATTTATAGAGTTACTCTATAATTTTAGTTACTACTCCTGCTCCAACAGTTCTTCCACCTTCCCTAATAGCAAAATTTAATTTTTCAGCCATTGCGATTGGTGTTATTAGTTTAACAGTAAATTTAGCGTCATCACCTGGCATAACCATTTCAGTACCTGCCGGTAATTCAACCTCACCTGTAACATCTGTTGTTCTAAAATAAAACTGAGGTCTGTATTTAGTAAAGAAAGGAGTATGTCTTCCACCCTCATCTTTTTTAAGTACATAGGCCTGAGCTTCAAATTTAGTATGTGGAGTAATTGATCCAGGTTTACAAAGAACTTGACCTCTTTCAATATCAGTTCTCTCTATACCTCTCAATAAAATTCCAACATTATCACCAGCTTCTCCTGAGTCTAAAAGTTTTCTAAACATTTCTACTCCTGTACAAACTGATTTTTTAGTTTCTCTAATTCCAACTATTTCAACTTCCTCACCAGTTTTGACTACACCTGACTCAACTCTACCAGTTGCTACCGTTCCTCTTCCTGAAATCGAGAATACGTCCTCTACTGGCATCAAGAATGGTTTATCAACTTCTCTAGCTGGTTGTGGAATGTGTTCATCAACAGCTTTCATTAATTCTAAAATTGAATTTTTTCCAATTTCATCATCTCTACCTTCTACAGCTGCTAATGCGGAACCTTTAACGATTGGTGTTTTATCACCAGGATATTTATAAGAAGTTAAAAGCTCTCTAATTTCTTCTTCTACAAGTTCAATCATTTCTTTATCATCAACCTGATCAACTTTATTTAAATAAACAACAATTGCTGGTATACCAACTTGTCTTCCTAAGAGAATATGCTCTCTAGTTTGTGGCATAGGACCATCAGCAGCATTAACAACTAAGATGGCTCCGTCCATTTGTGCTGCTCCAGTAATCATGTTTTTTACATAGTCAGCGTGTCCTGGACAATCTACGTGAGCATAATGCCTTTTTTCAGTTTCATACTCAACGTGTGCTGTTGAAATTGTTATACCTCTTTCTTTTTCTTCAGGTGCTTTATCAATTTGATCATAAGCAACTGCAGTTCCACCACCTGCTTGCGCTAACACATTTGTAATCGCAGCAGTAAGAGTCGTTTTGCCATGGTCGACATGACCAATAGTCCCAATGTTACAGTGGGGTTTATTTCTTACAAATTTTTCTTTTGACATTACTTTTTTTACCTCAGTTATTTTTGTTTCATTACTAATTTCTTTCTTGGAGCGGGTAAAGGGAATCGAACCCTTACATCCAGCTTGGAAGGCTAGCGTTCTACCATTGAACTACACCCGCACAACCCCAAGAGTAACACTCCATGTTAAATAAAAAAAATATTGAATGGTGGAGGGGGAAAGATTCGAACTTTCGAAGACCGAAGTCAACGGGTTTACAGCCCGCCCCATTTGACCGCTCTGGAACCCCTCCTTTGGGGAAGTGTCCCCTTGTTCAATAAAGCTTCAAATAACAAGCGTTTTATATATTTTATTTATGCAATTGCAACACGTGATTTATTAGGAAAATATTAAAAAAAACGTGTAAAACACATCATAATTTATGAATAAGTCATCTTTTTTTATTGTAGGCCAGCATGCTGTTATGGAAGCACTAAGAAACCATAAAAGAAAAGTTTTGAGGGTTTTTTTAACTGAAGAAAGTAAAAAAAACATTCATAGAAAAAATCCTAAAAAAAATATCTTGGAAGATGTGAAAGTATATTTTAAATCGAAGAAGGAATTGGATAAATATTCATCTAAAGAACAATTGATGCACAATGGTTACGTTGCAGAAATTGAACATCTTGATCAACCTGACTTAAAACAATTTATAAAAGGGAAAAATAATTTAACATTGGTTTGTTTAGATGAGGTAACAGATCCAAGAAACATTGGTTCACTAATAAGAAGTGCCGCATCTTTTAATATTGATGGTTTAATAATAAAAGAAAGACAATTTCCTGGCGATAGCAAACTAATGTATAAATCAGCAAGTGGTTGCATGGAGTATGTAAACATTTTTAAAGTATCAAATATCAATTCTACATTAAAAAACTTAAGAGAAAAAAATTTCTGGGTTTATGGATTTGATGCGAAAGGTGAAAAAGATTTTACAGATATAAAATGGGAAGGAAACAATATTCTTTTGTTTGGCTCTGAAGGTTTTGGAATGAGACAACACACTGGAAAATATGCTGATTTTTTTGTTAAAATAAATATAAATAAGAATATAGAGAGCTTAAATATCTCAAATAGTGCAGCAATTGTATTTCATCATTTAAGTTATTTAAAAAAAAAGAGTTGATTAATTAACAAATAGTTAATAATTATTGCCCATGCCCTTGTAGCTCAGCTGGTAGAGCAATTGATTTGTAATCAATAGGTCCGCGGTTCGAATCCGTGCGGGGGCACCATCACTCAATAAAATCAACGTTAAATATTTTTTAAAAATTAGAAATACATCCGTTAAAACACAATCACTGTGTTAATAGTGTGTTAGGAGTGTGTTAAGGTCAAGTGGTCGTTAATTAATAAATTCTTTTTTTAAATCACATTCATAATGATCTAAAAATTTATCATTTTTATAATCATATTTAGACATTGTGATTGTAGGTTTCGTTTGTCCTTCAAAAACTATTCTTTGGAAACCTAATTCATATTCTGGAAATTTAACGGTGAATCTATCTTCGCCAAACTCTAATTCTTTGCTAGGGATAATTATAAATTTATTTTGTTTTTCATCAAAATAATGAAATCCTGTTGCTTCAAGTTTATAGTTTAAAGGCTCAAATTTCTTTCCAAAAGCTGACAACATATTTAAACAAGAAAGATTTAAACCTTGGTCTGCATAAGATATTGATGGAAATAATAAAATTAAAAAAAGGATAATGATTTTTTGCATCTTTAAATCATCATATTATTTAAAGTCTATTTATTGTCTCAATAATGGCAGATTAAAGTTTTTTTAATTCAACTTATTTCTTTCACAATCTCTATCAATCGTTTGCCAGTCCCCTTCTTCAAAAGGTATATCCATATCGTTTAAAACTCTTTTAAACTTCTCAAGTCTGTCTGCACGTCCATTAATACTTTTTAGGTACATAAAAAACCACTTAAATGCAGATTTTCCTAAACCGTTTTTATCAATATGAATCCAATTTTCAAAGTCCATACATTGAGTGGTGTTATAAGTGTACTCATCATAACTTATCTTTTTTCCATCATCACTTAATGAGTCAGACCAGCTGCAAATTTGATTTTTTCCCTCATCGATAACTCGATAAGCTTCATAGTGATCAGAAAGATTTATTGAATTAAAATCTAATTCTAATTGTTTCATAGTTTATGTGTTGCTGAAGTTTATACGTTAAAGAACTTTAACAATTATTAATATAAAGATTAATTATGTCTTTTTTTTGAATTTAGTCCAACATTTCTAAAAACCAATCAGGCAAATCATCTGGATTTGTTATGCAAATATCTTTATCTGCAATGCCATACTTTGTTAACTGGACTGTAATATCTGCTATTCCATACCTTGTTAATTCCACTAAAGAATAAGTTCCTGCATTTTTGCAGCTACCAACTATCTTCCAAGTCTCATCCCCAATACCATACTTCGTGATGTCAATTGTAAGATCAGGAATTAAATACTTTGTTATCTTGATAGCATAAGTATTAGCAGCAACAATATTGGTCCAAAGAAAACCCAGAACCACGATCCCTAAAAGTTTTTTCATTTATTCTTATCTCTAGTGAACTGATTAATGGTTTCACCATACTTTTTGATTTTTTCAAATTCTTCTTGTTGTGCTTTCTTTTTCTTTTCTGATGAATAATAAATTGGCATTATAATTGATAAGCCGACGATAATAATTGCTAATATAATTTGCCAAGTATCCATTTAGTTATCTACTAAAAGTTTATACGTTAAAAATGATAATTCTAAAATTATAAGTGCTTCTATCAAATTGCACCCATCATCATAGCAATACCAGCTCCACCACCCATTGCTGCTAAAGTTTTTCCATGTTTTTTAATTTGATCTCTAAACCAATCATAAATTTCTGAAACCTCTATTTTTTTAAGTTGTTTTTTAACAACTATTAAAACTACTAAACCAATTATTATTCCAAGAAGTGGACTAGCAAATAAACTTGCTGTCATTATAAAAGAACCCATTCCCAATAATCCTTCGATCGTTCCTTTTTTGAATGCTTTTTTGTTTTTATCTTTGGTATAAGATTTTGCCCATGAAACTATTGATACAATCAATAAAATTGGATTAGCACTAACAGCGCCAGCTAATATCAAAGATGATGCTAAATTTGCAAATTCTTCTTTTTCATGTTTCTTCCATCCAAACATTAAGGCCACAACGCCTATAGTTGCGCCAAATATTTCTGATAAGTTCACGCTTTGAATATCAAGTAGCCAACTTTTTTTAACAGCAAATTTTTCACTCATATGTATTGCAAATTTATCAAATGCTTCTTTGTTATCTATATTATGTAATGGAATACCCATTGGTGTTTGAAGATCTTTAAATAAAGATAAAAAATAATTTTTTAATTCTTCGAAGTTGCTATCGTTAGGCAAAGTCTCTTTAACCTTTTCCCACATTTGTAACGGTGTATGACTTCCATCAAAATGTCTGTGAGTGAAACCACCTATATGCGTTTCGTTATAAAATTTGTCAATTTGTTGATCGTAGACAGTTGCCTTGTCATCTATTATTTTTGATAATGATTTTTCAACTTTCTTTCCAAAGGGAACTGAAAATAATCCAGCTATACCTAAAGCTGCTTGTCTTAATCTTTTTATAAAATACATGAAAAAATATACCACTGTGTCTATAGTGTGTATAGATTTGAAATAGTTTTAAATTAATATTGATAGTATTTATCTTTTTGAATTTAGACTCTCGATTTGTAATCAATAAATCCACAGATCGAAATTTTACCAGGCTGTCAATTTCCAACACTCATTTGCATCTTCAATACGGGCATAACAACCCAGAAAAGACATAATTTTAAATGCACAAAAACCTCCAACTAAAATAATGACTACAAACATTATTGGATTAATTTTTTTCATTTATCTAACTAGTCTCTCTTCTTATTTGCTCAATTTTAATCTTTTTTTGTAAGCTTCTATTTTTATCATAAAGAAGATTAAACTTTATTTTATTATTTATTTTAACAACAATTGATTTTGCATTCCTTACTTCTAAATTATCAGCAACAGCACTAATAGGCCTTTTAGATGGGTTTAAATTATTTATAATAATTTTAGTCTTATCATTTACAATTTTGCCTTTCCATCTTCTTGGTCTAAACGCACTTATAGGAGATATGGATAATTTTTTTGAATGTAAGCTTAAAATCGGTCCATGAACTGACAAGTTGTAGGCCGTACTACCAGCTGGTGTTGATACTAGTACCCCATCAGAAACTAATTCTTTAATAATCTGTCTTGGACCCTGCTTTATTGACAATGATGCAGCCTGTCTACTTTGTCTAAGTACTGAGACTTCATTAATTGCTATCGATCTTTTAATCTGATTATTTTTATTTTTAACAATCATTTCTAAAGGTGAAATTGAAACCATATTTGCTTTAGATAAATTTTTAATTATATTTTTTGATGAAAATTTATTCATCAAAAACCCGTAGTTTCCTGAATTTATTCCATAAAATTGTTTTTTTAAATTCTTATTTTTTTTAAGTGTTTGAAGCATAAAGCCATCACCTCCAATCACAACGACAAGGTTTTTTTTCTTAAAATGACTGGTTTCTAATTTTTTAATTAAAAGTTTTTTAATTAAGGAAGATTTTTTATTTTTATCAGAAATTATCTGAAGTTTAATCATTTTAGTGGTGCCCTCGGCCAGACTCGAACTGGCACTCCGCAAGCGGCAAGGATTTTAAGTCCTTTGTGTCTACCAATTTCACCACGAGGGCATTAATGAATTTCATGAGTATTTATGCTAATATTTATAATTGAACAAGGGTAATAAGTAAAATTTTTTTAATTTATCTCTCTATGCTCTAGTCATGCTCTAGTTATCCCATAAAGTCCTATAATAATTAGTTAACATTTGTTAATTACCTAACTAACTTTTTTTATTCCCTTTTTTGATTTAAAATACTCTTTTTTAAGTTTTTTTAACCTATCTTTGTCAGCCGAGTTATACAATGGTAAACCAAAGAAATGTCTTTCACTTAAGTCTTTAACATCCTCGAATACAAGTTTTTGACCTCGTTCGAATTTTAAATAATTTCTATTTTTCAAAAAAATAAAATTATTAGAGCTATTTTTAAATAATTTAGCCTTATACAAATACAACAAACTATCTAGATCTTTTACAACATAACTTTGAAGGTTCACGATATCGTAATTTGTAGTGTCTTTTTTAATTGTACTTTTTCTTTTTTTTTTCTTCTTAGTTTCTATTGATCCACCAAATGGAAGTGCACCAATATTCTTTGCCATCTTCTTTTCTTTAGCATTATAATCATACCATCTACATCGGATTGAAAAATTAAACCTATTTAAAGATATACCTGCCTGATCAATTCGTGAAGTAAACATGCCTGTTCTTCCATCTGATCCTATAGACACACTGTTGTTGTAATTATATTTTATAATCTTACCTTTATCACCCTTAATATCTTGCTGATTAGTATAGTTGATGCCAGCACCTGTCTTTCTAAAATTTAATACACCTTGATTAATACCAGTAATAACACTCATTTGACTACTTTCAGAAAGATCGTAAACTAAATTTTCATCCAGATCTATTTTGAGCTTAATTACTTTGCCTGCAAATCTGTCAAATTCAGATTTATCTAACTTTGCTTTTTTCAGATCTGATTTACCTATAAGACAAAACATATCTAGAACTTCTGAATAAGATGGATTGGTTAAAAAAATATTAAATAAAAATAATATAAAAAGTTTTTTCATAATCATTAATTACAATAAGTATAAACAGTTCCCTCTTCTAAAATTGCTAACAATTTATCATTCTCTTTTATTCCAGCATACATTGATTTTTTAGGATTAATCTTATTTGATCTTAAAAATACTTCTGCTGCTGATGATTTTATACCAAAGTTAATCCCTTCTGTTTGGTCTTTAGCTAACCCTGAGACGGCTATTGCAACTAGATCACCATTTTCATTAATAATAGGCCCACCACTGTTACCTGGATTTATTGGTGCATCAATTTGTATTTCGTTAGAGTTATCTTCAAAACCTTTTAGTGAACTGACTATTCCAGATGATATTTTAAGATCATTACTTAAGCCCTTACCAAGTGGATATCCTGCCACATAAACTTTGTTAAGTTTCTTTGCTTCATCTTTTGAAAAGATAAAAAAAGATTTAGGTTTGAGTTCAGCCTTAAGCAAAGCAAGATCCAGAGTTTTATCTGTTGCTATTAGTTTTGTATCATAATCTTTATTTTTATAGGAAATTTTAGATAGTGTGCATCCTTCAACTACATGATTATTAGTTAACAAATGACCTTTATTATTAATAAAGAAAGCTGTACCACTTGAAGCTCCACTGTTTCCATCTTCATTTTGATTTTCTCTATCACATTTTAGAATAGCAAAATTTCTGCCATATACCGACTCTTTAAAATTATTTAATATTGTAATTAATTCTTTTCCTGCTGAATTAATTCCCCTATCATAAATTTCTATCGTGTTTTTATCTAAATTTATAAAAATTTCTGTTTCAGTCTTTATTGAAGCGCCATTAGAAATTTCTTCTTCTTCCATCTTAGCTGTTATTAAATCTTTATCAAAATAAGTGATAAAAAATTCTGCATTGTTAACTCTACTTACGCTATCGTTAGAATTGGATGAGTCCAAAGCATCATTGATAGTATTAGTTAAAATGTTTGAATTTACAACTGACCTAAAGACTTTTGCATTATCAAAACTTATATAATATTCATTCCTATCTCTTCCTATCTCTTTTTTAGGATTATTATTTTTATCCAATATCAAACAGTTTTTAAATATGATGTCTGCATTACTGTAATTAAAAATAGATAAAAGTATAAAAATTGAACTTAAAATTATTCTCATTTAATTAAGCTTATAATATTATCTCTCCATGCTCTAGTCTTGCTCTAGTTTGAGCAAATTAATTAAGCCTTATTCTCTAACATTAGTAGAAAGCTAATTTAAAGTAATGAGATTTTATAGGATGTTTTAGACTTCCTTGGACTACTATAGACTGACTTTAACTTCTATCCCTCGGCTTTTAAGTCCTTTGTGTCTACCAATTTCACCACGAGGGCATTAATGAATTTCATGAGTATTTATGCTAATATTTATAAATGAACAAGTCTAATAATTAAAATTTTTTTAATCAAGACCCTTGTAAACCTTTCTTAAGATATTTTTCATTTAAATTACAATCTTTATAACCTCTCTTAACAATATTTAAGTATCTTTCAGTTGGAAACTTAAATGGTGATTTATTAACCATTGTATAAGTCATAACTTTTTTTCCATAATAATTAAAAAAATATTTTTTATATAAAATAGGAAAATCCTCGTAAACATCTAATTTTTTTTCATCACTTTTTGATATTTCGAATAAACCTCCTGGAACTATTGAGTTTCTTTTTGGCTCAATATCTGCAGCTCTATATTTGCTTCTAAAAGTTAATCTAAAGTCTTTTAAATTTATTTTTTTAAGAAAAATACTATCCTTGCATCTTCTTTTCATTTGAAAATGATGAAGATTACTGCCGTAAGCAAAATATAACATTAACGATCTACTACTTCTATTTTTTTCTCATTAACAAATTTTAAAATTTGAGAATTACAATTATCAATTTTATTTTGATTTTCAGATCTAATGACTATTGAAACCCCTAATTTTCCTGCATGAAAAAATGGGTAACTACCAATTTCTACATCCATATTATCATTTTGAACCTTGGTTAGCGAATTCGCTATTTCACTTTCAACTGTTCTTAAACTTATAGTAAGACTTTTTATTGGTTCTCCTCCAACAATTTTGTTTGTTAAACCACCTAACATTGATTTTAAAATTGAAGGGACCCCTGGCAAAGAAAAAACATTCTCAACATTAAATCCTGGAGCACCACTCGTTGGATTTAAAATTAATTTTGCGTTCTCTGGCATCCATGCCATTTTTTGTCTACCTTCATTAAATTTACCTGGGTCGTAATAAGATTCTAAAATTTTAAATGCTTCTTTATGAGCCTCATATTTAATCCCAAAAGCCTTTGAAACAGATTGAGCAGTAATATCGTCATGCGTAGGGCCTATACCTCCAGTTGTAAATACATAATCATATGTTGACCTAAGAAAATTTAATGTTTCTATAATTGCTTGTTCAACATCAGGAATTACTCTAACCTCAGCAACACTTACCCCTATTGAATTTAACCAAGTGGCTATAGTAGAGGTATTTGTATCTTGGGTTCTGCCAGACAAAATTTCATTACCTATTATTAAAATTGAGGCATTAACTTTTGCTTTTTTTTCCATATGAAATATATAATTTAGTAATGGAATTTACCAAGTCTTTAGTAAAAGGCAAACTAATCAAACGTTACAAAAGGTTCTTTACCGACGTTAAACTAACAAAAGAAATTGTCACAGCTCACTGTCCTAATACTGGATCAATGAAAGGGTTATTAGATGAGGGTAATGAAGTTTATTTACTTCCTAATAATGATCCAAAAAGAAAGCTTAAATATGGATTGGAAATTATTAAATCTAGAAAAAATTTAGTTGGTGTAAATACTCATATGGCCAACAGAATTGTTGAGCATGGTCTTAAAAATAATCTTATTAACGAACTTAAAAATAATGATAGTATAAAACCAGAAGTTTTTTTTAATAAAGAGACAAGATTTGATTTTTTATTAGATAAAAATAATCAAAAAACCTTTGTTGAGGTTAAAAATGTTACATTATTCAGAAATAAAGATATCGCTGAGTTTCCAGATGCGCCAACAGCAAGAGGAATTAAGCATTTATTAACCCTTATTGATGCCATAAAAAAAAGTTATAAAGCATACTTAATATTTTTAGTTCAAATTCAAAATATGAAATATTTTAAGATAGCTAAGGATATAGACGAAGAATATTATAAAAATTATTTAATAGCTAAAAAAGCTGGGGTAAATTTTTTGGCATATAAGTGTAATATAAGTTCTAAGAAAATTTTTATAGATAAAAAGCTTAAGATTATTGATGACTGATTACAAAGAAAAATTTGAAAAAATGAGAGTTGCTGGAAATCTAGCTGCAAGAACTTTGGATATGTTGACTGAAAATATTAAAGAAGGTGTTTCTACTGATTATATCGATAAGCTAGGATATGAATTTATAAGAGATAACGGCGGCTACTCTGCCCCACTATATTATAGGGGATTTACAAAATCTTTATGTACATCTTTAAATCATGTTGTGTGTCATGGAATACCATCTGATAGAATTTTACATGATGGTGATGCAGTAAATGTAGATGTCACTGCAATTGTCGATGAACATTATGGGGACACAAGTAGAATGTTTTGTATTGGAAGAACTCCTGTAAAGTTAAACAATCTTATTGACGCTACCTACGAATCTATGATGAGAGCAATAAAAATTTTAAAACCTGGAACTAAATTAGGCGATATTGGTTATCAAATTCAATCTTTTGTAGAAGATAAGGGTTTTTCTGTTGTTAGAGATTTTTGTGGTCATGGAATAAGCACAACATTTCATGAAGCGCCAAATATTTTACACTATGGCAAGAAGAATACTGGTATGGAATTAAAATCTGGCATGACATTTACTATAGAGCCAATGATTAATGTGGGTAAATATGATGTTAAAATGTTAAATGATGGTTGGACAGCCGTTACAAAAGACAAATCTTTATCTGCACAATTTGAACATACAATAGGAATTACTGAAAATGGTTATGAAATCTTTACAGAATCTGCTAAAGGTTATTTAAAGCCTCCATACTTATAATTAATGATTAAAAGATACTCGCGAAAAGAATTAACCGATATTTGGTCAGAAGAAAATAAATACAAAATCTGGCTTGATGTTGAAGTTGCATCTGCTGAGGCAATGGAAAAACTTGGTCAAATCCCAAGAGGAGTTGCTTCAGTTGTGAAAAAAAAAGCTAGAATTAATGTAAGTAGAATTCATAAAATAGAGGCTGATGTTAAGCATGATGTAATAGCATTTCTTACATCTGTAACAGAAAGAGCTGGTATTAAAGCAAGATACCTTCACCAAGGGATGACTTCATCAGATGTTTTAGATACGAGTTTTAATATCCAATTAGTTCAATCAGGTAAAATTATTTTAAAAGATATTGATCAAATCTTGAAAGTTATAAAAAGACAGGCTAAAAAATATAAATTTACGCCATGCATGGGTAGAAGTCATGGTATACATGCTGAACCCATTACTTTTGGTTTAAAATTAGCTTCATTTTATGAAGAATTTAAAAGAAATAGAAAAAGACTGAAAGATGCTATTGATGAGGTATCAACTTGTGCAATTTCAGGTGCTGTTGGTACATTCGCTAACATTAATCCAAATGTTGAAAAATATGTTGCCAAAAAATTAAGTCTAAAAGTTGAGCCAATTTCTACACAAGTAATTCCAAGAGACAGACATGCATTTTATTTTTCTGTACTTGGAATTATTGCAGGATCAATTGAAAGAGTAGCAATAGAAATTAGACACTTACAAAGAACTGAGGTTTATGAGCTCCAAGAATATTTTTCAAAAAAACAAAAAGGTTCTTCAGCAATGCCTCATAAAAAAAATCCAATCTTAAGTGAAAATCTGACTGGATTAGCTAGAATGGTTAGAAGTGCTGTAATACCAGCTCTTGAAAATATAGCTCTTTGGCATGAAAGAGACATCTCTCACTCAAGTGTGGAAAGAAATATTGGGCCTGATGCTAATATAACAACAGATTTTGCATTAGTTAGACTTACAAATATTTTAGATAACATGATTGTTTATCCAAAGAAAATGATTGAAAATTTAAATTTGACTAAAGGTTTAATTTTTTCACAAGAGGTTATGTTAGAGCTAACTAAATCAGGTTTAAGTAGAGAAAAATCTTATAAAATGGTTCAATCTTATGCAAAGAAATGTTTTACCGAAAATTTAAATTTAATTGATGTGATTTTAAATGATAAACAGATAATGAGTAAAATCACACCAAAAAAACTAAAATCTATATTTAATTACTCTAAACACTTTAAAAATGTAAATTTTATCTTTAGGAGAGTTTTCAAATAATGAAAAAAGGTAAAAAAATATACGAAGGAAAAGCTAAAATCATTTATGCAACAAATGACAAAAATTTAGTTATCCAATATTTTAAAGATGATGCAACTGCATTTAATAATCAAAAAAAAACTACTATTGAAGGTAAAGGTGTTTTAAATAATCGAATATCTGAACATATACTTTCTAATTTGTCTGAAATTGGTATTAAAAATCATTTAGTAAAAAGAATAAACATGAGAGAACAGCTTGTTAAACTCGTAGAGATAATACCTATAGAATTTATTATAAGAAATATTGCAACTGGATCATTAACCAAAAGACTAGGTATTGAAGATGGAACAGTTCTTGACCGACCTTTAATAGAATATTGCCTTAAAGATGATAAGCTTGGAGATCCGATAATTAGTCGTGAACATATTTTAACTTTTAATTGGCTCAATGTTATGCAGCTTGATTGGATTGATGAAAATCTATCAAGACTAAATGATTTTCTTCTAGGTATGTTTAGAGGTGTGGGTATAAAATTGGTAGATTTTAAAGTTGAGTTTGGTTTTACAAATGAAAGTGGAAAAACTGAAATAATACTAGCTGATGAAATAAGCCCTGATACATGTAGGTTATGGGATTCTGTTACAGACAAAAAACTTGATAAAGATAGATTTAGAAAAGATCTGGGAGATCTTATTCCAGCATACACAGATGTTGCTAAAAGATTAGGAATTCTTCATGAACAATCAAATGTTACTGCAGTTAATGTAACAAAACTATCTTCAGTTAAAAATAAAAGAAAATGAAAATTTCAGTAATTATTACACTTAAAAAAGATGTTCTTGACCCTCAAGGGAAAGTTATTCATCAAGCATTAGATGGAATGGGTTTCGGCAATGTAAATGAAGTTAGACAAGGAAAATATTTTGAAATAAATATTAAAGAAAGTGATCCAAAAAAAGCTAAGGATAAAGTTGAAGAAATGTGTAAAAAACTTTTAGCTAATCTTGTTATTGAAAATTATAAAATTATTGATGCACAATAATTAATGAAATCATCAGTAATTACATTTCCCGGCTCAAATTGTGATAGAGACATGGATGTTGCTCTAAAAAAATTTGGTTTTAAAAACAAAATGGTTTGGCATAATGATGCAGAACTTCCCAAAAGTGATTTAGTGGTTCTGCCTGGTGGTTTTTCTTATGGGGATTATTTGAGATGTGGAAGTATGGCTTCAAAATCAAAAATAATGAAATCTGTAATCAATTTTGCAAAATCTGGTGGAAAGGTAATGGGAATTTGTAATGGATTTCAAATTTTAGTTGAAACTGGTTTAGTTCCTGGCGTGTTATTAAGAAACAAATACTTAGAATTTATTTGTAAAAATGTATTTATTAAAATTAAAAATAAAAAAAATATTTTTTTTAAAAATATAGATAGAGATGTTTTAGAGTTACATATTGCTCACAATGAAGGAAACTATTTCTGCACTAATGATCAATTGAAAGAAATTGAATATAATGATCAAGTTGCAATAAATTACTGCAATAAAGATGGTAAAATAGAAGAAAAATTTAATCCTAACGGATCTATTAAAAATATTGCTGGTATTTTTAATAAAGAAAAAAATATTTTAGGGATGATGCCTCATCCAGAAAGAATGATTGATCCATCATTGTCGGGTGAAGATGGGTCTCTTTTTTTCAATAATTTAATTAATAATCTAAAATGATTGTAAACGAACAAGTAGCTATTGATCATGGTCTTAAAAAAGATGAGTATGTAAAAATTTGCAAACTACTTGATCGAACTCCAAATATTACAGAACTTGGAATTTTTTCAGCAATGTGGAATGAACATTGTTCCTATAAATCATCAAGGTTACATTTAAAAAAACTTCCAACTAAAGGTAAACAAGTTATTCAAGGACCAGGTGAAAACGCAGGAGTTGTTGATATTGGTGACAATGATGCAATTGTATTTAAAATTGAAAGTCATAACCATCCCTCTTTTATTGAGCCTTATCAAGGCGCGGCAACTGGTGTTGGTGGAATTATGAGGGATGTTTTTACAATGGGAGCACGTCCTATTGCAAATTTAAACTCTATTCATTTTGGCTCACCCCAACATAAAAAAACTAAAAATCTATTAAGAGGTGTGGTTCATGGCATTGGTGGTTATGGAAACTGTATGGGTGTCCCAACCATAGCTGGTCAAACAAATTTTGACAGCTCTTATAACGGTAATATTTTAGTAAATGCCATGACTTTGGGTTTGGTTAAAAAAGATAAAATTTTTTACTCAAAAGCAGCAGGCTTAAATAAACCAGTAATTTATGTTGGCTCAAAAACTGGTCGAGACGGAATTCATGGAGCAAGTATGGCTTCAGCTAGTTTTGATGAAAAAATAGAAGAAAAAAAACCAACAGTACAAGTTGGAGATCCTTTTACAGAAAAGCTATTACTTGAAGCCTGCCTAGAATTAATGGCTGGAGACTCAATTATAGCTATTCAAGATATGGGTGCTGCAGGATTAACATCTTCAAGTATTGAAATGGCTTCGAAAGGAAATCTTGGAATTGAAATTAATTTGAATAAAGTTCCTTGTAGAGAAGCAAAGATGACACCTTATGAAATAATGCTTTCGGAAAGCCAGGAGAGAATGTTAATAGTTCTTGAAAATGGAAAAGAAGAACAAGCTAAAAAAATATTTGATAAATGGAATTTAGACTTTGCTATAATTGGAAAAACAACCAAATCTAAAAAAATTGAATTGTTTTTTAATAATGAGCAAGTTGCAGATATTCCAATAAATACTTTGGTTGAAAACTCTCCAATGTATGACCGAAATTGGAAAAAAGCCAAACTTCCAAAAAAAAATAAAATTAAAAAAGAAGTTCTTAAGAACTTGAAAATTATAGATGTTTTAAAGAAAGTTTTAAATAATCCAAATGTTTGTAGCAAAGAATGGATTTGGCAACAATATGACCATACAGTTATGGGTGATACTATTCAAAAACCTGGTGGTGACTCTGGCGTTGTTAGAGTTCATGGAACTGATAAAGCTGTGGCAGCATCAGTAGATTCATCTGCAGTATATTGTTGGGCTCACCCTTTAACTGGCGGAAAACAAGTTGTTTGTGAAAGTTTTAGAAATTTAATTTCTGTTGGTGCAAAACCTATAGCTATTACAAATTGCTTAAACTTTGGTAGTCCAGAAAATGATGAGAATATGGGAGAGTTTGTTGAATGTGTTCAAGGCATTGGTGAAGCTGCTGAATATTTGAAATTTCCAATCGTTTCTGGAAATGTATCTTTTTATAATCAAACTAAAGATGAAGGAATTAAGCCTACCCCATCCATTGGTGGCGTTGGTTTAATTAAAAATTATAAAAAAATGATCACAATGGATTTTAAAGATGTTGATAATATTGTTTTAGTTATAGGTAAAACCGAAGGCCATATTGATCAGAGTTTGTTTGCAAGAAATATCTTAGATGAAAAAAATGGTCCACCCCCTGAAATAAATTTATTTAATGAAAAAAATAATGGAGAAACATTGCTTAAGTTAATTGATAATAATTTAGTAAAAAGTGCTCATGACGTATCATTAGGTGGAATAATTACTGCAGTTTCAAAGATGTGTATTAAAGGAAAGAAAGGTATTAATCTAAAAAAGCCAAAATATTTAATCAATGAAATTGAATATTATTTTGCCGAAGACCAAAGTAGATACATTATCGAAGTTAGTAATGATAATATTAAAAAAGTGACTGATATTTTAAACAAAAATGCAGTACATTTTGATGAACTAGGAACAATTAATGAAGATCAATTGTTTGTTAATGAAAAGACAAAAGTATCAATTGACGAATTAATAACATCGAATACAAATTGGTTAGTAAATTATATGAGCAAATAATGGCAATGGATTTAAAAGAAATTGAAAGTTTAATTAAAGAAGCATTATCTGATGCTATAGTTGAAATTCAAGATTTAGCTGGTGACGGTAATCATTACTCGGCAACAATAACTTCATCTCAATTTTCAGGTAAAAGCAAAATTGAGCAACATAAAATGGTATATAATTCTTTAAAAGGTAAAATGGGAAACGAATTACATGCCCTAGCAATTAAAACAAAGGAGCAATAGTGGACGATAATATAAAAAACTTAATTCAAAATCATATTGATAATAATAATGTATGTTTATTCATGAAAGGGACTCCAGATGCTCCACAATGTGGATTTTCAATGGCTACCTCAAACATATTAAAAGTTCTTGAAGTAAATTTTAAAGGTGTAAATGTTTTAGAAGATCAAAATTTGAGAGAAGGAATTAAAGCTTACAGCGACTGGCCTACTATACCCCAACTATACATTAATAAAGAATTTGTTGGTGGATGTGATATAATTAAAGAAATGTATGAAAATGGTGAATTGACTAAACTACTTGAGTCCAATGGTATTTCTTTTAAATCAAAAAATTAAAAAAACAAAAACAAATACTATCAATACTAATAAAGATGCTAATTTATTATTTCTAATTAAAAAGCTTAAATATTTTTTGATAATAGTTAAAAAAAAAGTTTTTTTTACTGGAACAGAAAAGTTTTTAAATTCATAATTAATTTCATTTTTCCATAAAAGTTCTAGAACAAGACTACTTCTAAAATTTTTTCTCAAATTGCTAAACAATATTCCATGTGTAAGAAAAGGTTCAATAAACTGTTTTTTCTTCTCAGCTAATAAAATTTTATTTACGTCATCAAATTGAAAAAACCATTTGTGATCTTTTATACTATTATCTGATAAAACCAAATTATCCTCTAACATAGATGGTAACTCTATATAACCTTGTTTTGATATTCTTTGAAGTTCTTTAATAAAATATGAAATATCATCCACATGTTCAATTACATGGCTTGCATAAACAAAATCAAATTGATTATCTTTAAAAGGGAGGTCTTTATTTTTTATTAATACAAATTCTTTATCTTTGTAAAATTCAGAAAAATTTTTAATATCAGCAACAGTTTGAGCATATTGAACAGCATCTTTATTGCATCCAATATCTAAAATTTTCCAAGTTGTTTGGTTTCTTTTTAATATCTGAAGAACATGCTCTCTTGATGTTCTTTCTATCATTATTATCTTGAGTAATATTCAATCACTAAATTTGGTTCCATAATAACTGGATAAGGAACTTCATCAAATTTTGGAACTCTTACAAATTTAAATTTTTTATTTTTTTCATCCATTTGTATGTATTCGGGTGTTTCTCTTTCTTTATTTGCAAGAGCGATATCAATTATGGCTAATTGTTTAGACTTATCTCTAATTTCAATAGAATCCTCTTCTCTAATAAGATAACTACCAATATTAACCTTTTTACCATTAACTTTAACATGACCATGATTGATTAATTGTCTTGCAGAAAAAATTGTCGTTGCAAATTTAGCTCTATAAATAACAGCGTCCAGTCGTCTTTCAAGTAATCCTATAAGATTTTCTCCTGTATCTCCTTTAAGCATTACCGCTTTTTTATAAATGTTTCTAAATTGTCTTTCATTAATATTACCATAATAAGCTTTTAATTTTTGTTTAGCTTGTAATTGAATTCCAAAATCTGAAGGTTTTGATGTTTTGGTTTGACCATGTTGGCCTGGACCATATGCCCTGGTATTAAAAGGACTTTTAGGTCTTCCCCAAAGGTTAACTTTTAATCTTCTATCTACTTTATGTTTAGAGTTTAATCTTTTTGTCATTTAATAATGGGCTTTATAAACTTACCCTTAATTTTGTCAATCAACGTTTTTTGCCTAAACTAGCAAATACACTTGATAATATACGCGTTTCTTTTGATGATAGCTCCATACTGTAGAAAATATTTCTCAAGTTTTCTAACATAACTGGTTTCTTTTCTTTTGATTTAAAGAAGCCAATCTCCTCAAGATTACTAATACAAAGATTTGCCATAGCAACTATCTCATTTTTAGAGGCTGATTTAACTTTATTTGATTTCTTAAAAAATGATACATTTGAATTAATTATACTTGAAACATATTGGGCAATTATTATCAGGCTATGTGAAAGGTTTAGTGATTTAAAATCAGGATTAGTTGGTATTTGAAGAGTATAATTTGCATAACTAATTTCATTATTTGACAAACCAGATGCTTCTGACCCAAATAAGAAGGCTACTTTTTTATTGTAATTTATTTTTTTTAGATCTTCTAGTTGAATATGTTTAATATTTTTATTTCTAAATCTTGCTGATGTTGCAATTACAATATCAATATTTTTTAAAGATTTTTCTATACTCTCAAAATACTTTGCTTTGTTAACTATATTTTTTGCACCAACTGACGTTGCTAAAATTTTATCATTTGGAAAAATTGGTTTTGGGTCAACAACGAAAAGTTTATGAAAATTAAAATTTTTAATTCCTCTTGCGCAAGCTCCAATATTTTCTGAAAGTTGAGGTTTATGTAAAATAAATACTATATTGTTAATAGACATATTATTCTATGCCATGATTTCTATTATATGTTGAAATATTAGATGGTTTAATATGATTTAAATATTTTTGATCTACTGACCAAATAGAAACTTTTAAAGGATAACATTTTGCTATATCTGAAGAGTGTTCAGAACCACAATCACCTCCTGGACAAGCAGACAGGGCTCCTAATAAATTGGTCTCAGCGAAAAATTCTAAATAATCACCTGGTCGAACTGGACTTGCTTTCATAAAGTATTGTTTAGTTTCATTAGTAAATCCAGTTAACATAAAAACATTTAATACATCATGGATTATTTGTTCTGCTTTATCTAATTTAATATTTTTTTCTTTAACTAAGGCTCTAGTTAAATTCGAATGACAACAATAATGATAATCATTATTACTTAACAACTTTGAGGTATATGGATCACATCTTGTACCAATTACATCATGAACTGAACCTCCATCTTTATCATAATCATACCAATCTAATGTATCCCAAGTTATTGTTGCTAAAGATCTAAGGTAAGGAAAACTGCTAAACATTTTATCACCAACTGAAAGATGAGTGCCATATAATGCTCTTGTTTTTCCTGAATAAAATTTTTCCTCTAAATTATTTAAATTAAATAAGTTTAAATCTCCAACTTGTGGTCCTTCTACACTCTCAATTCTAAAAAACTCACCAAATTTTACCTCAAATGTTTTTGCATCACGAGGGGGTATTATAACTTCATTTTTCTTAATCAGATGTTCTCTTGCAGAATGTAAAATATCTAAATTTTTTTCTTCTAAATTAGTGGTTGGATAACAAACTATTGGTTTAGCACCAATTCTATCCCTTAAATCATGTGGTTTTTTTGAAAATTTCTTAATTTTCATCTCTATAAACTTCCAGGGGCTTTATCCTTAAATAATTTATAGTCCAAACTATCTACTAAAGCTTTAAAAGAAGCATCAATGATATTAGGTGACACCCCAATTGTGAACCAATTAACTCCCTTTGAATCTGTGCTCTCTATACTAACTCTTGTAACAGCTTCTGTACCAGTGTTTAAAATTCTAACTTTATAATCAACTAGTCTTAAATCTTTTAGATATTCTGAATATTTAGCAAGCTTATTAACATTCTTTCTAATTGCATTATCTAAAGCATTAACTGGTCCATTTCCTTGACCTTCACACAAAATTTTATCTCCATCTACTTCTAAATGAGCTTTTGCATATGAAACAATTTCACCTGAATTATTTTTCTTCACTGAAACATCGTACTCATTGATAGAAATATATCTTGGTATTTCCTTCATTAATCTTCGTGCAAGCAATTCAAATGATGCATCAGCACCATCATAACTATAACCAATAAATTCTCGATCTTTAACTTCATCTAAAAGTTTTTTAATTTTTGGATCATTTTTTTCAACTTCTATTCCAATTGATCTCAATCTAGACATAATATTTGATTGTCCTGATTGATCTGAAACAATAATATTTCTAGAATTACCAACTTCTTCGGGATCTATATGTTCGTACGTTTTGGGATTTTTTTGAACCGCAGAAACGTGCATTCCACCTTTGTGAGAAAAAGCTGAAGCCCCAACATAAGGTAAATGTTTATTAGGTTTTCTATTTAAAATCTCATCTAACAATCTTGAGCATTGTGTTAAATTTTTTAAATTTTCTCTCTTAATACTTAACTTGAACTTATCTGAAAAATCTTTCTTTAAAAAAAATGATGGTATTAAAGACATTAAATTTGCATTACCACATCTTTCCCCTAAACCATTTATCGTACCTTGTACTTGTCTTGCTCCCGCCTGAACTGCTGCAAGACTATTTGCTACTGCATTTTCAGTATCATTATGGGCATGTATTCCTAAATTTTTTCCAGGTATATGTTTGCTTACTTCATACACAATTTTTGATATCTCATGTGGAAGTGTTCCACCATTTGTATCACATAGAACAGTCCATCTCGCTCCATTATCATAAGCAGCTTTTAAGCATGACATTGCATACTCAGGATTGGATTTATATCCATCAAAAAAATGTTCAGCGTCAAACATAAATTCTTTACCAGATTTGACAACATGTTTTGTACTTTCACTTATGTTGATTAAATTCTGCTCATTACTAATTCCTAAAGCGACATCTACTTGAAAATCCCATGATTTTCCAAAGAGGCAAACTGAAGTACTTTTTGAATTAATTAATGATGACAACATAGGGTCATTTTCTGCGCTATGCTCTGATTTTTTTGTCATACCAAATGCAGTCAGCTTTGTAGATTTAAAGTTATGATCTTTGTTAAAAAACTCAGTATCTGTAGGGTTTGCTCCTGGCCAACCACCTTCAACATAATCTACACCCAATTTATCTAAAACTGATGAAATTTTCTCTTTATCATCAATTGAAAAATCTACACCTTGTGTCTGTGCACCATCACGTAAGGTCGTATCAAATATATAAAGTTGATCTTTGCTCATTTAAATTTCCAGGTCGTTTTATCACCTTTATCTTCTATTAAAACACCTTTATCTAAAAGTTCATTTCTAATTTTATCAGCTTCTTTGTAATTTTTATTGTCTCTTGCTTTATTTCTATCATCAATTTTAAGTAATATTTCTTTTTCTGAAATTGAAGCTTTGCTCATTTTCGAGTTCAGCCAATCTTCTTTTTTTTCATATAATAAACCTACGAATTGACAAGCAGAAACAAATATGGCTTTGTCTTGATCATTGCCCTTATTAGCTTTCTCATATAACTGATGTAAATTAGCAATATAACCGGGGGTATTTAAATCATCATACAGTGGTTGAAGAATTTCATTAGAAATATCTATTTCATCTTTAATATCTATATAAACATTATACCATTTGTTAATTGTATCTTGACTGTCTTTTAAAAGTTTGTCATTCCAATCTAATGGTTGTTTATAATGTGCACTCATTAAAGCTAATCTTAAAATTTGACCATTTATTTTACTCCTAAAATCTTTTATTTTTAAAATATTTCCTTGAGATTTTGCCATCTTTTCATTGGACATAGTTATGAAAGCATTGTGTAACCAAAAATTAGCGAACACTTTTGTGTCATTAGCACATCTAGATTGAGCAATTTCATTTTCATGATGTGGAAATAATAAATCAATACCACCACCATGAACATCGAACTCATCTCCTAAAAATTTCTTTGACATTGCAGAACATTCTAAATGCCATCCTGGTCGTCCTTTTCCCCAAGGAGATTCCCATGATGGCTCATCATTTTCTGAAGGTTTCCATAAAACAAAATCTTCAGAATTTTTTTTATTATCACTTACTTCAATTCTTGAACCCGCAACCAAATCTTCAAGTTTTTTATTTGATAATTGACCATAGTCTTTAAATTTTTTAACCTCAAAATAAACATGCTTATTATTTTCATAAGCAAATCCTTTTTTTATTAATTCAGAAACCATTTTAATCATCAAATCAATATTTTCTGTTGCCTTAGGTTGATGGGTTGGAGTTTCACAATTTAAATAATTACAATCCTCACTAAAACTTTCAGTTACTTTGTTAGTTAATTCTGAAATTGAAATATTATTTTCTTTAGAGGATTTAATAATTTTATCATCTACATCTGTAATATTTCTTACATAAGTAACCTTTGGATAATTTTTTTTAAAAATTTTATAAAGAATATCAAATACAACTATTGGTCGTGCATTCCCAATATGAGGATCATCATAAACTGTTGGTCCACAGACATACATTCTGATATTTTTTTGATCTAATGGAACAAACTTTTCTTTTTTGTTTGTGAGGTTATTTGTTAAAAAAATATCATTATTCATAATTTAGAAATATACTTAAAATTTAGATTTGTGAATCTATTTGATTAATTTGGAATTTTGCACACTGGAATAGGCTCCATTTTATGCAAATTTTGTTTTCTAATGGTTTCGTATTTTGCTCTATTTGAAGAATTTGGATTATCCATAGCCTCTTCAAGCTCATCATACTTTAATCCAAGTTGTCCCTCATCTGTTCTGCCATCATCCCACAAACCATCAGTAGGTGCAGCCTCTATAATTTCATTTAACACTCCAAGTTCTTTTCCAAGCTCCCAAACTTGAGTTTTATTGCAATCTGCTATTGGAGAAATATCAACTCCTCCATCTCCATATTTTGTATAAAAACCAACCCCAAAATCCTCAACTTTATTACCTGTTCCAACTACAATTCCTTTGTTAGAAGCAGCAACCTGGTAAAGAGTAGTCATTCTTAATCTTGCTCTAGAATTTGCCATTCCATGTTCATTATCAAATTTAGATAAACTAGAACTAAAAGCTAAAAATAATTCATCTAGATTAATTGTATGCGCTTCAACATTTTTAAATTTTCTTACTAACCAGTCTTGATGTTTTAAACTTAAATCATGCTGATGGGATTTTTGCTTAATTGGCATTGACAAAACAATTGTTTTTAAACCACTCATAGCACTTAATGTGCTAGAAACAGATGAGTCTATACCTCCAGATATTCCTATAACAAGTGACTCCGCTTTTTTAGGCATATTATCTACATAATTTTTAATCCAATCAGAGATAAATTTTACTTTTTCTGAAGCATTCATAATTTTAAAATATTTAATTTTAAAGATATTACAATGTATTAAGATGCCGCTCTATCCGCATTTTTAGAATAAGAGCTATTCTTTTTAATCTCATCTGAGATCAAGAAAGCTAATTCTAATGCCTGGTTAGCATTAAGTCTTGGATCGCAATGAGTATGATATCTTGAAGATAAATCTTTCTCAGATATTTTTTGAGCACCACCAATACATTCTGTAACGTTTTGACCTGTAAGCTCAATATGAAGTCCACCTGCATAACTTCCTTCACTTTGGTGACATGCAAATACATTTTTAACTTCTTTAAGCACACTATTAAATGGTCTAGTCTTAAACCCTGTTGTAGCTTGAATTGTATTTCCATGACATGGGTCACATGACCAGATTACATTTAAACCTTCTTTCTTAATCGTTCTAATAAGTTTTGGTAAATGTTTTGAAACATTATCTGCACCAAATCTTGAAATCAGTGTAATTTTACCTTTTTCATTTTTTGGATTAATTCTATTACATAAATTAATCAAATCATCAGCTTTTAAAGTTGGTCCACATTTAATTCCAATTGGATTTTCTATACCTCTACAAAATTCAACATGTCCCCCATCTAATTGTCTAGTTCTGTCACCTATCCATACGAAGTGAGCTGAAGTATCATGATTTTCTCCCGTTGTAGAGTCTACTCTAGTCATGCTTTCCTCAAAAGGTAGTAACAGAGCTTCATGAGATGTCCAAAAGTTAACTGTTTTTAATCTTCTATTAAAATCTGAGTTAATTCCACATGCATCCATAAAAGCTAATGAATCAGCTATTCGATCCTCTAAATCTTTAAATCTTTTAAGCTCAGGAGAATTTTTTATAAATCCCAGATTCCAATTATGAACATTTTTAAGATCAGCAAAACCACCGTGACAGAAAGCTCTAATAAGATTTAAAGTTGCAGCAGATTGAGAATAAGCCTTAAATAATCTTTTTGGATCTGGAACTCTAGCTTTTTCAGTAAATTCCATTCCATTAATATTGTCCCCTAAATAACTTGGAAGCTCAACACCATTTTTAATTTCAACAGGCGAGCTTCTTGGTTTAGAGAATTGTCCTGCTATTCTTCCAAGTTTAACAACTGGCAAAGATGCTGAGTAAGTTAAAACTAATGACATTTGTAGCATTAGTTTAAATGTATCTCTTATATTATCAGGATTAAATTCAGCAAAACTTTCAGCACAATCTCCACCTTGAAGTAAAAATGCTTTTCCATCTACAACATCTGCTAATTGATCTTTTAAGTGTCTTGTTTCCCCAGCAAAAACTAGTGGTGGAAATTTTTCAATCTTATTTAAAACCACATCCAATTCTTTCTTATCTGTATATTCAGGAATGTGCTTGACTGGATATTTTCTCCAACTATTTTTTTTCCAATTTTTCATATTCAACCTGAAAGTGTTTTAACAGAGTTTAAAGTTTATTCAACAGTGACAGATTTGGCCAAATTTCTTGGCTTATCAATATCATAACCCTTTTTAAGGGCGGAATAATATGCAAGTTTTTGAAGGGGTATGGTTAATAAAAATGGAAGTAAATCATCATTAGTATTTTCAACTTCAATAGTTTCCCAAATATTTTCAGAAACTACTTCATCTGTGCTCTTATTTGTTATCAATAAAACTTTTGCTCCTCTTGCTATCACTTCCTGCATGTTTGAAATTGTTTTTTTATAATAATTATCTCTTGGTGCTAAAACAACTACTGGAATGCCCTCTTCAATTAAAGCTAATGGCCCATGCTTCATTTCACCTGCAGGATATCCTTCAGCATGCACATAAGAAAGTTCTTTAAGTTTTAATGCGCCCTCTAAAGCTATTGGATAAGAAAAACCCCTTCCTAAAAACATTGAGCCCTTTGCATCATTGAATGTCGAAGATATTGCCTGAATATCATTATCATGTTGTAATGTTTTTTCTATTAAGACCGGTAAAGTTTTTAAATCTTCTATCTTTTTTTGATATTTACTTTTTGAAATTTCATTTCTCAGAAACCCTAATTTTAAAACTAAAATATATAAAACAAGTATTTGCCCTAGAAATGCTTTTGTAGAAGCCACTCCAATTTCAGGACCACAATGAATTGGTAATACAAAATTAGAGTCTCTTGCTATTGAGCTTTCAATTACATTAACAACAGCACAAGTTTTCATGCTATTTTTATTACAAAGATCTAAAGCAGCGTAAGTGTCTGCTGTTTCACCTGATTGCGAAACAAAAACATATAAATTATCTTTTTTGAATCTATTCTTTCTATATCTAAACTCTGATGCTATATCTATATTAACGTCTAAAGTAGTAAGTTCCTCTAGCCAATATTTAGCCATCAAGCAAGAATGGTAAGCAGTTCCACATCCTATTAAAGTTATTGATTTAATCTCTTCTATTTCCCAAGGAAAATTAATAATATTTATTTCCTTATTAAAATTATCTATATATTCTTTTATTCCTGTTTTAATTGTTGTTGGTTGTTCTTCGATTTCTTTTGCCATAAAATGTTTATAATCACCTTTGTCATAACTTGCTTCATTTGATGATAATTCTAATATTTTTTTATTAACTTTTATTCCCTGTTCGTTAAAAAAAAGAACCTGATCTTTTTTAACAACACAAAATTCACCGTCATCTAGATATGTGATCTTATTTGTCATTGATTTTAAAGCATAAGAATCTGAGCCCAGATAATTTTCATTTGGACCATAACCTACAGCTAAAGGTGATCCTCTTCTTGCTCCTATAATTAAATCTGGTTTGTCTTTAAATACAATTCCAAGAGCAAAACTACCATGAAGTTGTTTAAGCGTTTTTGTTATTGCCTCTTCTAGTTCAGATGTTTTCAAATTCTCTGTTATTAAATGAACAATTACCTCTGTATCAGTTTGAGACTTGAATATATGACCATTATTAATTAAGTATTTTTTTAATATTGTAGAATTTTCAATAATTCCATTATGAACAACTGAAACATTATGAGATGAGTGTGGATGTGCATTAACACTATTTGGAATTCCATGTGTAGCCCATCTAACATGTCCAATACCAATGTTCCCTTTTAAATTTTTTAAGTCAAAATTATTTTCTAAATTATCAACTCTTCCTTCAGATTTTACCTCATTAATTTCACCATTTGAAAGTGTAGCAATGCCTGCTGAGTCATAACCTCTGTACTCTAATTTTTTTAATGAGTTTATTATGTTTGCTGAAACAGGTTTGTTGCTTGATATTCCAATAATTCCACACATAATTTATTTTTTCTTTCTTTTATAATTCTTAACTTCTAATTGTGGCGCTCTTGTTAATGCTAATGTTTTTTTTCTAACATTTTTTGTGATTACCGATCCAGCACCAACTATACTCTCTTTATTGATAGTTATTGGAGCAACCAGAGAAGAATTTGATCCTATAAATACTTTATCTTTAATTTTTGTTTTATTTTTATTTACACCGTCATAATTACAAGTAATTGTGCCTGCACCAATATTTACTGATTTACCAACCTCTGTATCACCTACATATGATAAATGGTTAACTTTAGATTTTTTTCCTACAATACTTTTTTTAATCTCAACAAAATTACCTACTTTAGAACCTTCTTTTAAGATTGAGTCTGGTCTTATTCTTGCATATGGACCTATCTCAACTTTATTTTCAATTTTACATGCTTCTAAATGAGAAAATGATTTAATTATTACATTGTTACCAATTTTTACTCTAGAAGCAATGACAACATAAGGTTCAATGGTAACGTTACTACCAATCCTGGTATCATTCGAAAAAAAAATAGTTTCAGGACTTATCATCTTAACTCCTGATTTTAGAAATTTATTTCTTAATTTTTTTTGATTTAAATCTTCCATTTAGTAATGATTTACATTAAGTATATATTTAGATTAATTCACAATTTATTTCTTTAAAATACTTTAATAATGAAACAAAAATTTACAGTTTTATTTGATTTAGACGGCACTTTGGTTGATACCGCTCCAGATTTGATGCTTGCTCATAACCATGTAATGAAAAAATTTGGATATCCAACTAAATCCCTAGATGATTTAAAAAGCTCAGTTGGTAAAGGTGCGGGAGCTATGATTGGTAAATCTATATGGAGTCAGGCAAAAAAAGAATTAACTTCTATTAATGAAAAAATTAAAAGTGAAATGACAGACGAGTTTATCTCTTTTTATGGAGCAAATATTTTAAAAGAAAGCACATTAATTAATGGAGTTAAAAATTTTTTAAGTTGGTGCAAAAATGAAAATATATCAATGGCAGTATGTACTAATAAAACCGAACATCTTGCAGTTGATCTCTTAAAAAAAATTGGAATCTATGATTATTTTGAATATGTTGCTGGTTATAATACATTTGAGTACTGCAAACCAGATCCAAGACATATAACTACAATAATTGAAATTTTGAATGGTGAAATAAGTAAATCAGTAATGATCGGCGATAGTGAAACTGATGCTAAAGCAGCTAAGGCTGCTGAAATACCCATGATTTTATTAGAAGATGGATATACTGAAAAAAATACAACTGAAATTTATCATAATCACTTAATAAAAGACTTTATTGGTATTGAAAAAATAATATCTCAATATCTTTAATATTGATTAATTTATTTTAACTATTAAAACAAAATCACTAATTAGGAGTTATTTTGATATTACATACAGTTAAAGTTTATCCGTCGAAAATTAACCTTCCGAAGAAAAAGCAACTTGCATGGAAAATAGCTGAGATAGCTAACGATAATGCTAAATTAAATAAAGAAGCCATTGATATGGTTATTAATAGAATAATTGATAATGCCTCGGTTGCCATTGCTTCTTTAAATAGAAAACCAGTAATCTCTTCTAGAGAAATGGCTATAAAGCACTCCAGAAAAAATGGAGCAAACCTATTTGGAATAAATTCAAAACTAAAATTTGATTGTGAGTGGGCGGCTTGGTCAAATGGAACAGCTGTAAGAGAATTAGACTTTCATGATACTTTTTTAGCCGAGGATTATAGTCACCCAGGCGACAATATTCCTCCTATTATAAGTGTAGCACAGCAAAATAAAAAAAATGGGTTAGATTTATTAAGAGGAATAATTACTGCTTACGAGGTTCAAGTGAATCTAGTAAAGGGGATTTGCTTACACAAACATAAAGTTGATCACATTGCTCATTTGGGACCAAGTGTGGCTGCTGGTATTGGGACAATGTTAAAATTAAATACAGAAACTATTTATCAAGCTGTTCAACAAGCACTTCATACAACTATATCAACTAGACAATCTCGAAAAGGGGAAATTTCAAGCTGGAAAGCTTACGCTCCTGCTCATGCTGGTAAGCTAGCAATAGAAGCTGTGGATAGAGCTATGAGAGGTGAAGGCGCGCCCAGTCCAATATACGAAGGTGAAGATAGTGTAATAGCAAGAATATTAGGTGGTAAAAAAGCAAAATATAAAGTTCCTTTACCAAAAAAAGGTGAAAGTAAAAAAGCAATTTTGGAAACATATACAAAAGAATATTCTGCAGAGTATCAATCTCAAGCACTAATAGATTTAGCTAAAAAATTAAAATCGAAGATCCCTAATTTAAAAAATATTAAAAAAATCGATATTTTTACAAGTCATCATACACATTATGTTATTGGAACAGGTGCTAATGATCCTCAAAAAATGAGTCCTAATGCGAGCAGAGAAACTTTAGATCACTCTATAATGTATATTTTTGCAGTAGCTTTAGAGGATGGTGACTGGCATCATGTAAAATCATACACTAAAGCTAGAGCTAATAAAAAAAGTACAATTAAAATTTGGAAATCAATTAAAACCTATGAAGATAAAAAATGGACCAAGAAATATCACGACCCTAACCCAAAAAATAAATCTTTTGGTGCACAGGTAGTTGTCACTTTGAAAAATGGAAAAAAAGTTATAGAAGAACTTGATAAAGCTGATGCCCATCCTTACGGAGCAAGACCATTTAAAAGACAGAATTATATAAATAAATTCTTAACTTTAACTGAAAACATTATTGATAAAAAAGAAAGCTATAGATTTTTAAGAGATGTGCAAAATCTTAAAAATTTAAAATCTGGACAATTAAATAAATTGAATATTGAAGTGAGAAAAAATAAATTAAAGAGAAATCTTAAAAAAGGAATTTTTTAGATGCACTTTGTTGAAAAAGAACCTAGTCAAAAAAGAATTGATTTTGATCAAAAATTAAAATCAAATAAAATATTAAGAGTACCAGGGGCGTATAATCCATTAACCGCAAAACTAATTGAAGAGATAGGATATGATGCAGTTTATGTATCAGGCGGTGTAATGGCTAATGATCTTGGTTTTCCTGACATTGGTTTAACAACTCTACAAGATGTAAGTACAAGGTCATATTTAATTTCTAGAGTTACAAATCTACCAACAATAGTTGATATAGATACTGGGTTTAAATCTTGTAAAGAAACAATAGAAACTTTTGAAGAGTTTGGAATTACAGGTGTCCATTTAGAAGATCAAGTAGAGAGAAAAAGATGTGGACATCTTGATAATAAGGAGCTGATTTCAACCGAAGAAATGATTAAAAAAATAAAAGAATGTACAAATTCTAAAAAAGATCAAAACTTTAAAATTATTGCACGTTCAGATGCAAAAAGTGTTGAAGGAATCGATAAAATGATTGATAGATGTAAAGCTTACGTAGATGCTGGTGCTGAAATTATTTTTCCAGAGGCCTTGCACGATGAAAAAGATTTCGAAAAAGTTAGAAAAGAACTTTCATGTTATCTTCTAGCTAATATGACTGAGTTTGGCAAATCTAAGCTCTTCAACTACAAAGAATTAGAAAGTTTTGGTTATAATATTGTTATTTATCCTGTAACTACTCAAAGATTGGCAATGAAAAATGTTGAAGATGGATTAAGGGACATTTATGCAAATGGACATCAAAACAATATAATTGATAAAATGCAGTCAAGAAAAAGACTTTACGAATTGGTTGAATATGAAAAGTATAACTCATTAGATGAAAAAATTTACAACTTTAGTACAGATGGTCATGAATAATGAGTGAAGATATTAAAAAAGGCTTGTTAGGAATTGTAGTTGATGAAACTGAAGTTTCTAAAGTAATGCCAGAAATAAATTCTCTGACCTATAGGGGATATGCTGCTCAAGATTTATGTGCTGCTTGTAGATTTGAAGAGGTTGCTTACCTGATTTTGAATAAAGATTTGCCTAATTCAATTCAGCTCAAAAAATTTGAAAAAGAAGAAAAAGATAACAGAGAACTATCTAAAAATTTATATGAAATTATCAAGCACATGCCAAAAAAATCTCATCCAATGGATGTTGCAAGAACTGCCGTCAGCGTTATGGGTTTAGAAGATAAAGAAACTTCAGACTCATCTCCTGAAGCTAATATGAGAAAAGCTCTGAGAATTTTTGCAAAAACTCCTACAGCTTTAGCTGCGTTCTATAGAATTAGAAATGGAAAAAAAATAATTAAACCAAAAAAATCTTTAACTTTTGCTGAGAATTTTTTCTATATGTGTTTTGGTAAAGTTCCTCAAAAAGAAATTGTTAAAGCATTTGATGTATCATTAATTTTATACGCCGAACACAGTTTTAATGTTTCAACTTTTACAGCAAGAACTATTACTAGCAGCTTATCAGATATACATGGAGCAATTACAGGAGCTATCGCTAGTTTAAAAGGCCCTTTGCATGGTGGTGCCAATGAAGAAGTAATGCACATGATGAGAAAAATTAAAAAACCTGAAAATGCATTAAAGTGGATCAATAATGCTCTTAAAAATAAAGAAGTTGTTATGGGGTTTGGTCATAGAGTTTATAAATCAGGAGACTCAAGAGTACCAACTATGAGAAAATATTTTGGAAAAGTTGCTAAAATTAAAAAAGATAAAACTTTTGAAAAAATTTATGACATAGTTGAAAAAGTAATGATCAAAAAGAAAAATATTCATCCAAATGTTGATTACCCTACGGGTCCAACCTACCATTTAATGGGTTTTGATACTGATTTTTTTACTCCAATTTTTGTAATTTCAAGAATTACAGGTTGGTCTGCTCATATCATGGAGCAACATACTGCAAACAAACTTATTCGTCCTTTAGCTAGCTACAAAGGTAGAAAGCATAGAAAAGTAATGCAGTTAAACCAAAGATAAATTTAAAAAATTAACTAAAAGCTTCGGCCCAAGTTCCTTGCGTTGATGCTTTAGAATACTCGGTCGCACGTCCTTCAAAAAAGTTCATGTGCTCAACAGCATTTAACATTGTATCCAACCAACCTAATGGATTTTTATCAACATCATAAATTGGCTCTAAACCTAACTGAACTAATCTTCTATTTCCGATAAATCTAATGTAGTCTTTTACTTCTCTTGAAGTAAGTCCTTCCATTGGACCCATTTCAAAAGCTAAATCAATAAATGCATCTTCATGCTCTATAATAGTTCTGCAAGCTTCATAAAGTTCTTTTTTCAATTTAGGTGTCCAGATCTCAGGATTTTCATTAATGAATTCTTTAAAAATTCTTATCATAGAATTGCAATGAAGAGTTTCATCTCTTACAGACCAAGTAACAATCTGACCCATGCCTTTCATTTTGTTATGTCTTGGAAAATTCAACAAGATAGCAAAACTTGCAAATAATTGAAGTCCTTCAGTAAATGCACTGAATACAGCAACTGTTTTAGCGATATCTTCTTTAGAATTTACATTAAAGTTTTGCATATAATCATATTTATCTTTCATTTCCTTATATTTCATAAAAGCAGAATATTCTGACTCTGGCATACCAATTGTATCTAATAGATGTGAGTAAGCAGCAACATGAACTGTTTCCATTGATGCAAAAGCAGTCATCATCATTAATACTTCAGTTGGTTTAAATACTGTAGTATAATGTCTAAGATAGCAGTTGTTCACCTCAACATCTGCTTGAGTAAAAAATCTAAAGATTTGAGTTAATAAATTTTTTTCTGGTTGAGATAAGTTTTTCTGCCAATCTCTTACATCATCTCCTAAAGGAACTTCTTCTGGCAACCAATGAATTCTTTGTTGAGTTAACCAAGCATCATAACACCAAGGATATCTAAAGGGTTTGTAAACAGGGTTTTCAACTAACAATCCCATTTTCTTTGGTTGAATAATTTCTTTTTTTTCAGGTTTTATAATTTCTGAATTAATTTTTTCTGCTACTGACATGATAGACACTCCTCGTACTCTTGCTCTTCACTCGATTGTTGATTTTTAGATTTATAAACATTGGCCGTAATATCAGTAGATTTAGCATCATTGATATTTTCAGCTCTTTGAATTGATTTTGATCTACAGTAATAAAGGCTCTTTAAACCTTTTTTCCATGCATCAAAATGAATTTTGTGTAATTCTTTTTTATGAACATCTGCTGGTAAAAATAAATTTACTGATTGAGCTTGAGAAATAAAAGGAGTTCTATCTCCACTTAACTCAATGATCCACTTTTGATTAAGTTCAAAAGCTGTTTTAAAAACGTCTTTTTCTAAATCTGTTAAGAAATCTAGATGATTAACTGATCCTTGGTTAGTGGTAATGCTAGACCAAGTTTCATCATCATTTTTACCATGAGTTTCTAATATTTCTTCTAAGTATCTGTTTCTAACATTAAAAGAACCAGATAAAGTTTTATGAGTATAACTATTTGCTGCAATGGGCTCTACTCCTGGTGATGCTCCACCACAAATAATAGAAATTGATGCTGTTGGGGCTATTGCTGTTTTGTTTGAAAATCTCTCCTGATAACCGTATTCTGCAGCATCTGGACAAGCTCCTCTTTCTTCAGCTAAATCTTTTGACGCTTGATTAACTTGTTCATCAATTTGTTTAAATATTTTTTTATTCCATGATTTTGCCATTACAGACTCAAGTGGAATTCTATTTTTTTGTAAGAAAGAATGAAAACCCATAACTCCCAATCCAACGCTTCTTTCTCTTTCGGCAGAATATTTTGCATCTTTAAACTGATCTGGGGCTTTATTGATAAAATCAGATAAAACATTATCTAAAAATCTCATTACATCTTTGATCATATCTGGATCATCTTTCCATTCATCATACTTTTCTAAATTCAATGATGATAGACAACAAACAGCTGTTCTATCTTTCCCGTCTTTATCAATTCCTGTAGGCAAGGTTATTTCGCTACATAGATTTGATGTTTTGACAGTCAAATTAGCGAGCTTATGATGTTGTGGTATTAATCTGTTAACTGTATCAATATATATAATGTATGGCTCTCCAGTTTCAATTCTTGCTGTTAATAATCTTATCCATAAGTTTCTAGCTGAAATAGTTTGTTGAATTGTGCCATCTGCAGGGCTTTTTAATGCCCACTGTTCATCAGTTTCAACTGCTCTCATAAACGCATCAGAAACTAAAACACCATGATGTAAATTTAATGCTTTTCTATTTGGATCACCCCCTGTTGGTCGTCTCATTTCAATAAACTCTTCTATTTCAGGATGATCAATTGGAAGATAACAGGCAGCAGAGCCTCTTCTTAAAGATCCTTGGCTAATAGCCATAGTTAATGAATCCATAACTTTAATAAAAGGAATTATTCCTGAAGTCTTTCCAACTTTACCAATTTTTTCACCGATGGATCTTAGATTTCCCCAATAACTTCCAATACCACCGCCTTTAGCTGCGAGCCAAACATTTTCGCTCCATAAATCTAAAATACCACCTAAGCTATCTGTAGCTTCATTTAAAAAACAAGAAATAGGTAATCCTCTTTTGGTACCACCATTTGATAAAACAGGTGTTGCAGGCATAAACCAAAGGTTACTTATGTAATTATAAATTCTTTGGGCATGGAGATTGTCATCAGCATATGAACTTGCGACTCTGGCGAATAAATCTTGAAAAGATTCGTTGTGTCCAAGATATCTGTCTTTTAAAGTCGCTTTACCAAAATCTGTTAAGTTTGCATCCTTTGAACGATCAATCTTGATGATAATTCCTTTATCATTTTGAAAAAGCTCTGTTTCGTCATTTAATGAAAAAAGATCTGGTCTTTTATCTTTTGAAACTTCACTAATATTAGGGCTATATTCAGAGACAGCTTTCTTTAGGGCCTGCGATAAGATATTATTCATAAATTTTTACTTTAATTTTGTTTTTGTGACGAAAACAACTACATGTTGTATGCGTTTATAGTTAATACACTATATAAACAGTAAATCAACAGAACATTTATAGAACATATAAAAAAAATATCAACAAAAAATAAAAATTATTAGCAAGAAATTAACATAAAGATAGTAAGTACTAACATAATGAGTGAAAAAACCAAAATTGACCCTTATGGCTTCAGAGAATATGACGCGAGATGGCTGTACAAGGAAGCCATAAATAATTCAGGAATAGAGAATCTAGGCAAAGGTTTAGGAACACAAATAATAAATCATACTAAAAAGAATAATCCAAGGGTTATTGTTGGGCATGACTATAGATCTTACAGTGAAGAAATTAAAACATCTTTGAAAAAAGGCCTTTTATCAACTGGTTGTTATATTGAGGATGTTGGATTGTCATTATCTCCGATGGTTTATTTTGCTCAATTTAACTTAGATGCTGATGCAGTCGCCATGGTTACTGCAAGTCATAATGAAAATGGTTGGACAGGGGTAAAAATGGGAATCCAAAGAGGATTAACA
Organism: uncultured Pelagibacteraceae bacterium; assembly: GCA_902517615.1. Taxonomy (GTDB): domain Bacteria; phylum Pseudomonadota; class Alphaproteobacteria; order Pelagibacterales; family Pelagibacteraceae; genus Pelagibacter. The sequence goes on from CABYCY010000009.1 coordinate 67,221, forward strand.
CATGGTCCAGAAGAAATGAAGGAATTAAAAGATATTACATTAAATCATAAGTTTAAAAAAGGCATAGGTGTTGAAAAACAAATAAATAATTTTAAAGAAGTTTACAAAAATGATCTAATTAAAAAAAATAAAATAAAGAAAAAAATTAAAGCTGTGGTTGCATGTGGTAATGGAACGGCAGGAGTTTTTGCTCCAGATATTTTGAGGGGTATTGGTTGTGATGTTATTGAGTTAGATTGTAATCTTGATTGGGATTTTCCAAAATATAATCCAAATCCTGAAGATTTAGAAATGCTTCATGAAATTGCTAAAGTAGTCAAAGAAAATAACGCTGATATAGGTTTCGGATTTGATGGTGATGGAGATAGAGTTGGAGTTATTGATAATAATGGTAATGAAATATTTTCAGATAAAATAGGTCTATTAATAGCTAGAAATTTATCAAGTAAACATAAAAATTCAAAATTTGTAGTAGATGTAAAATCTACAGGATTATACTCAAAAGATAGGATTTTATTAGAAAACAATTGTGAAACTATTTATTGGAAAACAGGACATTCCCATATTAAAAGAAAAGTTAACACCGAAAAAGCACTAGCAGGCTTCGAAAAAAGTGGTCATTTCTTTTTTAATCAACCTTTAGGATATGGTTATGATGATGGTATTAATTCAGCAATTCAAATATGTCATTTAATAGAAAATCAAAACAAAAAGATTAACGAAATTATGAATGAATTACCCAATACATTTCAAACACCAACGATGGCCCCTTTCTGTAAAGATGAAGAAAAATATTTAGTTGTTGAAGAGTTAGTTAAACAAATTGAAAATTTAAAAGAAAATAAAACAGAAGTAGATGGTCAAATAATAAATAATATTTTAACAGTTAATGGAGTAAGATTTTCTTTTGAAGATGGTTCTTGGGGACTTATTAGAGCTTCTTCAAACAAACCATCTTTGGTTATTGTTACTGAAAGCCCAACATCAGATGAAAGAAAGAAAAAAATCTTTAATTTTATTGACTATTTATTGCAAAAAACTGGTAAAATCGGTGATTATGATCAAAAAATTTAATTTTTTAAATTATCATCATCAGTTTTAGTTTCTAGATTATCATCATTCTGATTATTTTCTTGTTCAAGAGTTTCATCACTGTAAAATTTTCTAACTAACTCTTCTTGTTTAAGTCTTTGTTCCTCGTCAAATTTTTTTTCCCATTCTTTCATGCGCCTATTTTCATCGTCAATTCTCTCTTTTTTAGCTATTTCAGCTAATCGAATTCTTTCACTTTCTTCTTCAACTCTTTTTTGTCTTTCCTCTTCTATTTTTAATTCTCTCTCTCTTTGACGCCTTTCATTTTCTTTATTTGTTCTTTCACGTTCAGCCTCTTTTAGTTCTTTTTCTTTAATTCTTAACTCTTCTTCTTTAGCCCTTTGTTCAGTCTCTTCCTTTAAAATCTGCTTTTGGATTTCTTGCTGTCTTTCTGTTTCCAGATCTCTTAATCTTTCTTCCATTTCTTTAAGTTTTAGTTGCTCATACTTAAGTTTCCTAGCTGCCTCTCTCAATCTTTGTTCTTCCTCAAGTCTATTTTTACTTTCAATTTCTTTTAATCTTAATTTTTCTTGTCTTTCCTTTTCTTTTTCGTCTCTTCTCTTTTGAGCCTCTAGTTCTTTGTTTCTTAATTCTTCTTCTCTAATCTTAAAATTTTCTTCTCTAATTCTTTGTCTCTCTAGCATTTTAAGCTTTAAATCTTCTTGTTTAAGCTTTCTAGCTTCCTCTCTAAATTTTCTTGTTTCTTCATCTTTAATTTTTTTCTGTTCTATTTTAATTCTTTCAGCTTCTATTTTTTGTCTTTTTTCTTCATTCCTTTTTTCTTGTTTTTCATTATCAATAATTAATTTTTTTTGAAAGACGATTTTCTTTCTTTCTTCTTTTAGTTCGTCTTCTTTAGCTTTTTTTGCTAATTTTTTTTCTAAAATTAATTCTCTTTTTTTTTCTTTTTCTAATTGTTTTTGTAACGCTAAATCTTTTTTAACTTTGTTTTTTTTTATATTGTTCAATAATGAGGAGAATTTATTTTTTGACTTATCTAATGGATCAAATAAATTTTTTTTAATTTTTTTATTTATGTCTTTTATTGAAACCATGTTTTAAAGTATCAATTAGAATTTAAACCCTAAATATGATGTGTGGCTAAATTGAGTTTTTTAACACAACTAAATACAACCTAAAATTGTTATTTTTTAAATTAGTTAATAAAGTTCATTTTCAACTAATAAGTGTTCATAGATATGTAAAGAATCACTTAATTTGGACTCCTGAGGTGATGGAGGGAGACTGAAGTCACCTCTTTTTTTTTACTTGTTATAATTTTAAATATTCGTAAAAAAATTTAACCGAAACTACTAAAAGAAAAATTCCAAAAAACTTACTAATTTTATTTTTATCAATACTGTGAACCGTTTTAGCTCCTATTCTAGCCATGAAAGTTGTAATTGGTATGAAAATTAAAAAAGCAGGTATGTTTATAAAACCAATACTAAGTGGAAGACTTGAATTTAAATAATTTCCCGAAACAATAAATCCTGCTGCTCCAAATAATGCAATTAAAAAGCCTATAGCTGCTGCGCTTCCAATGGCTTTATTTATTGAATAACCAAAAAACTTAAGAATAGGAACATTCATTACAGCACCACCAATACCCATAGGAGCAGATATAAAACCAACAATGAAACCAAGAACTACTTTTAAATGCAATTTCATTTTAACAATTATGTTTTGTTCCTTTTCTTTTATTAATAGTAAGTAAATCCCTAAAAATAAAATCATTACAGAGAAAAATAAAACCAAGGAACTAGTTTTTAAAGAAGCTGCAAAAACAGTACCAACAACAACTCCTAGTACAACAAACAGACCGTAATTCTTAACAATATCAAAATCGACCGCTTTAAATTTATGATGTGTTAAAACTGAGACTGTAGAAGTTGGTATTATAATTGCAAAGGAAGTTCCTACAGCAAGGTGCATAACATATTGGGGATCAATTTCTAGAGAACCAAAAATAAAATATAAAAAAGGAACGGTAATCAACCCACCACCAATACCAAATAATCCAGCTACAAATCCAACAGGTATAGCTGTAAAAGCCATTAATAAAATAATATAACTATATTCGTTTAATAAAATTGAATTAAGCAGACTGCCCTACTCTTGTATCTACATTATTATATTTAATTTTATCCATAATGTGATCAATTTTTTTTACATCTGCATCCCTTACACACATATTTTCACTTAAATATCTTTTCCAATAACTTGCACCTGTTTGACCATGAAACAAACCAAGAGTATGTCTCATAATTTGATTTAACCTTGTCCCATTTTTTAATTCTTCTTTAACATAGGGAATAAGTTGTTCAATGACGTCTTGTCTACTCGGAACGTCATTGTTGTTAAATATTACTTTTTCAATATCAGCTAGTAGGTAAGGTGTGTGATAAGCGGCCCTTCCAATCATTACTCCATCAGTTTTTTCTAAAAGAGGTTTAATTTCATCCACTGAAGTTATTCCTCCATTGATAATAATTTCTTCATTAGGAAAATCTTCTTTTAATTTATACACATACTCATATTTTAAAGGGGGGATATTTAAATTTTGCTTTGGAGTAAATTTGCCTAACATTGCTTTTCTTGCATGAATGATGAAAGTTTTAACTCCACTTGCTTTTAAAGTAGAAATAAAGTTGTATAAATTTTCGTAATCTTCCACATCATCGTAACCAATTCTTGTTTTGATTGTTACTGGTAGTTGTGTAACTGATTGCATTTTACTTAAACAATCTGCTACCAAATTTGGCTCTTTCATTAAACAAGCACCAAATCTATTTTTTTCAACTTTTTTACTAGGACATCCTAAGTTAAGATTTATTTCATCATAACCAAATGCCTCTCCAATTTTTGTTGCTTCTGCTAAAAGTTTAGGTGAGGATCCACCTAACTGAAGAGCCACAGGTTTTTCGTTAATATTAAATTCTAATAATTTTTTTTTATCACCTCTGTTGATTGCTTCATCAACAATCATTTCAGTATAAAGAAGTGTATTTTTAGATATCAATCTAAGAAAAAACCGCTCATGACGATCTGTGCAGTCCATCATAGGAGCAACTGATACTTTCCTATTCATGATATAACTTTATATTATTTTTTTATGAGTTTGAAGCTTCTGCATCTTCTGAAGCAGTATCTAATTCTTGACTTTCTGACTCTGAAACTTCATCTAAAGAAACTTCCCCTTGGTCATTCATAGTTTCTTGACCAACTGAAGAATCAACTTCGGGTGTTGCTGTTTCGGACAATTCAGCTAAATCTTCTTTCGATACCTGAATTTTTTCAGGAGTTTTTCTAGCTCTTTTAGATGGTAAAATTGGAGTACCACTTTTTGAAATTTCACCTTTGTAAAGATTTTCAAAATCATCACCTATTTCCTCATCATCTTCACCACTGTCATCGATTTGCTCTACATGTTTTCTTAGTTTGAATACAGCGCTTTCGGTTAAATCTGAAACTTTGATTTTTTCATCAGCAATTTCTCTTAAAGAAATAACAGTGTTTTTGTCATTATCTCTCTCTATTGTTGGTTCTATTCCTGCATTTAGTTGGGTAGCTCTTTCTTTAGCAACTAGAACTAGTTCGTAGGGGCTCTCTACTTTATCAATGCAATCTTCAACGGTCACTCTGGCCATGGCCGGTTGTTTATACCTGGGTATCTAAAAAATCAAGTTTTTTTTAAATATAAACTGGATTTAGCTTTTTCCTTGTTAAAAATAACAATACTAATGAGGTAAATATATAAATAGCAGAAATAATAGCAATTTTTTCAATTGAATAACCATAGTCGATCAAAACACCAAATAAAGCGGTTCCAAATGCCGTTGCAAATACCATTAAGGCTGTAGTTAAAGCTTTGATTGAACCAATGTGTTTTACACCATAAATTTCCGCCCAAGTAGCTGATCCTAACACATTTGCAAAACCATTTGAAACACCAATCAAACCTAGAAATACAAATGCAGTTATAGCTGAATCAAAAAGAATGATTACAAATGTAGACATTAATAATGGAATATTCATGTAGATTAAAAGCTTTCTACTACTAAACTTATCAATCAGAGGACCAGCTAATAATAATGTTGAAACTGTCAAAATTGAATATGACATAAATGACTGTGCAATCGTAAATTCGCCCCATCCCTTTGAACTTGTTACAAAAGGTTGGTACACAAAAACTCCTGTTGCAATCCAAGGCATAGCAAGCATGTTTGAACTAATAATATAAAATCTATAGTCTTTTAAAACTTCTACTCTTGTCCATTGCTTAATATTTTTATCTACTTGCTTTTGACTAATGTCTACTTCCCTTGAATCTAAGGTTAAATTTTTAATAAGAAAATAAGAAGCTAGAGGCAAAAATATTATTACAATAATTGATATTGTTAACCAAATATTTTGCCAGGTATATAAAGTGAGTAAATAAACAATTAAAATTGGTAATATAAATTCACCACATGACAATCCAAACCAACCTGCGCTAAGAGCTTTACCTCTTGATTTAGTAAAGTATCTTGAAATTGTTGTGCTTGCAGTATGAGACATCATACCTTGACCTGAAAATCTCATTAAAAATATTGCTGCAAATAAAAATGTGACTGAAAAAATTTTTGAAAAGAAAAAACATGAAAAAGCTAAAAGAGGTATTACAAACAAAGAAAATTGAAAAACGTTTACATCATCTATTTTTTTTCCAAGCCATATAAATAAAATGCTACTGCATAATGTTGCAGAAGCATAAATTGTGCCAAATTGTCCATGACTTATAGAAAGAGCATCTCTTATGCTGGTATTAAATAATCCAAGAAAAAAACTCTGTCCAAAGCTTGAAAAAAATGTAAAAATAAATCCAAATATAATTACTTTTAAACTTAAACTTTTAAACATAGAAAAAAATTATGACTTGTAATGTTGCTTTCATAGGTCTTGGGGTTATGGGCTACCCAATGGCTGGTTATATATCAAAAGCCGGACATAATGTAACTGTTTTTAACAGGACTAAATCTAAAGCTGAAAAATGGATAAGTGAATATAGTGGTAAAATGGCTAATACACCTTCTGAAGCAGCAGATGGTGCTGATTTTATTTTCACTTGCGTTGGTAATGATAATGACCTTAAAGATGTTTCAATAGGACAAAACGGACTTTTTAAAACTGCTAAAGCTGGTTCAATTTTTATTGACAACTCTACTGTCTCAGCAAAAGTTTCTAGAGAATTATATCAAGCAGCTAAAGATACTGGTTTTGATTTTTTAGATGCACCTATTTCTGGAGGACAAGCAGGGGCTGAAGGAGGAATACTGACTGTCATGGTTGGTGGTGATGAAGATGTATTTAAAAAAGCAGAACCTATAATTGATTGTTATAGTAAAAAGGTAAAATTAATAGGTCCTTGTGGAAGTGGTCAATTAACTAAAATGATGAACCAAATGTGCATAGCTGGAACTGTTCAAGGTTTATCAGAAGCAATTAATTTTGGAATAAATGCTGGTTTGGATATGGATAAAGTCATGGAAACAATATCTAAAGGTGCAGCTCAATCTTGGCAAATGGAAAACAGATATAGAACTATGACAGATGATAAATTTGATTATGGTTTTGCTATAGATTGGATGAGAAAAGATTTAGCAATTGCAATTGAAGAAGCTAGAAAAAATGGTTCACCAGTTCCAATTACAGAAATTATTGATGGTTATTATGCTGAGGTTCAAAAGATGGGTGGAAATCGTTGGGATAGCTCAGGCTTAATTGCTAGATTAAAAAAGAAAAAATAATATTTGTGACGGATACGGTTCCTTATTACGAGGACTTTACAGAGATCAAAAAGAAGATTTGGTCTATGCTAGATAATGCTGTTAAAGACAGGAGTTCACCATTTAGAATACCAGTATTTATTTGTGGAGACCAGTCAGACATTGATGGAAGAATTGTGGTTCTAAGAAAATCTGATCAATCAAATAATCTTGTACAATATCACAGCGATATTAGATCAGATAAAATTGAAAAATTGAAAGCAAATAAAAATGCTGCAATGTTATTTTATGATAAAGATGAAAAGATACAGGTTAGATTAAAAGTAGAATGCATTATTAATCACAATAATGATGTAACAAAAGAATCTTGGTCTAAAACCCAACACATAAGTAGAAAATGTTATTTAGTTGATAATGGACCTGGAACTGAATCAGATCTACCAACCTCTGGACTTAAACCAGAATTAGATAATTTTGACTATACAAAAGAACAAAGTGAGGAAGGTTACAAGAATTTTACTGTTATTCAGTGCAAAATTAAATCTATGGAATGGCTCTATCTAGCAGCTAAAGGTCATCGAAGAGCAAAATTTAATTTAGAAAATAATAAAGATACCTGGTTAGTTCCATAGATGGTTACTGGATATATATTTACAGCATTTCTTATAATTTTGGGATTGGCTGTAATGAGATTTGGAAGTATTCATTTTAAAAAATTTAAAGAGGGTAAAACTAAAATTAAATCAAAGTTAAGTGGTCAATTATCTTTTTTGATTTTATTTATAATAATTATTGGATTAATTGTTTATTCAATTAATGGTTTGCTTTTTAGTTAGTTTCCAACATTGTAAGTGCACCAGGTTCTTTTAGCTTTTATTTTTTGAAGTTTTTTATGTGAATATCTTTTTCTCCAGTCATAATTTTCATTTGGAGCTTTTCCTCGTCCAACTTCAGCTGCCATTGCACATTTTAGCTCAACAGGATTAAAAGGATTATTAGATGTTGGGTCTAGAAAAGCAGAGTCTTTAAAATCTGGACAAGTATCATCACCGTGATCATACAAAACTCCAAGTCTATACGAATCGTCACCAACTGGTCCACCAATGATGGTTGAACTTGATGTGTGTCCTTTAGAATTACCTTTAGTACAGGGCCAAGCAAAACCATTTACATGCAATATTTCATGTAATGTCATCATCATTCTTTTATTTGCATTTGTTATGTATTTACTTTGTAAAAAAATATATCCATGATGAACACTTCCCTGTCCTCCATCGCGATGTTTAACATCAGCCCAGGCAAAATATAATTTGTTAGGATCATTAAATCCTTTTTGTGTTAAATAAGCGTCAGGATAATTCATCCCATAATTACCTTTATATTGCCTATTAAATCTAACAAATGAAATATCTAATTTTCCATCTTCTCTCATATCATATCTAAATTTTTGTTTACCTTTTGTCATTTCAAAAACTTTTTCATTTGCTGCCATTAACTCTTTTTCCATTTTTCCATTAATATCCCACTCATTATCTTCACTGTCTTTATTTAATAAATATATAAAATGAACTTGTGGTTCGTTTGTAATATCAGGTTGATCTTTAAAATATCTTCCTGGTTTTTTGTCATCCTCTAAATATGAAATTTTTTTTTCTAGTGGGGCATCTTTGCTCGCTAAAACAGCTTGCTTATCAAAATTCTTCCAAACTATTTTATCATTTACAGCAAATATAAAACAATCTGTCTTTAATCCGTTTTTCTTTGCTTCTTTTTTACATTTCTTAAATGCGTATTTATGGTCCTTTTTACTGACTTCTTTTTTTGGCCAAGTTTGATACCAAACACAATCATTTTCAGTCACAGATGCATACATCAAAAAATTTTTACCTTCTGATTTTGATACAGATAAGTCTGACTGATATTTTTTTAGCATTGTTTTTTTACATTCTAAAGAAATTGAACTCGAACCAGTTTCATTAACTCCAGCATTTGCAAAATTAAAGCTTAATAAACAAGTTAATAAAAATAAAAGCAAAAATATTTTTTTCATTTAGATATTTTTTTATCATTAAGTTTAGTCATTGCTTTGCCAGCAGAAAATGTATAATCATTGTCATCCATTAATTTTCCAGCTCCATCGTAAAGTTTCCAATTAAATTTTATTTTATCTTTTTGTTGTTTTCCTAGTTTTAAAATAGTTAATTCAATTTTTCTTGTCTTTCCTCCAGAAGATCCGTTAAATGATCTTTTTTCACCTTCTTTCCAAACACCTAAAGGAAATTTACATCCATTTACGATTATTCTTCCACCACGCCTACTATCCCAAACTCTTCCAATACATTGTCCATCATTAGTTACAGTAAAATATTGGGTTTTTACTCCACTTTGACCTTTTCTTGTTCTTTTATAAACTTTTATTAATTTTCCAGTTTGAGGATTTTTCCAATCTTCAGGACCTACTATTTTTTTTCTTTTCTTTTCTCCAAAGACCAAATTAGCTTTTGTAAATTTAATTTCAGTATCATCACGAATTTCCCCACCTGTGAATAATTCAAGTGGTATAAATCTTTCTGAGGCTAAAGATAAATTTGTAATTAATAAAAAAGAAATTATAAAAATTAATTTTTTCATACACCTTTTATAATTATATTTGTTCCCTCTGAATTATCTAATCTTATTTGTTTTATTGGTTTATACTCTTCAGAGTTGTACCATTCTAATGCTCTTTCATAACTTGGGAATTTAAGAACAATAATTCTTGGAAATTTTGTTTCTCCATCAAAAATTTGAAATTCACCAGCTCTGACCAAAAATTCTCCACCAAATTTTTTTACAATTGGATTAACTTTTTCAACATACTCTTTATAACTTTTAGGATTAGTTACTTTTAATTGTGCAATTACGTACCCAGCTGGCATCACTTTCTCCTCTTATTTTTTAACTATCCCAAAGCCAAGCAGCTCCCCTAACCCCACTTGAATCACCGTGAATATTTTTTAAAACTTTTGTTTTTACTTTATTAGAAAATGTATATTTAGGTATGATAGAAGGTATATTAATATAAAATCTATCAATATTAGACATGCCTCCTCCTAGAATAATGGCATCTGGATCAAAAATTCCAATCATGACTGCCATCAATCTTGCCATTCTGTCTTCGTATAAGCTTAATTCTAAGTTAGCTCGAGGATCTTTATCAAAATCAAGTTGTACAATTTCTTCAGATGAAAAATCTGTATTATATTTTTGATTAAATCTATCTTTAAATCCTATACCGGACATGAATTGTTCTGCGCATAAAGGTCTACCACAATTCATTGATGGACAATTAATTATTGTCTCTTGCTCTTCTTTTGTTGG
>CABYCY010000010.1 GCA_902517615.1 uncultured Pelagibacteraceae bacterium
CACCTTTTTGCCGTTATAGTCATGTCCTGGATAAAGCAATGTATCTTCTGGTAATTTTAATAACCTATTAAAAATAGAATTGTATGCATCTTTTGAACTTCCATTTTGAAAATCAGTTCTTCCAGTTCCATTGATTAACAAAGTATCTCCAGAAAATAATTGATTATTCATTAAAAAACTATAACTGTCTGATGTATGTCCTGGTGTATACATTGCTCTAATTTCTAATTGATCAATTTTTATTATTTCATCATCTTTTACTTTGATTTGCACAGTATCAGCAGGCGTGTGTTCACCCATAATAGTTATACAATTAGTTTGTAATTTTAATTTAGTTGCTCCCGTTACATGATCTGCATGAATATGAGTATCTATTACTTTAACTAGTTTTAAATTTAATTCATTTAGGATATTTATATAATTTTCAACATTTTCGATTACAGGATCAATTATGACGGCCTCGCGACCTTTTGCCGATGCAATTATATAAGTATAGGTTGAAGACTTAGTGTCAAAAACTTGTTTAAAAATCATTAAACATTAATATCAAATTATTATGGATACCACTACATTTCATTGGTCATGCAGACATACTTGGAAAAAAAGTGCAAAAAACACTGCTTGGTGTGTCTTAGGTTGTGCAATAGGAGATTTGGGAACAATATTATTTTTTCAATTATCTCAAATTCCATTTCCAGTTTTAGGAATAATGATTTTGGCAATCATTAATGGATTGATCACAAGTATAGTTTTAGAAACAATAATTTTAATGATTCAAAAATTTAATTTTACAAATGCAATAAAAACCGCTTTTGGTATGAGTTTAATTTCAATGATTAGTATGGAAATTATGATGAATTTAACGGATTATGTTTTAACTGGAGGGGCAATATTAACCTGGTGGGTAATTCCAATAATGCTTTTTGTAGGTTTTTTAACTCCTTGGCCATATAATTACTGGAGATTAAAAAAATTTGGAATTGATTGCCATTAAAATTAAAGAATTTTCTTTAATAAATTATCTCCAAAAAATATTTTGTGAATAATCACAGCAGTTAAATGAATTAATATTAAACCTATAAGAGTATAATTTGAAAGAATGTGAATTTCATAAAACTGATCTGCTAAATCAAAATTTTCATTAATTTGAATTTCTCTAAAAATTATTGTTAATGTTTCTCCGTTAAATAATTTTTTTAATATTCCTGAAATTGTTATTGATAAAATAGCAATATATAAAAGCACATGGTTCATCTTTGCTAGAAATCTTTGTCCTTTAAAAATACTAGGATCTAATTTTGGTACTGGATTAAGTATGTTATTTATCAATCTTATAATTATTATATAAAATACAGTTAAACCTAATGTAACGTGTATATCTTCAATAGTTATTCTTTGTTCACCAAAATCTAAATCAACTAGATAAAAACCCAAAGGTATTTGTATAAAAAGTATAATTGCGCTGAGCCAATGTAGCGCTTTTGATATAATGCCATACTCTGTTAGGGTATTTGTTGCATGCATAATTTATTTAATCACATAAAAAAATATATTAAAATAATTTTATTCTCAATTTTAAGCCTATTTTTTGTCTCATCAAGTAACGCCGAGCTAACAGTTGAAGAGATTGTTAAAATTAGACAAGCATTATTTAGTAAAAACTATAGTACAGCAAAAAGAGTTCAATCTTTTTCATCAAAAGAAGATTTTGAAAACGCTAAGTCATCAAATGATATCCAAGAGTTATAAATTCCAGTTGTTAAAGTATTTATAGAAAAAAAATCTACTGCCCCAAATTCAGCTAATGTTTCCATTGCTACAAGCGATAAACCAGCAACAATTGCTGGTCTAGCTGCAGGTAATATCAAAGAGTACAAAGATTTGAATTTTGTAAAACCTAGACTTCTACCCAATTCAATTAGGTTTTGAGACTGATATAAAAATGATGCTCTAGATAAAATATAAACGTATGCAAACAAAGAAAATGAAAGTGAAAGTACTGCTCCAAATAAACCATCAAACTTAGGAATATTTTTGTTGTACTCGCCTTCGCCAAACAAATTGGTTAAAATTGTAAAAGCAGTGCCATAATTTTCAAAAAAAGCAGTTAACGAATATGCATAAATATATGGAGGTACAGCAAAAGAAAGTATCAGAGCCCATTTAAAAAAATTACTAAAAGGAAATTCATAGAAAGAAACCAAATAAGCACAGGTAGTTCCTATTAAAAAAGTTAATATTAAAACACTTATTAAAAGTGTTATAGAATTGAAGACGTATTCGAATAAGAAAGTATCTTTCAAAATATCGTAATAATTTGAAGTTTCTTCAAAAAAACTAAAAAAAACTGTAATGATTGGAATTAATACACCTATAGAGACTAAAAAAGATGATAAAAACCATACATTTAAATACTTAAACATAAAAGACTAAAGATAGCATAAATTTTTCACTTTTGGAAAAAGTAGCTCTCAAATTAGTTAAAACCTTGACTTAACAGTATAATTAGGAATTTTACAAAAGTAATTTGAGTGCTCACTAACTAATCAGGAAAGGGTAAGAATCCTGATGGAGAGATAGTGAGCACGTTTCTTTATAAGAAAAAAATATCATTATTTAAAAGGAGTGAGGATGTCTAGAGCCTCTTCTTTTTTAATCTCTGATAATTTTCTATTATTTATTTTTATTTTAATTTTTTCACACTCTGACGAGCATGGTTCACATGTTATCTGACCCCCAGGTGAACCGCTCGTATCAGAAGAATTATTTAAATTAAAATTAAATAAATTCTTTTTCACTCGTTCCTTATTTCCAACCTGCTGCAGTCATTACTTCTAAAGCAGCAGCCTGATTTTTTCCATAACTAGAAACTTTAGTTGCTAGATCTTGTTTAAAATCTAACCCTAAATTATTTACTACTAATGGACTTGGAGAAACACCACCTATCATTGGAAACTCAAACGTATTATTCGTAAAGTGTTCCTGAGATTCTGGTGATAATAAAAAGTCAACAAGTGCAATTGCATTTGCTTTGTTAGGCGCACCCTTAACAAGGGCAGCACAACTAATATTCATGTGTGTACCTCTACCTTGCTGGTTAGGGAAAAACGCTTTAACTTTTTTTGCAGCTGCTTGTTGTTCAGCTCCTTTATTTCCAGATAACATTAGAGCAAGATAATATGTATTTGCTACAGCAATATCAGCTTCTCCTGCAGCTACTGCCATAATCTGCGCTCTATCATTACCTTTTGAATCTCTAGCCATATTAGCAACAACACCTTTTGCCCATTCAGCTGTAGCTTTTTTTCCATTATTTTCAATTAATGAAGCTACAAGAGATTTATTATAAATGTTACTTGATTTTCTAATAACTAGTCTACCTTTCCATTTTGGATCAGCTAAACCTTCGTAAGTTAAACCAGATAATTCAGCTCCACTTACTCTTTCAGGTGAGTAATAAATAATTCTTGCTCTTTTTGCTACTCCAACCCATTTATTAGTTCTAAAATTTTTTGGAACAGATGCTTTGATTGTTGCAGATGATAATCCACCTTGAAGCAAACCTTTAGCTTCCATTGCGCCACATCTTCCAGCATCCGCAGTGATATAAAGATCAGCTGAAGAATCTACTCCTTCTTCGGCTATTCTTTTTTCTAAGGCTCCTGATTTACCATTAATTAAATTTACTTTAATTCCTGTAGCTGCTGTAAATTTTCCATACAGTTCAGAATCAGCTTTATAGTGTCTTGCATTAAAAATATTTACTTCACCAGCTGCTAGAGCAAAAGTAGATGTAAATAATACTGTTATTAATGCAAAAATTGATATTTTTTTCATTTATCTCAATCTCCTAATTTTTGGGTTATTTTGAGAATGAGAACTATTCTCAATGAGAATGATTATCAATCGCAATAGTGTCGCAGGTTGTGTATTTTTAGATTTATTAAATTTAAGCTTATCGACTATTTCCAGTCTCCAATTTTACTGAAAAGGAAGTTTCTAAAAGCCTGAACTCTGGCTGTATTTTTTAAGGACTGAGGATACACAAAATGCGCTTCTGTAATAGGTCCTTCTATTTTAGGGAGTACTTTTATAACATTGTTAGAATTCGATACTAAGTATTCTGGTAATGCAGCTAAACCAACACCAGATTCAACTGCTAATAATAATCCCATTACACTATTAACTTTCATTATTGTTTTTCTTTTTTTTCCATCATGCATTCCAATTTTTAGTGCCCAATCAGGATTATAAACTGGCGAAGGTGCTCCTTTCCCGAATGAAATAAATTTATGCTTGCTTAAATCATTAACTGTTTTTGGCATTCCATTTTTCTCTAAATATTTATTTGAACCGTAAATATAATATTTAATATCAACTAGTTTTTTTTGAATATAGTTAAGTTGTTTTGGTCTTCTCATAAAAATACCAATATCAGCCTGTCTAGTGCTTAAATCTAATTCCTTATCATCAAAAACTAATTCAATTTCAATTTCAGGATTTAATCTCATAAATTCCTGAATTCTTGGAGTTAACCAGTGAGTACCAAAACTTCTTACAGTGGTTATAGTTAATTTACCTGTTGGTTTATTTTTTTGATCCCCTAAAGAAGTTTCTACCTCTTTAAGCTTACTAATAACTTCATGAGCTGTTTTAAAAACATATTCTCCATTTTCAGTAAGTGTCAATCCTCTTGCATGTCTTTCAAATAGTTGAACTTTCAAATCCTGTTCCAATGATTGTATTTGTCTGCTTATTGCAGATTGGCTTAAGTTTAAATTTATTGTAGCATTTGTGAAGCTTCCTGCTTCTGCAACTGCATGAAAAATTTTTAATTTATCCCAATCCATTATTTATTTAAATCAACTAATACTCTTCCAGAAATTTCACCTTTTAAAATTTTTGGATAAGTTTCAATCAATTCTTCTAAACTTACTGTTAAAACTGATTTTTCTAGTAAATCAAAATCTATTAATTTTGACGCTTCTGCCCAAATAAACTCTCTTCTTTTAATACTACAATTTGCGGAGTCCATTCCCCAAACTTTAATTCCTCTTAACATAAATGGAAGTAGATTTGTATTTAGCTCGTTACTATTTGCATTTCCACAAACTGCAATTATTCCGTTTGCTCTAGTTTGAGCAATTGCATTTGCTAATATTTTTCCACCAACTGTATCAACTACTCCGTCCCATAAACCTTTATCTATTGGTCTTGGATCTTTATCAAATTCAGCCCTATTTATAATGTTTTTAGCTCCTAATGATTTTAAATAATCTGATTTAGAATCCTTTCCAGTAACTGCTGTTACATTGTATCCTAATTTAGTTAAAGCCATAACCGCTACACTTCCAACTCCGCCAGTTGCACCAGTGACTAGCACATCATTAACCTTCTCTCCTAATAAAATACTTTCTCTTGCTTGAATGGCAAATGCACTCATTAAAGAAGTTAAACCTGCTGTTCCCAAAATCATAGCTTGTTTATTTGTCAAGCTATCAGGTTTTTTTATTAAAAAATCTGCATTTACTTTTGCAATTTGTGAATAACCTCCATAGAACACCTCTCCAACTCTAAAACCAGTTAAAATTACTTCATCTCCTTCTTTAAATTTTGAATTTTCACTTTCAATAACTTTTCCTGAAAAATCTATTCCTGGAATATGAGGAAATTCTTTAACTAAACGTCCTCCATTCTTTAGAATCATTCCATCTTTAAAATTTAAATCAGAATAATCTACTTTGACAGTGACATCACCATGTTTTAAGAAATTTTTATCAAGAGATTTTACCTCCCGAGTAAAGTTTTCGCCTTCTTGTTTAAGGACTATTGCTTTAAATTGATCAGACACATTAGTCTTTTAACGTAGTGCTAATAAATCGTAAATATCTATTTTGAAAACTTAAATCTTCTTTGAATTGGCCTAGATAAAAATTAGTTACCGTTGTTGCCTGTTCTTTTTTTATACCCCTCATTGTCATACACTGGTGGGTTGAATCGATCGTAACAGCCACACCTTTCGCATCTAACGAATTCATTAAAGTATTTGCTATTTGTACTGTTAATCTTTCCTGAGTCTGTAGTCTTTTTGAAAATATTTCAACTACCCTTGCAATTTTACTTAATCCTACAACTCTTTCATTAGGTATATAAGCGACATGAGCTTTTCCTATAATTGGAGCCATATGATGTTCACAATGACTTTGTACTGAAATATTTTTTTGAACTACCATATCGCTGTAACCTTCAACATCACCAAAAGTTTTGTTTAATACTTTTGTTGCATCCTCATGATAACCTTGAAAATATTCTTTGAAAGCTTTTATAACTCTTTTAGGAGTTTCTAATAAACCTTCTCTTTTAGGGTCTTCACCCATCCAAGATAAAATTGTTCTAATTGCTTCTTCAGCTTCTGTGTCAGAAACATGTTTTTGGTTTATTTTTTTGTCGTCTGTATCTTTTACTAATTTCATAGCGCTTTTTTATACAGTAAATACCTCATTTTAAAAATATTTAATATATTGATATATGTGCTACATAATCACCTAATATGTTCAAAAAAAGAGAAAATATCTACGAAATTGAAGAAGGGAATCTTCTTTCCCCTAAATTTGATAATGATGGTCTAATCCCAGTTATAACAATGTGCTCTAAAACTACCGATGTTTTAATGCATGGATATATGAATATTGAAGCGTTAAAAAAAACAATAGAGACAAAGGAAGCACATTATTTTAGTAGATCAAGAAAAGCTATTTGGCATAAAGGTAAAACAAGTGGTTTTACTCAAAAAGTTATAGAAATAAGAATAGATGACGATCAAGATTCAATCTGGATGACCGTTGATATCGGTGATGGTGCTAGTTGTCATGTAGGATATCGATCTTGTTTTTATAGATCTATACCCATGGGGCCAATTGAAAATGGACGTAAAGTAGAAATGAAATTTTTAGAAAAAGAAAAGAAATTTGATCCTGAAAAAATTTATAAAGGACAGCCCAATCCAACAAAAATTTAATGGATAAAAAAGAAAATTTCGAAATAATAAAACAGTTTGGTCCATCAATACTTAAAGTTAAAATACCAGATGATATATTAAATCAAATCAATGATTATGTTGAAAATGTAACGAAAGACTCTGAATTATCTAAAAAACTAAACCATGGCAATCAACTTGTTGGTGATGTTACTCAAGAAATAAAATTAGAACCTAGCATAATGCAAAAATCTGGATGGGGAAATTTTTTAGGTTTAAATGTTGGAAAGTGGATAGCGGCTGAGTTAGGAGAAAAAATAACAAAATTTCAGATAATAGAAAGTTGGATTGTTCGTCAGTTTAAGAATGAATACAACCCTGTTCATTGGCATGGTGGACATATTTCAGGAGCAGGTTTTTTAAAAGTTCCAAAGTTACTAGGTAAACATGTTCAGGAAAAAGAAAATAAAACTTATAAAGGTGGAAATTTGCAATTAATACATGGATCAAGAATGTTTTTAAATAATTCTACATATACAATTGAACCAAAAGTAGGTGATTTTTATTTTTTTCCAAATTACATGATGCATGTTGTATATCCATTTAAGAATTCTGAAGAAGAAAGAAGATCTATTTCTTTTAATGCTAAAATAGATGAAAACATTTTTAACATTTACGGATAATCAGTTTTAATTAATGGAATTAAAAAAACAAAAAAATGTTCTAGATGAAGATTTAGAAGAATGTTCCAATGATCCATTGACTGGATGGTTTAGAGATGGTTGTTGTAATACAGATAAAAATGATCACGGTGTTCATACTGTTTGTGCAAAAGTAACAACTGAGTTTTTGGAATGGTTAAAAGAAGCAGGAAATGATTTAATAACACCGCGCCCAGAATTTGGTTTTCCAGGTTTAAAGGATGGAGATGGATGGTGTGTATGTGCTAGTTGGTATGCCAAAGCTGTTGAGGCAGGTAAAGGATGTCCACTATTTCTAAAAAGAACTCATAAAAATACTCTAAAACACATCCCTATTGAAACTCTAAAGAAATTTGCAATAGATTTATCATAAATTACATATTACCATATCTTGGTCCACCACTACCTTCTGGAGTAACCCAAGTTATATTTTGAGAAGGCTCTTTAATATCGCAAGTTTTACAATGGATACAGTTTTGAGAGTTAATTACAAATTTATTTACATCATTTTCTTTTTGAACTTCATATACACCTGCGGGACAATATCTTTGAGCAGGCTCATCAAATTTTTCTAAAGTATAATTAATTGGTAAATTGGGGTCTTTAAGTTTTAAATGAACTGGCTGATTATCAGAATGATTTGTTCCAGTAAGATATACCGAACTTGTTTTATCAAAAGTAATAACATTATCATATTTTGGATAATCTATTTTAGGCATTTGATCTGCAGGTTTTAGTGTTTCATGATCGGCATGTTTGTGCTTTAAAGTAAATGGAAGTTTGCCCCTAAATAAAATTTGATCAATACCTGTAAAAATTATTCCTAAAATTAATCCCCAACTAAAACTAGGTTTTACGTTTCGAGCCTCATATAACTCTTTATGTAACCAGCTATTTTTAAATTTATCTTCATAGATTGATAAATTTTTATTTTCTTTAAGATGCTCATTAATAGTTTCAGCTGCAATCATTCCGCTTTTCATTGCAGTATGTGAGCCTTTGATTTTGGGCATATTCAATGTTCCAGCATCACAACCGACTAATAAAGCTCCGGGCATAAACATTTTTGGTAAACTCTGAAGT
This sequence comes from uncultured Pelagibacteraceae bacterium, assembly GCA_902517615.1. GTDB lineage: Bacteria > Pseudomonadota > Alphaproteobacteria > Pelagibacterales > Pelagibacteraceae > Pelagibacter. The sequence goes on from CABYCY010000010.1 coordinate 8,761, forward strand.
CCACCTTCAATTAATGCTCTCGCTCCATAAGAAATTCTTTTTCCTCCCTCTATAATTTTTTTAATTGCAGGGTGTGTTTTAAATCTTTGAAATTCATCATAAGGAGATAAATGAGGATTTTTGTAATCTAAACCGATTACATATCCTAAAAAAACTTGTTTATTTTCTGCATGATACATAAAACTACCACCATAAGTACTTTTATCTAGTGGCCACCCAGCTGTATGCATAACTAAACCTTCTTCATGATTTTTATCTTCTATTTCCCAAATTTCTTTAAAACCAATTCCATATTGTTGAGGATCTTTACCTTTGTTTAATTCAAATTTTTCAATAAGTTGTTTTCCTAAGTGGCCTCTACAACCTTCCGCAAAAACAGTTACTTTGCCTAAAAGTTCAATACCAGGTTCAAAACTATCTTTTTTATTTCCTTCTTTGTCTATACCCATATCTTGAGTTGCTACACCTTTAACAGACCCATCTTCATTATATAAAATTTCACTCGCTGGAAATCCTGGAAAAATTTCTACACCTAAATTTTCAGCTTGTTCAGCAAGCCATCTACATAAATTTGCTAAACTTATAATATAATTTTTATGATTTTGTTGAACCGTTGGAAGAAGCCATGTTGGCCAACTTAATGACTTAGTTTTTCCCAAAAATAAAAATTTTTCTTTGGTTACTTTTGTTTTAATTGGAGAATTAAGTTCTCTCCAATTAGGCAATAATTCATCTAGCGCACGTGTTTCAAAAACATTACCACTTAAAATATGTGCGCCAATCTCTGATGCCTTTTCAAGCAAGCAAACATTGAGATTTGGATCTAATTGTTTTAATTTTATTGCTGTTGATAAACCTGATGGTCCTCCACCTATGATTACAACATCATATTCCATCGATTCTCTAGACATAATCTAGTTTTTAACTGTAAGGATTATTTTTGTATAGTGTTTAATTTGTTCAACTCTTCCATAAACTGAGGAAGAGCTTCAAATAAATCAGCCTCTAAACCATAGTCCGCAACACTAAAAATTGGTGCTTCCCCATCTTTATTAATTGCAACTATTACTTTGCTCTCTTTCATTCCTGCTAAATGTTGTATCGCACCAGAAATTCCTATAGCTATATATAAGTCTGGTACAACAACTTTTCCTGTTTGACCAACTTGATGATCATTACTTATATAACCAGCGTCTACTGCTGCTCTTGAAGCACCTATTGCAGCACCTAGTTTGTCAGCAACTTCTGTAATCAACTTAAAATTATCTCCACTCTGCATTCCTCTACCACCTGAAACAACAATTCTCGCGGTACCAAGTTCGGGTCTATCAGATTTTATTTCTTCTCTCTTTATAAATTTAGTATTTGAAAATTCTTCACTTCCCTCTACATTTTCTATTGGTGCAGAACCTCCTGTGCTCTCACATGGGTCAAAAGAAGTTGGTCTGATAGTTACGCATTTTTTTGTATCGTTACTTTTTATTGTTGCAAAAGCATTACCAGCATAAATTGGTCTTAAAAAAGTATCTGCCGAAATTACTTTAATTATATCACTCACTTGTGAAGTATCTAAATGAGCTGCAATTCTTGGCATTAAATTTTTACCGAATGTATTAGCAGAACAAATGATGTGAGAATAATTTTCTGCAAGTTTAATTATTACAGGAGCAAAATTTTCTGCTGTAAAATTTTCATAATGCGGTGCTTCAGCATTTAGTACCTTTTTGATCAATGGAAGTTCAGATAATTTTTTTGCAGCATCGCCACTATTATGGCCAATAATAACAGCATGAACTTCTGTATCAATTTGAGAAGCAGCAGTAGCAGCGTTTAAAGTAAATGGTCTCAATTCTTTATTGTTATGTTCTGCTATAAGTAAAACTGCCATTATATAACCTTTGCTTCATTTTTTAATTTTTGAACTAGTTCTGCAACACTTGCAACCTTAATTCCTGCTTTCCTTTTAGGGGGCTCTTCAACTTTAATTTGTTCAAGTCTTGGAGTTGTATCTACACCTAAATCTGATGCTATTATTTCTTCAATTGGTTTTTTCTTTGCCTTCATTATATTTGGTAATGAAGCATATCTAGGCTCATTAAGTCTTAGATCACATGTTACGATAGCTGGTGTATTAATTTCTATTGTTTCAAGACCTTCATCAATTTCTCTAGTTACTTCCAATTTATTTTCCTTCACTTCAATTTTTGAAGCAAATGTTGCTTGAGGCCAATTTAATAAAGCACTTAACATTTGACCAGTTTGATTACAATCATCATCTATTGCTTGTTTTCCCATGAAAACCAAATCAGGTTTTTCTTTTTCTACAATTTTTTGTAAAATTTTTGATACTGCTAATGGCTCTAGCATAACATCTGATTTTACGTGAATTCCTCTATCTGCACCAACAGCTAATGCTTTTCTGACAGTTTCTTGTGCTTTTTCTTCACCAACTGTTACAGCAACAACTTCACTAGCTTTACCAGACTCTTTAATTTTAACTGCTTCCTCTATTGCGTTATCATCTGGTGGATTGGTCGACATTTTTACATTATCTGTAACTACTCCAGTACCATCCTCTTTAACTCTGATTTGAACGTTGTAATCAATAACCCTTTTTACAGCGACTAAAATTTTCATTATGCTCTCAATAAATTGTTTTCTGAATCATATGGACTTTCATCCAATACTGTAGCGTCGTACATTTCACCTAGTATATCAACTTGTAATTTGTCGCCCACATTCGAACAATCTGGTTTTACCATTGCTAGAGCTATTGATTTATCTAGTCTAAAACCAAACTCTCCACCAGTAGCTCTACCAACTACCTTACCATCTTTAAAAATTGGATTATTTCCTAATACGTCTGCATCTTTAGTATTATGAACTTCTAAAGTCACTAATTTATTATCAAAACCTTTTTCTCTCCATTTATTAAGAGCTTCTAATCCAATAAAATTACCTTTATTTGGATGAATAAATCTATCTAAACCAGACTCATAAGGTGAATATTCAATTGAAAGTTCTGTACCAACTAGTTTATAAGATTTTTCTACCCTCAAACTATTCATTGCCCTTATGCCAAAAGGTTTTATTCCTAAATCCTTACCAGCCTCCATTAATTTATCAAATATATGATTTTGATATTCAATTGGATGATGTAATTCCCAACCAAGTTCACCAACAAAATTTACTCTCATCGCATTTACCGGAGCATACCCAATATTTACATTTTTAGATGTAAGCCATTTAAAATTCTCATTAGAGAAATCATCTGTTGAAACTTTCTGCAATAATTGTCTAGCTTTTGGACCTGCTACAACTAAAACTCCAGTACTGTTTGTTAGATCTTCAAAAATTACCGAACCATCATCAGGCATCCATTTTTGAATCCAGTCGTGATCTAATCTTAAATTTGCTCCTGCAGAAACTAAATAATAACTATTCTCTGCCTCTTTCATTATTGTAAATTCAGAATGAACTCCTCCCTTGGTATTCAGGGCATGGCATAAATTTATTCTTCCAATTTTTTTTGGAAGTTTATTAGCAACCAAATAATCAAGGAATTCCTCGGCTTTAGGTCCTTTAATTCTACATTTTGCAAAAGCAGTCATATCTAACAAACCCACGTTTTCTTTTACATTTTGGCACTCTTTTTTAACAGCATCAAACCATTTTGATCTTCTGAACGACCAATCATCTTTTTGTTCCATTCCATCTGTTGCAAAAAAGTTTGGTCTTTCCCATCCAAATTTCTGACCAAAAACTGCACCCAAGTTTTTCATTCGTTCATAACAAGGAGCTGTTCTTAATGGTCTAGCCGCAGGTCTTTCTTCATCTGGGTAATGGACTATAAAAACATGACTATAAGCTTCTTCATTTTTTTCTTTTAAGTAAGATTTAGTTGCATAATTTCCGTAACGTCTTGGTTCAACTCCTAACATATCAATTGTAGGCTCTCCATCAACGATCCATTCTGCTAATTGCCAGCCAGCGCCTCCAGCTGCTGTTATTCCAAAACTATGTCCTTCATTTATCCAAAAATTTTTAAGTCCCCAAGCTGGTCCAACTATAGGATTTCCATCAGGAGTATAACAGATTGCTCCGTTATAAACCTTTTTAACTCCTACTTCTCCAAACGCAGGCACTCTATGTATTGCTCCTTCGATATGTGGAGCTAATCTATCTAAATCTTCTTGAAATAACTCATACTCTGAATTTTTTGAGGGTCCCTCAACATAACATGCTGGCGCACCATCTTCATACGGTCCTAATATTAAACCTCCAGCTTCTTCTCTCATGTACCATCTGCTATCACTGTCTCTTAGAACTCCCATTTCTGGTAAACCATCTTTTTTTCTTTTCTGAATTTCAGGATGTGCTTCAGTAACAATGTATTGATGTTCAACTGGGATCACTGGTATATCTAGTCCTACCATTTCACCAGTTTGTCGTGCAAAATTTCCAGAGCACGAAATAACATGATCGCATTCTATTGATCCCTTATCTGTTTCAACAACCCATCCATCTTTTGTTTGTCTCATTGATAGAACAGTTGTGTTTCTATAAATTTCTGCTCCTCTATTCCTTGCGCCTGTTGCTAATGCTTGCGTTAAGTCTGCTGGTTGAATATATCCATCCTCTGGGTGTTGTATTGCGCCTACTAAATCATCTGTATGACATAAAGGCCAAATTTCTTTTACTTGTTGTGGTGTCAAAAATTTTACGTCTACTCCAATAGTTCGAGCAACACCTGCATATTGATGATACTCATCCATTCTATCTTTTGTACTTGCTAAACGAATATTTGAAACAACACTAAAGCCAACATTTTTTCCAGTTTCCTCTTCTAATGTTTTGTAAAGATTAACTGCATATTTATGAAGTTGTCCTACAGAGTAACTCATATTAAAAAGCGGCAGCAAACCAGCGGCATGCCAAGTAGATCCTGAGGTTAATTCTTTTCTTTCAACCAAAACGACATCAGACCAGCCTTTTTTTGCTAAGTGATAAAGTGCACTAACCCCTACAACTCCTCCACCAACTACCACAACTTTAGTTTTTGTTTTCATTATGCGATTACTACTAAATTTTTAATTGTTACGAAACAAAAATGTATATGTGGATAATCAAATTGAGCTTCCAAGAGGGATTGGGCTGGATACCATTGTGGTTAACCAACAGTCTTTTAAACTTCCATCTAAGGTGTATTTTTCAACCTGCCAATTAAATTTGTGGTAAATCTTATCTTTATCAAGAATGATTACTTCAAATTGAGCCCATTTGTCACTACTTCCTAGTTCAGCGATTGTATGACTTAAGTGATTAATCATCATTCCATAAGAGTCACTTTTTATCATCATCTTGAAGTTGCTTAACGGTCCTGTTACTCTTTTGTTATTAGGATGAGCAAATTTCCATGTTTGTTCGATACCACTATCCTTATATTCAAGATCATTTTGTTGAAGTCCGCTAAGTTGAATTTTGACAACATCTTTAGGGCTTATGGTGTTATTAGGACTTAATAATTCAGCATGAGAGAATGATATAAAGAAAAAAAATAAAAATACAGCTTTAAAGATTATCAGCAGTTTTTCTAACATCTCTTAAAAATTCTTGTCTCTTTGCATCACTCACGAATGGTACTGCAAAATATCTCCTATAGACAATGTTATATATGCCACACATATGAAATACTCCTCTTTTTAATCTTCTAATTGGTAAATTTAAAAAAAAAGTAGTAATCGCTAATCTTGGTGAACCATAAGTACAAAAAATTATAGCTTTTTTATCTTTTAAGTTTCCAATTGGATAACCATAGTTTCCTACTAACTGTTTAAATCTAAAAGCCCATGGCGGTGCTAGCACTTTATCAATCCATCCTTCAACAATCGCTGGCATTCTAAAATTCCAAATTGGAGCAATCAGTACAATAGTATCACACTCCTCAATTCTTTTTCTATGATCTAAAACTTCTTGATCAGGCTCCTCACCCGCAAAAACAGGATTAAATTTCTCCTTATATAGATCAACTACATCAACCTGATTTCCATTTGATTTTGATTGTTTAACAAACTCATCTCGAATTGATGCATTAAATGAACTATCATTATAGTGTCCATAAACTAAAAAAACTTTTTTCATATTTTTAAGTTTTTACTCTGTCGTTTTGTATTTACTATTATTAATTATAAAAACAAATACGATCGGAAGAATTAAAGTAAAAAGTGTTACAACAATTAATAAAATTCCAAGTTCAGAATAATCAGCTGTTGTTTGAATTTCACCAGAAACTTTATCCTTAACCTCTCTTGTTACAGTAAATATTTCATTTAAATATTTTGTTCCCAATGAACTTGCAGATAAAGCGAGATTTGTAAAAGATGCAAAAACTGCAAAAAAAGTTGCTTTTAAATGTGCTGGAGCATTTTTTGCTATCCAAGCAAGTAAAGGTATCATTGACACTTGTCCTAAAGGAGATTCTAATGCTGTATTAATTAAAGCAATAAATTTTGCATCTACTACACCTCCAGTTAAAGAGGAGGTCCAGTTATGAAAACCATAGTACATTCCAACACTTGGTAAAAATAAAACGGCTCCTGCAATACTTAGGACAACAATAATTTTAGCAATTGAATTATTTGCCATAAATGGTCTTAACAAAACAATTCCAGCTAATGTTAAAATTGATGCAAGCAATGATAAAATTGAGAAAAACTGCTCATTAAATTCAAGCACATCAATCTCAAACCAAGTAAGACCTGGCCCTGGTCCTGGCATAGCTCGAAATATAAAAATAATTACAGCTGTGCCAACAATTGTTAGTCTTAATTCTTCGGGCAACTCTTTGATGAGTTTAAACATTAAAAATAGAATAATTATAACCGAACCTAAAAAAACAATCTCTTGAGCAAATGGCACATTAAAAGAACCAACAGATAAGGTAAAAATAACAAAAATTAAACTACCACCTAAAATCCACCAATTTACTTTTGTTTTCTCATTTCCTCTTTCATCTTTAAATTCTAAACCTTGGGATTTTAAATTCTGCATTTTTTTGTGCCTTAAATAATTAGCGAAAATTACACCCAAAATAGAAACAAAAGGGATTACAAGAGCGTAAAGATAAATAGTTCCGTATAAATTTATCTTATCGGCCTGCTCTAAACTTTCTACATCTCTGAACAAAATTACATTAACTAATGCTACAAGAACTGTTCCACCAATAATTGCAAACCGACCAAGTGTTTGCATTGTTGTATGCATTATTTTAATTTGATCTCTGGAATAATCATTTCCTGACTCATCGATTAAAGGTACAGCCTCTACAGTCATGGCATCTGCAACAACATCTTGAACCACATAACCAACAGGAGCTAAAATCACGCTAATTACAAACCACGTTTCTACTGGAAATATCTGAGCCATATCCTCAGTATGGATAATAAGTCCATACATAATTAGTAAACTTAAAGCAATTAATGATGCTCCAAAATAAACCATATAGTTTTTTCTTTCCCAAATAAGATCAACTAAATGACCTAATGGCATTTTTAATGCCCAAGGAATACCCGCCCAAAAACCTAATCCAGCAAGGAAAGCTGCTGATAAATTTAAATAATCTTTGACAAAGAATGTTCCAACAATTCCAGTTAATCCAGAAATACCAGCGGCCATATAAACCATTAATGGTGGCAAATAAGTCAATTTAAACTGACGACCTAAATCTAAAAAAGTATTATCCAAGAATTTTAATACTTTATTCATAAAAATATTTAATTCTAAATTTAGAAGTTTTAAATTTTAAGATCAAGTCGAGGTTTCCAGAATGGTCTAAATAGCTCAATTTTTGGACATCTATTCATCACTACCTTAAGACCTGCCTCTTCAGCTAACTTAGCAGCATCGTGATTTATAACACCAATTTGCCCCCATAAAACTTTTGCATTTATAGCAATTGCCTCTTCAGCGATTGAGTATAAATCTTCTGGCTTTCTAAATACCTCTACCATATCAACAGGTTTATCAATTGCTTTTAAATCAGGATAAACTTTTAATCCTCTAATATCTGTTATACCTGGGCGCGGATTGACAGGAATCATATTATAGCCAGTTTCGTGCAATACTCTTAAAACCCCATAACTAAACTTTGTTTTATCAGGACTTGCTCCTACCATTGCAATAGTTTTAACTGAGCTAAGAATATCTTTTAAATACTCATCACTATAAGGTTCATTATGATTCATTTCTTTTATTTTTTTTTATTTTTGTTACTGGCAATATCAGCTTTTAACTCATGTGGTGCAAGTGGGTCAAGAAAAGGATTGCGATAAAGTTTATCATGACTCTCAACACCAATTTCAATTGTGCAATCTGTTTTAGGTTTGGCAACACATAAAATTATATAGCCATTATTGATTTGTCTATTGTTAAGCGCAACTTGTGAACGCTGATCTACTTCACCTTTAATTAATTTTGCTGCACATGTGATACATCCTCCATACTCACATCCGTATGGTAAATCAACTCCTTGGTCTCTTAATTCTTTAAGTAAAGGCATTCGTCCTGAAACTTTGTAAACACTATTCTTACGATTTGAGATTGTGATCTGCATTAAAGCCATATATCGCTTGTGCAATCTCCACCTGGATATCTGCTTTCATGACACCTGCTTGGTCCATTTGGTTCTTTACCAAAATCAACTATAAAATCCTTATTGATTTTCATCCCACCATTTTCTACATCGCAATCAATCATTATCATTGCACCTCCTTGTTTACGAATTTCAGGATAAAACTGATTGTCCCAAGTTGAAAATAATGAAGTCGTGACATACATACGCTTTCCATCTAAAGACAGCTGATACATTTGTGGACCACCTGCAATCTTTACGCCATTTATAACAGGTGCTTTGCCCAAAAGACCTCCCATCCATACCTGGCCCGTTAATTTAGGATTATGAGGATCTGAAATATCATACTGTCTCATATCTCCGTGGAGCCAATTATTCAGATAAAGATATTTATCATCCATTGATACAAGTATAGCTGACATCACTCCAGGTACAGGAATAGGCCATTCAGGATGTGGTTCGTTTGCAACATCTATAATTTTTTCCCATTCCCATTTTCCTTCTTTAGATTTCCAAAAATGGATAACATTTGCACTTAAAGCTGCTCCACAAAATCCATGAGTGCTATCAGGGTTATGCATAAATTTTACTTCTAAGGGAATAAGACCATCTTCTCCAAGATACATAGTTTCAATTGGTTCCTTTTTTTTGAAATCCCAGACATGCAATCTACGACCATACTTTAAATGTCCTACCTCTTCTAAATCAAAACCTGGCATGAAAGTATTTGGTGCTGCCCACTCTGAGCTTATCATCACGTTATGTCTTGGTTGATACCAAAAATCATAGCTAAAAGGAATATCGCCCATAGAGTTTTCCCATCTGCCAACAATTTCAAAATCTTTATTTAAGTGTAAATATCCGCCTGGAGCCTCACCTCTAGCGTTACCTAAAAAAGAAATAATAATCTCTGAACCTAAGCAGTGAACAGTATGTGGCCCAGACAAATTAGTTTTTGATTTAATTTCTGAACCTTTAACTATTTTATGAATTTTAGGAGCTCTTGGGTCACTTGCCGTATCTATTATATGAATATTATTTGATCTTACACCGGGTACTAAAAGGTATTTTCTACTCATACCAGAGTCTCCATGACATGACGAACAAGCATTCCACCCCATATGATGAAGCTCATCTCCTATTCCCGGCATTTCAAGACGGTGAATAACTTTTGAATAATTTGGACTATTTGGATCAACATCGATAGTAGCAAGATAATCAGGTTTTTGAATTCCTGTACCTGTATAAATAGCAATTGTGTATAAAAGTTTTTCATTAGGTGCCTTTATTGCTTCTGATGGACTGGCATAACCGGGACCACAACATGATTTATCCATACTTTTTATTACTCCTTACTTATTTTTTTTAATCTGTTCCTCACAAAATTTTTTTGCTTCTTCTAAATCTGTAATTTTTGACTCAGATAACTTTTGACTACCAGCAAGACATGCGTCAACAGCTCTTTTAAAATTGTGATCGTTAAAACTCATAATAAAATACATTCCAAAAATAACAAAAATAAAAATTAAAATATTTTTTTTATTTAACATTATTTATTTTTCCAATTAGGTTTTCTTTTTTCTAGAAAAGCTGAGATACCTTCTTTTGCATCCATTGCCATCATATTAATGGTCATCATTTTACTAGTATAAGCATATGCTTTTCTAAGTGGCATTTCTAATTGCTTATAAAAAGCTTGTTTACCAATTTTAATTGTTAGATTTGATTTTGATGCAATTTTTTTTGCAACTTTTAAAACTTCATTATTTAATTTTGATTTTGAAAAACTATCATTAATCAAACCAATTTCCTTTGCATAGTTTGCTTTAATTGGTTCTCCAGTTAATAGCATTTTCATCATTGGTTTCCTGTTAATTTTTCTACTCACTGCAACCATTGGTGTACTACAAAATAAACCTATATTAACACCTGGTGTTGCAAACATACTGCTGTTAGTGCTATATGCTAAATCACAACTTGCAACTAGCTGACAGCCTGCTGCAAAAGCAGCTCCATGAACTTTAGCAATCACAGGTTTTTTACCTTCAACAATTTGGATCATTACTTTAGAGCAAAGATTAAATAATTTTAGGTATTTGTTTCTTTTTTTTAATCCTCGAACTTCCTTTAAATTATGTCCTGCACTAAAACCTTTTCCTGCTCCTTCTAAAATTATTACTTTTATTTTTTTATCTGCATCTAATTTTTTTAATGTTTTTAATAAATCTGTAAGATTTTTAAATGATAAAGAATTATAAGTTTTTTGTTCATCTATAATTATTGATGAAATTTCTTTATTTATTTTTTTTATTTTTATATTACTTTGCATTTAATCAATTAATCCGTCGGATCTAGCTTGATTTCTTTCTATATGAATTGGTAAAACTTTACCATATATGGCTTTAGAATGTTCTGGAGTGTTCACTCTATATGGGTCTAAAACATATGCTGGAATGCACATATATCTTGATTTCTTACCTTTAACTTTTGTTACTCTATGTAATGTAAACCTTCCTTTAAATATCTGTAAATCTCCAGGCTCTAACTTAAGCTGTCTAACTCTACTTCTATCACCATTTAAAACTTTTTTTACCTCATCAAAATTTTCATTTCCTGGTTCTCTTATATTGGGACAATATTCAAAAATACCTCCCTTTTCAGGTTTTTGTATCATCAAACTTAAAGTAAATTCACAGCTATCAAAATGCCAGGGCAGTATTCCATCTGGTTTCATAACGTTATATGCATGACATGCTAACGGATCTGCCCATCTGTAAATTGGTGATACTCCTAGACAAGCAGAAACAAATTTTAAAAGCTCCTCTGTTTTGTAAAGATACTTCATTTCAGAGTTTTTTGGAAAACAGTCTGAATTTAAATATCCATTATACCTATTCATAAAGTTTCTTTTGGGATGATCTTTAGATAAGGAAGGATCATCCTTAGCATACAAATAAGCATTTATACTTTCTTTAGACATATAAACTTCGTCTAATTGCTTTTCTAATTCTGCATTCATTACCCTTAAAGATTCAGGTAAGATAAAGTTAGGAATTGTAGAGCAACTATATTGCTCTAACTCATCTTTGCATTTTTTTACTAAATTTTTAATTATTGAAGAATTCAGATCATGAATAGGATATTTATCTAAATCTACAATAGTTTTTAGTCTATCATTCATCAAAATTTATTTTAATTTTCCTTCTTCTCTCATTTTAGCTCTAATTTTTGTTGCAGAGATTTTTTGAGTTTTTTCATCTAGCACAATTTCCTCAATTTTATATCCTACCCCTCTACCGTAGCAAATATTTGTGATATTTGGCACCATCATTATTTTAAATTGACCTTCAAATTCTGGATTTAATCTATCTTCGATGTTTTTTTTAACTGTTTCAAAATCAAATGGATTGTCATCTACACCTTGTACATCTCTAATTTGAATACAGACTTGACCAGTTTTTTTTATAATTTCTTTGAATAATGTATAATGGCCATCATGAAATGGTTGCCATCTCCCTAACATTTGTGCTGTTGGTTTTTTATTATCCCATTGGTATGTCATTTTTTTATCTCCTCTATTATTTTTGGCGCCCATTTTTTTGAATCTTGAGTTGTAACATGATAGTTAAAATTTTTAGGCTTTTTAAACATTTGGTTAGTGTCTTCAAATCTACCTTCCTTAATTGTATCAACCCATACAACGAAATCTGCAGGAAATAAACTTCTTGCCTCTGGTGTTGGTGCAATAAAGTCTGCTATAACATAGTGCCCTTCGTTTTTTAATTTTAACGCTGCTTCAGCCATTCTTTTTGCTTGTCTAACTCTACCTTCTTCTGAAAAATCCCAATCATTTGCAGCTGTCCTTACCTCATCAGCATTTAATCTTTTTGCATTAAGAAGAGGCTGCATTTCATTTGCTAAGGTAGTTTTGCCCGCACCAGGTAAACCCATAACTAATATAATTTTCATTAAATATCTTCTAACGGATGATGGGACATCAATTCAAGTCCATTTTCACCAACAAGGTACTGTTGTTCAAGTTTTACACCTTCTTTACCACCAACTCTGCCAATATAACTTTCAAGTGTGATAGTCATATTCTTCTCAAAAGTTCCCCCTTCTTCTCCACCATCAGTTGGATATCTTATTTGAGGCCACTCATCACACAAACCAATTCCATGAACCATGCATGAATATCTATTTCCATAATATTCATCAGACAAAACCCAGGATTTTTTAACAAATTCTTTAAAACTCATTCCTGGTTTTATTATTCTAAAATTATGATCTATCTGGTCTCTAGCCATTGAGTAAAGTTTTTTTTGTTCATCATTAAATTTATTTCCCACTACAAATGCTCTGGAGATATCTGCACAATATCCGTACGGACCCACCATATCAGTGTCAAAAGCAACTATTTCTCCTTGTTGCATAACTTTATTACTACTCTCTTGCATCCATGGATTTGTTCTTTCACCAGAGGATAAAATCCTACACTCAATCCATTCACCTCCATTTTCAATATTTGTTTTATGTAAAATCGACCATAGTTCATCCTCTGTCATACCTGGCTTAAGATCCGATCTCATCTTTGATACACCTTTTTCTGCCACTTCTATTGCTGCTTTCATGCAAATTAATTCATCAGGAGATTTTATTACTCTTGCTTGTTCTAATATCAATTTTGCATCTACCACTTCAATTCCCTCTTTATTTAAAGCAGTAACAGCAGGACCATTAAGAACATCAATTGCAATTTTTTTAGATTTAAAATAATTTTTTGAAAGATCTTTAACTTCATTTACCCATTTCAATAATTGATTGTTTACTTGGTCTCCATTACTGAAGTAATCCCATGTGATTGAAGGTCTTATTTCATCGATAAGATTTAAATGTTTAGATAATATTTCACAATTAAAATACTCATAAAGAATAGTTGGCCCATTAATTGGAACAAAACAATATCTTGTTAAATTATGCATATTATAGACACTCATATTTACAGTATCTAAAGCATAACGAACATTTACTGGATCGAATAAAATACAAGCTTCTATATTATTTTTTTCTAATTCTTTTTTAACTCTATCTAAACGATATGATCTTAATTTATCAAAATTAATTTGATCTTCTCTTAGTCTTTTTCTTGTTATGAAATTTTGTTTTGATTTTATATCCGGAGCTATTTTTCTATTAAATCTCATATTACTCTATAAAGCCCTAACCAAGCGTTAACATCTTTACTTGCAATATAATCAGATTTAAAAAATTCAACTTTTTTCCATTTTTTATTTTGTTCAAGTAAATCGATTTTTTTATCAAAGCCATACTCCTCATAAATTCCCTCATTAATAGTGAAACAAATTAATCCACCTGGTTTTGTAATTCTTACAAATTCATCTAATGCATTTGGTTTTACATGTCCGAAGGTGAATGTGCCAACACACATAACAGCGTCATATGAATTATCTTCAGTCTCAATTGTTTTGTTGAGGTCAACTTTCGTCAATTTTTGATAAAGATCTTTTGGAACAGTATCTAATAAAGTTTGAGATAAATCAGCTCCATGAAAATTTTTAAAACCATATTTTATCAGCTCTAGCCCAACCAAACCAGTACCGCAACCTGCATCAAAAATTATAACATCTTTATTCTGTTCATGTTTATTAAATGTTTCTGAGGTTTCTTTTGGTCCCGTATAGTTCCAATCAACCATGTCTTTATTATATTTATCTTTATCACCCCACTCATCGTAGTATTTCATTACCTCATCAGTAGTCTTGAGTTTGTAAATTGGAATTTTATTTCCTACGTCTTTTTGGCTCATTAACTTCTCATTTTTTGACCACTTGGATCATAAAGTGGTTCTTTAATTATTGAACAATTAAATAGATCTCCATTTATCTCTACTTGAATTTTATTTTCAGATTTAATGTTATTTTGATCAATAAAAGTAAATGCTACACTTTTATTTACAAAATGAGCAAATCCGCCAGACGTTACATAACCAATGCTTTGATCCCCATTCATGACTGCTTCATTGTTTGTTACATCAATGTCATTCGTTTCAACAATTAAAGGTGTAAGTTTGTTTGAAGAACTTTCTTTTTGTGCTCTTTCTTTACCAATAAATTCTTTGTCCCAATTTATAAAAGAATCTAATCCTGTCTCTTTTGCAGTAAAGTCTGGTCTATAATCTAACGTCCAAGCCCCCCAATTTTTCTCCAATCTCATAGACATTAATGCTCTTCCACCAAAAGGTTTGATATTAAACTCTTTTCCTGCTTCTAATAACTCTTCATAAAGTTTTAGTTGGTAATGAGGTGCTACATAAATTTCGTAACCAAGTTCGCCTGTAAATGAAATTCTATTAATTATTGCTGGCACACCACCAACAAACATCTTTCTTGAGTCTCTAAATTTAAATTTTTCATTTGAAACGTCATCTCTAACTATTTTTTCTAATACTTTTCTTGAGTTAGGTCCTGCAATTGATAATCCATGATATTCATCAGATCTATTTGTATAATTTAAATTAAAATTACCTAAATGACTTTCAAACCAACGTCTATGCATTTCTTGTGCAGCGCCAGAACCAAATACCATAAATTCATCTTCATCTAAACAAGCTACAGTTAAATCTCCATACAATTTACCTCTATAAGACAACATTGGTGATAAAGATATTCTTCCAGGTTTTGGAAGTCGTCCAGCCATAATATGATCTAAAAATTTTCTAGCATCAGGACCATTAAATTCATGCTTTGAAAAGTTAGCAACTTCAATTAGGCCGACATTTTCTCTTACATTAATAACTTCTTTTGAAACATAATCATGAGATCTAGATCTTTTAATAGTAGGTTCCTCATGAGCATCTTCTTTATTATTTGCAAACCACAAAACATTTTCTAAACCAAAACTGTCCCCCATCACTGCCCCTTGATTTACAAAACGATCATAAAGTGCAGTTGTTTTTTGTTTTCTTCCTTTAGGTAATGTCTCATTTGGGAAAGTCATAATAAATCTTCGTTCATAATTTTCTGAAGATTTTATTGTTCCATATTGAGGTGATGCATAATCTCCAAATCTTGCAACATCCATTGCCCAAACATCAATTGAAGGTTCACCATCAATTATCCACTCTGCAATACATTTTCCAACTCCCCCTCCTTGACAAAACCCAGCCATGACACCAACGGCAACCCAGTAGTTTTTCACACCTGGAACTGGGCCAATTAAAGGACTTCCATCAGGACCAAAAGTAAATGGACCATTAACTATGTTTTTTATACCAGCTTTCTCTAATGCTGGCATTCTTTCAAAACCTATTGCCAGTCTATCTTCAATATTATCTAATTTTGGCTGAAGCAACTCATGACCAAAATTCATTGGTGTTCCTTCAACTTTCCATGGAGTTGATTTTGGTTCATAAGTGCCAAGCAACATTCCTTTTCCTTCTTGTCTAAAGTAAATATTTCCCTCAAAATCCGTACCTATAGGCAGTCTTTCGTCACCCATTGCCTCAATTTCAGGAATAGGCTCTGTAATTAAATAATGGTGCTCCATTGGCTGAACTGGCAAATTTAAGCCTGCTAATTGGCCAACTTCTCTAGCCCATAATCCTCCTGCATTTATAACTATTTCAGCATTGATATTTCCCTTATCAGTATAAACATCCCAAGATCCATCCTCTTTTTGTTTTGTGTCTTTAACAACAGTGTGAGTATAATATTTTCCTCCATGAACTTTTGCAGCTTTAGCAAAAGCATATGTAACTCCCGATGGATCAACTTCACCATCAATCGGGTCCCACAAAGCCAATAAATATCTAGATGGATCAATTAAAGGATTTTTTTTTTTAACTTCTTCTAAAGAAATAAATTCTTGATCAAGTCCCATGTATCTTGCTTTTGATCTTTCTCTTTTTAAATAATCAGCCCAAACTTCATTGGATGCTAAATAAAATCCTCCACTAGGTTTGAAACCAACAGAATGACCAGATTCTTTTTCTATCTCTTTATATAAGCCTATTGTGTAAGCCATCATACGAGAAATATTAGGATCTGATGAAATTACATGGACATTTCCTGCTGCATGCCAAGATGAACCTGAGGTCAATTCACTTCTTTCAAGTAAAATACAATCCTTTAATCCAAATTTAGATAAATGATAAAGTATAGAGCACCCTACTACGCCGCCTCCTATAATTACTACCTTCGCATGGTTTTCCATTAATATTTGATTTCCTTGTTAACTTTTTTCAAAGATTTATCAGTACCGTGATGGAAGTGTTTACTCATATCAGGCATGTATTTCATCGAAATTGGTTTTTTTCCAATTGCAACTGACATTTCTCTGACGTGATGAGCTTCTGCTCCACAACATATACCGATAAAATTAATTTTATTTGAAACACATTCCTTTGCAAATTCTGCCATTTCAAATCTGTTACAAAATAAATTATCTAATGCAACTGGGAAAGCATTACCCCCTGGGATACAGTCACAACCATGATCACTTATATTTAAAAAGCCAGGCTCTTCATTAGTTGTTCTATAAGGAACTGGGAGTCCAGCAACATGACATGATACCTTTTCTCTAACTTTTTTTAATAATTTCATTGTCATTTCTGGGCCTCGATAACAATTTAATCCAACCACATCAGCACCTAAATCTTCCATCAGTTTACATGCATCTTCAGCACTATGACCTTCTCTGGTTTTGTCACCTCTTGGAATTGCAAAGTTGCAAACTGCAATAAGACCTGCATCCTTAATTGCTTTTAAAGCAATCTTCATTTCGTCTGTCCAATTTATTGTTTCTGCTATTACAAAATCAACTCCCGCCTCTTTTGCCCAAGCAACTTGTTCTTCATACATTTGTTGACATTGTTTATGGGTATTTGCATCACCAGGATCAAATACATTTGTGTTAGCCACATCTCCACAAACCATCAAATCTAAATCTTTAAATTCGGCAGCAGCATCCTTTGCGATTTTAAGAGCATTTTTTTGCATTGGTTCTAACAAATGTTCTTTGCCAATTATTCTGAGCTTTTCTCTATGGCCGTAATATGTAAATGCCTGAACAATATCAGAACCTGCTCTAATAAATTCTCTATGCAACTGAGTTACCACTTCAGGATGTTCCAAAACAACTTCTGGAACAAATGGACCTGCTGAAAGATAACCTCTTCTTTCCATTGCAAAAAGGTATCCTTCTGCACAAATGATTGGTCCTTCATTTAATCTTGTAATAAGATCTTTTTTCATAATTTATCCTTTCATTTCATTAAATTGTTTGCAACCCATTTATGGAAATGGTGAGTGGGATTATCCATCACAGGTGAAAAATTTCCCCCGTTATAAGATGGTGATTTTCTACCATCTTGCATTCCCTCAATTATATTTAAATCTTCACTTTGAACTCCTTTCCAAAGTTCAAAGTTTTGTTTTCTAAGTGATTTAAATTTTTTCGAATTTGCCGCTTCATTACCAACATAATAAATTTCCATATGTTCTTTTGTATACTCGTTACTAATTGGCTCTAACCAATATGCATAAAAATGATCTTTATGAATTCCAAGCATTACATTTGGAAATAAAGCAACGTATTCAGCAATGTGCTCTTGATCTGACGGCCAATTTGGAAAAGTTGGAAATTTTAGATTACTTTTAAATCTTGGATTATAAACCATGGTACCTTGTCCAGCAAAACGATTTGGTAATCCTTGAATATGATAATGATCATCAATTTTTGAGTAAGAGTTTAAACTAGGATGAACCCAAGGAAGATGATAACTTTCACAATAATTTTCTATTGCAAATTTCCAATTACATTTAGCATTTAAATTAAAATAACCATAATCTTTCGAATAAACTATTAAATCTCTATCCTTCAAAGGCCAGAATTTTTTCCATCGATCACTTAGTGGTTTAATATATTTTTCAAAATCAATTTCGTTGTTGTTTAAATTTACAAAGATTAAGTCTAACCACGTATGAGATCTAACTTCCTTGAGCCCACTTTTTGATTTATTAAATTTATTACAATTATGTTTGTTCATTCCACCAATGTGAGGTGTAGCAATTAAATTACCATTCATTTCATAAGACCAAGAGTGATAAGGACATCTTATTACATTTTTTATTTTACATTTTTCTTGAAGAATTTTGTACCCTCTGTGACTGCACACATTGTGAAAAACTTTAATTTTATTATTTTTATCTCTTAAAATAATTAATGGTATTCCTAATAGATCAAATGGTTTTGCATCTCCAACATTAGGTATTGAACTAGCAACACCAATTACAACCCATTTGTTTTCAAATATTTTTTTTCTTTCAACAGATAAATATTCATCATCAGTGTAGCACTCATTGGGTAGACCATGAGCTTTATCAATATCTTTATTTACTACTTTTATTTTTTTTAAATCTATTATTTGTGATAACTTTTTCATTTCAACTTTTATTAAACCTCCTTTTTTAAGTTGGAATTAATTAAAGTTATATTTTACGACTCTCTAATAATGATTTGTTGAAATACTGTTTTACAATTTAAAATATAAACAAATTCTTTGAAAAAAAAATTTGCAGAAAATGTCATGCAAAAACCCTATACTTAAACAAAACATAGTTAAAGACAATTTGACTTCAACTAATAGTTGAAAGATATTTGCAATCTTTAAATTGATGTGTTCTAGTATCAATTCAAAAATTAACTGACGGAGAAATAATGAAAAAATTAAAAATAATTCTATTTTCTGCACTTCTAGCATTTGGGATGACTTCTTTTGCAAACGCGTGTGGAAAATTAGTAATTGCCGAACAAAACTGGGCTTCTGCTGAGTTAATGGCAAACGTTGACAAAATCATCCTAGAAGAGGGATATGGATGTGAAGTAGAATTGGTGCCTGGTGCTACTATGCCGACTTTTACTTCTATGAATGATAAAGGAACTCCTGACATGAACCCTGAGCAGTGGGCGAATGCAGTTTACACTCCTTTAAAAAAAGCGGTAAGTGAAAAAAGATTAATTATTGCAAATAAAGCACCAATAACTGGTCTTGGTGAAGGATGGTGGTTAAATCCAGCTGCTTTCAAAAAACATCCAGAACTTAAAGGAATGACAGCAGTTCAAATTTTAGAACGTCCTGATTTATTTCCTGATAAAGAAGATCCATCTAAAGGTGCATTTATGGGATGTCCAGCAGGTTGGGGATGTCAATTGGCAAATGCAAACTTATATAGAGCATTTGAAATGGAAAAAAAAGGTTGGAAACTTATTGATCCAGGTTCAGCTGCAGGTTTAGATGGCTCTATTGCAAAAGCTTCAGATTCTGGTGAGCCTTGGTTTGGTTATTATTGGAATCCTACATCAATGGTTGGAAAATATAATTTACAACCAGTAGACTTTGGTGTTCCTTTTGCAGGAAGAGATAATTGGGATAATTGCGTTACTCTTGCAGAACAAGATTGTGCAAATCCAAAACCAACTGCATGGACAAAATCAGAAGTTAATTCAATTGTAAGTGCTAACTTTGCTAAAACTGGTGGAAAAGATGTTCTTGGTTATGTTGAAAAGAGAACTTATCCTGGCACAGTAATGAATGGAATGTTGGTTTATATGGCTGATAACCAAGCAAAAGGTTCAGATGCTGCAATTGAGTTTTTAATTAAGCATGAAGATATTTGGACTAAATGGGTATCTTCCGATGCAGCAAAAAAAATCAAAAAAAGTTTATAATTAACTTTTAATTACGAGCCTATTTAATATAGGCTCGTAAGAAACCAGATTTATTTATGGAATTTTTTACTGAGTTTCCAGAAATGGGAAGAAAATCCCAAATGGAGCTAAGAAAAGGTATAGACTTAGCTTTTAGAAATTTTTCAAGAGAATATGGAGATAATATAGAAGCTTTTTTTGATCCATTATTATTTTTTTTAGTGTCGTTAGAAAAATTACTACTATCAACTCCATGGATTATAATTATTTCGATAATTTGTAGTTTAGCTTGGTTAGGTTCAAGAAGTTGGAAACTTGTTACAGGAAGTGCAATAGCTTTTATACTAATTGGCTATTTTGGAATGTGGGAAGATTGTATGGCAACAGTAGCTATTATTACTGTTTGTACAATTATCTGTATTGTTGTTGGAATTCCAATTGGAATTATCATGGCAAGATCTGCTAGGGCAGAAAAAACAATACTTCCTGTTTTAGATATGATGCAAACAATACCTAGTTTTGTTTATTTAATACCAATTTTGATGTTATTAGGTATAGGAAAGGTTCCAGGATTAATTGCTGTTTGTGTATATGCAGTTCCTCCGATTATAAGATTAACCAATCTAGGTATTAGAGAAGTTGACAAAGAAACTTTAGAAGCTAGTGAAGCTTTTGGTGCAACAACGGCCCAAAAATTAAAATCAGTTCAAATACCACTTGCTTTACCAACTGTTTTCGCTGGAGTAAATCAAACAATTATGATGGCTTTAGCTATGGTGGTTATTGCTTCAATGATAGGTGTAAAAGGGCTTGGTGTGCCAATTTTAAGAGCAGTTTCTAATCAGTATTTAGCCCTAGGAATGATGAATGGTCTGGCAATTGTGGCATTGGCGATAGTATTTGATAGAGTTACTCAAGAGTATGGAAGAAGAATTCAAAAACACAGAGGTCAAATAAAATAATCAATAGTTTAACGCATCGAATTTTCTAGACACATATTTTAAAATAAATAAATATCCCAGAAATGAATTTTTCTTTGGAAATAAGCCCTAAAACAGATGTGGAAAAAATCCCACCTTTAAGTGATGTTTATATAACAATGTTACCTGGTGGTGATTATAGAGAAACTGCCGAAAAAGCTATCGAGCTTGTAAAAAAAGGATTTAATCCAGTACCCCACTTTCCTGCTAGATCAATGCATGATGAAAACGATCTTAAAGATTATGTTTCTAGGTGCAAGGATGGAGGTGTGAAGCAGGCTTTAATTATAGGTGGTGGAAGAGAGCCTGCTGGTAAATTTGACAGTTCCTTTCAACTTTTAGAAACAGGTTATTTTGAAAAAATGAAAATAGGAATAGCTGGACATCCGGAGGGGAGTCCTGATATATCCGACTCAGATTTAGAAAAAGCTATGATAGATAAAAAGCCTTATGCTGATTATATTGTAACCCAATGGTTGCTTGATCCTCAGCTTATTATAGATTTTATTTCTAAGCAAAGCGTACCAGTGCATGTGGGAATTACTGGGCCATTAAAGATAACTAGCTTAATTAAATTTGCTAATATTGTAGGGGCAAAAAATTCCTTAAACTTTCTTAAATCTAATTTTACTAAGGCATTAGATTTATTGAAACCTAAAGACCCTAATGATTTAATTGGGAAAGTTAAATCGTATACTGATAACTTCCACATTTATACATTCGGCGGCTTGAAGGAAACTAACAAGTGGTTGAGGGAGAATGGTTATGTCTAACGAATTTGACTATACTAAACTAAAACATGTTACTTCTGTTGATCAATCAGATCGTGAAGTACCATATAATCTAAGACAAAGTGGGCCAACAAAAGTTGAATTATTAATTTCAACAAGGGTAAGAAAATCACCTTATTGGCATTTATCAATGCAGGCAGGTTGTTGGAGAGCGACTGTATACAATCGAATTTATCACCCAAGAGGTTATGTAAAACCTGAAGATGGTGGAGCAATGGTTGAATATGATGCTATCGTAAACCATGTAACAATGTGGAACGTTGCTGTTGAAAGACAAATTAGAGTTAAAGGTCCGGATGCAGAAAAATTTACTGACTATGTTATTACAAGAGATGCTACAAAAATTTCTCCGATGAGAGCTAGATATGTAATTTTATGTAATGCATATGGTGGTGTTTTAAATGATCCAATACTTTTAAGAATATCAGAAGATGAATTTTGGTTTTCATTATCTGACTCTGATATTGGAATGTATTTGCAAGGAGTTAATGCTGATGGAAGGTTTGATTGCACAATTGAAGAGATTGATGTTAGTCCAGTTCAAATACAAGGACCTAAATCAAAAGCATTAATGAAAGATCTATGTGGTGATCAAGTTGACTTTGATAATATGCCTTTCTATGGATTGGCTGAGGCTAAAGTTGGAGGAAGAGATGTTGTTATTTCACAATCTGGTTTCTCTGGTGAAGCTGGTTATGAAATTTATCTCAGAAATTCAACTTTATACGCTGAAGATATGTGGAATGCTGTACTTGATGCTGGAAAAGCACATAACCTAATGGTTATTGCACCTGCACATCATAGAAGAATTCAAGCTGGAATTCTTTCGTGGGGTCAAGATATGGATGCTCAACATAACCCTTTCCAATGTAACCTTGGATATCAAGTTTCTTTATCAGGAAAAGGTGAGTGGAACAAAAAAGCTGACTATGTAGGTAAAGCTGCTCTTGAAAAAATGGGAGCTGAACTAAAAGAAGGAAAAAAACCTTATAAACTTCAATTGGTTGGGCTAGAGTTTGGTGGAAAACCAGTAGAAGATTATGCTTCAGACTTTTGGTTAGTTTCACCTGAAAATGGAGGAGACCCAGTTGGGTTTATTACTTCTCCTTGGTATCATCCAGAGAAGAAACAAAATATAGCTATGGGATATGTTCCATTTGATGGAACATTAAATGCAAATGGTTTTCCAAAAGGAAAAGTCGGAACTAAATTCAAAGTTCATCTTCCTGAAAAATACTCTAACACTCCAGGTACACCTGTAGATGCAGTAGTAGTGGATATTCCATTCAAAGAGTCTTTCAACGCTAATACAAGAGAAGTTGTAAAAGGCTAAAATCTTTAAAGGGGGGCTTGAATTAGCTCCCCTTAATACTTTGATGACAAAAGGTTTTTTAATTGCAATTTGCATTATTATTGCGATTGCTTTAATAATATTTCCATTAATAGTTTCATACAAGGCACAAAAAAAGAAAAAATAAAATGTTTGGTGAATTTTTAAGTATAATTTTTAAATCAATAAAATTAGATAAATCTCTTTATTCTGATAATAAAAATTTCGGAGAAGCTTCCATATATTTTGCAGGAATAATAATGATCTTAGATGGTATTGCTGGTGCAATAGCTGCAAATACGATTATTAAAACTGCAATAGCGATGTCAGGACTAACCGCTATCATAACTTGGTTAATATGGGCAATATTTATTTACGTTATAGGTGTAAAACTATTTCCTGATAAACAGACAAAAGTTTCTTTCAAGAAAGTTTTAACGGCAGTAGGATTTGCCCATGCCCCAGGTTTGTTAAGATTTTTTGCAGTAACACCAGACTTAATGATACCAATAATTTTTCTTACTCAGTTTTGGATTTTTGCAGGATTAATTATTTCTACTAAGCAAATATTAAATCTAAAATCTAACTTTAAATCTTTTGGAATTGTCCTTTTGTCGTTCCTAATTATAGCTTTTCTATCTATCTCTTTTGTAATGAGTAGAATGAACATGCTTCCAGTAAGTCAAATTAGTTAAAGAGGGAAAATAGTTTTAGATACTCTACAAGATTTACAAACTTTAAAACCAATAAGTATCAAATTTTGAGAAACACTTTCATCCTCATCTTGACACTCCTCACAAATATTATTTAATTCATAATTATATTCTTGTGCATTCTTGTCTTTAAAATCATTAGTCATTATCAGTTAAACCTGCACCTGCTCCAGCTTGTTTTAAACTGTCACTCTCTTCTACGAAAGTATCTTCTGATATTTTATATAAACTTTCCCACTCTTCCTCTGTAAAATTATCTTTATTTTCAAAAAAATTAACCACAAAATTAGCTGCATTTTTTGGGAACTCATCATTAATTAAATCAGAGGAAATATTTACATTTAGATTTAGCCTAATTTGATTTTCATTTAACCTTACATTAATTTTTTTTCCTATTATCTCTGAGGATCTACTTAAAAAAGGTATCAGTAACAAAGGATATGCAACATTCTTAAATTCAATATTTTTTATATCTTCTAATTTATTTACTTGATCTAAAAAACTTACACCTAAAATAATTGGACAAAACGGATAGTGCGCAGATATATTTTTTTCACTAATTAATTTTAAATTCTCAAATTTATTATTTTTTCTCTCATTAAAATAATCATTTAAATATTTTATTCCTGGTAAACTAAATAATTCTAATAATCTAATACTCTTACCTATTTCTTCTGAAACACCCCAAGAATATCCTGCAGCTTTTGAAGCTCTTTTTGCAGTAGTCTCTATTTCACTTAAGGATTTCATTACTAAAAACTGTTCTTATAAACCCATTGTTCATCATAATTTTTTAACTCATGTGGAAGTGGCGCTCCTTGAAACATGCAAATTCTTAACCATTTGTCTGATCTTGGATCAAATTTTAATGCTCCAAAGAAAGATAACTTAAGTCTGAGCATATCAATAGGCATCAAATTTTTTCCAATTGTATTATCTTGTATTTCTGAGTAAGGAAATTTTTCTACTATAAAAGCTCTTCTTACCACATGTCTTAAATCAGAATTTGCAGATAAAAATTCAGCAATAGTTAAGCTATTTTTTGAAACCAATAATTTATCATGAAGTTTTTTTATATCCCTTGCTATCGCCAGAGGTTGTTCTAATTCAGATCCGTGCTCCTCAAATCTATCAGCTAATCGAGGTTCTTCTTTATTTTTAGAAATAAACCAAAAATTTTGATTATTTTCTTTTTTTTGAAAATTAATATCAAGAATGTTCGGATATTTTTTTTCTATGATATTACGTAATTCTTCAACTTTTCTATTTGTTGGAATGTTAAAATATTTTTCTTCATCAGAGCTCATTTTTTTAACTAATGGTTCAATTATTTCATTATATGGCTCCATCATTATAGAAACGATGTATTCGATACATTCTTCACAGGTATTTTTTTCTAGCCACACATATATTTTGTTAAAAGGATATTCAATTTGAAAATCAAAACTTTTATTTATGTAAATTAAGAATTTTTTGATATTATTTAATAAAGAAGATATTTTTTGTTGTTGATAATCACTTTCAGTATTCCAGCTAGTGATATTTGTCAAAGATTTTTTAACACATTTTATAAATAATTCGCTATCTTTTTTTTCTACTTTTTTAATTTCTCTAATTTTTTTGAGTGCAGTTTCTCTACTTAAAATCCAATTGTTTAGAAGTGTTGGATGGTTAACTATAAATGGTGCCATCCCTAAACCTGTAGAATTACCGATGCCTAAATTTTTACAGATATTTTGATCTAACTTTACTGATTTTTTAGGGTTTTTGTGATAAGCAACGTGATTAACTTGATCAAAAGTAAATTGTCTAACTAAATAAACAAGCATCATCTCTAATCTAAAAGGACCATTAATTTCTTCTCTATTTTTAATTCTAAATCGATCTGCTAGTCCAAACTTTCCTGAACCATATACAGCAGTAGTTCTATAAAGGTATCCAACTTTTGATAATAAATTTAAGTCAGGTTGTTCACCTTTGCTTAAACTATCAATAACATGGTTATATATTCTAACTGATTTATTTGCTCTAGATAAAGTTAATTCTTTATAAGAGAGTCTACCCACCTCTTGTTTTGGTACTTCATTTTTTAATCTCTCTATATCTTTTTTAATTGGTATTCCATCGTGTAATGTAAAAGCTGCATCCCACTTGGTAGCTATAACTCTATCAGATCTTTCTTCATCTTTAATTTTATTTGCAAAACAAACTAATGAATAAACTCTTTTATCTTTCTTAAATGAATAAACGGCTTCACCAAAACCTTTTTCATCTAAATCAAATAAATCTTGTTTATATTCCCATTCCTTAAATTCATTTAAAAAACTTCTTAAAAAAGATAATTTAGACTGATGAAACGATCCTAGCCTTGATAATTTCATTATCTCATTGGGATCTCTTAATTCAACTTTCATAATTAAATTGATTTATAAAAATTGTACCAGTTATTTCCAAGTATACCATGTGTCTCGGCATCAGAAAATCCAATATTTTTAAGCCCTTTTTCAATATTTGAAAAACCTCTTGCGTCTAAAAACCAATCAGGTTGTTTTGGAAAGCCTGGTTTATTCTTAGATCCTTCTCCATAATTTTTAGTTTTTGACCAAGAACCGTTTCTCATCCATTCAACAATAGTATCTGGATGATCCAAGCATAAATCAGAACCGATACCTATTTTTGTTACATCCATTATTTCTGCTGTTCTAGCTGTCATTTCACAAAAACTTTCAAGTGTACAATTTGAATTATCTTTTAAGTGATGCGGGTACAACGACAAACCTAGCATACCTCCACTATCACTTAAAGTTTTTAACAAATCAGATGATTTATTTCTTTTGGCTGCGTGCCAAAAAGAAGGGTTCGCGTGAGTAATGGCAATTGGTTTTTCACTTAACTCAATTGCATCGAAAGTACTTTTTTCTGCAGAATGTGACATGTCTACTACCAAACCTACTCTATTCATTTCTCTTATTACTTCACGACCAAAATTAGTAACTCCACTATCTATACTTTCATAACAACCTGTAGCTAATAAAGATTGGTTATTATATGTAAGTTGCATAAATCTGCATCCAAGTAGATGTACTTTTTCAACTAAATTAATATCATCCTCTATTGGTGAACAATTTTGAAAGCCAAAAAAAATTGCTGTTTTATTTTCTTTGTTTGCTTTTTCGATATCTTTGTAGTCATTTCCAGGAAAAATTAAATCAGAATTTGCTTTAAAGAGTGATTCCCATTTTTTTATTTCTATCAATAACTCGTCATAATCTTCGTGATAAACAATTGTAACATGAACCCCATCAAGGCCTGCAGATCGATTGATCTCAAAGATTTTTCTTGACCAATTACAATATTGTAAATTATCTATTTTATAATTCATTATATGACTAACTCTAATCAATATGAATTTTAAATACTATTAATTTTATTGATATTTTTAATTAATTTTGAAATAACAAACCGATCATATTTTCATGAAAAAAAATACTAAATTAAAAGTTTCAATTGTTATGGGTAGTCAATCAGACTACAAAACAATGCAACTTGCTGTAAAAATACTTAAAAAAATTGGAGTTTTATTTGAGACAAAAATTATATCTGCGCACAGAACTCCAAAACGAATGTATGAGTATGCCTCAAAAGCTGAAAAAAATAATATAGGAGTAATAATCGCAGGTGCTGGGGGATCTGCTCATTTGCCTGGAATGATTTCGGCACTTAGTTCATTGCCTGTTCTTGGTGTTCCTATTGAAAGTAAAAAGCTTAAAGGTCTTGATAGCCTTTTGTCTATAGTGCAAATGCCAAAGGGAATTCCTGTTGGCTCTCTAGCTATAGGAGAGGATGGCGCAATTAATGCAGGTTTGTTAGCCGCATCAATAATAGCAAACAACAATCCTGTTGTTAAAAAAAATCTTAAAAATTTCAGAGCTAGTCAAGCTAAATCCGTAAAGAAAAATCCCAAATAAAAATGTCAGAGATTTCACTTGGTATCATCGGAGGCGGTCAATTAGGTAGCATGCTAGCAATAGCTGCAAAAAAACTTAACATTAAAACAGTGATTTTTTGCGACGATGCTGATGCTCCTGCGCAGAATTTTTGTAATCAATTTGTTAATGGTAATTATGAAAATAAAGAAAAAATATCAGAATTTGTTAATCAAGTTGACGTAGTGACTTACGAGTTTGAAAATATTCCTTTTGAAACTTTAAATGAAATAAACAAGCTTAAACCAGTTTTGCCAAAACCATCTGTTAATAGATTAGTTCAACATCGATTAGCAGAGAAAGATTTTGTTAATAAATTAAATATTAGAACTACTAGGTATGTCTCTATCGGAAAAAAGTCAGAAATTGATGCTCTAGAAGATTTTTTACCAGGTATATTAAAAACAACAACACTTGGATATGATGGAAAAGGACAGTACCCAATTAATTCAGTAGAAGAAATGAATTCATT
Organism: uncultured Pelagibacteraceae bacterium; assembly: GCA_902517615.1. Classification (GTDB taxonomy): domain Bacteria; phylum Pseudomonadota; class Alphaproteobacteria; order Pelagibacterales; family Pelagibacteraceae; genus Pelagibacter. The sequence continues at coordinate 37,389 of CABYCY010000010.1, forward strand.
AAATATTAATTTTTCAAAAGAATATATTCTTGAAAAGCTAGTTAAATTGAAAAAAGAAATATCAATAATTATTACAAGATTTAGTAATAACAAGTATGAGATTTATGAACCAATAGAAAATATTCATGAAGATCAAATTTTAAAACATTCAATAATTCCTGCTGACATAAATGAAAAAATTTTTGATCAATCTAAAGAGTGGTCAATGCTTATTGCGGAAGAATTAAAATATGTTGGAACGTTATGTGTGGAATTTTTTATAGATAGAAATAATAATTTATACGTAAATGAAATAGCTCCAAGAGTTCATAACTCAGGACATTTAACAATTAATGCATTCAATGTAAGCCAATTTGAAAATCATGTAAGAGCAGTATGTGGTTTGGAGCAAATTCCATTAAAAAAAATATCTAATGCAAAAATGGTTAATTTACTAGGAGATCAAATTTCATATTATAGAAATTCTCCAAAACTAAAAGAGAATGAATTTTTCTTTGATTATTTAAAGAAAGAGATAAAAGAAAAAAGAAAAATGGGTCACATCACAACTTTATTATAAATGTTTAAATTAATAGAGGATAATTTTGATAATTCTGAAGTTAATGAGCTTCTAACAAAACATTTTGTAGAATTAAGAGCTGCGTCCCCTGAAGGAAGCGCTCATGTTTTAGATATTCCAGGTTTAAAAGTGCCATCGATAAAGTTTTGGAGTTTGTGGAAGAATGACAAGCTAATTGGATGTGGTGCATTAAAATTTTTAGATAAAGAACATGGAGAATTTAAATCCATAAGAATTCATGATGAATTTAGAAAGCAAGGTCATGGGGTAAAAGTAATTAATCATTTAATAGATGAAGCAAAAAAACTTAATATTAAAAAATTAAGTATTGAAACTGGAGCTGGAGATTTCTTTATTCCAGCCAGAAAACTTTTCAAAAAATCTGGATTTACTGTTTGCGAACCTTTTGCGCACTACAAAGAAGATGTTAATTCTGTTTATTTAACAAAGTTAATTGACACAAATTAATATTTATTTCAAATTTTTGATATATTTTGTTGACAAAACCCAACAAAATCTAAACAAAGCCAGAATTACTTAATTATAAGTAATATTTAAATATAACAAAAAGTAAGAAGATAAATATGAGTCTACAAGGAAAAGTAAAATGGTTCAATCCAACCAAAGGTTTTGGTTTTATTGAAAGAGAAGATAAAGAAAAAGATGTGTTTGTACATGTTTCGGCAGTAAGAGATGCTGGTATGAACGGTTTAGATGAGGGTCAAGCTTTGACTTTCGATGTTGAAGATGGTCCTAAAGGTCCTTCAGCAGTTAACTTAAAAACTGCATAATTTCACACTTCCTATTGGCTGAAAGAATTGATTTAAATTAAAAAATTAAATTATTTTTCAGCCAATACCTATTAAGTCTAAACCAACCTTTAAACACAATTATTTATTACAGAATTAAGAAAAAAAATATGATTGGAATTTTAGGTGGAATGGGAACTCAAGCTGGGCTTGATTTTTGTAATAAACTTGCAATTTTAAATAGAGGAAAAATTGATCAAGAGTATCCTCTATTTTTACTTTATAATAAATCAAACATTCCAGGAAGACCAGAGTCTATAGGTTTACAAACTAAAAATTTATCTAACAAATCTACTAACAAAAATAGTAAATTAAAATATAATAAAGTTTTAAAAAGTTTGCTTAAAGGTTGTAAATTATTAGAAAAAAATAAATGTAAATTTATAGTCATTCCATGTAACACTGCTCACTACTGGTTTGACGACTTGCAAAAAAAAGTAAATATTCCTATAATTAATATGCCTAAAGAAGTTTTTAAATTCACAAAAAAAAATTGTAAAAAAAATTCAAAAGTTGGGTTATTAGCTACTGAAGGAACATTAAAAACAGGAGTTTATAATAAAATCTTTGATAAAGATTATAACTTAATTCAACCATCTCAAAGACTTCAAAAAAATTCAGTTAATAGAGCAATTAAGTTTGTAAAAATGGGAAATGTAAAAGCTGCTGCAAAAACAATTAAACCAGCAATAAATTCCTTAATAAAAATGCAATGTAAAAAAATAATTTTAGGTTGTACTGAACTTCCTATTGCAATCTTTGCTTTTAAATCATTTAAAAATATTAAATCTTCAAAAATATTCTTAGATCCTAATCTTATTTTGGCTCATTCTGCTATGGCTAAGCATAGAAATTAATCTATGACAGGTAAAGCTGAACAACCTTATGTATTAAGAGTTGCAGTATCAATTTATTCAAAAATTATAGAAATTAAAAAACAAAATCCTGAGATAAATAATATACAAGCTATTGAAATATATATGACAACAAAGGATTATGATTTTATAAGTTCAGGTGAATATCATGATAATTGGTTTTCAAATCTTAAAAATAATAATTTTGTTGATGAAATTACTGGAAAAAAAATTAATGATGAAACTCTAAGACTTCTAGAGCTTCAAAAAGATTCTATGATAAAGTTTTTAATGAAAATACCTAAGCTTTATTATACAAAAACTCATTTTCCATTAGAAATATCACAAAGAGCTTTTGATCACCTTTGGCGAGTTTGTGAAAGCTATGAAATGTGGTGTAAGGAAACAGGTCAAGAAAAACTAATTAAATTAAACTTAAATTAGTTTAGAGATAATTTTTTTCTTGCAGATTTGTATTTATCTTCAATAAAATTTATTATATGTACACGTAACTTTTTTTGATTATTAGTTTCTTCAACAGTTTCTTTTATATGCATTAATGGGTATTTACCTGTCTCATTTTTAATAGCTGTATTTGCCCCATATTGTAACCCTGCCTGAAAAACATTTCCTGTGGAAATAACAGTTACACCTGGACCTAGAAGCGCTGTTGTTTGAAAACAGCCTGTCAAAAAAATGAGAGTAAAAAATATAAAAAATAATCTTAATTTATTCATAATCACTTAAATAATAACTACATATTTCGAGATTCAACTCAAGATAGAATTAGCTCATATTGAGTATTATTATGAAGAATATGAATAATATTAATCTATAAAGCAAAATGGTTAAAATTTTTCCATTCATTTTCATTTTACTTTGGTCATCAGCCTTTATTACTACAAAACCAATTATTGATAATAGCGACCCATTTGCTGCACTTGCTTTTAGATTTGCATTGGTTGCTTTTGGATTTTTTATATTTGCTATTTTTTCAAAAGAAAAAATTTTAGTTAATAAAAAAAACTTTTTTGAATCTTTTTTTAGTGGTGTACTTTTTCATGGTTTTTATCTTGGAGGTGTATTTTATTCAATTTCAATAGGTATGCCCACAGGAATTGCAGCATTAATAGTAACTCTACAACCAGTTCTCACGAATGCTTTAAGCGGTCCAATCTTAAATGAAAAAGTTTCTACAAAACAATGGATAGGAGTTCTACTGGGTTTTGTCGGTGCAGCTCTTGTTTTAGGTTTTGATGTTGGTTCTAAAATACCGACAGTTGGATTGATTGCAACAATTATAGCATTACTTGCAATTACATTTTCTACTTTATGGCAAAAAAAATTGAGTAATAATTTACCTCTCTCAGTAAATAATATGAACCAAGCTATTGGAGGATGTTTATTCCATCTTTTAATAATAATTTTATTTGCTGAGCCTTATATTGATTTTTCACAAACATTTATAGTCGCAATGAGTCATCAAATATTTTTAGTATCATTTGGTGCCTTTACAATATTGATGTATTTAATAAAAAATAATTCAGCAAGTAAAACTGTTTCAATATTTTTTTTAATACCAGCCACATCTGCATTTATGGCATGGCTTTTCTTAAATGAAAATTTAACCAATTTAGATTTAATTGGATTTTTTATTACCTCTATAGGTGTCTATATTGCTACTCGAGATTAAATTAAACTATATTGATTTAAAACCAAATTCTAAGGATGCATCTGTAATAGAGTGATATAAAGACTCACCAAAACTTCTAAGAGCAAATAATCGAACTTTATCAGGATTGTCATCAAGCATATCAATAGTTAATGCTATTCCATTATATATAGAATTTATTGAATTATTTTTTTCCAATATATTAAAATTAAAAGGACACCCTTTTTTTAGAACTTCTTTTGCTTCCTGCCCTTCTATTTCAATTATAGCTTTTGAATGAGACAAGTCAGTTACAGCAAAATCTGTTTCAATAAATTTTTTTGAAATACTTGTAAGTAAATCTTTTTTTTTTGATACTAGAAGCCAGTTTTTTGGACCATTCCATAAAACTCTTGTGTCGTTATTAAATACTACATTTAATGGTTCATTTTTTAATTTTAAACCATCTATTTCAATACTTTCAAATGAAAGTATTGAATTTTTATACTGAACTATTTGAACTATTAGTAAATTTTGATTTTCAGATATTTTTAAGAGATCATTTTCATTTTTACCTTCATGGTCTCCAAATTGACCTGTTGTGTGAATATTTGCTAAAGCTGAAATTAAACTCATGATCTCACCCTTTCACCTTTTGGATCTACATAATGTGATGAAACTATCTCAACCGGAATTACTTTATTTTTAAGTGGTGACATCACAAATAACTTTTCACCAATCATGTTTTTTCCATCTTTCAATATTGCTAACGAAAAAGGATTATCATACTCAACGCTCCAACATGAAGCTGAGATATGACCTAATTTTGGATTTGGTAATGGTGCATTAGCATCTTTAACCAAATGAGAACCTTCGGGAATGCTTGTTTTTTTATCTAAAGGAACTACCCCTACTATTCTTTGTCTATCATCTGCTATAAATGCAGTTCTCTGTAATGATCTCTTCCCAATAAAATCTTTCTTTTTGCTGACAAGACTTTCTAAAGCATTGTCGTATGGAATGGTTCTTCCATCAAGTTCAGAACCAGCAACATGACCCATTTCAATCCTTAAAGTTGATAATGCTTCCGTTCCATAAGGTTGAATTTTAAATTCTTCACCAACTTCCATGATTTTTTCCCACATAAAGTTTCCATTATCTGACTCTACATTTATTTCATATGCAAGCTCACCAGAAAATGAAATTCTAAATATTCTTGCTTTAACACCGTACAAATCATCTTCCATATAACCCATAAAAGGCAAACCTTCATTTGATACATTTGAATTTGGAAATAATTTTTGCAATAAATCTCTAGATTTAGGCCCTGCTATAGCTGCTCCTGCCCATTGTTCTGTAGTTGAAACTACATTTGCATTTAATTCAGGCCAAACTAATTGCAAATAATATTCTAAGTGTGAAAGGACATTTGCTGCTTGAGCTGTAGTTGTGGTCATATGATAATGATTTTCTGAAATCCTTGTGGTTGTTCCATCATCCATGACGATTCCATCTTCTCTTAACATTACACCGTATCGAGCTTTTCCAACTGGCAACTTTAACCATGCGTTAGTATAAACTCTATTTAGTAACTCTGCTGCATCTGGTCCTTTAATATCAATTTTACCCAACGTAGTTACATCACATACACCAACATTTGTTCTTACATTTTTCGCTTCCCTTTTAGATCCTTCAAATAAGTTTTCATTGCCTCTTTTATAATATCTAGGTCTCAACCAAACACCTGCATCAACAAAAACTGCATTATTTTTTTCATGCCAAGCATGCATAGGTGATTTTCTTGTTGGTTTTGAATGTTTACCAATTTCTCTTCCAACTATTGCACCAATAGAAACTGGGGTATATGGAGGTCTAAAAGTTGTATGACCAACTGCAGGTACTACTTTATTTTCAATTTCAGATACCAATTGTAAACCATTTAAATTACTTGTTTTACCTTGGTCTGTAGCCATACCAAGTGTGGTATATCTTTTAACATGTTCAATTGATCGATAACCTTCTTTTAATGCTATTTCTACATCAGATACTGAAACATCATTTTGAAAATCTAAAAATCTTTTATAATTTTTACCCTCAGGTAATGGAACGCACCAAAATTTATCATGTTTAGATGATTTTTTTTCAACAACATTTGGAATAAGTACCTCATTGTCATTTTCAGTTATTTTTTTTGACAACTCACTTCCAGCTGCAAATGAAGTTTTTAAAGTTTCTTCAAGTGAAAATACTCCATTAGCTGCTCCCAAGGTTCTTTCGTTTTGTTTTGATTGACCAGGAATAAAAGCATCAATTTCCTCTTTAAACTTTGTTTTGTTTCCTGATTGAGAAGCTAAATGAATGGTTGGTGTCCAAAAACCTGAGACACATATACAGTCGCATTGAATATTTTCTATTTTACCAAGTTGTTTTTTATCATCAGATATACTTGCAATATCGGCTGATTTTACTTTTTTGTATCCTTGTGCTGCAACAACTACATAAGAATTTTTAATATTTATTCCTATATTTTTTGCTTCATTAATTATCTCAGACTCTGGATTTTTTCTTGAGTCTAAAACGATAGGATCAACTCCATGTTTTTTGAATTCAATAGCTGTCTCATATCCGCTATCATTATTTGTAAATATCAAAGGATTTCTTCCAACTAAAACACCATAAACTTTTAAATATTCTTTAGCTGCAGAAGAAAGCATTACACCTGGTGTATCGTTATTTCCAAAAACTATTGGTCTTTCAATTGATCCAGACGAAATCAAAACTTCTTTTGCCCGAATGTACCATAGCCTTTTGTTTGGATGGTATTTCTTAGTTGCTGGTAAATGGTCACTAACTTTTTCTGACATCACAAGCATGTTGTGATCATAATATCCAAAAATTTGAGATCTATTTTTTACTACAACATTGGGCATTGTTTTAAGTTCTGCAATGATTCCCTCTGCCCATTCTTTTCCTGATTGATTTCCGATATTTACATCACTTGTTAATAATGACCCACCAAATCTTGGTTTATCTTCAGCTAAAATAACTTTCGCTCCATTTTTTGCTGCTGCATAAGCGCTGGACAATCCCGATGGTCCCGATCCAGCGATAAGCAAATCACAATGTTCATATTTATGTTCGTATCTTTCTTTATCGTGTTTTATTGATGCAACACCTAATCCAGCCGCTTTTCTAATAAATGGTTCATAAATTCTATACCAAAAACTTTTTGGCCACATAAAGGTTTTGTAATAAAAGCCAGCTGGTAAAAAAATCTTTAAAAAATTGTTTATTGCACCAATATCAAAGTTTACACTTGGCCAACAGTTTACGCTTTTGGCTTCTAAACCCTCAAAAAGCTCTTGTTCAGTTGCCTTTATATTGGGCTCAGTTTCATTATTTCTATAAAGTTGAACTATAGCGTAAGGCTCATCCACACCAGCTCCAAAAAAACCTCTTGGTCTGTGATATTTAAAACTTCTTCCAACTAAGTGAACTCCATTTGCTAGTAAGGCTGAAGCTAAAGTGTCTCCCTCATATCCAAAATATTTTTTTCCATTAAATTTAAAACATAATTTTTTATCTTTATTAATTAATCCAACGTTTTCTATTCTGAAATTTTGAGACATCAAGCAACTTCCTCATCTGCTTTGAAAGTTCTAGATATTTCATGAGTTGAAGTATCTCTTTCAACTTTTATCCATTGTCTACATCCTGATATATGTTGCCAGAGTTCTAAATGCTTACCTCTTAAGCTTTTTCTATTGTAAACAAAATCATCCCAATCTTGATCTGAAACATCCTTGTTAAGTTCTGGTCTTTTAACACTTGCATCTCCACCATAAGAGAATTCAATTTGTGGTCTCATTCCACAGTGTGGGCATTTAATATATAGCATTTATGATATCCAGGTTTTAGTTCCAAGTCCTTTTTCATCAATTAAATGTCCTGTGCTAAACCTATTCAAACTATATCCAGCATTTAATTCATGAACTCTATCTTGTGCGATAGTATGTGCAAATGTCCAGCCAGATGCAGGTGTGGCTTTAAAGCCACCGTAACACCAACCGCAATTTAAATATAAACCTTCAATATGTGTCTTATCAATTATTGGGGAGCCATCCATTGACATGTCCATTATACCACCCCAAGTTCTAAGCATTTTTAATTTGCTTAAAAAAGGCATCATAGCAATTCCTTCTGTCAACACGTGTTGCAGAGTTGGTAAGTTTCCTCTTTGTGCATAACTATTGTATCCGTCAAGATCTCCGCCCATTACCATTTCACCTTTATCTGACTGACTTACATAAAAATGACCTGCACCAAAAGTAACAACGCTATCTAAAACTGGTTTAACTGGTTCAGAAACACAAGCTTGAAGTAAATGAGTTTCAATTGGTAAGGTCATATTTAATTTTTCAGCTAAAATATTTGTACTACCTGCAACACATAGAGTCTGCTTGACGAGCATAGCCCCATGCGACCGCATCATGTCGGGCTGTGCCTGCACTTGGCTGCATCAATCCTCCAAAAATAGGAAATCTTACATTTTCAGAAAAATCAGCCATTGGAATAATTTCTTTTACCTGTTCTCTATTTAATAGAACTGCATCTATTCCATTCAATCTCATTGAATTTCCTCTTCTTGCATAAGCGTTCATTTGTGCATCAGAATGAGCAAGATTAATAATTCCTCTAGGAGAAAACATTACATTATAATTCAGATCCTGACTCATCTTTCTCCATAGATCCATTCCAAACTCGCTGAATAGACCATTTTCATCATGCATATAATTTGATCTAATTATTGTAGTGTTACGTCCAACGTTTCCACCACCTATCCAACCTTTCTCAATGATTGCAACTTTAGTTATTTTGTGCTCTTTAGCTAAATAATAAGCAGTAGCAAGGCCATGGCCTCCACCACCAATAATTACAACATCGTATTCCTCTTTTGGTGTTGGATCTTTCCATGCTAGATCCCAATTTTCATGGTTTGAAAAAGCGTTTTTAACAAGGTTAAATATTGAATATTTTTGCATTTAATAATTTTATAACAATCAATTTAAATAGTGCTTATTTTTTTTATATATATTTTTTAGAAGTTTCCAAAAATGACAAAAAAGGATAAGAAGTCAGGGACAAAAACTTTTTAATATAAGGGATTTTTAATGACTGATGTAAAATCAGATATTCAGATAGCAAGAGAAGCTAAAATGCAACCAATAAAAGACATATTATCAAAGATAGGTGTGCCTGATGAGAATTTTGCTTTCAGTCCTATGGGGAGACATATTGCAAAAATAAATCTTGAATATTTAGATACTCTTAAAAATAAAAATGGTAAATTAATTTTAGTTACAGCAATCACTCCTACACCAGCCGGAGAGGGTAAAACGACAACCTCTGTTGGTTTAAATGATGGTTTAAATAAAATTGGAAAAAAATCTATAGTTTGTTTAAGAGAACCAAGTCTTGGTCCTTCATTCGGGATGAAGGGTGGAGCTGCTGGCGGTGGTTATGCACAAGTAGTACCAATGGAACAAATCAATCTTCATTTTACTGGAGACTTTCATGCTATTACATCTGCCCACAATTTATTATCCGCATTAATTGATAATCATATTTACTGGGGTAACAAACTTAATATTGATGTTAGAAGAGTTGTTTGGAGAAGAGTAATGGATATGAATGATAGGTCTTTGAGATCTATAATTGTTGATTTGGGAGGTGTCGCTAATGGTTATCCAAGACAAGATAGTTTCGATATCACTGTTGCGTCTGAATTAATGGCTATTTTCTGTTTAGCAACAGACCTTAAAGATTTAGAAAATAGAATTGGTAATATTACAATTGGTTATACCAGAGATAAACAAGCAATTTATGCAAAAGATTTAAACGCTCAAGGTCCAATGACAGTTTTGCTTAAAGAAGCAATAAGACCTAATGTAACTCAAACTTTAGAAAATAATCCTGCAATAATTCACGGTGGGCCTTTTGCAAACATTGCTCATGGTTGTAACTCTGTGATTGCAACTAAGGCAGGATTAAAATTAGCTGATTACGTCGTTACGGAAGCAGGCTTTGGAGCTGATTTAGGAGCTGAAAAATTTTTAGATATAAAATGTAGAAAATCAAATCTTAAACCAGACTGTGTTGTTATTGTAGCAACTATCAGAGCATTAAAAATGCATGGAGGAGTTGCTAAAGAGGATTTAAAAAAAGAGAATTTATCTGCTTTAAAAGATGGAATGGTAAATTTAAGAAGACATATTAATAATATTAGAAAATTTGGATTACCAGTAACTGTAGCTATTAATCATTTTATTACAGATACAGAGGATGAAATGAAAACATTGTTAGATTTTTGTGAAACGCAAGGTGTAAAAGCATCAAAATGTAGTCATTGGTCTAATGGAAGCGAAGGAACTATTGAACTGGCCAAAAATGTTACAGAAATTTGTGAAGACAAAAAAGATACATTTAAATTTTTATATGAAGATGATCTTCCGCTATTCAAAAAAATAGAGAAAATCGCTCAAGAAATATACAGCGCTAGTGAAGTAGTAGCAGATACAAAAATTAGACTACAGTTAAAAGATTTTGAAGAAAAAGGTTATGGTAAGCTACCTGTTTGTATTGCAAAAACTCAATATAGTTTTTCAACTGATCCGAATTTAAAAGGTGCTCCTACAGGTCACGTTTTACCAGTTAGAGAAGTAAGACTTTCGTCAGGTGCTGAATTTATTGTTGTGGTGTGCGGTGAAATCATGACCATGCCAGGATTACCAAGAGTTCCTGCTGCTGACTCCATTAAGTTAAATGACAAAGGTGAGATTGAAGGTTTATTCTAAGTTAAGATAATCTATCCAATTTTCTAATTCTCTCATTCTTGAAATTTTATCTAGTTTTTGATTTTCTGTTTCAATATATTCAATATGGTTATCAATCTCCTTTTGATCTTTAAAAGCACCTTTTTCTAATAATCGTTCTTTTCTAAAAATAATTAAATTAACCATTTTATTGTAAGTAATTTCAGGATGATATTGAAGTCCCCAAATATTACAATCTCCAACTTTAAAATTTATCCCTTGAACATTATTAATTGAGTTTGAGGCCAATAAAGTTGAATTTTCTGGCATTGTTGTAACTTCATCAAAATTAAATGCAGGTGTATTAAAAGTTTTATCCTTATTTTTATAAAGTGGATGATTTAAACCATTTTCATTAATTTCTATATTTAAAGCAATTCCTCTATGAGATCCTTTAGTACCTTTTTTTACCTCTCCTCCTGCTGTAGTTACTGCAACTTGCATTCCCCAGCAAATTGCTAAAATTTTTTTAATTTTTTTTTGGCACTCTTTCATAAAATCTATTTGTCTTTTTATTTCTGGAGTATTGTTATATATATTTAAACTGCTTCCACCCCAAATAAGACCATCATAACTTTCAAGTGCATCAATATTTTTATCAATACTTTCATCTGAAGAAGGATTAACCACGTGAGTTTCCAGTTTATCTGTAAAATACGCTAAACTATCTTTAAGACTTTCTGTATGTGTTTGAATTCCTGCAGAAGAAAAACTTTGATTTTCCTCTCGTAAGTTTCCTTCAACTATTAATATTTTTTTCATTAAAATAATTCTCCAGAAATACTTTTTATATACATTTCTTTTAGATCATTTTGGCTTAATTTTTTTGGGTTTCCTCCAGTTGATGGATCTTCAAATGCCATCAAAGAAAGTTCATCTAAATCAATATTACTACAATCCATAACATCTGACAATTTGTGTGGAATATTTAAATTATGTCTTAATTGTAAAATCCAATCTAAAAAACTTTCAAAATTTTTATTTAAGTTAAGATAATCACATATTGATATTATTTTATTTTCAATAGAAGATTTATTAAATGTTAGGACATAGGGCATGAATATAGCGTTAGATAAACCATGATGAACGTTAAATTTACCATTAACAGGGTGACTCAATGAATGAATTGCTCCAAGTCCTTTTTGAAATGCAGTTGAACCCATTGAAGCTGCAGAAAGTAAATCCATTCTGGAATCAACATCTTTTCCATTTTTAAAAGCTTTAATTAATGAATTTTTAATTAATTTCATTCCTTCTATTGCCATACCATCAGCCATTGGATGGTATCCCGGTGCACAAAAAGCCTCTAAATTATGTGCTAATGCATCCATTCCAGTTGCAGCAGTTAATCTTGGAGATAATTCTAAAGTAAGTAAAGGATCTAAAATAACAATTGAAGGTAACATTTTTGGATGAAAAATAATTTTTTTTGCACTGGTTTCTGTATTGATGATTGCAGATGCTCTTCCAGTTTCGGATCCAGTTCCAGCAGTAGTTGGGACTGCAATAATTTTTGAAATTTTAGAATTGTCTGCTCTTGTCCAGTAATCACCAATATCTTCAAAATCCCATAGAGGTCTAGATTGATTACACATAAATGCTATAGCTTTTCCAACATCTAAACCGCTTCCTCCTCCTAAAGCTATTACACCATCACAGCCCGAAGCATTATAAACTTCAACACCTTCTTCTACGTTTTGTCCAATTGGATTTCCCGTAAAATTAGAAAAGATAGTTAAATTTTGAAAACTTTTTTTTAACCTCAATATAATATTTTTTATTATATCTAAATTAATTAAATCTTTATCGGTTACAAACAGCGGGTTTGAAATATTTAACTCTTTACAAGCATAAGATAAATCTTCAATCCTATTTTCTCCTATCCACATTGTGGTAGGATAATTCCAATTAATACCCATAATAAAATATAATTTTATTTTTTTATAAATTGTTAGTAAGATATATTTATAAATTTATTAATGATAGGAAAAATTCTATGTCAAAAGTAGCAATTATCGGCGCAGGTCCTTGTGGACTTTCAATTTTAAGAGCATTTGAACATTTGGAAAAAAAAGGAGAAAAAATTCCTGAAATAATTTGCTTTGAAAAACAAGAAAGTTGGGGTGGTTTGTGGAACTACAACTGGAGAACTGGTTCAGATCAATATGGAGATCCTGTTCCTAACAGTATGTATAGATACTTGTGGTCTAATGGACCTAAAGAGTGTTTGGAATTTGCCGATTATTCTTTTGATGAACATTTTGGGAAGCCAATTCCTTCTTTCCCTCCAAGAGAAGTCCTTCAAGATTATATTTTGGGAAGAGTAAGCAAAGGAAATATAAAAGGTAAAATTAAATTTAATACTAGAGTTATAAATACTGTTTATAAAAATGATAAGTTTGAAATTAGCTATCAAGACAAAGTTAATAATAAAATTTTAAATGATACGTTTGATTATGTAGTGGTCTCTACAGGTCATTTTTCAGTACCTTTTATTCCCGAATATGAAGGTATGAATTCTTTTCCAGGAAGAATAATGCACTCACATGATTTTAGAGATGCGGAGGAGTTCAGGGGAAAAAATGTAATTGTTTTAGGAAGTAGTTATTCTGCTGAGGATGTTGCGCTACAATGTAATAAGTATGGTGCTAAAAGTGTAACGATTGGCTACAGACATAACCCAATGGGTTTCAAATGGCCAAAAGGCATGAAAGAGGTCCATTATTTAGATAGGTTAGAGGGAAAAAAGGCAATATTTAAAGATGGAACAGAGCAAGATGCTGATGTAGTCATTTTGTGTACTGGATATCTACATCATTTCCCATTCTTAGATGAAAGTTTACAATTAAAAACTCATAACAGATTGTATCCCCCAAAACTTTATAAAGGTGTTGTATGGCAAGATAATCATAAACTTTTATATTTAGGTATGCAGGATCAATTTCACACATTTAATATGTTTGATTGTCAAGGGTGGTACGCAAGAGATGTAATCATGGGGAAAATCAAAATGCCTAGTGATGACGAAATAGACAAAGACATTAATAAATGGGTTGCTATGGAAGAAAAATTAGAAAATCCTGATCAAATGATTGATTTTCAAACAGAATATACCAAAGAACTTCATGATATTTCTGATTATCCTAAAATTGATTTTGAATTAATTAGAAAACATTTCAAGGAATGGGAACATCATAAAGTAGAGGATATACTTACTTATAGAAATAAGTCATTTTCATCACCAGTAACTGGATCTGTTGCACCACTGCATCATACACAATGGGAGTCTGCTATGGACGATTCAATGAAAACATTTTTAAATCAAAAATAAATTACCAGCTAATTTCTAATTTCTGGTTTTTACATATAGATTTAATGACACTAAAAAGAAGAGGAAATTCTTTTTCCTCAAAATCTTTTAAAACTTTTGGTCCTATTTCATAAGCTAAATCAGCACCTTCTACAGTTATATTTTTCATAAATTTTTCTTTAGCTTCTTTAAATAAGTGACCTTGCCCTAAATAATATCCCATCTTACTATTCCTACCTCCAGCAGAACTGACATATAAATCTCCTAATCCCGCTAAACCATAAGCAGAGTCTTCTTTGCCATTTAATTTTTTAGTTAGAGACTTCATTTCATCAACCGCCTTGTAAGCTAAAGATGCAGCTGTATTAAGAAAATATTTTTTCTTTGTTTCACTGTCGAGTAGTTTACTACTTAAACCTTCTGAAGCTCCTATCAACATAGAATAAATATTTTTTGTTGCAGCACAAATTTCAATACCTATCAGATCTGTTGAATATTCAGTTGAATAATAATTAGTAGATATAATTGAGCCAATATTTTTAATTACGTTCATATCTTTATTTGCTAAAATTACACTGCTATTAATTCTGTTTGCAAGTCCAGTTGCAAGACAAGGGCCTCCGACAGCTGAAATTTTGGGATTTTTAATTCCATTTTTAATTAAAATTTTTTCTAGTTTTTCAGCTAATGTTTCAAATTTATTATCAATTACGGCTAAACCCTTTGTTAAAAGGAGAATATCTGATCTACTTTCATAAAATTTTGAAAATTCATTGCCAATCCACTCTATTCCCTTGGAACTAACACCAACTACTAATAAATCAATATTTTTTTTAATTTGATCATTAAGTTCAGAATATTTTATTACTTTAATATTTTTTGGTAGTTGACAATTTAATACTGGATGAAAATTATTATTTTTATTTATTTGTTCTATAATTTTATCCTCTAAAAAAGATCCTACTAAAATTGTTTCATTGCCATTATCAGCACAGGGTACGGCAAAAGCTGATCCCATCGCACCTGCACCTATGATTACAATTTTTTTCATAAAAAGCTTATAAAGATTAATTTAAGTTATTAAAGCTCGCTTGATAGCTTTTTGCCACCCATTTATTAACTTTTTTCTTTTCGAATTTTTCATTTTGGGTGAAAACTTTTTATCTAAAGACCAGTTTTCTGAAATATCTGATAATGATTTATAAATCCCTATCTTTAAACCAGCCATAAAGGCAGCTCCCAAAGCTGTAGTTTCCTTAACTTTTGGTCTCAAAACTTTAACATTGATAACATCCGCAAGAAATTGTGAAAACCAGTTATTTGCTGTCATTCCTCCGTCAACCCTAACTATCTTTGGACGCAAACCATCATTTTTCATAGCTTCAAATAAATCATATGTTTGATAACCAACTGACTCTACAGTTGCTCGAACGATTTCACTAATTCCAGTATCCCTTGTAAGTCCACTTAAAACTCCTCTAGATTTTGAATTCCAGTAAGGAGCTCCAATACCTGTAAAGGCTGGAACAAGATATACTCCATGATTATTTTTTAAGTTACTGATTATTTTTTCAGAGTCAGATGCTTTTAATAAAAATTTTATTTTATCTCTTAACCATTGAACACCAGCACCTGCAATAAATATTGAACCTTCTAGTGCATATGTTGTCTTACCATTAATCTTGTAACCTATTGTTGTTAATAATCTATTTTTTGAATAAATAATTTTATTCCCAGTGTTAAGTAAAACAAAGGCACCGGTTCCGTAAGTACTTTTTAAAGATCCGGGCTCAAAGCAACACTGACCCACTGTTGCTGCCTGTTGGTCGCCAATCATTCCTGTAATTGAATATGATTCTCCCGTAATTTTAGGATCTGTGTGTCCAAAATCATCAGAACAATCTTTTACTTTTGGTAGAATATGATTTGGAATTTTAAGAATATCTAAAATTTGTTTATCCCATTTATTATTAGAAATATTATATAACATCGTCCTACTTGCGTTTGTGGCATCAGTAAAATGATTACTTCCGCCAGTTAATCTCCATAATAAAAAAGAGTCTACAGTACCGAATAATAATCTTTTTTCTTTTATTAATTTTTTTGCCTTAGATACATTGTCAATTATCCATTTAATTTTAGTCGCTGAAAAATATGCATCAATTAGTAAACCTGTTTTGTTGTAAATTATTGTTTCTTTCTTTTGACTAATTAACTTATTACAATAATCGGCAGATCTCCTATCTTGCCATACAATTGCATTATAAACTGGTTTTCCCGTATACTTATCCCAAAGAATAGTAGTCTCTCTTTGATTTGTAATACCTATAGTTAAAATTTTACCTTTAAGTTGCTTGCTTTTTTTAATTACATTTTTTACCACTTTTAGAGTGGTAGACCATATTTCTTCAGGATCATGTTCAACCCAACCATCTCTGGGGAAAAATTGTTTAAATTCTAATTGTGATACATATTTTGGGTTACCCTTAAGATCAAAAAGTATAGCTCTGCTTGAAGTTGTTCCTTGATCTATGGATAGAATAAATTTTTTCATTATTCTTTTTAAGCTATGCCGAGATGTTTTTTTCTTTGATTTACCCACGTCCTGATTAAATTATCAAATATTAGACCAATAAAGGCAACGCAAATACCTAGTGTTAATCCAATACCGGCACCATTTTTATCTGACAATGCTTTTAAAATATACTGGCCTAAATCCTCAGTACCAATAAAAGCTCCTATTATCACCATAAATAAAGCAAAAACGATTGTTTGATTTAGCCCAAGCATCATATGAGGAAAAGCTAGTGGAAATTCAATCTTGGTTAATCTCTGAAATTTATTTACACCAGACATTGTTGCTGCTTCATGCAAGCCAACAGGAACACTTCTCAAGCCTTCAATAGTGTATCTTGTTGCGGGAATTGTTGCATAAACAATTACTGCAATTAAAACTGAAGTATCAGTAATTCCAAAAAGCATCATTACAGGAATTAAATATACAAATGATGGGAAAGTTTGAAATATATCACAGACACCGAGCATAAACGCAGCTGATTTTTTATTTTGAAAACATAATGTTCCAACTGAAAAGCCTATTAAACAAGATATCACCACACCAAAAGTCGCCATGTATAATGTTACAAGCGCTCTATCCCACCACGGACTTAATGCAATAAATAAAGTCAAGGCAGAAACAACTAAAGCTGAACGAATTCCCCCAATTATGTATCCCGCTCCAACTGCTAGTACTAATGTAGCTACTGCAGGCATTCTTAAATATAAAGCTCTCATTGGCTGAAGCACATCTACAATTAACCATGTATTAAATGCTTTTATATAAACAAAGAAAGTATCAAAAATCCAATCTACCCCTTTATTCCAAAAATCTGCTGTTGATATTCCTTTATTATGTGGAACCTCAAACAAATAATTAAAACTTTCTTTAAAAATAAAAGTTCCAATATAAGCAAGGATAATTCCGATTACTACTGAGCCGGCAAAAAATATTGTATTTTTATTTCTTTGAAAGAATGTCAGATTACCAAAATAATCAGTTTGTTTGTTTGCCCAAGCTAAAGACATTTTATCAAGTAGAATTGCAATTAAACTAATACATAATCCTGCTTCTAATGCCAATCCAATATTAAGTTGGTTCAAAGCTAACAATAAATTAAATCCTAAACCTTTAGCACCAATGAATGCAGATATAACTGCCATTGAAAAACAAACCATAATAACTTGGTTAACTCCAATTAAAATATCTCTCCTTGCTGTAGGAATTAATACTTTTAGCATTAATTGCCAATTAGTGCAGCCACTCATTCTACCAGCTTCAATAACTTCAGGAGGTATAGCTCTTAAACCCAAAATCGTTAATAATATCATTGGTGGAACCGCAACAACCATTGTAATAATTACTGCTGCATGATCACCAACTCCAAAAAGAACAAGAGCAGGAACTAATACAGCGTATTGTGGCATAGTTTGCATCACTAAAAGAATTGGGTATAAAGCTTTTTCAACACGTTTACTTTTGTAAGCTGCAATACCTAAACCTAAACCAAAAACAAATGAGAGTGGCGCTGCAACAAGTATAAAAGATAATGTTTGCATTGAAGGTTTCCATTGACCAAATATAGAAATATAAATCATTGTTAAACCTGCAAACAAAGCAAGTCCTTTTCCACTTAATTTATAAGAAAGTATTGCTGCACCAGCTGCAACAATAGTCCACGGCAAACCAGGTAACTCTAACCACGGGTAAGCATCTATAAAATCCCAGCTTGTAAATGCAACTATTGTCTCCAATCCACCTAACAAAATCTCTCTTATTAATTCAATTAAAAAAGTCATAAATGACGTCAAATTTCTACTTATCTGTAATAGTAATGGTCGAGTTTTGAACTCCTGGGTATCCTCATTCCAAAACTCCATAGGCATCCACTCATTCATTAAGAAAAATAAAGAGTCGTTTATCCAAATAGGCAACCATCCAAGTAGCGGCGGTAATCTCCAAAATACATCAAAGGCATAATACCTAACCTCTTTCCCTAAGAAAAAGTAAACACTTTGATTTGGATCTTTAATAAATTCTGCTTGGCCTCTTATAAATTTATATGTTTCTGGAACTTCAATTGCAAAACACAAAGCAAGAAAAACTACTAACAAAAATAGCCATTGAAATAATTTTGGATATTTTTTTAAATACTCCATATTTTAACTGTCGTTTTTTCTTCCTCCAAAAACTGTGTCGATTATCTTTGAAGGTTTAATTGAACCCACAATATTATTATTTTTGTCAACTACTCCTACTATATTTTCTTGAGTAAGAATTTTCTCTGCAACATTTTCTATAATGTCATCTTTTAAAACTTTTAAATCACCCAAATTATCTTTACTTGGTGCATCCATTACATCCTCAATTATTAATACTTTCTCTCTAGGAACTTCTTCAGTAAACTTTCTTACATACTCAGTTGCTGGATTTAACACAATGTTGGCAGGAGTATCTAATTGTTCAATTATTCCATCTTTCATAATTGCTATTCTATCAGCTAACTTTAATGCTTCGTCGAAATCATGAGTGATAAACATAATGGTTTTTTGTAATTTTTCTTGAAGTCTTAAAAACTCATCTTGCATTTCTTTTCTTATTAATGGATCTAATGCAGAAAAAGGTTCATCTAAAAACCATATGTCAGGTTCTACTGCTAATGATCTTGCAATACCCACTCTTTGCTGTTGTCCACCTGAAAGTTCTCTAGGAAAATAGTTTTCTCTTCCATCAAGTCCAACTAATTTTACCATCTCCATTGCTCTATTAATACTTTCCTCAGTATTAGTACCTTTTATCTGTAGTGGAAAAGCAATATTTTCAACTACTGTTTTATGAGGTAGTAAAGCAAAACTTTGAAATACCATTCCCATTTTATTTCTTCTAAGCTCAATTAATTCTTTATTATTTAATTCAAGCAAGTCTTGACCCTCTATGAAAATTTTTCCACCTGTGGCATCCGTAAGTCTCGATATACATCTCAGTAATGTTGATTTACCAGAGCCAGACAAGCCCATTACTACCAACATTTCTCCTTTTACAACTTCAAAAGAAGCATTATTAACTCCAACTATACATCCTTTTTCTTGGAAAGTTTTTGCGTCTACATTACCATTTGCTTCTTCAAGCATCTTTTTGGCGTTTTCTCCAAAAATTTTATAAACCGACTCACATTTAATGACAGTTTCAGACATAAATTGTTTTAAAGTTATATTAAATTCAATAAAATTAAAATGTTAATAATCCTTACCTTTCATAATTAAAAATTTTTAATAAAATAAACCCTGGTATCAATCCCGGTGCTTAAAAAACTTAAGGCCTCTCCACTTATAGTGATACTTTCATCTACACCTACATTGTTTCCACTAACTGTAAAACCCGCAAAACATTTACCTTTTTCTTGATCCCATTTAACAAAAGTTTCATCAATTTTGTTTCCATTTATTGTATATAGCTCATGTGCTCTAAAATTTAGGAAATTAGCACCCATAATTGCTCGTTGAGGAATAAGTTTTGTAGCATTACAAACTTGCTCATATACTTCATCTGTCAATTTATAATGATCAGTTCCATCAAATGTTACTAGAATTCCAGATGGCAGACTTGATATTAATTTATTTAATTTTCTCTCTTCTGCTATTCTTTCTTCCTCGATTTTCATTCTTTTAACTAATTCATCACCTTCTCCAAACATTCCATTTAAAATACTAAAAGATATAATTACAATTAGTGTAATAATAATAAGACCAATAAATTGTTTTAGAGATTCAGGTAAATCTTTTATTTTATAATTATAATTTTTTTTTAACATTATTCTTGTAACTTACCGTTTTTCCAAATACCTGTTTTCTGTTTTCCATCTGACCAAGTAAATATTCCTTGTCCATTCATAAAACCATTCTTCCACTCTCCTTCATAAGTGGAGCCATCAGGAAATGTTAATGTTCCTATTCCACTCCAGACGCTATTTTTAAATTCCCCTTTATAAATATATCCATTTGGCCAAGTCTCTATACCTATTCCTTGTTTTTTTGTTGAAACCCACTCTCCTTCATAAGTTGTTTTGTCTGTATAAACCCACTTGCCATAGCCATTATCACAGTTGCCCTCTTTACAACCTGTGCTTCTAGCAAGAACTGATGAGCAAGCTAAAAAACTTAAAAGAAAAACAATAATAGATTTTTTCATAAGCATATTTTATACAAAATTTTTTAAAAAAAAATCCCCCCCAACAATGTTGGGGGAGATTTAAAATTTTAACTTTTATCCTTATTTAGTAAAAGCTTGCCAAACTGACTTGTTATCAGCTAACCATTTTTTGGCTGCATCTTCATGAGTCATTTTGTCAACGTCAACTAAAGCTGCCATTGCACCAATTTGACTTGTAGAGAATGACATTTTTTTGAACGTTGCTGCCGCATCAGGATGAGTTTTTGGGAAATCCTCATGAACTGCTTTTTTCAAGTATCCATCAGGAGAACCACATTTACCATCTCCACCATCCTCTGGTCTGCAACCAGCTGTATATGGAGGGAAGTCAATAAATGTAAAGCCAGCACCATCAGTAAAGTTTGGTGTCCAGTTAAATATAATTGTTCCTCTTCCTTCTTTTTCAGCTGCAGATAATTCTGCCCAAAGTGCATCTGCACTTCCAGCAAATTTAACCCACCAAAGATCACCTAAGCCTAAAGCATCAACTCTTTGAGGAATTAAGTCTCCATGCCAAGTTTGTGGACCTTCCAACATTCTTCCTTTTCCATCCGGAGAGTCAGGTGTTGTAAAGTTTTTAGCACAATCTGGATTTTTTAAAGCTGTCCAGTCTGGTAAACCTGGGCATAAACCTTTTTCAGCAACCCAATTTGGATATCCCATATCCTCAAGTGTTCTTGCTTCATGGTCTCCCCAGTCAAGTAAACCACCTTTATCTAAAGCAGTAGTAAATGACTTACCAAATGCAGATTCCCATACCTCATGAGATATAGATACATCTCCAATTCTTATTGACTCATACACCGCTTGTGAGTCAGCATTAACGTATTTTACGTTATTTCCCATACTTTCAAAAATTCCTCCGATAACATAAGCCATTACAATTTGGCTTGACCAGTTATGTGTTGGAATTACAATGGGTTTTTTACTGTCAGCATTAGAAATTCCCGCAAAACTAACTACAGAAATAACTAGAGCAGATAGTAATGATATTATTTTTTTCATGTATACCCCTCTATATTAATATTAATACCATTACTCTATGACAAAAGGAGTAGTTAGGTAAAGCCTTATTAGTTCTAAAAAATATATATATATTTAAACAATAAAAATGGTGATAAATTATATAACAATAATATATTTTTAAAAATGTTAGGAATAAGTAAAGATATTAAATATCCTGGTTTAAATGTTTTGCCACCTGGGGTTGAAAGACATGTTGTTAATGGCGGTGGTCTAACAGCTTTTCAAATATTTCCTGATGATGAATTGGAAATAATTAACAACGAAGGTAATCAAATATGTGAGATTATTTGTTTTAATAAAGATGGAAATTCAGATGTTGGAATATTAAATCTTAAATCAAACAATGAAAAAAACTTCATAAGAAAAATTCTTAGTAGCAATGATGAAACTATATTGGCTACTAATTATCAATTAAAAAAAAGAAATTTAAATATCTCAAATTCAAAATCTTCAATTATATTTGATCCGGAATCAAAGCCTGGTGAAATACTTAAATTTAAATCAAAAGATAAGTGTTACGCTATATTTGCAGCTCCAGGTGAAGACATGGATGTAACAAAACAAAATCCTCCAACAGATTTAAGTATATTCATTAAAAGAGCTAAAATTATTAATGATAAAGAATTAAATGTAATCCCTGATCCGGTTTTTGAACCCTCTTATGAAAAAAACATAAATAAAGAAAGCTGTATATCTTATGAGGTTAAAGAAGGAGATTATATTCAAGTAATAAGTCCAACAGGAAGACAGTGCTCTGACTTTGTGGCATTTGACACAAGAAAATTAGATAAAGGAATTGAAAAAGGATTAGATTGGCAAACTACAAGGACTTTTATGGGCAATACTTTTCCTGGTCCGGGTTTATTTTCTAAATTTTATGACACTGACCACGAACCTTTGGTAGAAGTTATAAGAGACACTGTTGGAAAACACGATACTTTTAATCTTGCATGTACTTCAAAATATTACGAGGATTCAGGGTATTTTGGTCATCCAAACTGTTCTGATAATTTAACTGAAAGTATGTCAAAATATGGTGTTCAAAAACAAAAAGGTTGGCACGCAATTAATTTATTTTTTAATACTTCAGCAGGTGGATTAAATTCGGTCATTTCAGATGAGTCTTATTCAAGACCAGGTGATTACGTGATGTTTAAAGCTCTAAAGGATTTAACAATAGGAACAACAGCATGTCCAAGCGATATTGATCCTTGTAATTCATGGAATCCAACAAATATTTTTGTTAGAACATATAATAAAAATAAAGAATTTAGAAAGTCATTTGCTTTTAGAATGAAAACTGACTCAGAAAAAAAACTAACCAGAAATTCAGGTTTTTATGAAAGAACTTCAAAATTAACTAGAAACTTTATTGATGCTAGGGGCTTTTGGCTTCCAAATGATTATACCAAACATGGTTTAATTAATGAATACAATGCTTGCAGAAATGATGCAGTATTAATTGATTTATCTTCATTAAGAAAATTTGAAATAATTGGTCCTGATGCTGAAGAATTAATGAATTATACACTGACAAGAAACATAAAAAAATTGTCTGTTGGGCAAGTAGTTTATTCGGCAATGTGTTACGAAAATGGAATGATGTTTGATGACGGAACTCTTTTAAGATTGAGTGAAACTGGATTTAGATGGATATGTGGAGATGAATACGGCGGAGAATGGCTACAAGAAATTGCAAAGAAGAAAAATTTTAATGCTATTATTAAAAATTCTACAGACCAAATTAGCAATGTATCTTTACAAGGTCCAAAAAGTAGAGAAATTTTAAAAAAAATTATTTTTACACCACCCACACAACCCTCAATAGATGAGCTAGGCTGGTTTAGATTTACAATTTGTAGAATAGAAGAATTACAAGGCATCCCTTTAATTGTTTCAAGAACTGGTTATACCGGAGAACTTGGTTATGAAATTTGGTGCCATCCAAAACATGCATCTGAAGTTTGGGATAAATTAATGCTAGCAGGTAAAAATGATGGACTAATACCAGCAGGGTTTGCTGCATTAGATAAGCTTAGAATTGAGGCGGGGTTAATTTTATTTGGTGCTGAATTTGATGGTGAACAAGATCCCTTCGAAGCTGGTATAGGTTTTGCTGTTCCATTAAAATCAAAAGAAGAGGATTTTATTGGCAAAGAGGAATTGATTAAAAGAAAAACTAACCCTCAAAAGAAATTAGTAGGACTAGAACTTGTTGGAAAAGAAATAGCTGGACATGGAGACTGTGTTCATATTGGAAGATCTCAGGTTGGTATAGTTACAAGCGGATGTTTGTCATCAACTTTAAATAAAAATATTGCTCTTTGTAGAATTGATTTGCAATATTCTGAAATTGGTACTGAAGTTGAAATAGGAAAAATAGATGGACACCAAAAAAGAATTGGTGCAAAAGTTGTTGGGTTTCCATTCTATGACCCAACTAAATCAAGAGTTAGAGCATAAAGAAAAATTATGCCAAAAGAAAAGAAAACACTTTTAGATTTTTGGGAAGATCAAATGAGGCAATCTCATACATCAAGCAATTACTTTTTTAGAAAATCTCCATCACATTATCATATGATGTTGTTGGTAATGTCTGCCTACAAAGAAGGTAAAAAACTATCAGTAGAAGAGCTTAAAACAAAACTGTTTAAAACTTCTAGACCTAAATCAGCGTTAATTATTACAGAAGCATGTGAAAAAGGATTCTTTCGACTAGAAAAAACTTCAACTGATCAGCGAATTAAAAATATTATGCCTAGTGTGTCCTTTATTAATGAGTTTAACGATTATTTATTAACTTTAAAAAACATAAGCTATTAGCCAAGATTTTAGTCTAAAAGTAAAGTATCTAAATATTATATATAATTTTTAGTTCTATAAAAAATTATATTAATTACCATCACCAAAAAATAAAGTTTTATTATGACGACATTACCTTCAAAAGCAAAAGTAGTCATTATTGGTGGTGGAATTCACGGTTTAAGCACTGCATGGAAACTATCTGAAACATATAAAAATCCAGGTGATATTATAGTACTTGAAAAAAAAGATACAGCAGCAGGTGCAAGCGGAATTGCGTGTGGTGTTGTTAGAAATAATTATTTTCAACCTGCAATGAGAGAGTTAATGGCTCACTCTGTTTCAGTTTGGGAGAGTGATCCAAAAGCTTGGAAATATAATGCTGTTGGTTATTTACAGATATCTCCAGAGGTAATGCATGATGATGTAAGATCAATTTATGAACAGCAAAAAGCTATTGGTTATGAGTCAGAATTTATTGAAGGTAAAAAAGATTGTATGAATTATATGAAAGGTATGTTTGATGACTGGCAGGCTCAGGGAATTACATCTGTACTTCATGAAAAAAAAGGTGGTTATGCATTTAATAAAGACTCCATCAAAGCTCTAGAAAATAAATCTGTTACAAATGGAGTTAATGTAATTAAAGGTGTAAAAGTTACAGGATTTAAACGAGGTAGCAATAGCAAAGCAATAACAGGAGTAGAAACTGATAATGGTACAGTAGAGTGTGATCAAATTGTAGTTGGGGCTGGACCATGGGTAAGAGATTTTTGGAATATGTTAGAACTTCCCAAAACTACATGGATAAAAGATGATGATGGAAGATTTCATGAAGTCGATATGTGGAAATACTGGATGCTTCAAGAAGGAGTAATAGGAGTAGATAAAGATTTTTTAAAAATGAATGATGGAAATCAACCGCCAGTAATACACGTTGATTCAGATGCACCATTATATTCTGATAAAACAAAAAAATTAATTACAGAAAAACTTTGGGGAATTTATTATAAACCTGATATTGAAGGTTTAGGTGTTCAAGGAGGAACTTCTCCTTATATAGTAGATAAACATTTTGATAAGGTGAATGTTGATCCTTACGGCATAGAGTCACCAGAATACCAAACTACAGATGAATTTAATGATATGTGGTGTTCTGCCTTAGCTCATTGTCAAAAAAGATTTGAGGGTAAATCTGGTTTATATAGAAAAGGACCATCTGGTGGTTTAGGATGCATGACACCTGACTCTTTTCCAATCTTTGATAGATTTTTAGAAAACGTTTATATGATTGCTGATGCTAACCATGGATATAAAATGATTGGTGTGGGAGAGCTTGTTGCAAAAGAAATTCTTGGTACTGAAAGTGACTTATTAAAACCGTTTAGATTCAACCGATACGAGAAGGGTGAACTTCACCCTACTTCGAACAGTCCGTTCCCTTGGAGCTAGACTCTAAGCCTAGACACAAATAAATTTTTCAGCTAACTTTGAATAAATAAAATTCATTGAGGGGTGAAAAAATGACCGATCTAGATAAACACGTTAAGCAACCGGGTAGAGCTAAATTAGTAAAGCAAGTTAGAGCTAAAATTAACGAACTTGGGATTGAATATATATTTTTTCAGTTCATATCTGTGACAGGAAGAGTTGTTGGTAAAGGAATTCCAACAGATCACTGGTAAAGAACTTGTGAGAAAGGTTTTCAATTAGTTTATGGAGCAACAGCAAATTTATTTACAGATCGTCATGGTAACTATATTGGTTACGGACCAGAAGCAAAAGAACTTGTTGGTATTCCTGACCCAGAAACATTTTGTCAACTGCCTTGGGATAAAAAAGTGGCACGAGTATTTGTTACTTGTTTTAGAAACAGAGAAGAAAGAGAAAACCCAGGTTCTCATTTAACTTCTGATTGTCGTGGAAATCTTAGAATTCATGCTCAAGAATTTAAGAAAAAACATGGTTATCAATTAAGAGTTGGTACAGAACCTGAAATGATGTGGCTAACAAAGAATGAAGATGGCACTCCGACAGGAAAAGGTTTTTCTAAACCATATTGTTATCACATAGACCAGTTTGAGTCCTTAAGACCAGTTTTTATGCAAGTAATGAAATATGCAAGAGCTATGGGTCTAGATATGATTCAAGGTGATCATGAAGATGCGCCCGGGCAATTAGAATTAAACTGGATGTATGATGATGTTTTAAGAAATGCAGATAGACTTTCAACGTATAGACAGATTTGTGCACAAGTTGCTAGAGAGTTTAATTTAATTGCATGTTTTATGACCAAACCTTTTATGGGAGTATCTGCCAGCGGATGTCACACAAATATGTCTTTGTGGACTGGTGGAAAAGATAAAGTAAATAAATTAAGTCACAAATCTCTACCTGCTATGGATGAAGTATTCACTTATGTTGAGGGTGGAAAAAATACTTTTATGCCAGATACTAAAGATGTGCAATTGCCAGGTAAAGTTGGTTTAAAAGCAATTGGTGGTGTGATGAAGCATCTTGGTGCTTTAACTGCTATTGGGTCATCTACTGTTAATTCTTACAGAAGATTATGGGATCAAGGATTTTGGGCTCCTGTTTATGCAGATTGGGGTTATCAAAATAGAACTTGTGGATTGAGAGTTTCAGCGCCAGGCAGATTTGAATATCGATCAGTTGACTCTATGCATAATCCTTATTTAATGGGATCAGGATTATTAAAATGTTTTGATGACGGAATATCAAATAATATAGATCCAGGAAAACCAGAATCACGAAGCATGTATGAAGCTCAAGCGGCTGGTAAAGAAGTTAAAAAATTACCTTTAAGTCTTGGTCAAGCGCTTGACCGTTTAGCTGAAGATGAGGTTATTAAATCTGCAATGCCAGATGAAATGTATAAAGTTTTCCATTGGTACAAAAATGATGAGTGGGAAAGATTTCTTGGTGCGACTACCCAATGGGATCTTGATACTTATCTCGATTGTCTACCGTAGGTCACAAAAAAAATAGAAAGGGTATATAAATTATGTGTGGGATAGCAGGTTTAATTCATAGAGGCAAATCCTCTAATGTTGGGAGCGAACTACAAGGTATGCTTCAAGCATTAAAACATAGAGGTGAAGACTCAACAGGATACGCTTTATATGGTGATACAGATGGTAAAAATTTTATCATGAGATTTAAAGTTGGTGAAAATGTTGGAGAAGGAAGTTCTTCAGTAATGGAAGATGTTTCTGTTTACGACGAAAGAAAAAAAATTGTTGATCAAACATTGGCAGAAATAGGTGCGAAAGTAATTAAAGAAGAAAGAACTCTTCCCTACTCTTTAAGATATGAACTTGATTACGATGTAAAAGACTTGTTAGAATTTTCACAAAGAATAGAGAGTATCCCTGGTGTTGAAATCCTATCTATGGGTAAATCTTTAGAAGTTATTAAAGATCTTGGGAATGCTAAAATGGTTTGTGATAGATATAGTTTAGATAAAATAGTTGGAACTCATGCTATAGGTCATGCGAGAATGGCAACAGAGTCTGGTGTAGATATTAAATCTGCTCACCCATTCTGGGGTTATCCTTTTAGCGATGTATCTGTGGTTCATAACGGGCAATTAACAAACTACTGGAACAACCGAAGAGTGTTGGAAAATAAAGGTATGAGATTTATGTCTGAGTGTGACTCAGAATTAATTGCTGTTTATATTGCTGAAAAAATGAGAGATGGAGCAACTTTAGAAGAAGGAATGAAAGCATCTTTAACAGGTTTGGATGGTGTTTTTACTTACTTTGTTGCAACAAAAGACTCTTTGGGTATGGCTAAAGATACAATGGCTGCTAAACCACTTGTGCTTTATGAGTCTGATGATTTGGTTGCTATGGGATCTGAAGAGATTGCAATTAGATCAGTATTGCCGCAAGAAATTGATACATATGATCCATTTGATGGGGAGGTGAAAGTATGGCAAATCTAAAAACTGTATCTAAAAAATCAAAAGCCCAATCAATGGGTATGCATACTGAAGTCTTAACGGGAAGAACTCAGCAAAAATTTTTCAATCCTGATGAAGCAGAAAACTTTTACTATTTTGGTACATACGATGTTGACTTCAACAAGAGAACTGATCTTGATGTAAAAGATATGACTGCTCCTGAAGCAAATAAAGAAATAGATAATTTAATGAGCCAAGGATACGGAACTATTGTTATAAAAAATCCTCAGGGAAAACACAGTCTTGGAGTTGGTATTTTAAATAAGCTAAACCTTATTTTTGAGGGAAGTTTAGGTTATTTTGGTATGGGTTCATGCGATGGCCCTATAGTTAGAATTAATGGAAGAGTTGGATGGTCATGTGCAGAAAATTTGATGGCAGGAAAAGTTGTTATTGAAAAGAATGCAGGATCATGCTTTGGAGCAGCAATTAGGGGTGGAGATTTAATTTGCAAAGGAAGTGTTGGAGCTAGAACTGGAATAGATATGAAAGGTGGAACTATTATAATCGGTGGTGATGCTGGTGCTTTTACAGGTTTTATGATGCAAAGAGGAAGAATAATTATTCTTGGAGATGTTGGAATAAATCTAGGTGACTCTATGTACGATGGGACAATATTCATAGGTGGAGAAATTGGCTCCTATGGTAGTGATGCGGTTGATGCAGAATTAACATCAAGTGACCAAGATTGGCTTAGAAGAAAATTAAAGGTTGCAGAAATTGGTGAAAATTTTGATGTGAGCAAAATGAAAAAAATTGTAGCAGGTAAAAAACTTTGGAATTATGACAATTTGGAACCTACAGAGAAGAAGGGAGCAATTTAATGCCTAAGAAAAAAATTAAAAAAGTTAAGAAAAATGGAAAAGGTGTTGGTGGAAAAGCAGATGTACACGCTCATGAAGAGGGTAAAAGAAATAAAAGTTTATTAGGACATAATGCTATTTTTACTCCTGAAGTAATAGACGATATTCATATTAAATCTCAATTAGGAAGATACAGAATGCGTGGTATGGCGCTAATGAAAAAAATTCCTACATTTGATGATTTAGTATTTTTACCTGGAACCCTAACTAGATTTGTAATTGAAGGTTACAGAGAAAAGTGTGAAACTAAAACTGTAATTGGTCCAAGATGTGAAAACCCAATTGAATTGGATATACCTGTTTATATTACAGGTATGAGTTTTGGTGCACTTTCTTACGAAGCAAAAACTGCTTTAGCTAGAGGAGCAACAATGGCTGGTAGCGCTACATGTTCAGGTGAAGGTGGAATGATACCAGATGAAAGAAGGTATTCTGAGAAATGGTATTATCAATGTATTCAATCAAGATATGGTTTTAATCCTCATCATGCACAATTAGCAGATGGAATTGAAGTGTTTATTGGCCAAGGACAAAAAGTTGGAATGGGTGGTCACTTAATGGGGCAAAAAGTTACTGACCAAGTTGCTGAGATGAGATCATTACCTTCTGGTATTGACCAAAGATCTCCTGCTAGACACCCAGATTGGTTAGGTCCAGATGATTTAGCACTTAAAGTTGAGGAATTAAGACAATTAACAAAAAATAAAGTGCCAATTCAATTAAAGCTTGGTGCATCAAAAGTATATGATGACGTGCGTATGGCTGCAAAATGTGATCCTGACTCTATTTATTTAGATGGTATGGAAGGGTCAACAGGAGCGGGTCCTCATATAGCTGCTGCAAATACTGGAATTCCAGGAATTGCAGCAATAAGAGAAGCTAGAAGAGCAATAGACGATGTTGGTAAAACAGGAAAAGTAACACTAATTTATGCCGGTGGAGTAAGGGATGGTGCTGATATGGCAAAAGCTTTAGCATTAGGTGCTGATGCAATAGCTATTGGAACTGGATCAATGATTGCTCTAAATTGTAACAAAGATATTCCAGAGGCAAACTTTGAAAAAGAAATGGGAGTAAAAGCTGGTGAGTGTTATCACTGTCATACTGGTCGTTGTCCTGTTGGAGTTGCTACTCAAGATCCAAAATTGAGAGCAAGATTAAATCCAGATGATGCAGCGCTTAGAGTTTATAATTATTTACACTCTATGACATTAGAAGCTCAACTTTTAGCTAGAGCGTGTGGTAAAACTAATATCCACTCATTAGAGCCTGAAGATTTAGCAGCATTAACATCTGAAGCCTCAGCATTAGCAAAGGTTCCACTAGCTGGAACAAACTATACAGTTGGAGTTGATAACTATCACAAGATATAAGGGTAACTATGGCAAAGAAAAAAAATAAAAAAGTAGCTAAACCAAAAGCTAAAGAGATAAAAGGTCAATTAGGCAAAAAAAAAGAGACAGCCAGAGAAAAAATGATAGGTCAATCGATTGGCTATCGATATGATGTAAATCTTTTGCCAGATTATAACAAATTAACTCCATTTCTCAAAAAATATATAGAGGCGATGGGATGGGATGATTTAAATTGGTTGGAAGATGTTCATATGGGTTATGAAGAAGATAGACCAGCGGTATTTTGTAGAAATGCAAATGGATGGGTTACTATTCCAAGATCAATTAAACTACCAAACAACCAGCAAGATAGAGATATGATTGCAAGAGAGCTTTTGGTAAAATTTCAAATGTCTCCAAAGCATCCTCTTGTTGATTTGAAAAAAGCATACTTAAAATTTTAATTACACAATCAAGAGTTGATTATTTATTAAAAACCTACTGTTCACACTAGGTTTTTAATGATTGTTTCATTTGTCACACCACATTAAATTTTATAGGATTTCAAAAACTAATATGGAGAGAGAAAAATGACTGATCAGTTAGGTGCTCTTACAACCATATTTACAGAGTTTTACTATTGGATAACAGTAGTACTGATGTTTTTAATTCACGTCGGTTTCTGTATGTATGAAGTTGGAGCTTCTAGATACAAACACCATCAACATACTCTTATGAAAAATACAATGCTGATACCCCTGGTAACAGTAACTTGGTTTTTCTTTGGTTGGTGGATTTACTGGGCATTCCCAACAGGACCGGGTTTAGCCCCTTCAATAATGAATGAAAGTGCTGCGTTGATTACCGATGAAAGTACTTTTAGTGCGAAATGGTATATGCCAAATACAGAATATATGGCGGTCAACTTAGGTGATCACATAAGTGGTGTATTTTGGGCTGCGTTCTTACTGTTCTCATGGACAGCTGCTTCTATTGTTTCAGGAGCAATAATTGAAAGAATAACAACTTTTGCATTTGGAATTTTAGCAATTGCAATTGGATCTGTGTTTTGGACAATTGATGCTGCTTGGGGATGGCACTTCGATGGATGGATGTTAAAGCTTTTAGGATATCATGATGCTTATGCATCAGGTGTAATTCACGCAATTGCGGGTGGATTTGCTTTAGGTGTTCTTGTAGTTTTAGGACCAAGAATTGGTAAGTTCTCATCAAGTGGTGAACCAAGAAATATAGGGCCAAGAAATCCTTGGCTAGTTACAGTTGGATTATTTTTAATTTATACTGGTTTCTGGGGATTCTATGCTGCATGTAATATACCAATATTTGATCTTGGACCTGAATATGGAATGGAAGGTATATCGTATTGGACAGCTACAAACATATACGTAACCCCTACTACACTTAGTGGTATTACTTTTAACTTCTTGATGTCGTTATCAGGAGGTTTATTAGCCGGTTATTGGATTGCTAAAGGTGATCCTTTCTGGACTTACTCAAGTGGACTAGCAGGTGTTATCTGTGCTTCAGCTGGAAATGATTTATATCACCCAATTCAAGCAATGATCATAGGTATGATCGGTGTTGTGATTGCATACAAACTACATTACTGGGTTGAACGTAAGTTCAAAATCGATGATGCAGTTGGAGCAGTTGCTGTACATGGTTATGCTGGTGTTGTTGGTCTAATCATTTGTGGGTTTGTTTTAAATGGCTATCCATCATCTGGATACAGTGTTGGAGCTATGTGGGACGGATCAACTTACGCATCAATCAATCCACTGGGACAATTCATAGGAGCGATAATAATGTTTGGAGTTCTTGGAATGTTACCAGGCTATATCTTAGCTAAGATATTAAACGGTATGGGTAAATTAAGAATCCCTCGTGAAGTTGAAATAGCTGGATTAGACTATGAAATGATGGAGTCTGCTAAAGAAGATGAAAAAGCAGTTTCATCAGCAACCAGGTAAAGGAGAAAAATATGGCTACAGTAACAAACTGGATAGATCATCTAAATAAACCTGCTGAAGAAGTTGCAGGTGCAATTTATCCTGGAGCTGGATCTAGTGAAACTTTACTGGTTATTTTAGGTATTGTTATCTGGCTTGGGTGGCATGTTTTAACTGCAAGAAATGAAAGTGAAGAACTTTCACGACTAGCAAGAAAAAGACATGGTGCCAATGATCATAAAAGCAATATTACCGATTGGTAATTAAAATAAAAATTTGGGCGCTACTTAAATGTAGCGCCCATTTTTAAATCCTATAAAAATGTCAGAAGATAATAAAGAAGAACTTAGACCTAGTAAAATGAGGGGTGTTGCTTTTCCAAAAGCAAAATATGGAGCAATACTAGCAGTAATTGTAATTATTGTAGTTAATTTAGTTTACTACAAAGAATCTATTTTTTTATTTTTTAAATAATTGTGATAATCTAATGCATGTCAAAAAACTTATTTAAAATAGCTAAGCAAAAAAAAATAAAATATTTTTTAATTAGTTTTGTAGATTTATTTGGTGTACTTAGATCCAAATTAGTCCCTGCTCGTGCAATTAAAGAAATGCAAGTTGCTGGAGCTGGATTTGCTGGTTTTGCTGCATGGCTCGACATGTCTCCCGCCGACTCTGATATGTTTGGTATCCCTGATCCAGATAGTTTAATTCAATTACCTTGGAATAAAGAAGTGGGATGGTTAGCATCTGATTTATGGATGAATGGTAAACCAGTTGAGGCTTCACCTAGGATAATGTTGAAAAAACAAATTAAAAGACTCGAAGAACAAAATTTAACAATGAAATCGGGTGTTGAATGTGAATACTTCTTAATTTCACCTGATGGAAATTCAATTGCAGATCCAAGAGATACTCAATCCAAACCTTGTTACGACCAATCAGCTTTAATGCGAAGATATGATTTAATTAAGGAAATTTGTGATTGTATGATTGAAATGGGATGGGGCCCATATCAAAATGATCATGAAGATGCAAATGGCCAATTTGAAATGAATTGGGATTATTCAGATTGTTTAAAAACTGCAGATAGACACACCTTTTTTAAATATATGGTTAAAACTTTAGCTGAAAAGCATGGGTTAAGAGCAACTTTTATGCCTAAACCTTTTGAAAATTTAACTGGAAACGGATGTCACGCACACATATCTGTTTGGAAAGGTAAAAAAAATAAATTTTTAGATAATTCAGACAAACTTGGTTTAAGTAAAATGGCTTATAACTTTTTAGGGGGTGTAATTAAAAATGCCTCCTCTTTATCTGCTTTTTTTAACCCAACAATAAATAGTTATAGAAGAATTAATGCTCCACCAACAAAATCTGGGGCCTCATGGTCTCCTAGTAGCATTTCCTATACAGGAAATAATAGAACACACATGATAAGAATTCCTGACCCAGGTAGATTTGAATTAAGATTAATGGATGGGTCTGCTAACCCATACATATTACAAGCAAGTGTGTTAGCAGCAGGTTTGTATGGATTAAAAAATAAAGTTGATCCAGGTAAACCTTTAAACTGCAATATGTATGAAGACTTCGAAAAATACCCTGATTTGCCAAAGTTACCAGATGAAATCGATCAGTCTTTAAATATGTTAAAAAATAATAAAGATATGAATGATGCCTTTGGAAAAGACGTCATTGAAAGTTATATCAAATTAAGAAATTCAGAAATTAAAGAATTCAAATCTAAAGAAAGTTTTGACAAAACAAAAGGTGTCACAAATTGGGAAAAAGATAATACTTTAGATTGTTAGTATATGACTATTTTATCTAACGGTCATCAATGGAAATATACCGAATTTAATGATAACAAAAATTATTTATTTAATAAAAAACAAATTTTAAATTCATTATCAATAAAAGAAATAGATGAAGCTTATAGAAGTATTTCTAAATGGGCTGGCTATGCACCTACTCCACTAATTTCTTTAAATAAGCTTTCTAAAGAATTAAATTTAAATAAAATTTATTATAAAGATGAAAATAAAAGATTTGATTTAAAATCTTTTAAAGCCTTAGGTGGTGCTTACGCAGTTGAGAAAGTGACTAATGGAAATAAAGATATTGTTGTAGCGACTGCTACAGCAGGAAATCATGGTAGATCTGTAGCATGGGGCGCGAGAAGATTGGGTCTAGATTGTAAAATATTTATAAGTGAATTTGTTAGCGATGCTAGAGGTAAAGCTATGGCAAAACTTGGTGCTGATGTAATTAAAGTTAAAGGTAATTATGAAAAATCATTAGTTGAATGTATTAAGCAATCAACTAAAAATAACTGGCAAATTGTCCAAGATGTTGCATGGAAAGATTATATGGTTGTTCCAAAGTATACTATGGCAGGATATACAGTTATGATGAAAGAAATTGTAGATCAAATACAAAATGAAAAAATCTCTCACATTATTTTACAAGCTGGTGTAGGTGGCATGGCTGCTGCAATGGTAGCTGGAATAGCGAGATATCTAAACAATATTCCAATAATTATAGTTGTTGAACCAGATAGTGCCGCATGTGTAATGGAAAGTATTAAAACTGGAAAAATAGAAAAAATTGATATTGTGAGAGAAAGCTTAATGGGAGGTATGTCATGTGGGGAGGTATCATTAGTCCCATGGGAAATACTTAAAAATTCAGTTAAACATTGTATCAGTTTGCCCGATGATGACATTGCAAAAACTATGAAATTACTTGGAAATTCAAGCTTTAGTGATCAAAAAATAATCGCAGGAGAAAATTCAGCTCCAGGCGTAATTAGCTTAATCACAAGCTGCGAAGATCAATCAATTAAAGAAAAATTAAAACTTAATGACAAATCTAATGTATTAGTTTTTGGTTGCGAAGGTGACACTGATCAAGAAATGTATCAAAAACTAATAAGTCAATGAAAGAAATTCTAAAAAAAGAAATCACTAACTTAGATTTTTATAAAATCTTTAAACCTGAATTAACCCCTAAAAGAATGTTGGAATTGGGTGTATTTGGAGGTTCCTATTTTGGTTTAAATATAAAAGAATATCCAAAATCTTGGTTTAAAAAAGCAAAAATAAGTAAAACTTTTGATGTAAATGTAAATAGATTTAAAGTTATGTCAGGTTTATCAAGAGAACATTGGATAGAAAAAGGTTGGATTTTTAAAGAAGATCCTTTGGGTTGGTTTCAATGGTATTGTAGATTTTCTAATGGAAGAAGAATTCCTCATATTGATCAAATTCAAATTAAAAGATGGAAAAACTTTAGAAGACATGTCTTAGCAATTGAAAAAAATTGTGAACATGGTGATCTAGAGTGTAGAAAAAGACAAAGACAAGCTATATTGCAATGGGCTTACGATCCCTATAGGTAAATACTTTTTATAGTTGTTAATTCACGTATTCGACTAGTGGTTCTTTTAAATGGCTGCTCCAAAATTAATGAGGAGCTTAGTGAATCTAAGCTTAATTGAGATGTAAGCATTAATGGTATTTTTTTTTCATAAAGGATATCAATTAAAGTGATAAATCTTTGTTGTTGATTA
>CABYCY010000011.1 GCA_902517615.1 uncultured Pelagibacteraceae bacterium
TATTTTTTGTTTTAGGTGCTTCTTGACCGGTTCTTGGCTCAGGTAAATCCTTGTAATCTGGTGGCATTACTAACGGCGCTTTTTTTTCAACTAAAAACTCATCTGAATTATTTTTTTTTTGATTAGAAAAGCCTTCTTTTAGAGTTCCACAAGAAAATAAAAATAAAGTTATCTTAAATAATATTATTATTTTTAAATACTTCATATTTTCTGTTTTTTATCTGTTAATTCAATTATCACCATAAATAATACTCCTATTGTTATGAATATATCTGCAACATTAAAAATAAACCAATGAAAATTTCCAACATGAAAGTCTATAAAATCTGGGACAGCATTATGTAATACTCTATCAAATACATTACCTAAAGCACCTCCTATCACCATAATATATGAATATTTTTTCAATCCTTCACTCTTAATTGTCATATAAATAAGAACAAGAATAATAAAGAAAATTAAAACTGTTAAAATATTATAAAAATAACTTTCATTAAAAGATAAAAGACCAAAAGCAATTCCTTCATTCCAAATTAACTGAATATTTAAAAATTTTGATGAATATATTTCATTATACAAACTGTTTTTATCTGAATTAATTATAATTAATTTAGAAATTCTATCTAATAAAAATATAAATAATACTATGATTGCTTGAATATAAAATTTTGAAAAAAAATCTTTTGTTTTCATCAAGAATGTCTTGGGCAAGAAACCTCATTTATTTTCCAACATACTGGACACTTAGATCCCTTTGCTTTATTTGTGACAGCTGTTATTTCATTTTTATCACTATATACAACCTCTGCCTTTGAGGTAATACAAAGTTCTGAAAAATCGATATTATGGGTTGTCTCTTTCAATTTTTCACCAATTTCAATTTTTAAATCTGCCTCTAAACTTGATCCAATTTCTTTAGATGCTCTTTTTTCCTCAATACTAATATTACAGATATTTCTTATCTTTATTAATTCAATCCATTTATTATTTAATTTTTCATTTTTAAAATTAGATGGAAATTCTAAGAATTTTTCAAGATGTATGCTTTTATTTTCTTTAGACAATAATCTATAAATTTCCTCTGTTGTGAAAGATAAAATTGGTGCGAACCATTTTAATAAAGAGTTTAAGATTATATTTAAAAGTAAGATTGTTGATTTTCTTTTCTTTGATTCTATAGGATCACAATAAAGATTATCTTTTCTTATATCAAAATAAAATGCTGAAAGATCCACAGTACAAAAATTTAATAATTCTTTATATAAGTTGTGAAAATCATAATTTTTAAAATAGTTTTTAAAATTTATATTAAGAGTATATATTTTATGTAACATGAACTGCTCAAGCTCTGGGAGTTCATTTATATTTATTTTATCAAAATTAATTTTTTCAAAATTATCATTAATATTTCCAAGTAGATATCTAAAAGTATTTCTTATTTTTCTATATGAGTCAGCATGTTGATCTAAAATAGAATAATCAATCCTTAAATCTTCAGAATAATTAGATGAAGCTACCCATATTCTTAAAATATCAGCCCCATATTTTTTCAAAATATCTTCTGGTGCAATCACATTACCTAAAGACTTAGACATCTTTAGTCCTTTGCCATCTACAACAAAACCATGTGATAAAATTGATTCAAATGGAGCTCTTCCTCTTGTGCCACATGACTCGAGTAATGAGGAGTGAAACCAACCTCTATGTTGATCAGATCCTTCTAGATACATTGATGCTGGCCATTTTAAATCTTCTCTTTTTTCCAACACAAACGAGTGTGTAGAGCCACTATCGAACCATACTTCAACAATATCACTTAATTTCTCATATTCTTCAGCTTTATATTTTTTTCCTAAAAATCTTTGAGGATCATCAGAAAACCAACAATCTGAACCTTCTTTTTCATAAATTGATGCGATATTTTCTATTACCTCATCATCTGCTAAAATTTCTTTTGTTTGTTTGTTTACAAATATTGGAAGAGGTACGCCCCAAACTCTTTGTCTTGATACACACCAATCAGGTCTGGTTTCAATCATTGATTTTAGTCTCTCTTTACCCTTACTTGGATAAAATGTTGTTTCATTAATTGCTTTTAATGCCTTATTTCTTAATTTATGACTTTCCATTGAGATAAACCATTGAGGTGTTGCCCTATGAACCAATGGCGCTTTTGATCTCCATGAGTGAGGGTAAGAATGCACTAGTTGACCATTGAATAATAAATTTCTCTGTTCTTTAAGTTTTTCAATTACAATTGAATTTGCTTTAAAAATATGAATTCCTTCAAACAATTTGACATTGTTAGTATATTTTCCATCACCATCAACTGTTTCAATTGCTTTAATTCCATTATTTAAGCATAAGTTAAAGTCATCGGGTCCGTGACTTGGGGCACAATGAACTATTCCAGTCCCTTGTTCAGTTGTAACAAATCTTGCCTCTAGCATTGGAATATCATGATTGTAACCAAGACTTAAAAAGGGATGGTTACAAATTGTATTTTTAAACTCTTTACCCTTGAATGTAAGAATTTTTTTATAATTTTTTAATTCACATTCTTTAACAACTGACTCTAGCAAAGCATCTGCAATTACTATTTTTCTACTTTTAAAGTCTCCATCATCATTTAGATCTAAAATGACATAATCAAGAGCTTCATTAAAAGCTAATGCCTTATTAGCAGGTATTGTCCAAGGCGTTGTTGTCCAAATGACTATTTCACTTCCTATTAATTCTTTTAAGTCAGATGATTTAACTTTAAAAGATGTATAAATTGTATCTGATTTATGATCTTGATACTCTACTTCAGCATCCGCAAGAGCAGTTTTTTCAACAGTTGACCATAAAACAGGTTTAAAACCCCTATATAGACTTCCTTCTTTTAAAAATTTACCGAGCTCTCTGACTATTTGTGCTTCAGCATCAAAACTCATTGTTGAATAATAATTTTCCCAATCTCCGACGACACCTAGTCGTTTAAATTGACTTTTATGTACTTCAATCCATTTTTCAGCGAATGTTCTACATTCTTTTCTAAATTCAACTATTGGAACTTCATTTTTATTTTTTTTATTTTTTTTATATTGTTCTTCAATTTTCCATTCAATTGGTAAACCATGACAATCCCACCCCGGAACATAAATGGAGTCTTTTCCATCCATTTGATGAAATTTCACAATTATATCTTTTAGAATTTTGTTTAGGGCAGTGCCCATATGAATATTGCCGTTTGCATATGGAGGCCCGTCATGAAGAACGAATTTCTCATTTCCTCTACTCGAATTTCTCAATTCTTTATAAAGATCTATTTTTTTCCAATATTCTAGGATTTCTGGCTCTCTAATGGGTAAATTAGCTTTCATTGAAAAAGCTGTTTTTGGAAGATTTATTTGTGATTTATTCATTTTGTATTATTTGCAATTTTTAAATCTATTTTAATTCGAGCTTTTAATTGATTAATATTTTTAAATTTTTTTTCTTTTCTAATAAACTTTAAAAACTCTACTGATAAGAGCTTATTATAAAGATTTCCAGAAAAATTAAACAAGTGAACCTCTAATAGTATTTTTTTTTGATTAAATGTTGGTCTATATCCAAGATTTGCAATGCCTTTAAGATATTTTGCATTATTTTTTCTCAATACTTTAACGGCATAAACTCCTGGTTTTGCTAAAACATAATCATTAATGTCAATATTACATGTTGGAAAACCAATTTTTTTTCCAATTTGTCTTCCTTTTTGAACAATACCTTGTATAGACCAATTTCTACTCAAAAATTTATTTGCTTTTTCTAAAAATCCATTTTCTAAGAAATTTCTAATTAAAGTTGAAGAAACAATTTTATTATTTTTAAGCAATGGTTTTGGTTTAACAACTTTATAATTACAAGTTTTCTCATTTTTAATTAATAAATTAACATCACCTTCTCTTTTGTTTCCAAATCTGAAATTACTACTTACAAAAATAAATTTAGAGTTTAATTTTTTATTTAAAATTTCTATTATAAAATTTAAGGCTTTAGTTTTGGAAAATTTATTATCAAATTTTTTAGTTATAACAAAATCTATTTTAAAATTTCTAAGTAATTTTATTTTTTGATCTATAT
The DNA here is from genome assembly GCA_902517615.1 of uncultured Pelagibacteraceae bacterium. Classification (GTDB taxonomy): domain Bacteria; phylum Pseudomonadota; class Alphaproteobacteria; order Pelagibacterales; family Pelagibacteraceae; genus Pelagibacter. Next base: position 4,111 of record CABYCY010000011.1, read on the forward strand.
TTGAAATTCTAAAATTTTTCAATTTTTTATTAAAGAACATTTTAGGCATTGGATCAAAATTTACTACACCAATTTTTAAATTATACTTTTTCTTATAGGATTGTGCCAATCGAAATAATTTTTGATGACCCAAATGTAAGCCATCAAAGTTTCCTATTAAAATTATAGATCCTTTATGTTTTTTTTTAATATCAAAACTAGAATAATGCTTTACCATTTTAAATCTGCCTGAATAAAATTAACTATTACTTCATATTCTTTCGTAACATTTTGGATGCCCTTATTTTTTATTTCATCTTTATGTATTCCGTTAGTGATGAGTAAAGAATCATAATTTAAAAGATTTGCACCTCTAATATCAGTATTTAAGTTATCACCTATTGCTAATATTTTTTTATTTTTGTTATCAATAGATTGATTATAAACCTCGGAATATGGTTTTCCAAAGTAGACAACTTGCCCACCCATTTTTTCAAAAACCATGGCAACAGAACCTGCGCATAACTCTCTGGTTTCACCACGATCTACAATTAAATCTGGATTTGTACATATCATTTTTTTTTTAATATGTTTATCAAGTAAATTTTTATAATAAGTTAAATCTGTGTCATAATCATCAAATAATCCTGTGCACAATAAATATTCACTATCAACAATGTCCTCACACTTATTCTTCTCAAATAAATTAAATAGATCAAAATCTCTTGGTGGACCTATGTGATAAAATTTTTTTGATAAGAAAGATTTTTTTAAATAATTCAGTGCCGCCTCTCCTGATGTGAAAACTTGATTTCTAAGTACTTTATCCATTCCCATCTTTTCTAGAAAATTTCGAACAGTTTTGTTTGGTCTTGGTGCATTTGTTAAAAGAACAAAAGTTTTATTTTTTTTTAACAGTTCTTCTAGGACTGTTATTGCTTGATTATGAAGATTAATCCCATTATGAATTACACCCCATAAGTCTATATAGAACAGATCATATTTGTCAGCTATTGACTGAAGGCCATTTAAATCTAAATTTTTGGTCATAATTTAAGGTATAAACCATAAAAACCCAATTTTACTAACAATAATAACATTCTAAAGAGTTTCTAATCTTGAAATAGACGATGAAATATCTATATGAGGCTCATATTTATAAAGATTTATAAAGGAGAATTTATGAAGTTTAAACCGTTACATGACAGAGTTTTAATAGAAGTATTAGACAGTAGTGAAAAAACAGCAGGAGGAATAATTATCCCTGATACAGCTCAAGAAAAACCTCAAGAAGGCAAAGTAGTTGCAATTGGTGGTGGTGCAAAAACAGAAGATGGAAAAATAATTCCAATGGATGTGAAAGTTGGTGATAAAGTTTTGTTTGGCAAGTGGTCAGGAACTGAAGTTAAAATTGATGGAAAAGAATACAGCATAATGAAAGAGTCAGACATTATGGGTATTTCAAGTAAGTAATTTAATTAAAGGAGAAAGTAAAATGGCAAAAATAATTAAATTTGACGCTGAAGCTAGAGCGGCAATGATGAGAGGTGTCAACATTTTGGCTGATACTGTTAAAGTTACTTTAGGTCCAAAAGGTAGAAATGTTGTAATAGACAAATCATATGGCGCACCAAGAATTACTAAAGATGGTGTTTCGGTTGCAAAAGAAATTGATCTTGAGGATAAATTTGAAAACATGGGTGCTCAAATGGTTAAAGAAGTTGCTAGTAAAACCAATGAAGAAGCTGGTGATGGAACAACAACCGCAACTATCTTAGCTCAAGCAATAGTAACTGAGGGTGTCAAGTACGTTACCGCTGGTATGAATCCAATGGATGTAAAAAGAGGAATAGATTCAGCTGTAGAAACTGTAAAAGAAAATCTTATCTCTTCAGCCAAAAAAGTAAAAGATAGTGATGAGATTGCTCAAGTTGGAACTATTTCATCAAATGGTGATAAAGAAATTGGAAGCATGATCGCTAAAGCTATGCAAAAAGTAGGTAACGAAGGCGTTATCACTGTTGAAGAAGCAAAAGGAATAGATACTGAATTAGATGTTGTCGAAGGTATGCAGTTTGACAGAGGATATTTATCTCCATACTTTATTACAAATAGTGATAAGATGACAACAGAATTAGATAATCCTTTTATATTATTGCATGAAAGTAAGTTAACTAATTTACAGCCGATGGTTCCTTTATTGGAGGCAGTTGTTCAAGCTGGCAGACCGTTAATGATAATCTCCGAAGATGTTGAGGGAGAAGCGCTTGCAACTTTAGTTGTTAACAAATTAAGAGGTGGTTTAAAAGTTGTTGCTGTTAAAGCTCCAGGTTTTGGCGATAGAAGAAAAGCTATGCTTGAAGATATTGCTATTTTAACTGGTGGACAAGTTATATCTCAAGACTTAGGTATCAAACTTGAAAATGTTAAACTTGAAAACTTAGGATCTTGTAAAAAAATAAAAGTTGATAAAGATAACAGCACTATCGTTAGTGGTAGTGGTAAAAAATCTGAAATTGAAGCTAGATGCGCTTCAATCAAACAACAGGTTGAAGAAACTACTTCTGATTATGATAGAGAAAAACTTCAAGAAAGACTTGCTAAATTAGCGGGTGGTGTTGCTGTTATAAAAGTTGGTGGTGCAACTGAAGTTGAAGTTAAAGAGAGAAAAGATAGAGTGGAAGATGCTTTAAATGCAACAAGAGCTGCGGTTGAAGAAGGTATCGTAACTGGTGGTGGTTGTGCTCTTTTATACGCTGCTCAAGATCTTGATAAAGTCAAAGTTAAAGGTGAGGATCAAAAAGCAGGTGTAGATCTAGTAAGAAAAGCATTAGAGGCTCCTATCAGACAAATTACGAAAAATTCTGGCGTAGATGGTTCAGTAGTTGTCGGTAAATTGTTAGAGCAAAAGAAAAAAAATCATGGTTATGATGCTCAAAGTGAAGAGTATTGCGATATGTTTGCAAAAGGTATCATAGACCCAGTTAAAGTTGTTAGAACTGCTCTACAAGATGCTGCTTCAATTTCTGGACTATTAGTAACTACAGAAGCAATGATCGCTGACAAACCAGAAGAAAAAGATGCTGCAGGCGGAATGCCTGGTGGTATGCCTGGTGGAATGGGCGGTATGGGTGGTATGGGTGGCATGGGAATGTAATCCCCATTAATCTCAAACAAAAATTCAAAAAGGCCATCTTATGATGGCCTTTTTTTTAAGTACAAGTAAAGAATGTCAAAAAGATATAGCGGTAAATCCTTTAAAGACTCGAGTGTTAAAAAAAAACCTAAATTAGGGCTTAAAGAAAAAAGAAAAATTAAAAAAGATAAACAAAAAAAAGCAAATTAATCAAAAATATTGCAAATAATTCAGTCCATTCCTGTGTTTTTTTAAGTTTTAATAAAGATTTAAATATGTATAAGAGCCACATTTCATGAGTAAAAATATAAGAAACATCACAATCATAGCCCATGTCGACCATGGTAAGACTACTTTGATTGATAATTTAATGAAACAAAGTGGTTCATTTAGAGAAAATGAAGTTGTTGATGAAAGATTAATGGATTCGGGTGAGCTAGAAAAAGAGAGAGGTATTACAATTTTAGCAAAGCCAGCCTCTATTAATTGGAAAAACTCAAGAATAAATATCATAGATACACCCGGGCACCGAGATTTTGCTGCTGAAGTTGAAAGAGTATTAAGTATGGCAGATGGAGCTCTTTTATTAATAGACTCTGCTGAAGGAGTAATGCCACAAACAAAATTTGTACTATCAAAAGCTTTACAACAAGGATTAAAGCCAATTGTTATAATTAACAAACTAGACAAAGCAGACCAAAGAGCCAATGAAGTTTTAGACGAAACATTTGATTTATTTGTAAGCCTAGACGCAAATGAGGAACAATTAGATTTTCCAGTTTTATATGCCAGTGGAAGGTCAGGTTGGGCAGACCAGGAAGTCGATGGCCCAAGAAAAAATTTAAATCCATTATTAGATTTAATAATTGATCATGTTAAAACTGCAGAGCTTGATAAAACAAAACCTTTTGCGATGCTATCAACACTACTTTATGCAGATAGTTTTTTAGGTAGAAGTTTAGTTGGTAGAATTACACAAGGAACAGCTAAAGCTAATCAATCAATTAAGGCAATAAATTTAAAAGGGAAAAAAGTTGATGAAGGTAAATTAACTAAAATTTTTAGGTATGAAGGGACTAAAAAAGTACCAATAGATATTGGTGAAGCTGGAGACATAGTAGTTGTTGCAGGATTAGAAAAAGCAAATGTTGCCGATACTATTTGTGATCCTAAAGTTAATGAACCAATAGCTGCAACTCCAATTGATCCACCAACAATGTCTATCACTATAACAGTAAATACTTCTCCTCTTGCAGGAACTGAAGGTAAAAAACTAACTAGTACTCAAATTAGAGATAGATTACTTCAAGAAGCTCAAAATAATGTTGGTATCACTTTTTCAGAAAACAATAATAACGACTCTTTTGTAGTAAGTGGACGTGGTGAACTTATGCTAGAAATCTTACTCACTCAAATGAGAAGAGAGGGTTTTGAGATGACAGTAAGTCCTCCTAAAGTATTATACAAAACAGATGAAAATGGAAACAAACTTGAACCAATTGAAGAAATAACTATGGATTTAGACGAAGAACACTCATCTAAAGTTATAGACTCAATGAATAGAAGAAAAGGTAAACTAATAGATTTAAAAGATACTGGTAAAGATAAAAAAAGATTAATATTCCATGCTCCAACTAGAGGATTAATGGGATATACAAGTAGATTTTTAACACTCACAAAAGGTAATGGTGTAATTAATAGAATATTCCATGATTATGGGCCTTTTGAAGGAGACATGGAAGGTAGAAGAAATGGTGCTCTAATTTCAATGGAAAAAGGTAAAGCTGTAGCTTTTGCTATTTTTAATTTACAGGCTAGAGGTGAAATGTTTGTAACTCACAATGATCCTGTATACCCAGGTATGATTGTAGGTTTATCTCCAAAGCCTGGTGACATGATAATTAATGTTATGAAAGGTAAAAAATTAACAAACATGAGAACTCAAGGAACAGATGAGAATGTTGTTTTAACTCCAGTTAGAAAGATGTCTATAGCTGAACAATTAAGTATGCTTAATACTGATGAAGCTTTAGAAATAACACCAGAGTCTTGTAGATTGAGAAAAGCAATTCTTGATCCTCATGAAAGAAAAAGAAGCGAAAAATCTGGTGCAGCTGCCTAATTAAAAAGTTTATTAACTAGATATAGCCCTAGAGCAACACACGGGCCTATTCCAAAAGCAAATAATATAGTTCCAATTCCAACTGTTCCTCCTAAATACCAACCAACACTTACCACTGAAATTTCTAAAGTTGCTCTAACTACAGCAATAGGAAAGTTTGTAAGTTTTTGTAAACCTACCATTAAACCATCTCTTGGACCCGCGCCTAAATTTGCAACTAAGTAGATCCCTCCACCAACTCCAACTGTTATTACTGATATGGCCGCTAAAATTAATTGATTAATATAATTAGAAGGAGTTGGAACAAATTTGATACAAATATCAATCATTAGTGCAATTATTACAGCATTTAAAATAGTCGCCATACCTGGTTTTTGACCAAGAGGTATCCATAAAATTAAAACAGTGACACTTATTAAAAATGTAAGCATCCCAACACTTAGATTTACATTAAAAGAAAGCCCTTGCGCTAAAACGCTCCATGGAGAAGCTCCGGTAGACGAAACAATTAATAATCCTTCGCCTAAACCAAACAACATTAAACCAAAACAACAAAAAAATAATGTCGAAAATTTTGGTTTAAAATTATATGGTTTTTCTGAACTCCAATTAACTTTTGGTATTTTCTTTATTTTTAAAAACATTATTTAATAAATTACTTCTTTTAACTTCAAAGTCTATTAAAGTAATTACTTTATGAAAAAATTTTTATTTTTTATTTTTATATTTATATACTCATTTAATAGTAATGCTCATATGGCTCACTACAATAAATTTAATAAAATAGAGATGGAAATTTTAAGGGATGGTGAAGTTATTGGTTACAATTACTATTTTTTAAAAAAAGACTCAGATAATATAACTATTACAAATCAATTAAAATTTACTGTTAAATTGTTTGGAGCAACTATTTTTGAAGTTGAAAGTTATGGTGAGGAAAAATATATTAATGATAAGTTAATTTCATTTGACTCCAAAACACTACAGAATAATAAAGAAAAGTTTGTTAATCTAAAATTTAATGAACAAAAAAATGAATTTGAAATAAATGGATCTTCTTATTCTGGAAAAGCATCAATAGATAACGTTATTGGAAATTGGTGGAATCATAAAATTCTTCAAACAAATTCTCAGATAAGTCCAATTTCAGGAAGTATTAAGGAACAAGTTGTAACTTTTATTGGAAAAGAAAAAATTGAATTATATGGGAAAATATACGACGTAGAACACTTTAAGTTGACTTCAAAAGATATGTCTATTCCTAAAGATAAAAGACTAAACTTTGATATCTGGTTTGATAAAAAAAGTGCGTTAATTTTAAAAGTTTCCTATTCAAGAATGGGAAATTGGGAATATAGAGTAAAAAATTATGAGTAAGTCCATTTATTTATTTTCCAGCAACAGTCATACCATCAATCAACATGGTCGGTGAATTTACTGAGTATTTAAATTCTAAATCATTAGCTAATATAATATTTTTAAACATTTCAGTTAAATTTCCAGCAATCGTTATTTCATTTACTGGATATTTAAATTCTCCATTTTCAATTAAAAAACCATTAGCACCTACTGAATAATCGCCAGTTACAAGATTTGTTCCATGACCTATGGTTTCAGTTACATATAAAATTTTAGAATGACTTTTTAGCAAATTATCATAATTAATATTTCCATTTTCAAAATAAAGGTTAGTGCTTCCGCCACTTCTTCCATTTGATTTTAAATTTAACTTTTTTCCGTTATAAGTATCAACCAAATAATTATTTAAAATTCCATTACTTACTAATTTTAATGTATCTGTTTTAACTCCTTCAGAATCAAAATACTTTGAACCCATACCTTTAATTAGGTCAGGCTTATCAATAATACTAATTTCCTTTGAAAAAATTTGTTGGTTTAATTTATCTTTAAGGAACGATGTGCCTCTTGCAATAGATGATGCTGAAATTGCGCCTGCAAAAGAACCTAGAAACCCTTTTGAAATTCTTTTATCAAAAATAATGCTTAGCTTATCACTACCAATTTTTTTAGGATTAAGTTTTTTTATAGTTTGTTCAGCAGCAATTTTTCCAAGTTTAGAAGGATTAGAAATATCATTTAAATGACATTTGCTTGTAAACTCATAATCTCTCTCCATGCTATTTTCATTTTTTGCAACAGTAACACAAGAAGCTGTAAATAATGATGATTTGTATCCATTACAAAAACCATCACTATTTGCTAAAATAAAATTTGATTTATCTTCCGTAAAACTTGATTCTGTATTTATAATTTTTTTATCAATTGAAGCAACTTCTTCTAATTCTTTTAAATAATCTATTTTTTTATCATTCTCTATATGAGATTGGTCATATAAATTTAAATCTTTAATATGTTTTGCTAATAATTCTTTATCTGGTAAGGAATTAAATTCATCTTCAGGAGATATTTTTGTAGTTTCATAACATTTTTCTATTAAAACTTTTAAATTTACATCCAATAAATTAGATGAAGTTATTGATGATTTTTTTTTACCAATATAGGTTTCAATTCCCATGACCAAACTATCTGATCTATTTGACTCGTCTAAAATTTTGTTTCTGAAATTAACTGTTTCTGAAATTGAATTTCCAATTGTTACACAAGCATCTGTAGCACCTAATTTTTTTGCAAGATCCAAACAATATGAAGCTTTTGATTTTAAATATTCTTGTTCTTTAATCATGTTTTAAAGTTTTGTTCCACCAACTGTCATTTTATCTATAAGTATTGAAGGTTGCGCTACTCCAACTGGGACTCCTTGACCTGCTTTACCACAGGTACCAATACCTGGGTCCATCATCATGTCATTTCCAACCATTGATACTTCTTTCAAAATTGATGGGCCATCGCCTATCAGGGTTGCTCCTTTAATTGGTGAGCCAATTTTACCGTAATTTATTTCATAAGCTTCTGTACAATTAAAAACAAATTTACCTGATGTAATATCTACTTGGCCTCCTCCGAAACTCACAGCAAAAATACCTTTATCAACTGATTTGATCATTTCATCTTGAGTATTTTTTCCATTTAACATCATTGTGTTTCTCATTCTTGGCAAAACAATATGCTTGTAACTTTCTCTTCTACCGCTTCCTGTTGATCTGGTATTCATCAGTCTTGCATTTAACCTGTCTTGCATAAAATTTTTTAAAATTCCATTCTCTATTAAAACTGTTCTTTCTGTTGGTGTGCCCTCATCATCTATAGTTAAGCTTCCTCTACGTTTATGTATAGTTCCATCATCAACAATCGTAACTCCTTCACTTGCAACTTTTTGGCCCATCAAATCATGAAAGGCAGATGTTTTTTTTCTATTGAAATCCCCTTCTAATCCATGACCAATTGCTTCATGTATTAAAATAGCAGGCCAACCGGGTCCTAAAACCACTTTCATTTCTCCTGCAGGAGCAGGCTTGCTATCTAGGTTAACTGAGGCTATTCTTAATGCTTCTTCACAAACACTTTTCCAATTATCATTTTTTAAATAATCATCGTAAGATTGCCTACCACCAATTCCATAAACACCAGTCTCTTTTCTTCCATTTTTTTCAAGCATAACAGATACATTAAATCTAATTAGTGGACGAACGTCAGTTAAAGACTCGCCACCTGATCGAATAATTTCAATAGATTTCTGTTCACCACTAAAACTCGCAGTAACCTGTTTTACTGTAGAATCTTTTTTACGCAGATACTCATTTACCTTATTTAAAACTTCTAATTTTCCGTCTAATGTTTTTTGCTCAATAGGATTAATTGCATCGTAAAATTTATTATTAGTTTTTGGAATTTCATGATTATAAGTTCCTTTTATTGACTTAAGAGTAGATTGTAGGCTTTTCGCTGAATTTTTTAATGAGTCTTTTGATATTTCATTAGAATGCGAATAAGCAACAACCTCATCAGAAATAGCTCTAAATCCAAAACCAAGATCTGAGCTATAATTTGAGCTTTTTATTTTATTATCATCTAGTATGATTGTCTCTGATTTAGAATCTTCAAAATATAATTCACCATCATCACAATTTTTTAAAGTATCAGATACTATGTCATCCACGTCTTTTCTAGTTAAATCTGATTTTACAAAGAAATTATTCATGAACAATACATAGTTGTTTATCTGAATTTTTCAATGTACCATTTTGCGCATGTACAGTTTTAAATCTTATATGTAAATCACTTAAATAATGAAAGTTTACTTTAATAATTCTTGTAAAATCTGTCGATCTGAAATTAATCTTTATAAAAAAGAAAAAGTTAAAAATATTGATTGGATAGATATTACTAATAATTCTCAAGCTGAAAAAGAAACCTCAAAAAATGATAAAGAATTATTAAGAAGATTGCACATTAAAGAGAATAATAAAGTTATAGAAGGAGCAGAAGCATTTCTCTATGTGTGGAAAAAAATTCCTAAATATAAATTCTTATATAATTTTTTTAAGCTACCAATCATTTTTTCAATTTTTAAATATGGATATGAAATAATTGCTTTTTTTCTATATTTAAAAAATAGAAAACAACTTAAGAATTAAGTTAAAAAAAATATTAAAATTTCACTTAAGAGAGACATAGATAAGAGGAACATAATTAAAACAATAGAATACATAATTGTTATAATTTTATTTCTTTTTCTCCTTAATCTAACAAAATTTTTATCATCTAAATCTGATACATCTCTTTCCCCAATCACAGGATAATCGTAGCTCCATCGCCATGTCGATTGACCTAATCTGGAATCAAGACTGTTAAAATATCTTATCCAGGCAAGAATATATTTTAAAATGACAAACAAAATAGTCATCGCAATTGATCCAAAAAGCATAAATAATAATACTTAATAAATTAAAATTATTTAATTGGTATTTTTGCCTCTTTTTCTTGCAATTAATTGCGTAAGTGCATCAACCATTGTGTCTGAAGCCTTAAATATTTCATTATTTTTGAATTCATGAGAAATATTTTTTTCAGGATTTGTTTTATCTTCAATAACTATCCCTTCATCAGGTGAATTATTTTTAATATAAATCAATAATAGCCATTCATCATCAGAAGCCTCATCCCATTTTATAAAAATTTCTCCATTTTCAAATCGTCTATCGATACATCTAAAAATAGACATGTGTCTTGTTATGTGCCTTTTGTTTAACTGAAACACTAAACTGCTGGCACTTCTATAAAAACTTTCAAGTGCAAATTCAATTTTTTGTCTAGCGAGAGTATATTCTTTTTCTTTTTGAAGTAGAGTTTCTCTATCTTCATCGCCTTTAATATTAACTCCTAAAGCCTCCACTCTTTCTCTAATTTTTTGATCTCTTATAATTCGATACTTTTCTTTTAATTTTTCTATACGTTGTTGAAGACCAGCGTAATCTTCTCTTTTTTCTTTAAGTGAAATTTTTTCTAATTTTTCTAATTCTTTAACTTCTCTAACTCTAAATTTATCAATTTGCTTATCTAATCTTAATTGCTGTAAAAATTGTTTATGTTTTTCTGCTTGTTCTATTCTTAGAAGGGCTTGTTCTTTTCTTAAAAATAATTTTATTTCTTTTGTTCTTTGTTTTTCTAATCTAATTTCTTCTTTTAATACTTGTTCTTTTAATTTTACTTTTATCTCTACTTCTTTTTGTTTTTCATTAGCAATTTCTATCTTTTCTAGTCTTTCTTTTTCTTGTTTTTCTAATTTAATTCTTCTCGCTTCATCTTTTTTAAGAGTTTTATATTGTGAAATAGTATCTGATATTTTATCAAAAAATGCTTGAATATACTTTTCTATTCCAAAATTTATTTTAAATTTTATTTCAGGTTTTAACGAATTTTGAAAATTAATTATTTTTAAAATTAAACTCGGATTTTTAATTTTCTTAGATTTAGTTTTCTTTATTATTTTATGTATTTTTTTTGATCTAATTTTTTTAATTTTACTGAAAATTTTTCTAGATTTTTTAACTTTTCTTTTAAACTTCTTAACTTGTTTATTTTTTGATTTTAAATTTATTTTTTTTTTTGCTTTTATATTTTTTTTTTTAATTTTTTTCATTTAAGAGAATTTAATATCTATCAATTATTTATTGATAAATATAGTCTCTTGTCACTGGTGTAGATGAATAATTTTTTGTTAATTGAAATTGATATACAACTTGATCGCCCCATTTAAATGCCATTTCACAACCAGTGAGATAAAATTCCCACATTCTAAAAAATCTCTCATCAAACATTTGGATAATTTTTTCTTTATTTTTAATGCAATTTTCTTTCCAATGTCGCAACGTATGTGAATAATGAAGTCTTAAAACTTCAATATCTGCAACAATTAATCCGGCTTTTTCCAAGGGTGTTGTTACTTCACTTAAACTAGGTGTATATCCACCTGGAAAAATATATTTTGTAATCCAAGGATGTGGATCTCTTGGTGGATTTACAGAACCAATAGTATGAATTACCGAGACACCATCATCTTTTAATAATTTTTCAACTTGTGTGAAAAATTTTTTATAGAATTTTCTACCTACATGCTCAAACATACCAACACTTACTATTCTATCAAATTTTTCGTTAAGCTCTCGATAATCCATCAACCTAAAATTTAGTTGATTTTCTAAATTAAGTTCTTTTGCTCTTTTGTTGCAATAATTTAATTGATTTTCAGAAAGGGTAATTCCTGTCACCTCACAATTTGCACTTTTAGCAATATCAATAGCTAAAGATCCCCAACCACATCCTATATCTAAAATTTTTTGGTTCGGTTTTATATTAAGTTTTTTAATTATATGTTGAATTTTATTATTTTGAGCTGTTTCTAATGAGTCTGTTTCATTCTTAAAGTAACCACATGAATATTGTCTTTTTGGGTCTAAAAATAAATCATACAAATCATCTGAAATGTCATAATGGTGTGAAACATTCATTTTTGATTTTTTTATGAAATTAAAATTAGTTAGATATCTATATGATCCTCTCAGCCTGTTCAGTAAATAACTAAAGAAATTTAAATCTCCTCGACCAAAGTTCATTAATGATAGGTCTAAAAAACTAGTGAGGGTTCCATTTTCAATAACAATTTCTCCATCTGTATATGCTTCACCAAAATAAAGATCTGGATGAAATAATAATTTATAATGAAGATTCTTATTTAAAATTTTAAGTTTTATTGGATTTGTGTTTTCTGGATTTCCAATAATATAACTCTTGGAATTAGCATCAACTAAAATAAAACCATCTTTCTTAAAAACACCATTTAAGAATCTTGCTAATTGCATTTTAAGCTGCCATTAATGAATTAATTGAAAAGTTAAGTTTCTCTAAATTGCTTATTAACTCTTTTTCATTCTTTTTATTAAGAATACTTAAAGGAGGTAAAAGGTTTTCATAAAGATTTTCTTTTTTTTTATAAAACGTGTGCAATCCTGAAATCAAATTATATTTTTCAAAAGCTCCCCTAACACTACAGAGCTTTTCATTTACTGTTTGCTTTTTTCCAGCTTCAAAGTCGTCATAAACTTTTCTAGCTAGTTCAGCAGTTGCATTACACGTTGCTGTTATTATTCCAGCGCATCCCAACTCAAGACCTTTTAATAATTTTGACTCTGATCCAGGCATAACTGAAAAGTTTTCCAGTTCGAGATTTTCAAAAAGATTATATGAACTATCTTTAACTCCAACTATTTGCTCAGGAAATCTTTTGACAAGTTCTTTTACGCACCCTGTGCTAAATTTATATCCACACAATTTTTCAAAATTATATAAGATGATTTTACTTTCAGGTATTGCCTCTACTATTTTTGTATAAAAGTTAATTACATCACTATCCTCATATTTGTAATAGGCAGGAGGCATAATTAAAAATTTTTTAAAATTTAAAGATTGAGCTACTCTCATTAGGTTTATTGTTTCTCCTAATGAATTAAGCCCAGTTCCAATTAAAAACTTATCTTTGTATTTGTTGGTAGCAAGTTCATTTAACAAATTAATTTTTTCTGAAATGGGTATAAGTTGTGCCTGTCCCGTGCTCCCAAACATCGCAGCTCCATGACAACCATTATCAATCACCATCTCTGCATGCTCAATTGTTTTATCAATATTTAATGTCAAATTTTTATTTAATACTGACATTGATGCTGCATATATACCTTTAATAATATTATCCATATGTAAAATTTATATAAAAAAAAAAATTTAGTAAAGATTAAATAACTTAGCTTAAATCTCTCAAAACAATTTCTTTTGCTTCATTTACTAAAGAAGATAGTCTTGACGTTTCTGGAGAAACATCAGGATGTATTTTTTTTTGAATTTTAATGTAAGCTTTATTTACCTCTTCTTTTGTTAAATTTTTAGACGGATTTAGATTTAATATTCTGTAAGCTTCTTGCGTGGACATAGTACTTAAGTTGGAGGGATTTTGATTTTTAAATGAAAATCGACCAGAGCTTCTCAAGGTTTGTAATAATCTGTAGAGAGAAATTAATTGAAATAAAGAAAGTCCTTTTAACTTTAAAAGCGCCAAACTTGCCAATGTAAATGGTAAAGTTAAAAGAATTTTTCCACCAATTGCAAACAAAATTGCAAATATAGTTAGCAATATAAACAATAAAACTCTTAAACCTTTAGATATTTTTTTTGATGCAACTCCTGTAAAATATCTTAGCAAAAAATATATACCTGCTAAAATTAACACTGTATAAATTATTATATTCATATATTTCCTCTATAAAATGAAAGTACCATATCTTAAAAAAAAACTAGAGATAAAATCTTGTCACAATAAAGAGTGGGAAGACAATTATAGCTGGATACATCAAGAAAACATTTTGGAAGTTCTGATAGATAAAACTAAATTGGATCCAGAGGTAAAAAAATACTTAGAAGATGAAAATACATATGCCGAACATCACTTAAAAGACACTAAAGATATTCAGAAAAACCTATTTAATGAAATTAAAGGTAGAATAAAATTAGATGATGAATCTTTGCCATATAAAGATCACACTTATGAATATTGGACAAAAACTACAGCTAAAGGTAATTATTCAATTAAACTCCGAAAAAAAATTGGTTCAAATAATATTGAAGAAATATGGAATGGCGACAAAGAAAAAGAAATACTTAAAACAGAGTATTTTGGAATTGGAGATTTAGAAGTTAGTAAAAATGACAAATATCTTGGATACTCTTTAGATTTAAAAGGTTCTGAATATTATACAATTTATATAAGAGATATAAATAGTAACAAAATTATTTCTAAAGAAATTACTGAAACGACAGGAGGTATTACTTTTAGTTTAGATGATAAATATATTTTTTATTCAAAACTTGATAAAAATCATAGAGCAAGAAAAATCTTTAGACACAAAATTGGGAACTTTGACGATGAAGATGAATTAATATTTGAAGAAAAAAGTGAAGCTTTTACAGTTGGTATAGGTATAAGCTCAGATGAAAAGTATTATTTTATAAATACTTCTGATCACAATACTTCTGAACAATATTATTTTAGATCAGACGAGCAAAAACCAAATCCAAAACTAATAATAAAAAGAGAAAGAGGTGTTATTTATTCTGTTAACTCTTGGGATGGAAAATTTTATAATCATACAAATAAAAATGCTGAAGATTTTAAAATTGATGTATGTAATAATTTAGTAAAACAAGATTGGAAGATATTTATACCAGCTAAAAATGAAGTTTTAATAGGTGGACTAACATTTCTTAAAAATTGGATTATTCGAAGTGAAACTTCGAATGCGTTAGATAAATTATTTGTTCAAAATATTTCTACAAATATTGAAGAAGAGTTAATTTTTTCAGACGAAAGTATTTATGTTCCTGGAGTTTCTTTAACACAAAAAAATAGAAATACTAATGAAGTTTATTTAGGATACTCATCGCCAAAAACACCCTCGAGAGTTTATAAATATAACTTATTAAATAAATCTAAAGAACTTGTTAAAGAAGAAGAGATTCCCTCAGGACATAATAAAGATGATTATATTGTGGAAAGAGTAGAATTTGAGTCTCATGATGGAAGACTTATACCTTTAACAATAACTAGGCATAAAAAAACTAAAATTGATGGTTCGGCAGAATTATTACTTTATGGATATGGTTCTTATGGAAACTCAATTAGTCCAGGTTTTTCTTCGACAAGATTGAGCTTAATTAATAGAGATATTATATGGGCTACAGCACATATCAGAGGTGGTATGGAAAAGGGTATGAAATGGTGGAAAGAAGGAAAATTAACAAATAAAAAAAATACATTTGAAGACTATATTTATGCGGCAAAATATTTAATCGAAAATAATTATACCTCAAAAGGTAAAATAATTGGAATGGGTGGTTCTGCAGGAGGTTTATTGATGGGCGCAGTGGTGAATCAATCTCCAGAATTATTTTTAGGTATTATTATGGCTGTTCCATTTGTAGATTCCTTGACTACTAATCTTGATCACTCTTTACCACTGACTGTAGGCGAATTTGATGAATTTGGAAATGCAAAAGATAATAAAGATCATTTTGATTATATATTTTCATATGCACCATATAATAATATTAGAAAAATGGATTATCCACATATATTTATTACCACCAGCTTAAGTGATAATAGAGTTTTATTTGATGAACCCACAAAGTTCACAGCAAAACTTAGGGACTATAAAACAGATAGTAATTTACTTCTTCTAAAAACCGAAATGAATGCTGGTCATGGAGGAAAATCTGGAAGAGACAGTGCGATAGAAGAAATTGCAATTGATTATGCATTTGCATTAAAAATATCTAAAAAAATTTAATACATTACAATCTTGAAAATAAATAATTAGTTCCTAAATAATAAATGTATGTCGCCTAATGGGGCCTACAAAAATAAACTTGCTAAATAAAGGAGGATATTATGACAAGTAAGGATTTATCTATATTTAACTCACTAAGACCTTTTTCAATTGGTTTTGACGATATGTTTGACCAGTTTGAAAATATGTTGGGCAATGGAAATTTGACAATGCAGTCAAATTACCCGCCTTATAACATCAAGAAAACTGGAAAAGATAATTATGCTATTGAGGTAGCATTGGCTGGTTTTAGTAAAAAAGATGTTGAGGTTGAGTTTGAGGACAACTTATTAACTGTTAGAACCAAACAAGTTAATAAATCTGAGGATAATGATGTTAACGGAGAAATTATTCATAAAGGTATTTCTCAAAGACAATTTGCAAGATCATTCACTATTGCCGATGATGTAAAAGTAAATGGTGCAGAACTTAAAGATGGTCTTTTGACGATATCATGCGAACGAATAATTCCAGAGCATAAAAAGAAAAAACTTATCGAAATCAAATAAAATTTACCTTGCTTGTGGGGATTTCTCCCCACAAGTTAAATATTAATTATTTTTTTGCCATTACTGCATTTAGAACAAATGCTAATAATCCAGCAGGTATAAGTCCAGTCGTTAAAAGTAGTTTTAAACTTATTCCAAAATCTGGAATATTTTTCACAAAATCTGGTAATAATGACATTCCAATACCAAAAGATAAAGAAAGAGCTAAAATTAATAAATTTCTTTGATCCATTTCTGATTTTGAAATTAATTTAATTCCAGCTGCTGCAATCATTCCAAACATAATGATCGCTGCTCCACCAATTACAGACTCTGGCATTGCAGCAATTATTCCACCTAATTTTGGAAATAATCCCATCAATACTAAAATTATTCCAGCAATAGTTCCAACATGTCTACTTATCACACCTGTAAATGCAACTAGTCCGGCATTTTGAGAATAAGATGTATTTGGCATTGCATTAAATAATGCACCAAATGCTGTTCCAACTCCATCTCCCATTATTCCACCTGATAATTCCTTATCAGTTGCTTCTCGTTTAGCACCACCCATTGTTGTAGCACTTATATCTCCAATTGTTTCGATTGTTGTTACAATTGACATAAACAACATCAAAATTATTGCTCCTGGAACAAAATCAATCCCATATTGAAGAGGCATTGGAAGCGCAAACCAAGATGCTGATTCGATTTTACCGTAGTTAACCATACCTAACGCCATAGCAACTATAAATCCAGCAACTATTCCTATTAAAATTGAAGCTGAAGAAGCCATCCCTTTGCCTTTAATATTAAAACCAATAGCAACTATAAAAACAGTAAAGGCAACAGTTAAATGATTTGCATTTGCAAAAATTTCAGGTTTATTATTCATTAACCATCCACCTCCGCCAGCATACATAAAACCAACTTTAAGAAGACTAAATCCAATCATTAACACAACTATTCCTGTTACTAATGGTGGAAAAAGATGTCTCATAGGTTTTAAAATTTTCCCAATAAAAATTTGGAAAATTCCTCCAATAAATGCTGCTGTAAAAACTGCACCTAAACCTGCAGCTTTAAATGGTAGCATTATTGGTATAAATGCAAAACTTGTACCTTGAATTATTGGTAGTCTTGCACCAATATTCTTATACCCAACTGTTTGAATAATTGTTGCTACTCCCGCTACAAACAAAGCCATTTGAATCAAAAATATTTTTTCCTCAGGCGTTTGACCAAAAACTCCAGCCACAATAATAGGAACAGTTATATTACCAGCAAACATTGCTAGCACGTGCTGAATTCCTAAAGGTATGGACTTATTTAATGGAAGTTTCTTATCTGGACTGCTTGTAGAGCCCGTTTGTGTTTTACTTGAAGCCATATAACCTCCGTCGTTATCTTAGTCGACGTTACATTATTGGCAATTAATAGATATAAAAAAAACTACTTTGTTTAGAATATCTCTAATTTAAATGGTGAAAAAAACCTATAATGAACAGATTTAATTCAACCATAAAAGAAAATAATTTTAATACTACTTTTTCTATTAATGGATTTTAAAAACACCCATTTGATACAAAGCCTATAACTATGTTTTCTGGATTTATCTCAAACCTACGTTCACAAGGAACAAGGTATTTTTTACTATTATAAACTAGCTCAAAATTTCCTTTAGCATTTTTGAAATCTTCGTCTGGTTTTCCTAGCTCCATTTGAAGTTCACTAGCAGATTTTCCTAGAAATTTACTTAATTTTTCATTTTCTTTTTCAACAATAGCATCTGTTCTTTCTTTAACAGTTTGACATCCCGAAAAAAAAATTATGATAATTAAAAGACTTATTGCTGATTTAAATTTTGACATAAGTTTAAATTAACATTTTTTGTTTAATAAATTATTAACTTTTAAGTTGTATAAATAATTTATTTCTTATTACTTTTAAGATTAATTTATAGTAACAATTGTGTTCTTTATTTGATAGTTCAAGCATATGAATGAAAAAGCCTTAGAAAAGATGCTAAATATATTTTTGAATGAAGTTTTGCCTCTTACTGAAAAAGGTGTTGCGAAAGGTAGTAAAATATTTGGGGCTGCTATAGTCAAAAAAGATGATTTATCACTGGTAATTGCAGAAACAAACAATGAGATAGAAAATCCATTGTGGCACGGGGAAATGCATACTATTAAAAAATTTTATGAATTAGATGCAAATACTAGACCAAATGAGAAAGACTGCATGTTCTTAAGTTCACATGAGCCTTGCAGTATGTGCTTGAGTGCGATTACCTTTTCTGGATTTGATAATTTTTATTATCTGTTTCCATACACAGCCACAAATGATGATTTTAATATTCCACATGATTTAAATATATTGAAAGAAGTATTCAAAATTAATGATGGAGAATATAATAAAGAAAATTCCTATTGGAAAAGTCAAAATATAAATTTACTTATTGAAAATTTACCCCCTTCTAAAAAAGAAAAAATTTTAAATCAATTAAATGAAATTAGAAAAAAATATCAAACTTTATCAAATCAATATCAGGAAAATAAAAATGGGAATTCTATACCATTAAATTAATCAATGAATACAAACCTTAAAATTTCAAATGTAACCAAAATATATCCAGGGTGTATTGCAAACGATAATGTTTCGCTCGAATTTAATAGTGGTAAAATTTATGCTCTTCTTGGAGAAAATGGCGCTGGTAAATCTACCTTGGTTAAAATTCTATCGGGTGTAATAATTCCTGATGAAGGTAAAATTTATTTAAATGAAAATAATCTTCAACTTAATTCACCATTAGATGCTAAAAAAAATGATATTGGAATGGTTTTTCAGCATTTTAACCTTTTTGAAACTTTGTCTGTTTTCGAAAACTTAATAATAGACTCAGACGAACAAAGAGAAAGTTTAAGAGAAAAAATTGACTCAATTATGAAAAAATACAATTTTTCAATTGATCTAGATATTCCTGTTTTAAATCTTTCAGCGGGTCAAAAACAGAAAGTAGAAATAATAAGATGTCTAATAAGAAGTCCAAAAGTGTTAATTATGGATGAACCAACATCTGTATTAACAGAGCAAGAAACGAGTGAATTATTTTTATCTTTGAAAAAATTTTCAGAAGAAGGAATTTTAATTATTTATATAACTCATAAACTAAAGGAGGTTATGCAGCTTTGTGACGAAGTTGCTGTAATGAGAAGAGGAAAGCTAGTCTCTGTAAGCCAAATCAAGAATGAAAATTTAGAGTCACTTGCTAACAAAATGGTAGGTCAAAACTTAAAAACTATTAAGAAAAAAAAAGCAAACATATCATCAGATCAATTAATTAAAATAACTAATCTTAATTTTATAAGCGAGGATCCTTTTGAAACAAATTTAAATGATATTAATTTTTCTGTTAATCGAGGCGAATGTTTGGGAATTGCTGGTATATCGGGAAATGGCCAAAGTGAATTATTTCAAGTATTAAGTGGTGAAATTTTGTCAGATAAGAATTCTATAGAATTTAATAAAAATTATATTGGAGATTTAAATCCTCAAGAGAGAAGAGAATATATGGTGGCTTTTTCTCCAGAAGATAGACTTGAACAAGCAGCGATTCCTCAAATGAAAATTTTTGAAAATGTAGCCTTAAACAATTTTAAATCCTCAAATTTTTTTAACAATGGATTAATAAATGAAAAAAAAATTAGAGAACATTCAAAAAAAATAATTTCGGACTTTAATGTTAATACGGATAACATAGATTTAAAAAGTCAATTTTTGTCTGGAGGAAATCTACAAAAATTGATTATGGGAAGAGAATTAATAACCTCTCCAGATTTGTTGATTTGTTTTAATCCAACTTGGGGACTGGATGTTGGAGCAATAAATTATATCCACGAAACATTGATTAAAATCAACGAAAAAAATAAATCAATAATATTAATATCTACAGATACTGATGAATTGTTAAAACTAAGTGATAAAATTTCAGTAATAAATAAAGGGAAATTATCAAAAATTATGAGTGCTGATGAGGTTACCTCTGAGAAACTTGGAGTGCTTATGGGGGGAGGAGAAATTGATTAAAATTGTAAAAAGAGACCAGCCTTCAAGAGCTATTTTTTTTCTTACTCCAATTTTAGCAATTTTTCTAACATTGGTAGCGGGAGGTCTAATTTTTTATATTTTAGGTTTTAAACCTTTTGAGGCTCTTAAATTTTTTTTTATTGTTCCAATTGCAGATAATTATGGGTTAAGTGAATTACTACTAAAAGCTACACCACTTTGTTTAATTGCAATTGGTTTATCTTTTTGTTTTAAAAGTAATAATTGGAATATTGGAGCTGAAGGTCAATTAACTTTTGGTGCTATAGTTTCAGGAGGTGTTGCTTTACTATTTTATGATCAAGAGGGATTTTACATTCTTCCTATAGTAATATTAGCTGGTGCAATTGGTGGTATGCTATATGCATCAATACCCGCAATTTTGAAAACCTACTTTAATACAAACGAAATATTAGTAAGTCTTATGCTGGTATATGTTTCAAAATTAATTTTGGATTATCTTGTTGTAGGCCCTTGGAGTAACCCTGAAGGATTTAATTTTCCTGAAACCAGACAGTTCAGTGACTCTGCAAGACTTCCATTATTATTTGAAGGGCTAAGAATTCATGCAGGAATATATTTAGCTTTAGCTGCAGTAGTTATTAGCTGGTTTATTTTTTATAAGACATTTTTGGGATTTCAAATGAAGGTTTCAGGTTTTAGTTTAAAAACTGCCAAGTATGCTGGATACAAAGGTAAAAAAATGATTATCCTCGTTTTTTTAATAAGTGGAGCTTGCGCAGGTCTTGCAGGAGTTGGTGAAATAACAGGGCCTATAGGACAACTTCATAGAGAAGTATCTCCTGATTATGGTTTTACCGCAATAATTGTTGCATTTTTAGGGCGTTTACATCCTGTTGGGATAATCTTTGCTTCATTAGTTGTTGCAATAACTTATCTGGGAGCGGAAACAGCCCAAATATTTATGCAAATACCAAAATATACTGGTCAAGTTTTTCAAGGAATGATTTTATTTTTTCTTCTTGCATCTGACTATTTACTCTTTTTCAAATTTAAATTTATAGGTTCAAAAAAATGATCATAGATATAAATTTTGTTGGACTAATAATTACATCAATAATGGCCTCTGCAGTTCCTTTGATTTTAGCGTCTTGTGGAGAGTTAATTACTGAAAGATCAGGAGTGTTAAACCTTGGTGTTGAAGGAATGATGATAATTGGGGCTATTTCAGGTTTTGCACTAATGACTGTTACTGGAAGTTTGTTTATAGCAGTTTTTGGTGCAATGCTGGCTGGTGTTTTAATTTCAACAATTTTTGCATTCCTAACTCAAACTTTAATTACAAATCATGTAGCAACTGGGTTGGCACTTACTATTTTTGGAATAGGAATTTCAGCAATGATTGGAAAAAACTTCGTAGGTATTCCTGGAAAAGAGTTTCCTGTTTTATTTAATAGTTTAAAGGATTCGATACCTTTTTTAAGTCCAATATTATTTGGACACTCAATTGTATTTTATTTTGCTTTTGCGTTACCTTTTTTTACAAATTATTTTTTAAAAAAAACTAAGATAGGATTGATTGTAAGAGCTGTAGGAGATTCACCTGAATCAGCTTCTAACCAGGGTATAAATGTAAGATTAGTTCGTTACGCTTGTATACTTTATGGAGGAGCAATGTGTGGGCTTGCGGGGGCCTATTTATCTATGATCTATACTCCACAGTGGATTGAAAATATGACAGGTGGTAGAGGATGGATCGCATTAGCACTTGTAGTATTTTCTACATGGAACCCTATTAAAATTTTAATAGGCGCGATGATTTTTGGTGGACTAACAATAATTCAATTTCATATGCAAGCTATGGGTGTAAGAATACCGGTACAATTTTTGACTGCTCTTCCCTATATAGTTACAATAGTGGTATTGGTTGTAATTTCTCGTGATAGTAGAAAAATAAGACTAAGTACACCGAGTTCATTAGGTAAATCATTTTATAAAGACAATTAATTATAAAATAATTATTTTTTTTTAAAGAATTTAATTTAAGCTTCGAATAATAAAAAATTAAACAGGGGAAATAAATTTATGCATAAAATATTTATTCGTTCTTTCGTCTCTTCTCTAGTTTTTTTGTTTACATTAACTGTAGCTGCAGTTGCAAAAGATGTTAAAGCAGCATTTGTGTATATTGGTCCAACTGGTGACCATGGATGGACATATCAGCATGATGTAGGGAGAAAAGCTGTAGAAGCTGCGGGATTTAAAACAACATACGTTGAAGGTGTTCCAGAAAGTGCTGATGCTGAGAGAGTTCTTAGACAATTAGCTAATTCTGGTCATGATGTTATTTTTACAACTAGTTTTGGATATATGAATCCAACTAACAAAGTTGCAAAAGAGTTTCCAAACGTAAAATTTGAACATGCTACTGGATACAAAAGAGAACATCCAAATGTTTCAACTTACGCAGCTAGATTCTATGAAGGTAGAACTATCTTGGGAACGATTGCTGGAACTATGACAAAATCTAATGTAATTGGATACGTAGCGTCATTTCCAATTCCAGAGGTAATTAGAGGAATTAACTCATTTACTTTAGCAGCTCAAAAAGTAAATCCAAATATTAAAACTAAAATTGTTTGGGCTTTCACTTGGTATGATCCAGGAAAAGAGGCTGAAGCAGCTAAAGCTTTAATTGATCAAGGTGCAGATGTAATTGCTCAACACACTGATAGTACTGCGATTGTTCAGATTGCTGAAAAAGCTGGAGTATATGCTTTTGGTCAAGCAAGTGATATGGATAAGTTTGCTCCTAAAGCTGTATTGACTTCAGTTGAAAACAACTGGGGACCATACTATGTAGATAGAGTTAAAGCTGTTGCAAATGGTACATGGAGTCAAAAAGATACATGGCATGGTATAGGAGATGGTATGGTTGTCATATCAAGTTTAGACTCTCAAATGCCTGCTGACCTACAATCAAAAGTTAAAAAACTTCAAGCAGATTTAGCATCTGGCAAAGTTCATTCTTTTACTGGACCAATTTATGATCAAAAAGGTAATTTAATGGTAGCAGAAGGCAAAACTGCAGATGATGGTATGCTTGCAGGTATGATGACTTATGTAAAAGGTGTTGAGGGCGATATACCTAAGTAAGTTTTTAACTTATAAAAAATTTAAAAGGCCGGTTTTTAACTGGCCTTTTTTATATCTGATGCTTTTTTTTTATTTCTTCAATCCTTAATTCTTCATAAATTTCGAAAGGCTGTACTATCCAAGGATTGTCGGGAAGTCTATTTGCACAGAAATCTGGCTCAAATGTTGATTTCTTTTTTTTAAATAATGTAGCAGTTTTAATATCTTCTATTTTATCCTTAATAGGTTCGTATTTTTTTAACCAATCTATACTTTTATTAAAAGTAATTCCGGTATCAGATAAATCATCACATAAAAGAATTTTTCCACCCATATTAGGTGCAATAGAGCTCATTTCCCTTGAGAACACAATATCACCTTGCTCATCCTCTACTCCCTTACCACTGTATGACTCTACTGCAAGATATGCACACTTTAATTTAAATATTCTACTTAAGACATCAATCATTGGAGCTGCTCCACGCATTATGCCAATTAATATTGTTGGTTTGTATCCACTTTCATGAATTTGGATTGCTAATTTCTCAACAGTTTTGTTGTACTGATCCCAACTAACAATTAATTTTTCAGACATAATTTTTTATATTTAGTTATTTAAATAATAAAACTAAAACTGCAAGAACGATAAGTGCTATTATTGAAGAAATTAAAATATACAACCTGTGAATGTTTCTTCCTCTTAAGTTAAAATAATGTCTCGCTACTCCAGTAATAACAGCTAACGCACATAATATTAGCCAATTATACTGGTGATAAACCAAGAAACTTGAGTGTCCAGAAAGCATTATAAATAATACTAAAAAAGTTGAATAATTATTATGAATTGATCTTTGTTTAGCTGCTAATGATAGACTCATATCAAATTTTTCACCTCTTTCACTACTACTAATTATGTTCATTTGATTAGGTATAATTACTGTAAAAACGTTGCCAAACATATTGGTGCCTATAATCAATCCAACACTTAAAATTGCAAATTTTGGTCCAAATAATTTAGTTAGACCAAAAGAAACAAGTCCAAGCAAAATGATTGCTGTAGAAATAAATAATATATTATTTTCAATCAATTTAGATTTGCACAACAGATCATAAATAAACCAAAAAATAATTAATGATAAAAGCGAGATAATAATGGCATAACTAGGAGGCATTAACAAAACACGTTTATCAACCATTAATACTCCAGCGTTATAATAATAAATTACTACTAAGAGCAACATTCCCGTTACAAAAGTTAAGTAACTTTGCCATTTAAAGATCACTAATCTATTTAAATAATCCTGTGGTGGTGAGGTTTTTAATCTTGAAAGTTTGTAAAAAAAACCAGAATGCATAAGATATCCTTCGCCATCGATATCATCACTTGTTATATTTTTATTTAAATTATTATCTAAATAATTAAACAAAAAACTATTACCTACCCATAATATTGCAAATAATACATGACCCCATCTTAGAATAACTTCTAACCATTTTATTGTATAAGGTAAAAATTCCATTAATATTTTATTTTATCTACTTTTTTGTCCCAAATTTCAAATGCTTTTAAAGCTTCATCTCTAAGTAATTGTACCATTTTAATTTTTCTGTCATCAATTTTTTTTGGAATTTCTGTATAAATAAAAGAGTCATCGAAATCTATATTTTTGGCATCTTCTCTTGTGTTTGCATAATATATTTTATCTAATCTTGACCAATAAATTGCTGAAAGACACATCGGGCAAGGTTCACATGATGTGTAAATCTCACAACCAGAAAGATCAAAAGTATTTAAATTTTTACAGGCTTCTCGAATCGCTACTATTTCTCCATGAGCGGTTGGATCATTTGAAGAAGTAACTTTATTAGAGCCCTCTGCAATAATCTTGTCATCTTTAACTATAACGCTTCCAAAGGGACCACCAATAGTATTCGCACTATTTATTGAAAGTTCAATGGCTTTAGCCATAAATTTTTTTTTATCTTCCATTTAAATTTTTTATTTTATTTTTGATTTTGTTAATACTCATTAAGATTCTTTCAGGTGTTGCTGGTGCATTAAGTTCTGGAGCAAACTGATAATTTCCAATTGAAGCGACTGCATCTTTAATTGCATAAAAAACGCTCATGGCTAGCATTAAAGGAGGTTCACCAGTTGTCTTTGCTTTATTAACAACTTTTTCTTTATTTAATCCCTCTTTAAAAATTTCTACATTAAATTTTTTTGGTATGTCGCTTACTGCAGGTATTTTATAAGTTGATGGAGAAAAAGTTGTAATCTGACCGTTTGATTTCCAATTTAGTTCTTCGATAGTCAACCAACCTTGTCCTTGTACAAAACCACCTTCAATCTGACCTAATTCAAGTGCCGGATTTATTGGTTTTCCAGCATCATGTAAAATATCAACTCTTTCTAAAACATTTTCTCCAGTCAATGTATCTACAGTTACCTCTGAAACAGCTGCGCCATAACAAAAGTAATAAAAAGGTCTTCCTCTAAATTTTTTTTTATCAAAGTTAATTTTTGGTGTTGAATAAAAACCTGAAGATGAAAGAGAAATTCTGTTTAAATATGCCTCTTGGATTACGCTTTTAAATTCAAATTGTCTATTTCCAAATATTATATATTGATCTTTATAAACTGCTTCTTGGTTAAAGATCTTATATTTTTTCTTAATAAATTTTTCTAAATTTAATTTAATTTTTGCTACTGCATTTAATGCTGCAGCACCATTAAGGTCTGTGGTTGACGAAGCAGCACTAGCTGATGTATTCGGAACCTTAGCTGTATTTGTTGATGATATATGAACTAAATTATATGGTAATCCTAAAGAATTAGCTACGAGTTGTGCTATTTTTGTATGAGTTCCTTGACCCATTTCTATACCCCCATGATTCAAATATACACTTCCATCTGTGTAAATATGGACTAAAGCACCAGCTTGATTTAAATGAATAGTTGTAAATGAAATACCAAATTTTAATGGTGTAATAGCTATACCTTTCTTTTTAAATTTATTTTTTTCATTGAATTTTCTTATATCTGAATATCTTTTCTTATAATTAGATTTGTTTTCTAAATTTTTAAATATTTCATTAATAACATTATCTTCAATGATCATTCCATAATGAGTTATATTTTTTTTGTCCTTTTGATAAAAATTTTTCTTTCTAACTTCTATGGGGTCCTTTTTTAAGTACCTTGAAATATTATCTATAATATTTTCAATAGCCATCATCCCTTGATTACCACCAAAACCCCTAAATGCAGTTGATGTTGGAATATTTGTCTTACATAAATTATTTGTTACCTCAATATCTGAAATGTAATATGCATTATCTATATGAAGCAAAGCTCTCTCGTTTATCGCTGCTGATAAATCGGGTGACATTCCACAATTTGAAGATAGGTTTATTTTTAGTCCTTCAATAATTCCTTCATCATTAAACCCAACTTCGTATTCAGATAAAAATTCATGCCTTTTACCAGTTAATATAATATCATCATCCCTATCTAATCTTAATTTAACGGGCTGACCTGATTTTTTTGCTAACAAAGCACAAATACATGCTGTCATGAAATTTGTTTCTTTTCCTCCAAATCCACCTCCAATTCTTCTTACCTCAACATTTATTGAATTACTTTTCTGATTAAACATTTTTGCAATTAGTTGTTGTGTCTCTGAAGGATGTTGTGTTGAACTATAAACTAAAAAATTATCATCTTCTTTAGGAATAACAAAAGCTGCCTGGCCCTCTAAATAAAAATGCTCTTGACTTCCAGTTGTAAAATTACCTTTTAAATTATTTTTTGAATTTTTTATTTTTTTAGTAGGGTTACCTTTTTTAATTTTTCTAGGTTTAAACAAAAACTGTTTTTTATTTAAAGCTTCCTGTATTGTAATAACTGGTTTTAAATCTTTATAAATGATTTTAGCTTTTAACACTGCTTTTCTAGCAAGTTCAGTGGTTGTGGCAGCTACAGCAAATAATGGTTGGCCAAAAAACTCAACTTTTTTTTCTGGAAATATTGGATCGCCATCAAAAACTGGGCCCACATCATTCCTTCCTAGGATATCACTTTCAGTAACTACTGATATAACACCTTCGCTTTTTTTTACTTCAGATAGGTCTATTTTTTTTATTATTGCATGAGCTTTTTTACTTAAACCAATAGCACCATAAATTGTATTTTTCGGTTCATTAATATCATCGGTATATTCAGCGTATCCACTTACATGTTTATAGGCACTATCATGTGGTCTTATTTCCTTAATATAGTTCTCTTTGCTCATTTAATTAACTCTTGTTAACTTTTTAGAATCTATTTCTACAAAACACTTCATCAATAAATTTTTTGCTATCTCTAGTCTGTATTCTTTACTAGCTCTCATGTCTCCAATAGGACTTAGATCTCTTTCTAAATAATTTTTTGCTTGGTCAAAAGTATTGATATTAAGAGGCTTATTTTTAAGAATTTTTTCACATGCTTTAGCTCTTTTTGGTACTGAAGCCATACCCCCATATGCAATAAATGCCTCTTTAATTTTATTATTATCAATTTCAAAATTAAAAGAGCCACAAACAGATGAAATATCGTCATCAAATCTTTTTGATATTTTAAATGCTTTAAAAATATTTTTCTTAAATAATGGTATTTTTATAGAATGAATGAATTCATTTTTTTTTAATTTTGTCTTCCTATAATCAATAAAAAAATTATTTATTGGCAAAACTTTTCTTTTATCAAAACTTTCAATTAAAACCTTGGCATTTAATGATAGTAGAATTGGTAAGGAATCACCTATTGGAGATGCTGTTGCAATATTGCCACCTATAGTCCCTACATTTCGAATTTGAACAGAGCCATACCTTTTAAGAACTAAATAAAAATCTGGATAATATTTTTTAATTTCTTTTTCAAATTTTATTAAAGGTGTAGAAGCACCAACCTCTAAATAATTTTTACTTACCTTTATAAAATCTAATTCTTTAATTTCTTTTAAATCAATTATGAACGGAATTTCTTTTCTTTCTTTTGTGACTTTCAAAGATAAGTCGGTCCCACCCGCAAGAAAACTAAAATTAGAATATTTTTTAATTATATTTTTTAAATCTTTAGTATTTTTTGGTGAAAAATAAATTTTATCATCTTTTTTAATATAAATATTTTTTGGTTTAATTTTTTTTAATAGTTGAACAATTTTATTATTATTTTTGCTAAATTGATCATTCTTGTTTATCTTATTTAAACTTTTTGCAGCATCTATTATAGGCCTATAGCCAGTGCAACGACATAAATTACCAGATATAGAGTCTGTTATTAATTCATTATTAAGATTTTTGTTATTTTTAAACATTGAAAATAAAGACATAACAAATCCTGGAGTACAGAATCCACATTGAGAACCATGAAATTTTACCATCGCATCTTGCACTGGATGAAGTTTGCCATCTTTTGAAACCAAATCCTCTACAATTAAAAGTTGTTTACCATTTAATGATGGAACAAATGAAATACAGGAATTGATTGCCTTATATATTATTTTGTTACCAACTAGTTCACCCAAAACAATGGTACATGCGCCACAACCACCCTCTGAACATCCTTCTTTAGTTCCAGTCTTTTTAAGTTCAGTTCTAATATAATTAAGTAATGTTTGATTTGGATCAGGATTTTTAATTACTACAAGCTCATCATTTAATAAAAATTTTACAGAATCTGATATCACTTAACTACCTCTATAAGTAGAATAACTCCAAGGTGAGACTAATAAAGGTACATGATAATGCTGTGAGGGATCTGAAATACCAAATCTAATAATTACGTCGTCCAAAAATGGAACTTCACTTGTTGAAGATATATTTTTGAAGTAATCACCAATATAAAAAACTAATTCATATTTACCCTTTGCAAAATTCTCTCCCTCTACTAAAGGAGAATTTGCTCTACCATCATTATTAAGTTTTACTGAAGTTATTTTTTTTCTTTCTGAATTATTTATATGAAACAATTCAACCAAAATACCCTTGCCTGGTTTTCCTGAATATACATCTAAAACATGAGTTGTGAGCTTTGTCATAAAATTATAGTATCATTTAAATTTCAAACTTAAATTATTTAAAATTATATGGGAACAATAGATAACATTAACGATCTTAACAAGTCTGATTTTTTGTCGATTTTCGGCAATGTTTTTGAAAAGACTGAATCAGTTGCTCAAGAGGCTTTTGAGACAAAACCTTTTAAAGATTTTGATGATATTATAATTAAAATGTTAACTATATATGAAAACTATAAAAAAGATAAAATTTTAGAAATTTTAAATGCTCACCCTGAGCTTGCTGTAGCAAAAAAAATGACTTTGGAGTCTATATCAGAACAGGCTTCTGCAAAATTGAATGAGTGTTCTAATGATGAATATGAGGAATTCAAAAAATTAAATATAGAATATAAAAGAAAGTTTAATTTTCCATTTATAATCGCAGTCAAAGGCAAAGATAAATATGAAATATTAAAGAATTTTAGACAAAGAATACTAAATGATGTAGAAAGTGAATTCCTTGAAGCAAAAAAACAAGTAAAAAAAATTGCAACCTTTCGTCTTAATGAAATAAATAAAAAATGAAAAAATTTATAAGTGCAAAAATGATAAACTTAGCAGATCCTAGAATAGGATCTAAAATTATATATAAGACAGATGATTTTTTTGCAGCTGCTCACAGAATTTTAAAAACTAATCCTCCTGACTTTAAAGATGGATTATTTGACAATCATGGTAAATGGATGGATGGATGGGAAACAAGGAGAAGAAGGTCAAAAGGTTTTGATTATTTAATTTTAAAACTTGGTAAACCTGGAAAGATATTTGATATAGACATTGACACAACACACTTCAATGGCAACCAACCCACTCATGCATCGTTAGAGGGTTGCTTTAGTAAAACAAAACCTAATAAGAAAACAAAATGGACTCAATTACTAGATAAAAAAAAACTTGGGCCAAGTAGAAACCATAGCTTCAAATCAAAAAATAAATCTGTTTTTAATTATATAAGACTAAACATTTTTCCGGATGGTGGGGTTGCAAGACTAAGACTTTATGGAAAAATTGAGATGGAAAAAAACCTTTTAAATAACAAAAATATAAATCTAACATCTATTTTAAATGGTGCTTCAATTATTGGTTGTAATAATGAACACTTTGGCAAAGCTGAAAATATCATAGCCCCTGGTAAGGGAAAAAATATGGGAGATGGCTGGGAAACAAGAAGAAGTAGAGGAAAAAACTTTGATTGGATTATAATTAAATTTGGAAAACCAGGCATAATCAGGAAATTAGAAATAGATACACACCATTTCAAAGGAAATTACCCTGATACTTGTTCAATTCAAACTGCAAATATTACAAAAAATCTATCCAATAAATCAATTGTTAATAATTCAAAAAATTGGAAAATTATTTTAAATAAGTCCAAACTATCTGCTCACAAAAAACATATTTTTAAAAAATTCTTAATTAAAAGAAGTAAGGAAAATTATCTTAGAATAAATATCTATCCAGATGGTGGAATTTCAAGAATAAGAGCATTTGGAAATTTTGTAAAATGAACGTAATAAAAGCAAAAAAAATAACTAAAAAAAATTTTTCTAAATTTGGTCAATTAATAGATACATCAAAAAAAAATCCTATAAATATTAATGATGGGTATGCAAAACGATTTGATAATTTAATAAATATAGATACCTCTAAAAAAAGAGGGGAAGCGATCATTAGTATTTTTAAAGCAAAAAAAAGAAGATTTCCTATGAAAATTGATATGATGGAAAAACATCCTCTAGGAAGCCAAGCATTTATACCAATGGAGGATGCAAAATTTTTAGTATTTGTAGCACCAAAAGGAAATAAACCAGATATAAATAAAATCCAATCATTTATGGTCCCAAAACAAACTGGGGTAAATTACAATGCTGGTATTTGGCACTTTCCACTAATTTCTATGAAAAATATGAATTTTCTTGTTGTTGACAGGAAAGGTAAAGGAAACAATCTTATAATTTATAAATTTAAAAAAGATAAAATTATTTTAAAAAAATGAAAAAAAAATACCCAAGAGATTTGGTAGGATATGGTTCCAAAAAAGTTAAGGTAAGGTGGCCTGGAAACGCTAAGTTAGCTTTACAATTTGTGCTAAATTATGAAGAAGGGGCAGAAAATTGTATTCTGCATGGAGATAAAACCTCAGAGGTGTTTTTATCGGAAATTATAGGAGCAAAACCAATTAAAGGTCGACACTTAAATATGGAGTCAATTTACGAATATGGATCAAGAAGAGGATTTTGGAGAATTCATGATTTATTTAAAAAGAAAAAAATACCACTTACTATTTTTGGTGTCGCGATGGCATTAGAAAGAAATAAAGAAGTTTGTTCAGCTATAAAAAAAGCGAATTATGAGGTTGCTTGTCATGGATGGAGGTGGATTGATTATCAAAATGTACCAAAGAAAAGAGAAAAGAACGATATGAAACTAGCAATAAAATCAATAAAAAAAATTTTTGGTGCTCAACCTGCTGGTTGGTATACAGGGAGATGTAGTACAAATACTTTAGATTTAGTTATTCAAAATGGAAATTTTTTATACTGTAGTGATACATATAGTGATGATCTTCCTTATTGGATAAAAAAAGGTAATAAAAAACAATTAATGGTTCCTTATACACTTGATAACAATGATATGAGATTTGCAACTAATCAAGGATTTAATTCTGGTGAACAGTTTTACAATTACTTAAAAGACAGTTTCGATGCTTTTTACGAAGAAGGAAAATCTTCACCAAAAATGATGTCAGTTGGTTTACATTGTAGATTAATTGGTAGACCTGGTAGAATACAGTCCCTCAAGAGGTTTTTAAATTATGTTTCAAAATTTAAAGATATTTGGATTTGTAAAAGAGTAGACATAGCAAAACATTGGATTAAAAATTATAGCTGAAATTTTTGTTATTTCTCTGCACTTATAGAAACATAATGAGCAACTGCTTCTATTTCCTCATCAGATAAAATACCCTCCATTGCAGGCATTACCCCTATGCCATTTTTAACAGCCATAAGAATTGTTTGAACTTGAGGTCTTATTTGGTTTAGATTTGGACCGATTTCAGCAATTGATCCAGCGTCTGAGAGGCTATGACATGCAGCACAATTTCCTGCTTCAAGAAATACCTCTTTTCCCTTAATAAATAACTCATCGGCACTAGTTTGAATATTTGAAGCAAATATTAAAAAAAATAAAGTGCTAAAGAAATTTAAAAATAATTTTTTCACTTAAATTTGGTATCATAATTAAAAAAAATTAAAAAGGAGAATTATGAAAGCATATTGGGTTGCAAATTATACAGAAATAAAGGATACGGAAAGACTTAAAAAATACGCTGTAAAAGCTAAAGAAGCTGTTGAAAAATATTCTGGAAAAATATTAGCAAGAAGTGCAAATAATATAACTTTAGAGGG
Organism: uncultured Pelagibacteraceae bacterium; assembly: GCA_902517615.1. Taxonomy (GTDB): domain Bacteria; phylum Pseudomonadota; class Alphaproteobacteria; order Pelagibacterales; family Pelagibacteraceae; genus Pelagibacter. Next base: position 37,403 of record CABYCY010000011.1, read on the forward strand.
TAGAGAGATGGTTAGAGTGGCTCTTGCAGAATTCCCAGATATTGAGGCTGCTAAAAATTGCTATAATTCAGAAGAGTACGTTGAAGCTAGAAAACATTTAGAAAAAAATGTTATTAGAGAACATATTATTTTTGAAGGAATGTAAAATAAATTTTATATTTAAAAAAAATTTTTATGGAAAAACCATCAGAAACAATTTTAGAAAGTGCTAATTCATGGATTGAGACTCAGCAAAAAGTAGCTTTAGCAACTGTGATCAAAACTTGGGGCTCATCACCATGCCAAATTGGATCTAAAATGATTATAAATGAAAAAGGTGACTTCCTAGGATCAGTATCAGGAGGTTGTGTCGAAACGAACGTTATAAATGAATGTTTAGAATTAATGAAAAATAATATTTCATTCAAAAAAATACATTTTACTATTCAAGATGAGAATGCATGGAGTGTTGGTCTTGCATGTGGAGGAGAATTAACAATCTTTATAGAACAAATTAACTAATGAAAACTGAAGTACTTAAAGAAATTATTAAAAAAAAATTATCTAGAGAAGATTTTGCTGTTCTAACAAATTTATCAACTAGTAAAAGTCAAATATTTGATTCTAAAAAATTATTAAGTAAAGAATTTGAAAATTACGAAAATGAAATAAATAATTACTATAATTTAAAAAAAAATGGTGTAATTGATGGAACAGAAATATTCATTTTAAATTATATTAGCCCAATTGAAGTAATAATTATAGGTGCAGTTCATATAGCACAGTATTTAATCGATTTATTAAAAAATTTTAATTTTGCGGTTACAATTATCGATCCTAGAAAATATTTTACAACTGAACAAAGATTTAAAAATATTAAAATAATAAATGAATGGCCCAACAAAGCTTTAGAAAAAATTGAAACAAGCTCAAATTTTGCATTAATTACTTTAACACATGACCCAAAAATTGATGATCCAGCATTAAATTATGCATTAAAAAACAAATTTTTTTATATAGGTGCTCTTGGAAGTAAAAAAACACATGAAAATAGATGTAAAAGATTAAAAGAAGCTGGATTTAATGAAAAAGAAATTAAATCTATACATGGTCCAATAGGGATAAAATTTGGAGGTAAATCTACTCCTGAAATCGCTTTATCGATTGTCGCTCAATTAGTCTCTGAAACAAACAAATTATTATTGAACTCTAAAAAATAAAATTTAAAATTAATCTAATGAAAAAAGGTTACTGGATAAGCTTATATTCAAAAGTTGAAAATCAAGAAAACTTAAAAAAATACTCAGAAGCTGTGATTCCTATAATAAAAAGTTTTGGTGGAGTTCCACTTATAAGAGGCGGTAAACATCAAGCTTATAACGGTGATGATTTTATTAAAACAGTCGTATGGGAGTTCCCAAGTTATGAAAAAGCAATTGAGTGTCACGACTCTGCTGAATACCAAGCTGGATGGGGTTTGGCTAAAGATACTACCGTAAGGCATATGCAAGTTATAGAGGGCTTTAGTACTGAATAGGTTCAGGGTCTATACTTCTCCATAGATACCATGTTGCTACCGAACAGTAAGGTGAAAATTTTTTATTTAAGTAACTAACATAACTTTCGGGTGGTAAATATTTTTTATTATAATTTTTAGAGATAGCTCTTAATAATCCAATATCCTGAACAGGCCAAATATTTGAGCGATTATATGTAAATAACAAAATCATTTCTGCTGACCATCTTCCAATTTGTCTTAACTGAGAAAGATAAATTATAGCATCTTCATCTGACATTTTTGAAATAAGTTTTGGATTAAATGTTTTGTTTAATACTTGTTTAGCTAAACTTTTTATTCCTTTTACTTTTTGTCTACTTAAGCCACAGCTCTTTAACTGAACACTAGATAATTTATTAACAGTTTTTGCATCTATCTTATTTTTACATTTTTTGTTAAATTTTAAAAAAACTGAATTGGCAGCGGCAACACTAATTTGTTGCCCTATTATACTTTTACAAAGAGAAAAAAATACATCTTTTCTAGAAGTCAAAACTGTCTCTGAAGGAGACTTATATTTTTTAATCAAAGAAGACATAGTTTTATCTTTTTTAGATAAATACTTTTTTGCTTTGTTCCAATAAATAGGTCTTTTACTCATGGCTAGAAACGGATGTGTTTTTATTTAAAAATATTTCACGCCTAAATATAATAAATGAAGATAAAATTACTAAAACAGAACCCATCAAGGTTTTAGATGTGGGTATTTCATCCCAAATAAAGTATCCAAATATAATGGCAAAAACTAAAGCTAAATACTTTAAAGGTGTCACTAAACTCACTTCAGATAGCTTATAAGATTGAGATAACCATAAATTCGCAATACCACCCAATATTCCAATCATTGATAATAAAAATAAGTCAATAAAACTTGGCATAATCCAATTTTGATAAAAAGAAAATAAACTTAAAATCAGTATCGAAAATGAAAAGAAAAAACTAATTAACCAAACAGGTTCTGTTGAAGATAGTTTCCTTATAGCAATAGCAACATAAGATAATCCTAAACAGAAAACTATTGGATAAATATAAAAAATATTCAAAGAACTAAATCCTGGTTCTGAGATAATAACTATACCTAAAAACCCAACAAATACAGCCAACCATCTATACAAACCGACTCTTTCATTTAATAAAAAGATTGAAAATATTGTTGTAAATATTGGTGCTGCAAAAGAAATACTTACAACAGTTGCTAATGGTAAATTTCTTAAAGCAATAAATATTGCTACTATTGAAACTAACCCAGCTAAACATCTTTTAAAATGTAGCAAGGGTCTTGTTGTTTTATAAAAATCAAAATATCTATCTCTAGGAATTAGAAATAAAATTGGAATAATTCCACAAAAACCTCTAAAAAATAATACTTGTCCTACTGGATAATCATCAGACCATTTAACAATTACATCCATCATTGAAAATGCACAGACAGATATAAACATGTAAAAAAAGCCTAATTGATTTTTTGACAACATATGATTAACTTTAGATTAATTAAGTAATTTATCAATGGAAATAGCAATTTTAGGATTAGGATGTTTTTGGGGACCCGAAATTAAGTTTAGTAAACTTGACGGTGTTATAAAAACAGAAGTAGGTTATTGTGGGGGACATAACGCTCAAACTAACTACAAAGAAGTATGTTCAGGTAAAACAAATCATGCTGAAGTAGTTAAATTAGATTTTGACCCTGAAGTTATATCTTATGAAAAAGTTCTTGAATATTTTTTCGAAATTCATGACCCAACAACTTTGAATTCTCAAGGACCTGATTTTGGAACCCAATATAGAAGTGAAATTTTTTATTTAAATAATCAGCAAAAAATTACTGCTGAAAAATTAATTGAAAAAAAAAATATCAAATTATCTGGAAAAGTTGTTACAAAAGTTTCTTTAGTTAAAAATTATTGTCCAGCAGAAGAATACCATCAACGATATTTGGAAAAAAGATAGCATGTCTCTGGTTGATACAAATTGGCTGGAGAAGAATATTGATACTGTTAAAATTATTGATTGTTCGTGGCACATGCCTCAAACTCAAAGAAATGGTTTTGAGGAGTATAATAAAGAACATATACCAAATGCAATTTTTTTTGATTTAGATAAAAACTCGAGGTTAGATACTAACCTACCACACATGTTGACCGATCCTAATTCATGGGAAAAAATAATGAGTAACATGGGTATAGTAAACAGTGATAGAATAGTAGTTTATGATAACTCTGATGTTATCAGCTCTTGTAGATGTTGGTATAATTTAATTTACTATGGTCATGATCCAAAACTTGTTCATGTACTAGATGGGGGATTAAAAAAATGGAAAAAAGAATATAAAACCACAAATAATAAAGAAGTGGTCACTAAAACTTCTGCTTACTCGTCTAAGGAAAATATAGAACTTGTTAAAAATAAAAAACAGATAGATGAAAATATTTATAAAAACGATTTTAATATTGTTGATGCAAGAAGTAGAGATAGATTTGAGGGTAAGGTAGCTGAGCCAAGGAAAGGCTTGAGAAGTGGGTCAATAAAAAATTCTTTTTGCTTACCTTTTGGAGAATTAATAAATGAAGATCATACATTTATCAGCAAAGATAAAATCTCAGAAAAATTTGATTCATTTAAATTTGACCCTAGTAAAAATCTAGTATTTTCATGTGGATCAGGAGTAACAGCTAGTGTATTGGCACTAGCTTATTCCTTAATAAATGCTAAATATATGCCCACAATATACGATGGCTCATGGTCAGAGTATGGAAAGAATTAATTAATGAAAACGTCTACAAAAATAACAAGTATAATAATTATATTTTTCTTAATCATTGCAACAGTAATCATTGGTAGAACAATGATTGGAAATCATTTTAAAAAAAAATTTAGTAAAAGACCGCCTCCAGGAATAATAGTAACTAAAACACAGGAAAGAGTTTTTGAGAATATTGTTAGTACTTATGGGACTGCAGCTCCAATTCAAACACAATCATTTAAAATTGAAAAATATGAAATATTAAAACCAATAAAATTTAATCAAAAAGTTAAAAAAGGAGATGTGATTGCCAATCTTAAAAATAGAAAGATTATTGCACAGTTTGATGGTATTATTGGAAAAAGAGAATTCTCAGAAGATTTAGAAGTTTCAAAATCTTCAATACTAATTAATCTTGAAGATACTAGTTCAATATTTTGTGATGTAGATATACCTGAAATTTTTGTTCCATTTATTAAAGCTGGTTTACCAGTTGATATAAAATTTTCTGGTTATAAAAATAAAGTTTATAAAGGACAGGTTGATTCTTTTGCAAGCAGGATAAGTGAAGATACAAGAGCTTTAGCTGCAAGAATAAAAATAGATAATATGTCTGGTGAAATATTGCCTGGTTCCTTTCTAGAAATTTCAATTAAATATGATGTAAGAAATGGTTTAAGTGCCCCTGACACAAGCACTATAGTAGAAGGTGAAAATGTATTTATTTATAAAGTTGATGAAAAAAATAAAGTAATGAAAACAAAAGTAACTATAGGTGATAGATATTTGGGCTTTATAGAAATTTTAGATGGATTGAATAATGGTGATAAAATTGTTGCTGAAGGAACAAAAAAAGTTAGACCAATGCTAACCATAAGACCAATTGAAAAAGGTGCTAAAAAAAAACAAGGAAATTCAGGTTGGGGCAAGAAAAAAAATTCAAAAAAAAATGAAACAAAAAAAGGCAAATTTGATTGGTTAAAAAATATTTTTAAAAAATCTGAAAAAGAAAAAAAATAATTAAATGTATATAACTGAAGTTAGTATTAAACGACCTGTTGTAGCCTGGGTCATGTCTTTAATATTAATTATTTTTGGTATATTTGTTTTTTCAGAGTTGCCAGTAAGAGAGCTTCCTGATGGTATTCAACCTCCTGTAGTTCAAGTTCAAACTGATTATAAATCTGCTTCAGCAGAAATAGTTGACGAAGAAATAACTCAAAAACTTGAAGATGTAATAGGTGGAGCAGAAGGTATAAAAAATATCGACTCAAGTTCATTAAATGGAAGAAGCAGAATTAATATTCAATTTAATACAGATATAGATTTAGATGATGCAGCAAACGATATAAGAGAAAGAGTTGCACGTGTTGTGGATAATTTGCCCAGTGAGTCAAATCCCCCTCAAATTTTAAAACAAGCTGCAGGTTTCACAACCACTATGTGGGTAGCACTTTCTTCCCCCACATGGAGCGACCTAGATCTTGGAGATTATGCTGAAAGATATCTTATAGATGCATTTTCAAGTGTACCTAATGTCGGTAGAATTTTAGTTGGTGGATTAAGAGAACTTAGTGTCCGAGTTTGGATAGATCCAATTAAATTAGCCGCTAATAATCTTACGATTCAAGAGGTAGAAAGAGCTTTAAGAAACGAAAATATTAACCTTCCTGCAGGAACATTAGAGGCAAATAATAAAGATTTAACTCTAAATATTGATAAATCTTACACTAATATAGACACAATAAAGCAGCTTCCTCTTAGAAAAAATAAAAACAAAGTAATAATTCTTTCTGATGTTGCAAATGTTGAATTTGGACCTGTTTCAGAAAAAACTTTATTTAAAGCACAAAGAAAAAATGCAGTGAATTTAAAAACTGTTGGAATTGGAATTTATGCAAAAAGTGGGGCTTCAACAGTAGAACTGTCTAAACAAATAAAGGCTAAAATAATAGAACTAAATAAATCTTTACCAGATGGATTAAAATTAGAAGTAGCATTTAATAGAGCTACCTATATTGGTGCTGCAATCGAAGAGGTTTATAAAAGTTTAATTATTGCTTTTGTTTTAGTTGTTTTAATCATTTATCTTTTTCTTGGTAATCTTAAGGCAGTAATTGTACCGGCTGTAGCATTACCAGTTAGCTTAATTGGTTCATTTCTAGGATTATATATATTTGATTTATCTATTAATATTTTTGTACTACTAAGTTTTATTCTGGCAATTGGAATAATTACCGATGACTCTGTAATTATGACTGATGCTATTTATACTAGGATAGAAAATGGAGAAACACCATTGGTTGCCGCATACAAAGGCTCAAAACAAATTACTTTTGCTATTATTGCAACTACGTTAATTTTAGTTGCAGTATTCTTGCCATTAATTTTTATAAAAGGAATTTCTGGAACATTATTTAAAGAAACTGCAATTGCATTATCTTTTTCTATTGTGGTGTCATCATTTGTTGCATTAACTTTATCACCAATGCTAGGAAGTAAATTCCTAAATAAAAAGGACAAAATTAACTTTTTTGTGAGAAAGTTTAATAATGGATTTAAATCTTTTACAGGATTTTATATTGATTCACTTAAATATTGGATTAACAAGAAAAAAACTATTTCAATATTTATAATCGTAATAATTTGCGCATCTGCATATCTTTTTAATTTTGCAAAAAAAGAGTTATTACCGACTGAAGATAGAGGCTCTTATTTGATAATAGGATCAACTGATGAAGGAAGCTCATTTGAATATACTCAAGAAAAAGCTCAAATAATCGAGAGTAGAATATTAAGACTATTACAAGCTGAAAATAGCCCTTACGAAAGACTAATAATGAGAGTTCCAGGTTTTGGCAGATCTGCAACAACCTATAATACATTTATTATAATTGCTTTATTGGACGAATGGAAAAATAGAGAAAAAAGCAGCCAAATTGTTCTTAGAGAAGCAATTGGACAAGTAGTGTCAGTTCCTGAAACATTTGCTTTTCCAATATCCCCTCAGGGAATAAGAGTTTCAAGCTATAATAAACCAGTGCAAATGGTTATTTATGGATCTAGTTATGAGGAACTTGAGGAAATTCAAAGCAGTGTTTTAAGAGAGCTTAGAAAAAATAGAAACATGTTTAGAATTGAGAGTGATTACACAAAAAATAAACCCGAAGTTAAATTGATAACCAATAAAAATAGAGCTAACGATTTAGGGGTATCTATTGAAAATATAGGAAGAACTCTTGAGACGCTTTATGGTGGTAAAAGAGTGACTTCTTTTAGTAAAGAAGGGAGAGAATATCCTATTATTTTGCAACAATATTTAGCAGATAGAAGAGATAAGGATGGTTTGTCTAAGATCTTTGTAAGATCAGAAACAACAGGAAAATTAGTTTCCGTTGCAAGTCTTGTAGAGTTTAAAGAAAAAGGGACTGCAGAGGCATTACCTAGATATAATCGTCAAAGAGCTGTCACAATTTCAGCTGCTCTTTCAGAGGACTATACTCTAACGGAAGCAGTAAAATATTTGGAAGATGTGATGATTAAAGTTGCTCCTCAAAATCAGATTACCTGGAAAGGAAAATCTGAGGAACTAAAAGAAACAACAAATGAAATCTATTTAATTTTTGCTCTTGCTTTATTAACAGCTTACTTGGTTATGGCAGCAACATTCAATTCTTTTGTTCACCCATTTATAATTATACTAACCGTTCCACTTGCAGTCTTCGGTGGGTTAGTATTTATTTTACTTTTAAACAGCTCGGTAAATATATTTTCACAAATTGCATTGATTATTCTTATTGGTATATCTACTAAAAATAGTATTTTAATTGTAGATTATACAAATCAGTTAAGAACAACAGGCATAAAAATAGAGGCAGCTTTAATTAAAGCTTGTCAGCTTAGAATTCGACCAATCATAATGACCTCTCTGAGTACAATGATAGCAATGCTTCCATTGGTTATTGGAAATATTGGTCCTGGGGCTGGTGAAGGTTCAAGATTAGCTGTTGGTTCAACAATTTTAGGAGGAATGATAATTTCAACTTTCTTTACTTTATATGTAACACCTACAATGTATTTAACTCTTGCTAAAAATACTAAGCGTATTGATGCGGTAGATATTGAGTTAAAAAAACAACTAGACTAAAAGATAATATATTTTTTTGTAGATAAAGAATTTTTACATTCTAACAACTGTTGTTTATAAATATTTGATTGTTTTTCTACCTTTTGAGCTAAGTTTATTACTTTTTTATTATCCTTATAATTTTTAAAATTTCCCCATCCCTCATGATAAGCAATATACTGTTTAAAAGCATCTTTCTTTGAAACTTTTAAAATTTTTTCAGTTTTATGCGTATACCAGCCAATAAAATCTACACTATCTTTAAATCTTGTTCTTGTTGCTAATTTATTTCCAGTTTCCTCTTTATATTGCTTCCATGTTCCTTTAACTGCTTGTGAATATCCAAAAGAGCTCGAAGGTCTTTTGTAAGGCACTATTTTAAATAATTTTTGTCTAGGTGGTTTTGCAAGCCAATCAAAACTGGATTCCATTTTTATAATTGCAAGCTGTAAATATATAGGGGTTCCCCATTTTTTTTCAGATTTTTTAGCATGTTTATACCATAAATATCTTTCATTAAATATTGAACAACTATTTGATGTATTTTTGGGAATAGATGAACAACTTGAAATTAGAATAACTAATATAAACAAATAATTAATTTTTAAAATTTTCATTTTTTTTAAACAAGTAAAATATAATTATCACTATAATGACTCCTGCAAGATTGCCAAATAAATCAGGAAATTCAAAATTCCTTTCAGGTATAAAGTAGTGAAATATCTCAAGTATTATAGATAAAGTTATTAAATAAAAACTAAGTAAAATAAATTGGGTTTTTTTTTTAAAAGTTAAATAACCTATAATTGAAAAAACTATAAAAGCATAAAGATGATTTGATGAAATAATAAAGTCTTTTGTTATTTGTGGTTGTAATTTGCAATCACCATATAAAATACAACCTAGTAAGCTGCCAGGAAATAAATATATAAGTATCAAAATAAAATTACATACATAAAAAATAAATTTATATTTCGTAAAAAAATTAATCATTAATAATATAGTTTTATTTATCAAATTAATCTAAAACATAAACATATGAGTTATTTAATTTTAGTAAGACATGGGCAAAGTATTTGGAATCTTGAAAAAAAATTTACTGGATGGGTAGATGTGGATTTAACAGAAAATGGAAAATTAGAGGCAAAAAAAGCTGGACAATCGATAAAACAAGAGAAAATCGAAATAGATCTTTATTATTCCTCTTTTCAATTAAGAGCAAAAAATACTTTAAAAATAATTCAAGATGAACTGAGGGATTATAAGAAAGTTAAGAGCGCATGGGAGTTGAATGAAAGACACTATGGAGCTCTTACAGGATTAAACAAAGATGAAATGAAAATTAAACTTGGTGAAGAAAAAGTGCATCAATTTAGACGTTCATGGGATCTTAGACCTGAACCATTAGATAAAAATAGTCCATATCATCCACTAAATATTGAAACTTATAAAAAAATACCAGTTGAAAAAGTGCCTGATACTGAATCATTAAAAGATACCTATGAAAGAGTCTTAAGGTTTTACAAAGAAGAAATAGAAAATAAAATTAGTAAAAATATTCTTATTTCAGCTCACGGCAACTCTATAAGAGCTCTTTGCAAACATTTATTTGATTTAGATGATAATGAAATTTCAAAACTAGAAATTCCTACTGGTAACCCCCTATTGGTTATATTAGAAAATCATAAAATTTCTAACTGTAGATATTTAGATAAAGAAAGAGCTAAAGATCTCCTAGTTTTTTGAATATGTTTAGATCAGTTAAATGATAAAAATCTTTTTGACTTTCATAACCATACAATTTTTTATCGTTTAGTAAATTATTCCAGATTTCCGAAATTGAAAAATTTTCTATTTTTTTTCGAACGAATAATTTTCTATTAATAATTTGGCATCCAATATAAATTAACTCATTTTCGAGGTCTTTACTTATTTGAATTTTATTAAGATTAAAATCTCCTTTTAAATTTTTATCAAAACTTAATTTTTTGTTTACTAAAAGAAGAATACTTTCCAGTTTTTTTGAGAAATACATTTCTTCCATTTTCAATATCTCATCTTTATAATCCTGATGCCAAACAGTGTCAGGATTAAAAACTATAAAATCATTTTCATCAGAGGTATTAATCATATTTTGTATTCCACCACCTGTGTCTAAAATGTTTTCTCCATCTTCAATTATTTTTATATTTAGATTAAAATGTTTTTTACTCAAAAATTCTGAAAATTGATTTTTTAAGTAAAAAGTATTTATTAGGACTTTTTGAATTCCAATTTTTTCAATAAGATTAATACAGTTCTCTAACATACTAATATTATCAATTTTTAGTAAAGGTTTAGGTGTTGTTAAAGTAACTGGATTTAATCTTTTACCATAACCTGCACATAAAATTAAAGCTGTATTTATTCTCATAACTCTAACTTATGAATCTAGGAAAATTATTTTTTAATAACAACATCAGATTTTTAAATTCATTTTGCTTTTTAATTCTGTGATTAATCATTTCCCAGGCATAGGGAATTAATTTAAGATATTTTTTTTTATTATCTCTTAAAGCTAAACGCATAAATATACCAATTATTTTTAAATTTCTTAAAATTGATAATATTTCAAAATCTTTTCTAAATTTTTTCAATTCAATTTTCTTATTTGTTTTTATATAAAAATTAAACACTTTTTCTTTTAATTCGATGGATGTTTTTAATCTTACATCATCAATTAAAG
>CABYCY010000012.1 GCA_902517615.1 uncultured Pelagibacteraceae bacterium
TTTATTCTATCTTCCATAAATCCTATATTTTTAAATTTTTCAAGTTGAAGATTGTGAATTTTATCAAAATCATCAAAGTAAAGAACAGGTCTTTTTAATAATAATAAAAATTCAATAGCTATGCCAGATGTATCTGTTATTAAACATTTTGCTTTTTCAAATGCTAGATAGTTTTCTGAATTATCATCAAATATAAAATTTTCATTTGTAAACTTTTGTTTTATCTTATCTAGATATTTTGCAGATCTTTTAATATTTTCAGGATGAGGTCTAAACCTTACTTTATATCCTGCTTCAAGAATTTTGCTTATAATATCTTCAAATTTATTATTAATAAAATTATCTTTATTTCTATTCCAAGAGGGTGCAATTAGAATTTCATCTGATAAAATATTTTTATTTAATTTGTTATTCAAGTAATCAAAATAAAAATATCCAGATTTTATTAGTTCTTTTTTTCTTAAATTTAAAAGTTTTTCACGAAATTCTATTTCATTTATATGATAATCACCGTTACATAAAATTGTATCATAATTATCAAACGCAGCTTCTGAATAAACCTTAGTAGAACTTACTGCACCATGAAAAAAGTATATGTAATTTTTAATATAATTACTCTTTTTAACTGTATTTCCTAAATCAGTTAAAGTCATAAACATGTTTACACCTTTAACTGTTAAAAAAAAATAATGCATAAGAATACCGCTTCCAACAAATATATTTTTAATGTTAGGGTTATTTATTTTATCAGTAGGATCGGAAGAAACATAATATATTTCATTAGGATATTTTTTACTAATCAAATCAATCAATAAATAAGAATATTTAAGATAAGATTTACCCTCTGAAAAAAAAATTATTTTTGGTTTATCATTATTTATTTGTTTAATATTCTTAAATATTGAAATTGTATTTTTAATATTTAAAATAAATTTACTAATCATTTGTGTGTATTACATCCTACCATATAAATCTTGGTATCTTACAATATCTGTTTCTTTTAAAATTGAACCTACTTGAGCTTCAATAATCTTCAAAGGTTTTTTGCCTGTGTTTTGAACTCTATGAATTGATCCTAGTGGAATAAATATATGTTCATTAGCACTTTTAATTATTGTATTTTTATTTAGTGTTATTTTTGCATTTCCTTGTGTGACCAACCAATACTCAGAACGATAATGATGTTTTTGTAAACTTAAAATACCTTTCTTTTTTATATATAGTTCCTTAATTAAGAATTGTTTACCTTTAAATAAATTTGTAAATCGACCCCATGGACGGTAATAAACATTTTTTTTCTTATAATATTTGTTTTTATTTTTTTTATACATTTTTAAAATATCTTTCCAATTTCCAAGATCTGACCATGGTATGTCTAATTTAATAGCGTTAATTTGTTTTGCTTTTTCTAAAATCGCATAATCAAATGATTTTGCTGTAGCTTTTATAAATGAAGCTTTGTTTAAGTAATAAGTATTAGCTTTATATTTTGCTTTATTAACTGCATTCACACAATTTCTATATGTTTTTGGCTGATGTTTTTTAAAGTTATTAATAATGGAATCTTTTCGAAGATAAAACATTCCAGAATTCCAATAGCCTTTATTCTTTATAATTTGTTTTGCTTTAGTTTCTTTAGGTTTTTCAATAAATCTAGTTACTTTATTGATGTTTGCTTTAATTTTTTTTGTTAAAAAATAACCATAATCACTAGTTGGAGATTTAGGTTTAATGCCAAATACAAATATGTTTTCTTCATTTAGGTTTGATTTATTTTTGTTTATCGCCCTATTAAAAATACTCATTTTTTCGATCAAATGATCAGCAGTAAAAAACATTAAAGGCTGATTATCAGGTATATCTTTAATTAAGGCAGTGCTTAAGATAGCTGGTGCTGTATTTCTTTTTGCAGGTTCTACAACTATTTTATATTTACTTACTTTATATTTTCTAAGATGTTGTTTTACTTGTTTAAGATATTTTTTATTCGTACTGATAATTGGTATATCGTAAATTGATGCTTTTATTCTCTCAAGTGTCTTTCCAAGCAAAGTCCAATTACCAAAATCAATAAACTGTTTAGCTTGATTATTTTTAGAGTTTGGCCAAAGTCGAGTTCCAGCACCGCCACATAAAATAACTGGACGAATTTTCATTAAATCTCTGAATAATCCTTAACTTCTTTTTTCTTACCTGGATGTGTTGGTGCTCCTAAATATGCAGGTCCTACAGTTTGTGCATACTTCCATAAAGTACCTGATCCAAAATCTGACTTTCTAGCCTTCCATTTTCTTTTCCTTGTAGCCATTTCTTTTTTAGAAAGTCTTACATTGATAGTTCCTTTTTTGGCATCTATATCAATGATGTCTCCGTTACGTAAAAGGCCTATAGGACCCCCTAGAGCGGCCTCAGGGCCCACGTGACCTACACAAAATCCTCTTGTGGCCCCAGAGAACCTACCATCAGTAATTAGGGCTACTTTCTCCCCTTTTCCCTGACCATAGATTGCACCTGTTGTCGATAACATTTCTCTCATACCTGGACCTCCAACTGGTCCTTCGTATCTAATTATAAATACATCACCATCATTATACTTTCTGCTTTGAACAGCTTTCATTGCACTTTCCTCATTATCAAAGCATCTTGCTTTTCCAGTAAATTGTAATTTCTTTAATCCTGCAACTTTAACAATTGCACCTTCAGGAGCTAAGTTTCCTTTTAAACCAACAACTCCACCTGTTGGTGATAATGGATTTTTATAAGATCTCATTACTTTTTGCTTAGGATTAAATTTAATACTTTTTAAATTTTCCTTCATAGTTTTTCCCGTAACAGTCATGCAATCTCCATGAATATATCCACCTTCATATAAAGTTTTTAATAACATTGGAACCCCACCTGCTAACCACATATCTTTAGCAACATATTTTCCACCTGGTTTTAAATCTGCAAGATAAGGTGTTCTTTTAAATATTTTAGCAACATCCATTAAATCAAATTTAATTCCTGCCTCATTTGCAATAGCTGGTAAATGCAAACCTGCATTTGTAGATCCACCGGTAGCAGCAACTATTGTTGCAGCATTTTCTAAAGCTTTTTTAGTTACAATATCTCTTGGTTTAATTCCTTTTTTCAAAAGGTTCATAACCATTTTACCACTTGCTTTTGCGTATTTATCTCTTTCTTCATATGGAGCTGGTGTTCCAGCTGAATAAGGTAATGCTAATCCTATAGCTTCAGATACACATGCCATTGTATTAGCGGTAAATTGTCCTCCACATGCACCAGCACTTGGGCAAGCAACTAATTCTAATTTTCTCAATTCTGCAGCAGACATTTGACCAGATGAATGTTTTCCAACTGCTTCAAATACATCAACTACAGTTACATCTTTACCTTTGTATCTACCTGGAAGGATTGATCCACCATATATAAATACACTTGGCACATTTAATCTAACCATAGACATCATAAGACCCGGTAAAGATTTATCGCATCCAGCAATACCAACTAATGCATCATAACAATGACCTCTTACTGTAAGTTCTGCTGAGTCAGCTATTACTTCTCTAGATATTAATGAAGATTTCATTCCCTCATGACCCATTGCAATACCGTCTGTAACGGTAATTGTACAAAATTCTCTTGGAGTTCCTCCATTAGATCTAACTCCTTTTTTTACTGATTGCGCTTGTCTCATTAAGGCAATGTTACATGGGGCTGCTTCATTCCATGTTGAAACTACACCTACAAAGGGTTTTGCTACATCTTTTTCAGTTTCTCCCATTGCGTAATAAAACGATCTATGTGGAGCTCTATCTGCCCCTAATGATGTATGTCTACTTGGAAGTTTCTTTTTGTTAAATTTAGCCATTATATACCCTTTATTGTTACTAATATTTTATCAATATCGTTCTTTAGATTATTATAATTATTTTTTTCTTGTTCAACAATCTCTTTTGGAGCACGATCTACAAAACTTTTATTCTCTAATCTTTGAGATATTTTATTCATCTCTTGTTCTAATCTACTTTGTTTATTTGTTAAATTTTCTTTTATTAATTTTAAATCAACATCTTTATCAAAGTAAATCTTAAACAAATCACCAGAAACAACCATTGTAGCTGATGGCTTATCTAAATCTTTATCTAATATGGTATTAATTCTTCCAAGTTTCTTAAGGATAATTTCATTTGTATTAATAAATTCTTTCTGATTTTTGTTAATATTACTTATTGATACATCAATAAATGAGCCTGGACTCACATTAAGCTCGTTTTTAAATGATCTAATCTCTGAAATAATATTAATGATATTTTCAACTTGCTCTGTACTACTATCCTTATTTATTTCACCAGATAACCAATTTTTAAGCATCAAATAATCACTGCCATTGTTATCAAATTTATTTTTAAGCCAGATTTCCTCTGTTACAAATGGAATAAATGGATGTAGCAAAATCAGAATTTGTTTAAATACAAAAGATGATACTTTTTTTACCTCTGCTTTAGCTTTTTCATCCTCTGAAAAAAGTATTGTTTTAGATAGCTCTAAATACCAATCACAATATGCATGCCATGCAAATTGATAAGCATTTTTAGCAGCCTCATCAAACCTATAATCCTTAAGGTTTTTTTCTATCTTATTTTTAGCCTCAACAAGTTCTGAATAAATCCATTTATTTATATTTATATTTAAACTTGGAACTTTATCTATTTCTTTAAAATCACATTCATTAGTTATTAAAAAATTATTTGCATTCCATAGTTTATTTAAAAAATTTCTATATCCTTTAACTCTATCTTCAGAAAGCTTAACGTCTGTTCCTGGAGATGCCATTGATAACAAAGTAAATCTAAGTGCATCAGCACTATATTTTTCTATTAAATCCAAAGGATCAATTACATTACCTTTTGATTTAGACATTTTCTGTCCCTTTTCATCTTTTACCAATGCATGAACATAAATATCTTTAAAAGGTTCTTTGTTTAAAAATTCTGTACCAAACATAATCATTCTAGCTACCCAAAAAAATATAATATCGAAGCCTGTTACTAATACTGATGTTGGATAAAACTTGTCTACATTTTTTTTATCATCTGGCCATCCTAATGTTGCAAACGGCCAAAGACCCGATGAAAACCAGGTATCTAAAACATCTGGATCGCGATTTATTTCAACATCTTTTTTATAATGTTGTTTAGCTTCTGCTTTTGCTTCATTTTCATTATTTGCTACAAAAATTTTTTTATCTGGACCATACCAAGCAGGTATTTGATGCCCCCACCAGAGTTGTCTTGATATGCACCATGGCTCAATATTATCCATCCATTGAAAATAAGTTTTTGACCAATTTTCAGGAAAGAAATTAGTTTTTTTTGAATTAACAACTTCTTTAGCTTTAACAGATAATTTACCTGCATCAGCAAACCATTGTTCCGTTAAAAAAGGTTCAATTATAGAATTAGATCTATCTCCATAAGGAACTTTGTTTTTAATATTCTCTTCTTTTACAAAAAAATCTTTTTCTTTAAGTTCTTTTAAAATTCTTTTTCTAGCTTCAAACCTATCAAGACCTTTGTAATGTTCTGGAGCGTTTTCATTTATTTTACCTGCTTCTGTGAAAATATTAATTATTTCAAGATTGTTTCTTTGCCCAACATCATAATCATTAAAATCATGCGCTGGTGTAATTTTTAATGCACCCGTTCCTTGCTCAGGATCTGCATAATCGTCTTCAATAATTTTTATTTTTCTACCAACAATTGGTATTGTGACTGTTTTACCAATAAAAGATTTAAATCGATCATCTTCAGGATTTACAGCTATAGCTGTATCACCTAACATAGTTTCGGGTCTTGTAGTTGCTATAGTAATAAATTGCTTAGTACCATCTATTGGATACTTTATGTAATAAATTTTTGAATTTACTTCTCTTTGATCTACTTCAAGATCTGAAATTGCTGTTTTTAAAACAGTATCCCAGTTTACCAATTTTTTATCTTTATAAATAAGACCCTTATTATATAGATCAACAAAAACTTTTATTACTGACTTAGATAAATTTTCATCCATTGTGAAAGCATTTCTTGACCAATCACATGAACATCCAAGTTTTTTTAATTGGTTGATTATTATGTCTCCATACTGGTTCTTCCATAACCAAACTTGTTCAATAAATTTTTCTCTACCTATTTTGTTTTTATCAATTTTCTCTGAGGAAAGTTTTTTTTCAACCAATGCTTGGGTGGCAATACCAGCATGATCTGTTCCTGGTTGCCACAATGTTTCAAAATTATTCATTCTATGATAACGGACTAATAAATCTTGAATTGAATTATTTAGTGCGTGACCCATATGCAAACTTCCAGTTACATTTGGAGGAGGTATTACAATTGAAAATTTTTTTAAATTTTCTTTGGGCTTAAAAAGACCATTTTTTTCCCAATAAGAATAAATTCTATTTTCAACATCAGAATGTATATATTTATCACTACTCATTGATGTTAAAGTTTATAATTTAATAATCTAAATTAACAATAATCAATTTGGTTCGTTATTTAATAGACTAATAGAAAAAATTTAATATAAAAAGGCATCTGTAGCTATAAGCTAAAAATAAGATGGCAACGTGGCGGAATGGTTACGCAGAGGATTGCAAATCCTTGTATCCCGGTTCGATTCCGGGCGTTGCCTCCAAAAAAAATCTTGTTTTAGTTATAAAAAAAAGTAAGTTGGCTTTTTTATATTCCTCGGTAGCTCAGTTGGTAGAGCAGTTGACTGTTAATCAATTGGTCGCAGGTTCGAGTCCTGCCCGAGGAGCCAAAATTAAAATTAAATCAATTCAAACCAGTATAAAAAAATTATTTTGGGGTCAGATATACAATAATTTTAAATTACCTTCGATATTCCTGATCCTGAAATTTGTAATGACTTGTTAAATTTTAATTTTTGATCTGCATTAAGCTCTGAATACAATTTTACCAAAAAATTATAATTAACATTCATATGACCTTCTTGTGATTTTTCTAAATTCACCAAATATTCTGAAAAATCTTCATAAAAATAATTAATTGGTACTTTCAAATAATTTGCAAGTTGAAGTAATCTAATTGAACTTACTCCGTTAGTACCTTTTTCATATTTTTGAATTTGTTGAAATGTTACGTTTATTGCTTTTGCTACTTTTGTTTGAGTTAACCCTAAAGCTAATCTTCTTAGCTTAAGCTTGTTGCCTAAGTGTTTGTTGAAATTATCTTCCATTAAGACCCCTCTTAATTAAATTTTAAAAGATCATTGAACATATTTATTAATGTTACTGCAATAAAAAAATTTATTTTTTTTTAAAGAAAAATAAGATCGACAAAATACTGTCAAGCATAAGTTGTTACAAAATAACTAATGTTTAAATTGAATTATTCTAATATTTAAGCCTAAAAATTATATATTTTATAATATTTGACTTAAAAATAGCTTAGTTCTGTCGTTCTTTGGGTTAGCAAAGAATTCTTTAGTATCGGCCTTCTCAACAATCATTCCCTCATCCATGAAAATAACTTCGTCGGCAACTTCTTTTGCAAAACCCATCTCATGAGTAACAACTATCATAGTCATTCCTGCTTTAGCTAAACTAACCATCGCATCTAAAACTTCCTTAATCATTTCTGGATCAAGAGCAGAAGTTGGTTCATCAAATAGCATTATTTTTGGTTCCATGCATAAAGCTCTTGCAATAGCTACTCTTTGTTGTTGACCACCAGATAATTGACCTGGATATTTATGTGCTTGATCTAATATCTGAACTCTTTCTAAATGCTTAAGTGCTAATTCTTCTGCTTCTTTTTTTGGCATTTTTTTAACCCAAATAGGAGCAAGTGTACAATTATCTACAATTGACAAATGGGGAAATAAATTAAATTGTTGAAATACCATTCCAACTTCAGCTCTAATTTGTTCAATATTTTTTGTATCCTCAGTTAAAGCATTGCCATCAACAATAATGTCTCCTTCTTGATGTTCTTCCAATCTATTAATACACCTGATTAAAGTTGATTTACCAGAACCAGATGGTCCACAAACTACAATTTTTTTATTTGCTTCAACATTAAGATTTATATCTTTAAGTACTTGAAAATCACCAAACCATTTGTTCATGTTTTTAATTTGAATAATAGGGTCTGCCATCTTTATCTTTCAGTTTTATATTTTTGTTCTAAATTATAACTATATTTACTCATAGTATAGCAAATAATAAAAAATAGTATTGAAGCAAAAACATAACCTTCCATAGCAAAGCCTAACCATTGAGGATTTGTTTTAGCAAGATTTAACATTCCAACAATTTCTAATAACCCAACAACAAATATTAAAGGGGTATCTTTTACTAATGCTAAAAAAGTATTTGCTATACCAGGTATTACTAATTTTAAAGCTTGAGGCAAAATTACAAATATATGCATTTTCCAATAACCCATGCCTAATGATTTTGCAGCATCATATTGTCCACGAGGCAAAGCTTGTAATCCACCTCTTATTACTTCTGCTACATACGCAGCTTCAAATAATGATATTGCAATTATAACTCTTACCAGTTTATCAATAAACATATCTTCAGGCAAAAACATTGGAAACATAACTGAAGACATGAATAATACAGTTATTAAGGGTACCCCTCTCCAAAATTCGATCATACCAATTGATATATATTTGATTATTGGTAAATCAGATCTTCTGCCTAAAGATAAAAATAATCCTATTGGAAAACAAAATATTAAACAAAAAAATGATACTATAAATGTTAATGACAATCCTCCCCACGCACCTGTCTCAACCCATTCTAAAGCTTCTAATTTACCTAATTCTATAAGTACTTCATAAAACAAAACATACTTTAATAAAATGTAAAGAGTTATAGGAACTATTATAAAATAATACATTTTAAATTTAGATGGAATGTATAGACCAATTATAATTGAAATTACTGCAGCAATAATTCCATAAGAAAAATCAAAAAATATAGGTCCGCCTGAAATAAAAAAGAAAATAAATAGAAATGCTATAATTGGATAAATAACAACATAATACAATGTTAGATATTTTTTAAATTTTTCTGATGCAAAATAACCAACTGATCCAAGAAACGCTAATGCTATAAATGATAAATTTATTCTCCATTGTTCAGCATTAGGATACATTCCATACATAAATCTATTAAACCAAATTTTTATATATGTCCAACATGCACCCGTACCTGTGCAAACATCTTTACTATCTCCTGCAATATTAGCATCTATAATAAACCAGCTTAGTAATGGGGGTGATGCTTTAATTACAACAAATATAATTATTAACGATAAAAAAGCGTTAAAATTATTTGTATTAATATTTTTATTTAGTAAATCTAATTTTTTTATTCCTGAATATTCAATCCTAATCAAATACAAACCAATAAAACCTAAAATTAATGGTAAGATAAAACTAATAGATGAGGGTAAAAATCCTGTTAAATTTAAACTGAAAAATGAATTCAAAGAAACATCTAAAACACTAAAAGAAAACAAGAAAATTCCTGAATACAGGTATGTATATAAATTTTCTTTATTAGGTGATAAAATTTTTATTTTATTCATTATTTTTCTTTAATTGCTATTTTTTTATTGTACCAATTCATGAGAATAGAAATTGAGATGCTTAAAGTTAAATATGTTAACATTGTTATGGAAACTATTTCTATAGCTCTACCTGTTTGCATTAAAGCCGTTCCAGCAAAGATCAAAACTAAATCTGGGTAAGCTATAGCAGCAGCCAAAGAGGAATTTTTTGTTAGATTTAAATATTGATTAGTAGTTGGTGGTATTATTATTCTTAATGCTTGAGGCATAATAACAAGTTTTAATACTTGATTTGGAGTTAAACCTATTGACGCTGCAGCTTCTTTTTGTCCCTTTCCAACACCTTGGACTCCTGCTCTTACACACTCAGCAATAAAAGTTGCAGTATAAAGTGATAAAGCAAGTGCTAAGGCTATCAACTCAGGTGGCAATCCAATACCACCTTCATAGGTAAACCCAGATTTTGATAGTTGCTTTATTACTGGAATATCAATTGAAAAACTACTACCTCCAATTAAAAAACTTAAAAGAGGTAAAATTAATAACAACCCAATTGAAATAAACAAAACTGGAGTTTGTTTTCCTTCATTCTCCTGCTTTTTTCGTGCGTATATTTTGACAAAAATAATAGATATGATTGCTGCAATTACTGAATAAATAAATATATCTAAATTATTCCATATAAATGCTGGTACAAAAAAACCCTTTATTGTTAAAAAAAATACTCCTAGCATTGGCTCTGCATCTTGAGGTAGCGGCAAAGCTCTTAGAGCAGCAAAATACCAAAAGAATATCTGCAATAATAAAGGAATATTCCTGAAAAACTCAACATATACAGCCGCTGTTTTTTCTATTAGATAATTTTTAGACAGTCTTGCAATACCAACAACTACACCGATTATAGTTGCTAGTATTATTCCAATAACAGAAACTAAAATAGTGTTTAATAAACCTACTAGATAAGCTCTGAAATAAGAATGTGATCCATCAAATTCAATTAATGAAAATTGTACATCAAAGGAGGATTCTTGTGATAAAAAACCATAACCAAAAGTTATTCCTCTATTTTCCATATTAACTTGAGCGTTATATGAGAAAAAACCAAATACTAGAACTACTGCTAGTAATGTAATTATCTGAGGTAATAAGTTTTTATAATCTAATTTCACAGTCTAATATGATTTATAAAAAAAAGGGCTAGAAAAATCTAGCCCTTTTTAAGTTTTATTTAAAGATATAAATTATCTTGCTGGTGGTACATAAAGTATTCCGCCTTTAGTCCATAATTCATTTGGACCTCTGTCAGGCAGAATTCCAGTGTCAGCAATATTTCTTTTATAGCTTTCACCGTAGTTACCAACTTGCTTAATAATTCTTAAACTCCAATCATTATCTAGACCTAAAGCAGCACCTAATTCACCTTCAGCACCTACTAATCTTTTAACAGCAGGATTGTCTGAAGTTTTCATTGAGTCTGCATTAGCAGAATTAACACCATACTCTTCTGCTTCGATCATAACGTTTAGAGACCATCTTACGATATCTTCCCAAACAGAGTCACCTTGACGTACAACAGGGCCTAAAGGCTCTTTTGAAATAGTTTCAGGTAAAACTACGTGGTCATCTGGAGAACTCAATTTAATTCTTTGAGCAGCTAAACCAGATTTATCAGTTGTGTATGTATCACATCTTCCAGCATCATACGCAGCAACAACTTCGTCAGCTTTTTCAAAAGTTACTGGCTCATAAGAAATTCCTTTTGAATTAAAGAAGTCTCTCATATTAAGCTCAGTTGTTGTTCCTAAGTTTGTACATGCAGAAATACCGTTTTTGAAATCATTCACAGATGAATATCCAGAATTTTTTCTAACCATGAAACCTTGACCATCATAGAAGTTTACTCCTACAAAAGTAAGTCCAATGTCAGCATCCCTAGATAGAGTCCAAGTTGTGTTTCTTGATAAGATATCAATCTCATTAGAAGTTAAAGCTGTAAATCTTTCTTTAGCACTTAGTGGTGTAAACTTAACTTTGTTTGCATCACCTAATACTGCAGCAGCTACCGCTCTACATACATCAACGTCAACACCAGTCCAATTTCCTGCAGCATCAGCATTAGAAAATCCTGGAAGACCTTGAGATACTCCACATCTTACAAAACCCTTCTTTTGAGTGTTTTTAAGTGTTTTAGATTTTTTAGCAGCCATAGTTTCTGTTGTAAAAGTAAACAACACCGCAACCATAGCGACTAAAGAAGTTAATTGTTTTAAGTATTTAAACATTATTCTTCCTTTTAGTTATTTTTATTTGTTAACAAATAATTCAAAATTACTTTTGAATATTCTTAATTTAAGCATGTAAGAAAATACTCTTCAAGAAAAATTAATTAGTAAAAGCTAATATAAATTAATCCTAGTCAAGCATAAATATTTTAATAATAGCAAGAAAAATGAACAAATGGCGCGCCCTGGAGGATTCGAACCTCCGACCCTCGGTTTAGAAAACCGATGCTCTATCCAGCTGAGCTAAGGGCGCAAGATTTAATGATATATATAATACTAAATTAATATTTAAAAAGAAATTTTTTAGCTATTAATAGTAAAGATAGAAGCTCAACTCTTCCAATAATCATAAAAAATATCAGAAAATATTTGGTTAAAAAGTGTAAGTTTTGAAAATCAAAGTCAGAAATACCGTAAGCAGATGAATTCACAGTATTCATTAAAGTTAAAACAGCTAATTTGAAAGAATATTCAAATTTAATTTCAGATAAAGACAGCAAAATAGTTAGAGAAAAAAGAGATATAACAAATATTAAAACAGTTAAAAAATATTTATTAATATCTTTATTATCAAAATTAATTTTAGAAAAAACAAGTTTATTCATAAATATATTTTTGGGTTTGCTAAATGAAAGAATTTGATTCAAACAATATTTTGTTAAAGAATATATTTTTAAAAACCTTAAACCCGAACTTGTCGAAAAAAAAGATCCACCAACAATAACCAATATTAAGTAAATAAAATTTAAATTGGTTTGATCTACTGTAAGTGAGATGCCAATGTTTGAAATACTACTTACTAAAGATAAAAAACTGTATGTAAAGTTAGTATCATAACTAAAAAAAATAAAAAATATACTTGTAACAATAATGAAATATAAAAATAGATGAATATCTTCATAAAAAAAATTTAAGTTTTTATTTCTTAAAAAAATTAAGTTGAAAGTAAAAAAAATACTAAAAAAAGAAATTAACATCAAAAGTGAAAAAATAATTATCTGCATATCATTAATTAAAACAGATGAAAGTTCATTAACTGGAAGGAATCCACCTGATGAAATTAATGTCATTGCTAAATTTAAGGAATTAAATGATCTAATACCAAAAATATTTAAAATTATAAAAATTGAAATAGTTAAACCTGAATATAATAAAAAAATTTTTATAGTTTGCTTCAAAATTTCTGAAGAACTAAAAGATAAAAAATTTGTTAGTGATTTTTTTAAACTTTGATCATAAATATCAATTAAAAAGATTATTGAATATAAAAAGTATAAACCACCTATCCATTGTACTGATGATCTCCATAAAATTAAACCTTGATCAATATGTTTTATATTTTCAAATATTGTAAAACCTGTTGAAGTAAAACCAGATACAGATTCAAAAAGTGCATTTAAAAAAGTTAAATTATAAATGCTTAAGTAAAAAGGTATTGATAAAACCAGTGGCATTAAAACATACCCTAAAAAAACAGTTAATATTTTTTCAAATATTGATGGTTTTTTTTCGCTAGTTTTTATTTTATAGAAAATAACTCCAATTACAGCTGATATAATGAGGGTAAAATAATAAGTGTTAAGATTTAGGTATAAGTTAAAATAAAAAGAATAAATAATATTAAAAAAAGAAAAAATTGAAATTAAAATAAAAAAAAAACTAAGATATTTTACTCTAAAGAGTGACATTTAATTAAATTGAACTAATTCTAAACATATTCTCCACTACTGAAATAGAGTCTTTTCTTGCTAAAAAAACAACTTTATCTTCTTTCTGAAAAACAAGATTTGATCTTGGTATTATAATCTTTTCTCCTCTTAAAACAGCACCAATTCTAATTTCTTCAGGTAAATTTGAATTTTTTAATTCTTTGTTGATTAGTTCTGAAGTCTCAATAATTTCAGCTTCAATTACTTCATATTCACCGTTCATTATTGTATAGGCTGTCTCAATTGTTCCTTTATGAACATGTTTCAAAATACTTGATACTGTATTCATACGTGGGTCGATTAAGTCATCAATTTTTAATGAATTTTGCAAAAGGGAATAATTAGGTTTGTTAATTAAAGCCATTGTTCTTTTATCATCAATATCTTTTTGATCTTTCGCAAACTTTTCTACCAGAACACTAACCATTAAATTATCCTCATCATCATTGGTTAAAGCTAGTACAGTTTCCGCCTCTTCTAAATTTGCCTCGACTAAAATTTCTTCATCCAATGCATCGCCGTTGATAATAATGGTATTATTTAATTCGCTAGCAAGAAATTCAGCTCTTTCTTTATTTTTCTCAATAATTTTTACTCTTACAGCATCAAGTGTTTCTTCGATATTTTTTGCTAAATTAAAACCAACATTTCCACCACCAACAATTAAAATATTTTTAGATATTTTTTCATCATGTCCAAAAACTTCTAATGTTTCTGACATTTGGGATGAGTTTATAATTACATAAATTTTATCATTTATTTTTATATCGTCATTTTTTTTAGGAATTAAAAATTTTTCATCTCTAATTATTCCAATAATATTGGCATCTAAATTTGGATGCTTGTTAGTTAAATCCTTGAGTTTAATATTACTTAATTTACAATTTTCATTTATTAAAATTTCTAATAATCTTATTTTGTTCTCAGCAAATGGGACACTGTCCAAAGCTCCTGGGGCTTCCAATTTTCTTTGAATTGATTTTGCTATTTCAATTTCTGGTGATATGATTACATCAATAGGTAAATTCTCTTTATTATATACTGTTGTAAATTTAGGATTAAGATAGTCTTGAGATCTTATTCTTGCAATTTTTTTTGGTATTTTAAAAATAGAAAATGCAATTTGACATATAACCATATTGATTTCGTCATTTCGAGTGACAGCAATTATCATATCTGTTTCAGATGCATTAGCTTTTTCAAGGATTGAAGGATATGTCCCTTTTCCAACTATTGCTTTTACATCAAGAGCATCGTCTATTTTTTGAATATCTTCACTAGAAGGATCGATTACAGTAATAGAGTGCCCTTGATCACTAAGCTGTTTAGCTATAGTGAAACCTACTCTGCCAGCACCACAAATTATTATATTCATTTAATTAAATTCTTTAATTCCTAAACCTTTTAATTTTCTATGTAAGGCACTTCTTTCCATTCCAACAAAATTTGCTGTTTTAGATATATTTCCATTAAATTTTTTTAATTGAATAGTTAAATACTCCTTTTCAAATTTTTCTCTAGCTTCTTTTAATGGCACAGATAAACTATTTTCTGCTACTTGATCGTTAAAATTAATATTTTTAAGATATTCTTTAATAATATTCGATATTTTATCTTTTGAATCGGGCTGCAATATAGCTATTCTTTCGATCAAATTTCTTAATTCCCTAACATTTCCATGCCATTCATGATTTAAGATATAAGTATTATCTTCATCTATTTCCAGTTCCTTAATTTTATAATTTTCTGCTATTTTTTTTGAAAAATATTTTATTAGAAGAGGAATATCAGAAATACGTTGGTTTAAAGGTTCAACACTTATTTCAAAAACATTCAGTCTATGATACAAATCTTCTCTAAAATTTCCAATTTCGATTTCCTTTTTTAAATCTTTGCTTGTAGAACAAATTAATCTTACATTTACAGTTACATCATTTGATCCATTAACTCTTTTAAACTTTTGATCAGTCAAAACTCTTAGTATTTTTGATTGAATATCTAAAGGTATCTCTGAAACTTGATCAATTAATAATGTTCCTCTATTAGCTTTCTCAAGAGCACCATAAGAAATAGCACCATTATCTTTTTCCTCACCAAATAATTCTAATTCATATTTATTTGAATCTAATAAAGCACCGTTCAAGACAATAAATGGATTTTTATTTCTTTTGGATAATTTATGAATTTTTCTTGCAATTAATTCTTTTCCAGAACCTGATGGACCATTTATAAAAACTCTACTTTCTGTGATAGAGATTTTAGATATTTGGTCGTTTATACTTAAAATATTTTTGCTACTACCAATTAATTCATAAGAAGAGAATAATTTAGTTTCATATTCTAGGTTTTGCTTTTTAAGATTATAATTTTCTACAGCTCTCTTAACAAAGTTTAATAATCTTTCCTGATCAAAAGGCTTTTCTATAAACTCAAATGCGCCTTCATGAAGTGATTTTACTGCCATTTCTATATTTGCATGTCCAGATATAATAATCACAGGTACATTTTTATCTTTTGATTTAATATGAGATAGTAATTCAATACCATCATTATCTCCCTTATCTAACTTAACATCTAGTATAGCTACATCGGGAAGTTTTTTATCAATCTCAGCTAATGCTTGGTTATAATTAGCGGCAAGTCTTGTCTTATATCCAACATCAATGATTAATTCATTAATTATATTTCTTATATCTGCATTATCATCTACAATTAGTATTTCAGCAATCATATTTATTTAATAAACTCTATTTTTATTTTAGCTCCATCATTAATAGACATAAAATCAATTTCACCATTATGGTCGTTAATAATTTTGCTAACAATTGAAAGTCCCAATCCTGTTCCGTTTTTTTTTGTTGTAAAGTATGGATTTAAAATATTTTTAATGTTTGTTGCAAATATCCCAAATCCGACACCCGTATCCACAATTGTTACCATGATGTGGTTATTAAAATTGTTAACTTCAATAGTTATTTTTTTACTTATATTGCTGTGATTTTCTGCTTTTTGCTGAATACTTTCTATAGAATTTTTGATTAAATTAAGAAATACTCTTCCAAGCTGCTCCTTATCGCTATTTAAAAATATGCGCTCTTCATTACTTTTGAGAGAAATATCAATTGTTTTATCTAACTCAGTTAATAGATTGATATTTTCTTTTATAATTTGGACTAAATTATTTTCTTTAAAAATAGGTTTTGGCATTCTAGCAAAATCAGAAAATTCGTTAACTAATTTTCCAATTTGTTTTATTTGATTATTTATAATTTTTAAATTTTCTTCAAAGTTTCTTCTATCACTTTCTTTAACTTCATTTGAAAATTTAGTTTTCATTCTATCAATTGTTAATTGGATGGGTGTTAAAGGATTTTTAATTTCATGGGCTAATTTTCTTGCTAAGTTGCTCCAAGCTTCATGTCTTTCATTAATAATTAATTTTTCCTGTTGGCTTCTGAGTCTATCAATCATTAAATTAAAATTTTTATTTAAAATTTCTAAATCTTTGTCCGTTTTTACTTCAGGAACTTTGGTGTCAAACTTTCCTTCACCAATAGACACAGAAGCATATATTAAATTATTGATTGATCTAAAAAATCTTGAGGAAAATCTTATCGCAATAGATATAGATACAAACAAAAGGACACTAACAATAATTACATAAATAATTGCAAATGAAATTTTAATTCCAGTACTTTTTTCTTCTACTGTATAATAAAAATTTATAGCCTCTTGAGACTCTGTTAGGTATTTTGAAATATCTTTATCTAGATACTTGACTACGTATAAGAATCTATTTTCAAAATTTTGTAGTCGCATTATTGCTGCAGATATATTTTCTGGAGCATTTAAAATTTTTAATGGCCTGTCATCATCAATAACTAAAGCTAGCGCTTTATCTACTGGGGGTACATATGGCTGATTATCTTTAAGAGATGTAAACAATAATTTTTTTTCAATATTGATAATATGGATTTCATCTACATTTCGTATAAGTTTTTGTGTATCTAGAAATCTTTTATACTCCTTAGGATTATCATTTAAGAATCTTTTACTTTTGTTAGTATCAAATGCTATTAAAACTATATCTGATTGAATTTTGTTTCTAATTTCATCTACATAATTTTTAGCTAGTTCGTATGAATTATTGACAACTGTTGTAACTTTTTTGTCAAAGTATTTTTCAAGTGCAAAAGAAAATAAAAATAATGAAAATATTGAAATTAAAATTGATGGAATTAATGTAAATAAAGCAAATACGGTGATATATTTTTTGTTAGATTTTAATCCATCACGATCAATATCAGTTTTTATTGCTTTTTTTATTTCAAAAAAAATAAAAACAAAAAATGATAATAATAGAATAATATTTAATACTAAAAGATACTGTAGGTTTTTGTCTGTTAATTCAATAAAACCTTTATCTATAAAAGTTAAAAATGTTAAAAAACCTATCGATAATGTGATAATAAATAATACTATTAGATAAATGTTTTTTTTAATAAAATCTGACATTCAGGCGCAAAAATCTCAAAAATAATATATGAGTAACTATTTTATAATACTAGCATCAGGACAAAGCAAAAGATTTAATGCGAAAAAACCAAAACAGTTTAATATTTATAAAAATAAGCCCCTTTTTTTACACTCTATACATAAAAGCTTAGATTCAAAACTATTCAAAAAAATTATTTTGGTTGTTAACAAAAGAAATTATATAAAAGAAAAATTTCCCAAAAATGTCATTATTTTAAACGGAGGAAAAGAAAGATGCGATTCATCGTTGAAAGCATTAAAATATATAAAAAAATTTAATCCTACAAATGTATTGATACATGATGCAGCTAGACCTAATTTTTCAATTAAACTTTTAGAGAAGCTTATTAATGCACTTCAAAAAAATATAGCTGTTGTGCCTGCTATAAAATCAAAAGATACAATAAAATACAAAATTAAAAATGCTTATTATAATTTAAATCGTGATAAATCTGTTCTAACCCAAACGCCTCAAGCTTTCAAATTTAAAAATCTTTATAATTTATCTATCAAACAAAAACAAAATATAACTGATGAGGCAACATTATTTATAGAAAATAATAAAAAAATTAAATTTATAAATGGTGAAAATTTGAATAGCAAGATTACTTTCAAAGAAGATATAGAGAATAAAAAAATATTTTATGGAATTGGATTTGATATACACAGGTTAATTAAAGGAAAAAAACTTTTCTTGGGGGGTATTAAAATACCTTTTCACTCAGGACTAAAAGGTCATTCTGATGGGGATGTTATAATTCATTCCATAATAGATTCACTTCTAGGTGCAATGAGAAAAAAAGATATTGGAACCTTCTTTCCAGATAATAATAAAAAATTTAAAAATATAAGATCACCAAATATGCTAAAACCTATTGTTAAAATATTAGAAAAAAATAATTTTTATATTAACAACATTGATATTAATTTAATCTGTGAACAACCAAAAGTTTCAAAATATAGAAACAGAATATTAAAATCATTATCAAATTTGTTAAATCTAGATAAAGAACTAATAAACCTTAAAGGTAAAACTGTAGAAAAACTTGGATTAATTGGAAAGGAAAAAGCTATAGCTTGTGAAGTTATTTGTTCAATATCAGAATGAAAAAAATCAATGTATTATTATCTACTTTCTTTGGTTATGGTTATTTAACTAAAATCCCTGGCACAGTTACTTCTGCTGTAACCGCTCTTTTTATTTATATAGCTTATGAAATACTTGGATACACTGATCTTAAATTTTCAATAATTTTTTTTGGTCTTTTATTTTTCTATTCCTTTTACGCTGTAAAGGATGCTGAAAGCGAATTTAAGAATAAAGATCCTAGACAAATAGTTATTGATGAAGTGTTGGGCCAAGCTATGCCTTTAATTCTTTTATTACATCTAAATCAGAGCAATCAATTAAGTTTACCAATTGAAATTTATTATGTGTTGTCTTTTATTTTTTTTAGATTTTTTGACATTTTAAAACCATTTCCGGTAAGTTATTTTGACAAAAATCACAAAAACTATTTTGGAATAATTATGGATGATATAATGGCTGGGTTATATTCGATGATATTAATTTACTTAATAAGTCTAAAATTCTAATGAGCATTCAATCACTTCATAAAAAACTAATTAAAAAAAAATTAACCATATCTGTGGCTGAGTCTTGTACAGGCGGATTGCTAGCTCATAATTTAACCAAATTAGCTAATTCATCAAAATACTTTCAAATGGGTCTTACAACCTACTCTAATCAAGCAAAAATTAAGATATTAAAAGTAAATAAAAATATTATTCAAAAACATGGTGCTGTTAGCAAAGAGTGTTGCAAAGCAATGGTTCAAAATTTATCTAAAATCTCAAAGAGTAAAATTAATGTGTCAATAACTGGAATAGCTGGTCCAGGTGGAGGATCAAAGAAAAAACCAGTTGGTCTAGTTTATGTCGGTATTAAAAAAGGTAAAACTTTGCTACTTAAAGAAAATAAATATAAATCAAAAAATCGCAATTCAATCCAAAAATCAACAGTTAGTACTGTTATCAAGATAATTGATAATATTATTTAAAGCTTTCAGCTCTTTTTTGAAAAGCATCTGCTATTTTTTCTAAACCAAATTGAAAAGATTTAGTCATCAAAATATTTAAAAATTTATTTTCTATTTCAAAATCTATATCAAAAACAACTTCAGTTTTGTAACCATCACTTGCATTTCCTTTTTCAATAAATTTCCAATTATTTTCTAAATGATTTAATGGTCCTCCTAAATTTACAACATGAATATGATCAGTTTTTTTATTAAATTTAACATCACTTTTAAATGTATCTTTAAAAGGCCCCTTACCTATTGTAAGATCTGCAATTATGTTTATTGAATCACCATTATCACTTCTTTCGTAAACTTTTGAGTCATCACAAAATGGAATAAACTCTGGATATTTTTCAATATCTAAAACAAACTCTATAAGTTTATCTTTTCTATTATTGATTAATCTCGTAACTGATGCTTTTGGCATTAATTGTTTTGTAATCTTTTTTCTTTAAGTTTCGCAAAATCTTCATCTGCATGATACGAAGATCTAGTTAAAGGCGATGAAGAAACTAATAAAAAGCCTTTTGTTTTAGCAATATTTTCTAAATCTTTAAATTCATCAGGATGATAATATCTACTTAAAGGATGGTGCTTTGGTGATGGTTGTAAGTATTGGCCAATAGTTAGAAAATCTACTTCTGCATATCTTAAATCATCCATTACTTGAATTAATTCATCCTTGTCTTCACCAAGGCCAACCATTAGACCAGATTTTGTAAAAACTTTTTTATTAAATTTTTTAACGTTTTTTAATAGTTCTAAGGATCCAAAGTATCTAGCGCCAGGTCTAACCTTAAGATAAAGACGTGGAACAGTTTCAATGTTATGATTAAAAACATCTAAATCTGCTTCTAGAATTTTTTTGTATGAATCCCCTTTTCTTAAAAAATCAGGTGTCAAAACCTCTATTGAAGTGTTTGGGTTTTTTTTTCTTGTAGCATTAATCACTTCAAAGAAATGATTTGAACCACCGTCACTAAGATCGTCTCTATCAACTGATGTTATAACAACATGTTTTAAATTTAATTTCTTCACAGCATTTGATATTTTATATGGTTCAAATGGATCTAAACTTTCAGGTTTACCTGTTTTGACGTCACAGAAGGCACAAGCCCTTGTACAAGTATCACCCATAATCATAAATGTTGCATGTCTCTTGCTCCAGCATTCAGTTATATTTGGGCAATTTGCTTCCTGACATACGGTCACTAAGTTGTTTTGATTAACAACTGTTTTTGTTAAAAAAAATTCTTTACTATTTGATAATTTTGATCTTATCCAATCAGGTTTTTTCTTAATTGGATTAATAGGTTTATTGACCTTTTCAGGATGTCTAATTTTAGTCCTCATTTTTTTTTATTATATAAATTGTTTCATTTTTTTTGCCAAACAAAAATCGTTCTCTAATTAAAGTCTCAATATAGTCTAGATCTAAATTAGTACTTAGAAGTGAATTTTTATGATCCATATCTTCTATTTTGCTAGTTAAGGATAATTCCTCTTTTTTCAAGTTGGACAAAAGATCCTTTTTTTCTATATACGAAAAAAGGCCTCTTTCACCAGAAACTAGATTAAAACCAAAGTACAAAATAAGAAAAACAGAAATTAATAAAAAATAATTTCTTTTTATTAATCGAAGCATTAATTGATCTTATTCATCCTCGCTTTTTTTCCAAGTTCTTCTTCAATCCGTATTAATTGATTATATTTTGCAACCCTTTCAGATCTAGCTAATGATCCAGTTTTAATTTGATTTGAATTAGTCCCTACTGCTAAATCAGCAATAAAAGTATCTTCACTATCTCCTGATCTGTGAGATATTATAGTTTTATATCCAATTGTTTGAGCAAATTTTATTACATCCAGTGTTTCTGAAACTGTACCAATTTGATTTAGCTTAATTAGAATTGAATTTGATGAGATGTTTAAAAAACCTTTCTTTAATCTTTCAAGGTTTGTTACATATAAATCATCGCCTACTATCTGAACTTTTTTAACTGATTTCATTAATTTATTCCATGCCAACCAATCATTTTCTGCAAATGGGTCTTCAATTGATTTAATTTTATACTTTTTGATAATTTTTTGATATTCTTTAATAGATTTTTCTGTTGAAATATAATTTTTTGAGTGAATTGAGTATTTGTTTTTTTTAAATAATTCATTTGCAGCCACATCTAAACAAATTGAAACGTCTTTACCATTTTTAAAACCTGATTTTCTAATTGCACTTACAATCAAATCTAAGGCTTGATTATTACTGCTTATCATTGGTGCAAATCCACCTTCATCACCAACAGATGTTGATAAGCCTTTATCTTTAATCAATTTACTAAGGTTTTTAATGACTACAAAACAAATTCTCATAGCATCAGAAAAACTTTTTGCTCGGTCAGGTCTGATCATAAATTCTTGAATTCTAAGACCATTATCTGCATGAGCTCCTCCATTAATAATATTCATTAATGGATAAGGTAACTGATAATTTTTTTTTTGAGAGAAAGTTTTATATAAAGGTAATCTTTTTGCTTTTGCAGAAAGTTTTTTAACTGCCATTGAAACAGCTAACATTGTATTTGCACCTAGATTAGTTTTTTGTCTTGTACCATCAAGGTTAATTAACAAAGTATCAATTCTTTCTTGGTTATGAATACTTTGTGCTTTTAATTTTTTAGAGATTTTTGTGTTAATTAAATTAACAGCATTTAAAACACTTTTTCCTAAATACCTTTTATTATTATCTCTTTTTTCAAAAGCTTCAAAAGTACCTTTAGATGCCCCTGAAGGACAAATAGCAGAAGCACTATTATTTTTTATATAAACTTCCGCTTCAACAGTGGGATTTCCTCTGCTGTCAAATACTTGACGTCCTTTTACTTTTAAAATCTTGCTCAATATTTTTTTATTAGATTATCTATATCGTGTAATTGTTTTAATAGATTCTCTAATTTATTCAATGGTACCATGTTAGGACCATCTGATGGTGCATTGTCTGGATCTTGATGAGTTTCAATAAAAACTCCAGCAACGCCTACAGCAACCGCTGCTCTTGCTAAATATTCTACAAATTCTCTTTGACCTCCTGAAGACTCACCTTGTCCACCTGGCTGTTGAACTGAATGAGTTGCATCAAAAATAACTGGGTAACCATTTTTTGCCATGATTGGTAATGATCTCATATCTGAAACTAAAGTATTGTATCCAAAACTCGCACCTCTTTCTGTAACTAAAATATTTTTATTTCCAGAATCTGAAATTTTTTTTGTAACATTAACCATATCCCATGGTGCCAAGAACTGTCCCTTTTTGACATTAATAATTTTATTTGTTTTGGCCGCTGCTATCAAAAGATCTGTTTGTCTACACAAGAAAGCTGGTATTTGTAAAACATCAACATGATTAGCTAATACAGAACATTGATCAGCATTATGAATATCAGTTAAAATTGGAACATTTAATTCTTTTTTAATTTTGTCAAAAATTGGTAATGAAGCTTCAAGACCTGCGCCCCTTTTTCCTTTTAAGCTTGTTCTGTTTGCTTTATCAAAAGAAGTTTTATAGATAAATCCTAGCCCAAATTTTTTTGTAATTTCTTGAATTTTACCAGCCATATCCATTGCATGCTGTTCAGTTTCAAGTTGGCATGGTCCAGCGATGATACAAATCTTGTTATCATTTGAAATTTCAATATGTTCACAATTAACTTTAGTGCTGCTCATTTATGATTTTTTGCTGCCTTGATAAAAGATGAGAATAAAGGATGAGGAGCCAAAGGTCTAGATTTAAATTCTGGATGGAACTGCACACCAATAAACCATGGGTGATTTTTTAATTCTATAATCTCTGGAAGTCTATTATCTGGTGATAAACCTGAAAAAATCATACCTTTTTTTTCAAATTTATCTTTAAAGGCAATATTCACTTCATATCTATGTCTATGTCTTTCTTTGATTAATTTCGATTTATATATTTTTCTAATCTGTGAATTTTTTTTAAGTTTAGCGTCATAAGAACCTAGCCTCATTGTCCCACCAAGTTCTTTATTCGTTCCTTTGATTTTTTTACCATCTTTGGTCCATTCATTAATTAAACCAATTATTGGTAAACCCCTTTTATCAAATTCACTTGAAGTAGCATTTTTAAGATTTAATTTATTTCTCGCAAATTCAATAATTGCCATTTGCATTCCATAACAAATACCCAAAAAAGGAATTTTATTTTTTCTAGCATATTTAATCGCTTCGATTTTTCCATTTGTTCCTCTTTTGC
This sequence comes from uncultured Pelagibacteraceae bacterium, assembly GCA_902517615.1. Classification (GTDB taxonomy): domain Bacteria; phylum Pseudomonadota; class Alphaproteobacteria; order Pelagibacterales; family Pelagibacteraceae; genus Pelagibacter. The sequence continues at coordinate 24,492 of CABYCY010000012.1, forward strand.
CAAATCCGCCTGGTATTAGAATTCCTGAAATTCCTTTTAATTTTTTCTTTATTTCTGAAATTTTTAATTTTTCTGAGTCTATTCTTGATAGATTAACTTTAATTTTATTTTCTATTCCGCCGTGAGTTAATGCTTCGTCTAAAGATTTATAAGCATCTTTTAGTTCGACATATTTACCAATAATAGCAATGTTAACTTGTTTCTTATTTTGTAAAATAATTTTAGTAATTTTTTTCCAAGGATTGAGATTTGCTGGTTTTTTTGATTTTAATTTAAAATAATTTAAAACCTGAATATCTAATTTTTCTTTATAAAAGCTCATAGGAGCTTCATAAATAGTTCTAACATCAACTGTCTGTATTACGTTTTTAATATCAACATTACAGAACAATGAAATTTTCTTTCTATGTTCTAATGGAATTGGTCTTTCTGATCTACAAATAATAATATCTGGCTGAATACCTATGCTTCTTAACTCTTTAACTGAATGTTGAGTAGGTTTTGTTTTAATTTCATCTGAGGCTTTCAAGTAAGGTACTAATGTTAAATGAATAAATAACGCATTCTTTTTACCGACATCATTAGCAAACTGTCGTATTGCTTCTACAAACGGTAAGCTTTCTATATCTCCTACGATTCCACCAATTTCACAAATAACAAAATCTTCTTTAGATAAATCGTTTTTAATAAACTGTTTTATACGATTTGTTATATGAGGAATAACTTGAACTGTTTTACCTAAATACTCACCTTTTCTCTCTTTTTTAAGAACATCGTTATAAATTTTTCCTGTTGTAATATTGTCAGATTTTTTTGCTGATACACCCGAAAATCTTTCGTAATGACCAAGATCCAAATCAGTTTCTGCCCCATCATCAGTGACATAAACTTCTCCATGTTGAAATGGGCTCATAGTTCCAGGATCAACATTTAAATATGGATCTAATTTTCTTAATCTAACTTTATAACCTCTTGATTGTAACAAATAAGCTAGTGACGCTGAAGAGAGACCTTTGCCTAGTGAAGAAACCACGCCGCCGGTGACAAATATATATCGCGCCATGGAATTATCTTATAGCGAAGAAAAAATGAAATTAAAAGTATTAATTAATTATTTTCTGGAATTGCAGGAGTATCCTCAGTTTTTTCCTCTACTGTATCTAAAACTGAGCCAGTTGGTGTAAGTTCTGATCTTGAAATAATTGTTAGAGCTAAACTACATATAATAAATAAAGTTGCTACAATTGCTGTAGCTTTAGTCATAAAACTCCCAGCTGATCTTGATAACATAAAGTTCTCTTGTGAAACACCAATACCAAGTGCACCTCCTTCTGATTTCTGTAGTAAGACTAACAAAACCAGAATAACCGCAAGTATGATGTTAATTACAAGTAATAAAGTTTCCATGTGGCTCTAATTAATGGTTTTTTTAATTATATCAATAAATTTCTTTGAATTTTGTGATGCACCGCCCACTAAAAATCCATCTATGCCAGTAATAATTTTTAATTTATCAATGTTGTTAATATTTACCGATCCACCATACAAAATTTTTGGAGATTTTTTACCAAATTTGCTTTTAATGAATGTAATTGATTTTTTTAAATCCTCAGATTTTGGAATTAAACCAGAGCCTATAGACCACACAGGCTCATAAGCTATAATTATATTTGATTTTTTTTTTATTGAACTTAATCCATTTTTTATTTGTTTGTCTAAAACTTTATTAGTCTTTTTATTTCTTTTTTCACTTAATGTTTCACCAATACAGAAAATAATTTTTAAACCTGATCTTATTGCGCTTTTAATTTTTAAATTGATTAATTTATCATCCTCCCCTAATTGTCTATTTTCTGAGTGACCAATTACAACATATTTTGCACCAACGCTTTTAAGCATTCTAGAATTTACTTGACCTGTGTAAGCTCCAAAGTCATAGCTGTGATGACAATTTTGAGCACCTACTTCTATTTTGGTTTTTTTAAGTCTTTTTGATAGAGGGCGAATTAAAGTGCTAGGTGGACAATAAATTAATCTAAGCTTATTTTTTTTAATATTTTTTGAAAACTTTATAACTTTATCAAGAGAATTAAGTGTTCTTAAATCGCCAAACATTTTCCAATTAGCGATAAAATACATATATTTATTTGTCATAATTGACTTTTTAATCTATAGATTTGTTTTTTACAGATCAATAAATTTATAACGCTATGATTGAAAAAATTAAAAACCTAGGCTGGAAACAATTTGGTGGATTAGTTTTAATTGTAATAATTATTATTGCTTTTGGTTTCGGAGGTTTCGGAGGAGGATTTAGTACTAACAATCAAAACAACATAGCAAAAATAAACAAGACTAATGTAACCACTCAAGATTTTATGGATTATGTAAATCAAAGTGGAATTTCAGCGGATGCAATTCGAAATAACTTGGATAACAATATTATAGAAGAACTTTTATCGGGTTTAATATCAACAACACTGATTGATTTAGAAATAAAAGATTTCGATATTTCAATTAATGAAAGAACAATTCTAAAGACAATTAAAGAAAATATAAATTTTCATGATGAGAGTGGAGTTTTCCAAAGAATTAAATATGAGAAATTTTTACTGTCAAATAACTTATCGGCTCCAATGTATGAATTAAAATTAAAGAATAAAGAGTTGCAGAAACATTTATTTGATTTTATTGGCGCAGGAACAATCACGCCAAATTTTTTAATTGATAAAAAATTTGAAGAAAATAATAAAACTTTAGAGATTGAATATTTTGACATGGAAAATCTATATAAAATTAAAGAAGATTATACTCAAACTGATATTCAAAAATTTATTGAAGAAAATAAAGATCAATTAAAGAGAGAATATATTGACTTTAAATATATAATCTTAAATCCAAAAAATTTAATTGGTGGAGAGGAATTTAATCAAGAATTCTTTGATGAAATAGACAAAATTGAAAATAACATCTCTCAGGGTAATACGTTTAATTCTTTAGTAGAAAATTTAGACATTGATATTATTGAAGTAAATGAGTTTAGTCCTGATGGTAATGAACAGCAAAATGAAAATTTAATTTTTTCAAAAAGATCATCAAAGATAGATTTAATTGAAAGCGGAGATAATTTTTTACTTTATAATATTGAAAAAGAATACGAGAAAGCTCCAGATTTGAGTGATAAAAAAATAAATTCTGAATTAAGTGAATTAGTATACCAAAAAGGTAAATTTGATTTTAATAGAAAAATTATTGAACAAATTCAAAATAAAAAATTTAACAACTCAAAATTTAATGAACTGATTGGTGATAGTAGAGAATATGGTTCAATAAATTCAGTCAATGATAATGAGCTTTTTGAAATTAATTCTGTGAAAATGCTTTATGCATTACCAATAAACTCATTTGCTTTGGTTAATAGTAGTGAAAATAAAATTTATTTAGTTAAAATAACAGGTTCTAATAAAAATCTTTTTAATAAAGAAGATGATGATTATAAAAATTTTGCAAATAGTGAATTTACAAACACAAGAAAAAGTATTTTAGCTGCCTACGATCAATTGCTAACTAGTAAATATCAAGTACAATTAAATCAAAAAACTATTGATAGAGTTAAAAATTATTTCAAATGATAATTAATCGAAGCTTCAAGGATTTTAAGTTTCGACACAGAAGCAAACAAAATCAAATAATTTATACATCAAAAAAAGTTAAAAATGATGACCAGGTTTTAAATTTAATTAACAATTTTTTAGAGGAAAAAAATAGCTTCATTTTTGAGTCTGTTGAAAAAGGTAAAATCAAAGGTAGATATACTATATTTGGAAAAAATCCTGATAAAATTTGGGAATTTAACAACAGTAACTCATACTTAATTCAAAATAATAAAAAAATAAAATTAGAAGATAAGCCAGATAAGTTAATCGAGAAAATAATTGAAAACTTTAGGTTTGAAACACCAAAAAATTTACCTAAAATTTGTTCTCTTATTTCAGGATATTTCTCGTATGATTCAATTAGATATATAGAAAAAATTCCTAATAAATGTAAAAATGATCTTAACTTACCAGATGTAAGACTTTTGCGTCCCAGAACACTTGTTATTCATGACAATTTAAAAAAAGAGATATTTTATATAAGTAACATTTTTAAAGATGAAAAAATAAAAAATTATCAAAAAAGATATGAAAATGTTAAAAGTGACTTATTTAAATTAATTATCCAGTCATCCATTAAAAATATTAATTCTAAAACAAATCAAAAACCTAAAACTATAAAAGTCAGATCAAATACATCTAAAAATAGATTCTTAACCATGGTTGATAAGGCTAAAAAATACATAAAATTAGGAGATATTTTTCAAGTTGTTTTAAGTCAAAGATTTGAAGCCAAATTAACAAAAAGACCAATAGATATTTATAAAAAACTTAGGGTTACAAATCCCTCACCTTTTATGTTTTTCTTTAATTTCAATGATTTTCAAATCATTGGCGCTAGCCCAGAAATATTAGTGAGGCTAAGAGACAACAAAATTACAGTAAGACCTATTGCAGGAACAAGACCCAGAGGAAAAACATTAAAAGAAGATCATTTTTATGAAAAAGATCTTCTTAAAGACAAAAAAGAACTATCTGAACATTTAATGCTATTAGATTTAGGAAGAAATGATGCGGGAAAAGTTTCAAAAATTAATTCTGTAAAAGTAACTGAAAGTTTTATAATTGAAAAATACTCTCATGTAATGCATATAGTTTCCAATGTAGTTGGTGAATATAATAGAAAATTTTCAAAATTTAAATCGCTACTTGCAGGTTTTCCAGCCGGAACAGTTTCTGGTGCTCCTAAAATTAGAGCGATGGAAATAATAGATGAATTAGAAATATCTAAAAGAAAAGTTTACGCAGGAGGTATTGGATATTTTTCAGCTAATGGAGAATTTGATACTTGTATAGCTTTAAGAACTGCAGTTGCTAAAAATAAAAAGTTTTATGTTCAAGCAGGAGCTGGGATTGTTGCTGATAGTAAACCTAAAAATGAATACGAGGAAACAGTTAATAAAGCTAAAGCTTTAATTAACGCTTTAAGATAATGAAAATTTTATTAATAGATAATTACGATAGTTTTACTTTTAATTTATATCATTATATATCCTCACTAAAAGTTAACGTTGATGTTGTGAGAAATGATAAGATTAATTCAAAAGATATTATTAAAAAAAAATATCATAAAATTGTAATTTCACCAGGGCCTGGAAATCCTGATCAATCTGGAAATTGTATTAAAATATTAAAATCATTACATAAAGAATTACCTTTTTTAGGTGTGTGTCTAGGACATCAAATTATTGGACAAGTTTTTGGTTCAAAAATTGTACAAGCAAAAAAATTAATGCATGGAAAAACTAGTAAAATTAATTCAAAAAAAATCGGAATTTTAAAAAATCTTCCTAATACCTTTGAAGCAACCAGATATCACAGTTTAATAATTGATAAAAAATCATTATCTAATAATCTAGAAATCACAGCCGAAACTGATGATGGCATAATAATGGGTGTGCAACATAAAAAATTCAATATTCATGGTGTACAATTCCACCCTGAAAGTATTAAAACTAAATTAGGGATTAAAATATTAAGAAACTTTATTAATTATTAAACTAATGGAACCATTTTTAGAAAAACTTAAAAAAAATCAAGATTTAACTTTTGAAGAGAGTAAATCAGCATTTGAAACTCTCATGACCGGTAAGGCTAGTGAAGACCAGATTTATAAATTTTTAACATTATTATCTAAAAAAGGTGAGGTTTCTGAGGAAATAGCTGGTGGTGTTTATGTATTAAGAGATAAATCTAAAAGAGTAAATGTTAACGATTGCATCGACACATGCGGGACAGGCGGTGATGGAATGAATACTCTTAATATATCAACAGCATCGGCAATACTTTTATCTAGCATGGGTATAAAGGTAGCTAAACATGGAAATAAGGCTGTCTCATCTAAATGTGGATCTGGAGATGTCTTAGAAGCTCTTAAAATCAAGATTGATTTAGAGCCTAATGACATAGAAAAAGTAATCAACAATAATAACTTTGGTTTTATGTTTGCACCAAATTATCATAGTGCAATGAGGTTTGTAGGGCCTGTTAGAAAAAAAATTGGAAAAAGAACTATTTTTAATATGATCGGCCCTTTAAGTAATCCTGCACTTGTAACAAGGCAGGTAGTTGGTGTTTTTGATAAAAAATTATTAAAAATTTTTGCTCATGGGCTTAAAAATTTAAATATAAAATTTGCATGGATAGTCAATAGTGAAGATGGATTAGATGAAATATCACCATATGCAAAAACAAATGTTATGCAATTAAAAGAAGGTCATATTTCAGAAATTATTATTGATCCAAAATCTTTAAATGTTAATGCAGAAAAATTCGAAAACTTAATTGGTGATGATGCCAAATTTAATGCAGAAAAAATGACTGATATATTTAAAGGTAAAGATAATGATTTTTCTAAAGCTGTATGTTTAAATGCAGCAGCTGGATTAATTGTTGGAGAAAAATTTTTGAAATTTTCTGAGGCTTACAATCATGCACGTGAGCACATTTTATCTGGTAAAACTTTTCAACATTTAGAAAAAATTCAAAATGTCTGAAAATATACTAGAAAAAATAATTAATAAAAAAATTGAAAAAATTGACAATCTTAAAAAATCTACAGATTTAAAATCATTAAATGAATTAATTAATCAAAATAATAATTACATTAATTTTAAAAAAAAAATTGAAGATAATTTAAAGAATGACAAAACATCAATTATTGCTGAAATTAAAAAAGCAAGTCCATCAGCAGGTATAATAATTAAAGATTATAACCCTGTAGAAATTGCTAAAATTTATAACAAAAATAAAGCAACTTGCCTTTCTGTATTAACAGAAGAAGATTTTTTTTTAGGAAACCTAACTCATATTAGTAAAATAAAAGACAAAATTAATTTACCAATTCTATGTAAAGATTTTTTTATAGATAAATTTCAAATACCTTTGGCTAAGAGTTATGGTGCAGACGCAATTTTAATTATTCTCGCTGGTGTTTCTGATAATCTTGCAAATGAATTATATGAAGAAGCTTTGAAATTTAACATGTCTGTTATAGTCGAGGTTCACACGGTTGAAGAAGCAGAAAAAGCTCTAAATTTTAAGGAAGCTCTGATTGGCATAAATAACAGAAATCTAAAAACGCTTAAAACAAACATTAATACAACCTATGATATTTATGATATTCTAAAAAATTATGATGGACCTTTGATTTCAGAAAGTGGAATTAAAACAAAAGAAGAGTTATTAGATTTAAATAAAAAAACTTCCATAAATACTTTTTTAATTGGTGAATCACTTTTGAAAAATTTAGATAAAAATTCTATTTTTACCGTTTTATAATCAAATAAACCTTTATATTGCTTACTTTTTTTCTATTGTTTGTTTAAAAGAACTTTTATAGAACATTGTTTGTACGATATTTGTTCTTATGCTTACAAAAAAACAAAAAAACTTACTTTTATTTATCAACAAGAAGTTGAGAAGTTCAGGTGTATCTCCTTCTTATGAAGAAATGAAGCAATCACTTAACCTGAAATCAAAATCAGGTATTCACAGGTTAATAAGTGCTTTAGAAGAAAGAGGTTTTATTAAAAGATTAGCTCATAAAGCAAGAGCATTAGAAGTAATTAAATTGCCAGAGACAGCTTCGGCAAATGATATTTACAATAGTTTTTCACCTAGTGTAATAAAAGGTGGTTTAGATGAGGAACAAATAAATTCAGATGAAATGGAAATTCCAGTACTTGGAAAAATAGCTGCAGGTACTCCTGTAGAAGCAATTCAAAATGAAGTTTCTAGAATTCCATTACCAAATAATTTAGAAAAAAATGGTGACTATTTTGGTTTAAAAGTCCAAGGTGATTCTATGGTTGAAGCTGGAATACATGAGGGTGACACAGTAATAATTAAAAGAACAGACACTGCAGATAATGGAAAAATTGTAGTTGCTTTAATTGATGAGCATGAAGCAATGTTAAAAAGAATACGTAAAAAAGGTAAAGTAGTTGCACTTGAAAGTGCAAATAGAAATTATGAAACTAAGATATTTGGTCCAGATAGGGTAAAAGTTCAGGGCGTTTTAGTATCTTTATATAGAAACTTCTAAGAAAATAGTCTAAACATCACTGATGTCAAAAGTAGCAACACGTTTTGCTCCTTCACCTACAGGAGCTCTTCATATTGGAGGTGTACGTACTGCCCTATTTAATTGGCTTTATTCAAAAAATCAAAATGGAACTTTTCATTTAAGAATTGAAGACACAGATAAGGAAAGATCCAAAGAAGAACATAAAATACAGATTATAAAATCTTTAAAATGGATTGGAATAGAACATGATGGAGATGAATATATACAATCAACAAAAATCAATGACCATATTAATATAGCAAATGAATTATTGAAAAATGGTCATGCTTATAAATGCTATTGTTCAACAGAAGAGATTGAAGAACAAAAGAAAAGAGCTAGGCAAAAAAAAATGCCTTATATCTATAATAGAAAATGGAGAGATAAAGATGAAAAAGATGCTCCAATAGATGTAAAACCAGTAATTAGGTTTAAAAGCAAAATTGAAGGAAATTACATTCTTAAAGATTTAGTACAAGGAAATGTTGAAATTGAAAATAATACGATTGAAGATTTTATAATTTTAAGAAATGATGGAACACCGACATACAATTTATCTGTAACAGTAGACGATCATCAAATGGGTATGACACATATTATTAGAGGTGACGATCATAAAATAAATACATTCAAACAAATTCAAATATATTTAGCTATGGCGTGGGAGGTTCCTCAATTTGCTCACATTCCATTAATCCATACTATAGAGGGAAAAAAGCTTTCAAAAAGAGATAACGCATCAACTCTAGATGACTACTCAAAAATAGGAATAATGCCTGATGCTTTAAGAAATTATCTACTTAGACTAGGATGGTCTTATAAGGATAAGGAGATATTTACTTTAGATGAAAGTATCAAATTTTTTAATTTAGCGGGTATAGGAAAATCTCCATCAAAATTAGATAAAAACCGTATTTTATCAATGAATGAACATTATATCAAAACTATTGAAGAGGAGGATCTTTATAACAATCTTGTGAAATATTGTGAAATTTATAAAGAAAAAATAAATCCTCAAAAAGAGTCAAAAATAAAATCATCATTATCTTTTTTAAAAAACAAAGCAAAAACCTTAGAAGATATATTTAATAACGCAAAATATATCATAATTGATGAAGTAAAATTTAATGAAGATGATTTAAAATTAATTGATGAAAAAGCAAAAAAAATAATAAATGAGTTCCAAAATAAAATTAATAAATTGGAAAATTTAAGTAGAGATAATTTAGAACCTATAATTAATAATTTAATAGAGAAACACGAAACAAATTTTAAAGGTGTTGGTCAACCATTAAGAGTAGCTTTAACAGGATCTAAATTTGGACCTGGATTGTATGATATTGTCATATCTTTAGGTAAGAGTGATGTTGAAAAAAGATTAGGAAAGATACTTGAGTAAAACTGAACTTGCTTCATCTGCAGATGAAGTTTTAGACCTAATGCCATCTAAGGTCTTAGTGCACTCATTTAATTGTTTCTGAATTATAATAGGATTATTTAAAAAATATATTACAGATTTATATATTTCATTGGCATTACATTCATCTTGTAATAATTCTGGAATTACTTCGCGATTATTTATTATATTAATGATGTTTGCAAATTTTACATTAACTAACATTTTAAAAATCATAAAATTAATAAAACTAAGCTTATAGATAATAATTAAGGGAATGTTGGAATTACAAATTTGCAATGAAACTGTACCGGATTTTGAAACAGCAAAAATAGAATTAGATAATATTTTTGATTTAATATTTTCATCAGAAGCAACATCTAAATTATTAATCTTTGAAGTTTTTAAATTTTCTAAAATTAAATTTTTATTTTCTTCTGTTGCATGAAAATAAAAAAAATAATCCTCATTCCTCTTGTTCATAAGTTTTACAAAATCTATTAATATTGGAAGTAAAACATTAATTTCAGATTTTCTACTACCTGGAAATAAAGATATAATTTTTTTATTTTTAGGTAAAATATTTTCAATAATAGTCTGACTTTTTTTAATATTTTCAATTAGTGGATGACCAACAAATGTATTTTTAATATTTTCTTCTTCAAAATATTTTTTTTCAAAATTAAACAACAGAAGCATGTGATCGATAAATTTTTTAATTTTTTTAACTCTATTTTTTCGCCATACCCAGACTTGAGGTGCTACATAGTGAATTGTTTTAATATTTGTATTAATTTTTTTTACTCTTTCGGCAACTCTCAATGTAAAATCAGGACTATCTACACTAAATAATATATCGGGATTGAATTTTATAATTTCATCAACAGTTTGATTAATTTTTACTCTAATTTTAAAAATATTTAATAAAACACTTGTAAAACCAAGAAATGTAATTTCTTTTAATTCAAAAATTGAATTAATTCCTAAATTCTTTAAATGTGCTCCTCCAACTGATAAATATTTAATCTTGGAATTTTCTAATTTTAATCTTGAAATAACTGTTGAGGCAAGTTTGTCTCCTGATGGTTCACCTGTTAGTACAAAAATTTTTTTCATATAATATTAATAAAAATTTTATTTTTATTTGCAAAACTAATTGCTTCTTTTTTATCTAAAAAAATATTTCTTTTAGATTTTAAGACAACACCCTTTAATCCATATTTTTTAATATCTTTTAGTGTTTGAAGACCAATTGTTGGTAAATCCATTCTTAAGTCTTGTTTTCTTTTGGGTAGTTTTATCAAAATACCTTTTGAATTTTTCTTTAATCTTGATAACATTTTTTTTGTACCCTCTCGTCCCTCCTTAGCAACAATTTTACCGTTTTTAACAACAATTGCTTGAATATGATCTAGGTTATTGATTTTATCAAAATAAGTTTTGCCCTTATTAATTGAACTAATATCCTCTTTAGTAGGTTTTACTCTAGAAAAATTACCCTTTTTTAAGGAAAGCTCAGAGTTAAAAAATATTGAACTAATTACTTTTATTCCCTCATTTGCTAGAATTTTAATTATTGATTTAATAATTGCTGCATCACCAATTTTAGCAGCTCTAATAACACCTGGCATGTAATATATACCTTTAAAATCTAGTCTTACAGATGATAACTTTGGTTTTGCTATTTTACCAGCAAATAAAACATTTTTAGATTTTTTTTCTTTAATTAATTTTATTATCTCTCCAAACTTTCCAATACTAATTCTGTAAGAATTTTTATCTTTTTTAAATTTATTATTTTTTGAAAAATCTATAATAAAATATTTTTTTTTTAATTTTTTTATTTTTTTTAAAACAACTTCTGAAAAATCTGTATCGCCTAAAAACAATCCTATCATCTTACTTCGAAAAAGGAGTACAAATTGGTCTTTTTTTATCCTTTTCTATAAAATTAATAACATCATGAACCAAGACATTATTTTTAAATTCACTTGATAAATTATTTAAATTTTCTGTTAGATTTTCATTTTTAAATATTTCTTTATAAGCTTCGGTGAGAGTTAATATTTCTTTATTAGGAATATTTTTTCTTCTAAGACCAATTAAATTTAAGCCTTGTAATATACTTCTGTTACCATGAGCTATACCATAAGGAATAACATCACGTACAACTCCACACATCCCTCCTATCATCGCAAATTTACCCACTCTAGTAAATTGTTGTACAGCTGAATTACCCCCGATTATAGCATTATCATCTACATGAGCATGGCCTCCTAGAGGTACATTATTTGCTAAAATAACATTATCACCAACTACACAATCATGGGCAATATGAGCTGAAACCATAAATAAACAGTTATTACCAACTTTAGTTTTTCCTCCACCTCCTTCTGTACCTGGATTAATAGTTACATACTCTCTGATTTTATTATTATCACCTATTTCTAATTTTGTTTCTTCACCTTTGAATTTTAAATCCTGTGGATCATTACCGATTGAAGCAAATGGATATATTTTATTATTTTTTCCAATTATAGTATTGCCAGTTAAGTTAACATGTGATTGGATAACTGTACCGTTACCAATTTCGACATTAGGACCTATTACTGAATAAGGGCCAATTTTAACATTCTCAGATATCTTAGCTTTTGAATCTATTATTGCGGTTTTATCAATCATTTATTTTCTCTTAAAAAATCTCTGATATTTTTTGCTGGATAACCCATAACTTTTGAATTATCTGGAACGTCTTTAATCACACCAGATCCTCCACCAATCTCAACATTATTACCAATTTTAAGATGTCCTGAAATTCCTGCTTGACCACCAATTTTAACGTTATTTCCTAAAATAGAGCTACCAGCAATTCCTACTTGTCCTGCTATAATTGAATTTTCACCTATTTTTACATTATGGGCTATATGAATTTGATTGTCTAAATAAGTATTTTTACCAATTATTGTATTAGACATAGATCCTCGATCGATAGTTGACCCACAACCAATTTCACAATTTTCTTCGATTATAACAGATCCTATATGAGGATATCTTAAATTCTTTTTGTTTATTGGAAAAAAACCAAAACCATGTTTTCCAATTACACAATTATCTAAAATTTTAACATTGTTATTTATAATGGTGTTTCTTATAATTGTATTTGAGCCAATTGAACAATTATCCCCAATTGAAACATTTTTTTCAATAATCGTATTATGACCAATTAAACAATTTAAACCAATTAATACGTTATCACCTAATAAGACATTTTTACCATGTTTAATTTTATTTTTGAATTCTGTTTTAGTAATATCAATTGTAGTGTTATCAAAATCATCATTTATAGCATCTGGATAAAACTTAGCTGTTAAATTTGATAATGAAACTAAAACATTATCAACAGCTAAAGGAGTGCAATTTTTTGGAAGATCATTTTTTAGAGAATCTGTAGTTATACAGAAGGATGCTTTTGTATTTTTTGCAACTTCTTTATATTTTTTTAAATGAAAAAAAGTAATGTCCGACTCACTTGCTGCATGTAAATCTTTTATATCTTTAATTTGACGATCTTGTCTAAAGTTATTATCTTTAATTTTAAGAGATTTTAATATTTCAGAAATTAAAATTGGACCATGATTTTTAAAGAAAGGATTAGACATAATTGCTTGTATCAAAGCAAAATAAAATAACTTATCAATAATTATTGCTATTTATTTCTTGTCAACAATTGTTGCAGACCAAATGGCATCAGCCATTTTTTTGTGATCAACAAATGCTTCACCCTTATATTTCCAAACTCTTCCGTGAGATCTTATAGATTCAATTTTTAAAATTAGCTTACAATCTGGTATTACAGGGTTTCTGAAACGTGCCTTTTCAACACCCATTAGAAAAACTAATTTATTCTCATAAGTTGATTTATCTAATCCGTGTGCAGTTAACGCTGCAGCAGCTTGTCCAAATGATTCAACTATTAAAACTCCAGGCATAACAGGTTGATTAGGAAAATGTCCTTGTACAAAAAAACTATCTCTTTTAACATTTACTACTGCTGTAGCTGAATGTAACTTTTTTATGTCATAAAGTTCATCAATTAATAGCATTGGCTCTCTATGAGGTAATAAATCAATTATTTGCTTTTTATTAATTTTTGTCATTTTTTTAAATTTTATTATTTATTTCATCAATTAATTGATTAGTTAAATCTGAATTTTTATTTCCCATGAAAATATTTTTACTATTAAAAAGCATTTCGATAGAATTCATATTCATATAATTTTGGACAATTGGGTTTATTTTTTTAAAAAAAACTTGAAGCTCTTTTTTTTTTGTTTCATTAAGTTTTTTAACCATTAAATCTTTTTCTTTATTATAGTTTGCAACTTTTACTTTAAAATCATTAACTTCTTTTTCATATTGTACATCTGAAAGAATATTTTTCTTTGATTTAATATCATTTTCTATTTTTTTAAGTTCTTGCTCAAAAGAATTCAACTTTTTAATATTAGTTTGATCAAGTTTATTAATTTTATCTAACATCATGCTACCAATATTAGTCTCTTTGATAATCAAATCAATATTGACAAATTTAAATTTTTGTTCGGCATAAGATGGTTGAATTATAAAGATAAAGATAAAAAAAACCAAAATTTTTTTAGATAAAAAATTCATTAAAAAGTAGTTCCTATATTAAATCTAAATGACTCTGTAATATCAGTATCAGCTTTTGAAATAGTTTCTGTTAAAGAAAAATTAATTGGTCCAATAGCTGAAAACCAATCAATACCAATACCTATTGAGCTTCTTATCTTATCACTGTCATTAATAGATGAGTCATAATCAACGCCCCATATATTTGCTATATCTAAAAATAATAAAGCATCTAATGCCTCAGAATTTTCAAACAATACTGGTAATGTTGTGCTCGCATTTATTGTTGCAACATAATTGCCACCAATAAAATCATTCCCATCCTTGGGTCCTACTTTGCCTCTCTCAAAACCACGTAATTTCTTAGAAGGTATAAACAACCGCTCTGTTAATTTAATATCTTTATCTTTTATTGAGTTAGCGCTTTCTAAAAAAAAACCAAATGTAGTAATATTATTATCATATAAAGAAGAATATTTATTGAAACTATAACTATTAGTTAAAGTATAAGTATCACTTATTAATGGTAAACTTAAATCATAAACAGATCTAATACCATCATCTGTTTTAAATCTTTGATTACGTTTATCATAATCAAATCTGGTATTAATAAAGGTATCCCAATAGTTACCCTCTTGAGATTGTTGTCTAGCTGAGGCTGTAGAGTCAGTTTCTATTTTTTCATAGTAAGATTCTGTTGAAAGTCCTAACCTAAAATCCTCATAATACTCAAAATTTGTACCAAATGAAAAACCAGTCTTATTTGTTTTATATCCATTAGTTGTCATTCGATCTATTTCAATTGCATCCACACTTCCAAATAATGATTTGTCTGAATTGTTGAAATTAGGATTCTCAACACTCAGTGATCCTTTAAATGACTCAGAATTAATTGTGGTATTTGCAACAACAGCAAGACCTTTTCCTAAATAATTGTTTTCTTTTATACCGAAAACAAAAGTACCACCTGAGGTTCCAAAACCAGCTCCTGCTGTAATCTCACCTGTAGCTTTTTCCTCAACATTAATATTTATGATTTTTGTGTTTTGGTTTGATCCATCAGTAATTTTTGAAGAAACAGACTTAAAAAAATTTAAACTTTTAAGGTTATTTTCACTTTTTTTTTGTAAAATTTCATTGAAAGGATCACCCTCGTCAACTTCAAGGTTATTTCTAATTACACTTTCCCTAGTTATGTTGTTTCCAAATATATTAATTTTTTCTACAAAAAGTCTTTCGGTTTCTTCAATATTAAAATTCAAATCTAGTTTATTTTTAGCAATCTTCTCCTCTACACTTGCATTTATAGATTTGTATTCTTCATTTAATGTAATTTTATCTAATTCATCAAGTATCTTGTTGACAGTATTGATTGAATAAGTTGTACCTTTTAACTCCTTTAATAATTTATTTAATTCATTAAAATTATCAAAATTAAAATCATCAGGAATCTGCAAGCTTAAGTTATTGA
>CABYCY010000013.1 GCA_902517615.1 uncultured Pelagibacteraceae bacterium
CTTTTGCAAAGCTACAAAGTGCTGATTTATCGAATTTACCTGAATTATCTTCAAATGAAAGAATAGGTTCTTGTATAACTAGCCCAGGTAAGTTTATAGCTATAGGGCTTAATTATTCAGATCATGCAGCTGAAGTTGGAGCTGATATTCCTAAAGAACCAATAGTGTTTATGAAGGCAACTAGCTGTATAGTTGGACCCAACGATGATGTTGAAATTGTTTCAGGATCAAAAAAATTAGACTGGGAAGTAGAGCTTGGTATTGTAATAGGTAAAGAAGCTAAACATATTACAGAAAATCAATCACAAGAACATATTTTAGGTTATTGTTTAGTAAATGATGTAAGTGAACGTGAGTGGCAACTTGAAAAAATGGGACAATGGATTAAAGGGAAATCTCATGACACTTATGGCCCTGTTGGTCCGCATTTAGTTACTAAGGATGAAATTTCAGATATTAATAATTTAAAAATGAGCCTAGATGTAAATGGGAATAGAATGCAAACAGGGAATACAGATACTATGATTTTTAATGTTGATGTAATTGTTTCTTACTTAAGTAAATTTATGTCACTTCAACCAGGTGATATCATTACAACTGGGACACCTCCAGGAGTAGGTATGGGAATGAAGCCACAGCAGTTTTTAAAAGCTGGCGATACTATGAAATTATCTATTGAAAATTTAGGAGAGCAAAACTCAAAAGTAGTTGCTTTATAATTTATTGTGAAAATAACTTCTATTAAAAGTCATGTACTTAGATATGAGTTAGAAAAAGAACTTGGTTATTCACAACAGTACTATAAGCACAGAACAGCACACCTTGTAGAAGTTCGAACTGATGAAGGGATTACTGGTTGGGGTGAATGTTTTGGTCCAGGAAATATTGCTTTGGCAAATAAATTTATTGTTGAAAATGTTATACAGCCTCTAGTTTTAGGTGAAGATCCATTAAATAAAGAGCATATTTGGCAGAAAGTTTATAATCTTTTAAGAGACAGTGGTCAAAAGGGAATGCCAATACAAGCATTATCAGGTGTAGATATAGCCTTGTGGGATATCCTTGGAAGAAAAAATAACACTCCACTTTATCAACTTGTAGGTGGAAAATGTAATAGCGAAATTCCAGTTTATGGTTATGGGATGATGTTACAAAAAAAACCTGTTGATGAACTAATTAGTTTATTCAAGGAAGAATCTGAACAAATAAAATCTAAAAAATTTAAAGCAATGAAAATGAAGGTTGGGTTTGGTCCAACAGAAGACTTAAAGTTAGTTCAATCCGTAAGAGATTCCGTAGGAAAAGATTTTAAATTGATGGTTGATGCTAATCATGCATACAATTTAAAAGACGCTCTTTATGTCGGAAAAGGCTTAGATGAATTAGATGTATATTGGTTTGAAGAGCCAGTGGCACCTGAAGATTATGAAGGTTACAATCAATTAAGGCAAAAAATCAAAACAAGTATTGCTGGTGGAGAAGCAGAATTTACTAAATATGGATGGAATAAATTAATTAAAAATAAATGCATTGATATTGCCCAACCAGAGGTATGCGGATTAGGGGGTATTACAGAATATTTGAAAGTAGCTGCTTTAGCTCAAGCAAATTTTATACCAGTTGTTAATCATGTATGGGGGTCAGCAGTTAGTATAGCTGTAAATCTTCACCTATTAACTGCTCAACCTGATATGCCTGGAGGGTTATTTCCATCAAAATCAATGCTGGAATTTGATACAACAAAAAAAAATATTTTTATAACAGATTTACCCAAAGAAAATTTTTCAATTTTAGATCAAGTTAAAAACAATAACGGATTTGCATCGGTAACAGATAATGCTGGTATCGGAATAACTCCAAACGAAGACTTTATAAAAGAGTTTGAAGTCAATGAATAAAATAAAAACATCAGAACCATACCCAATATGGAAAATAAAATGTAAATTAGGAGAAGGCACTCTATGGGTAAAAGAACACAATTCTATTTATTTTGTTGATATAAAAAATAAGAAAATATTTAAAGTAAATAAAGAAATTGGTTTTATAGCACATATCAAAGATTATATATTTATTTTAGGTCTTCAAGGTGAGTTAAGAATTCAAAATCTAAGAACAAAAAAAATTTTGAAATCAATATCAATTGAACCAAAGTTAAAATTAAATAGAATTAATGACGGTAAAACTGATCCTATAGGAAACCTTTGGTTTGGAACTATGGATAATTTGGAGCGAAAAATTAAAAAAGGATCTTTGTATAAATTAGATAAAGATTTAATACTCACTAAAGTTGATAAAAATTATAGAATTACTAATGGACCTGCTTTTATTGATCAATTTAATTTTTATCATACAGACAGTCCAAAAAAAACTATCTATAAAATAAAAATTAATAAAAATAATAAAATAATAAGTAAGAAAATATTTATAAAATTTTCTCCAGAAGATGGATCGCCCGATGGAATGACTTTGGATAAAAACAAAAATTTATGGGTAGCTCATTTTCATGGCGCTTGTATCTCGGTATTCAACAATAAAGCTAAATTAATACATAGAATTCATTTTCCAGCAAAAAATATTACCAATTGCGCATTCGGTGGCAAAAATACTAATGAACTTTTTGTTTCAACAGCAACCAAAGGAATGAGCAAAGCAGATCTGCGAAAATTTAGATATTCAGGATTCTTTTTTAGTGTAAAAACTAATACTAAAGGAATTTTACAAAAAAAATTTATTATAAGTAATGAAAAAAAGAGATCTTTATTATGAAAGAATACCTACTAAGTTATTAAGAGAGGATATTAGGTTATTAGGAACTTTTCTAGGAAGAGTAATAAAGGATCAGGAAGGTCTTGATTTTTTTAAAATTGTTGAAAAATTAAGATTATTATCAAAAAACACATTATTAGATAAAAATAAAAGCAAAGTATTTTCAAAAATTTCCAAAGAAGTAAAAAAACTTTCTCCTAAAAAAACTTTTAAAATAACAAGAGCCTTTTCACATATTCTAAATTTAATGAATTTAGCTGAGTCTTTGGATGCTTCCAGAAAACTTAATGAGTATGACAACCCTTATTTTAAAAGCAAAAATCAAAACTTATTTATTGAAGATATTATTAGTAGTCTTTTTAAAAATAAGAAAATTTCTGATCAAAAAATTTATGAACAAGCAACAAAACTGGATATTGGAATAGTACTTACTGCACACCCAACAGAGGTCAAAAGAAGAACCTTAATACAAAAATATGCAAACTTAATTAGCATAATGGAGCAAAGACATCTTTATAAAAAATATCCTTCAAAAATTATCGAATTAGATCGAAAGTTATATTCAGAAATCGCAATAATATGGAAAACTGATGAACTTAAAAGAACCAAACCCTCTCCATTAGATGAAGCAAGGTGGGGTTTAGCTGTAATAGAAGATAGCTTATGGGATACAATTCCAAAAGTTTATAAAAGATTAAACGACATATTTAGAAAAAATTTAAAGAAAGATTTACCAAGGAATTTTAATCCTATTCAATTTGGATCATGGATGGGAGGTGATAGAGATGGAAATCCTAACGTAACAGCAGAAGTTACTAATAAAGTAATTCTATTTTCTAGGTGGCAAGCTGCCAAATTATATGAAAAGGAACTTACAAAATTAATTCAAGACTTATCAATGGTAGAATGTTCTGCAAAAATTAAAAGAGTTACTGGAAATAGTTATGAACCATACAGAGTATTTTTAAGACCAATTAGAGATAAGTTAAGATTAACCCATAAATTAATCGAAAATCATTTAAATAATAATACTATTTTAGATGAAAAAAAATTAATTCAGGACAGTAATGAAATTACAATTCCTTTAAGAGAGGTTAGAAATTCATTAAAATTAAATCGTGGTCAACATATTGCTAATGCAGATTTATTAGATTTAATGAGAAGAGTAAGATGTTTTGGAATTAACTTGGCAAAATTGGATATAAGACAAGAGTCTGATCGACACGAAAAACTTTTAAATGAAATTTTTAAAAAGAAAAAAAAAATAAATTATTCCTCATTAAGTGAAGTAGAAAAAATTAAACTTTTGAATAAATCAATCAAACAAAGTAAATCTTTTGTTAACAATATAAATTTAAAAGATAAAGAAAATAAAGAGGTCTGGAGTACTTTTAAACAAATAGCAATAACCCCAAATCAATGTTTAGGTGCTTATATTATATCAATGACATCATCGTCATCTGATATTTTATCTGTATACTTTTTACAAATGCAGGCTCAAACAAAAAATTTATTAAGAGTAGTGCCGCTTTTTGAAACTTTAGAGGACTTAAAAAATGCAAATGGAGTTATGAAAAATCTATTCAAACTTCCTTGGTATAGAAAGATGATTAATTCTAAACAAGAAGTAATGATTGGATATTCAGATTCAAGTAAAGATGCAGGAAAGTTATCTGCAAGTTGGCACCAGTATAAATTGCAAGAAGAACTTAGAAATATTGCTAAGAAATATAAAATAGAATTAGTTTTCTTTCATGGTAGAGGTGGATCCCCTGGAAGAGGTGGAGGACCTATCCAAGCAACCTTAAAATCACAACCATCTGGAACAGTAAATGGAAAAATTAGAATTACGGACCAAGGTGAAGTAATACAACAAAAATATGGTTACAAACCATTAGCTGAATACAATCTCTGTAGTTACATTGGCGCAGTTATGGATGCCAGTCTTAATCCACCTCCAAGATCAAAGAAAAATTGGAGAGAATTAATTCAAAAAATGTCGGAAATTTCAACTTCTGCGTATAGAAAGTATTTAAATCAAAATGAGGACTTTATAAGATATTTTAAAACAGTAACTCCTCATAAATCACTAGGAAAACTTGCAATAGGATCAAGACCAACTAAGAGAAAGAATGTTGATAACATTCAAAGTCTAAGGGCTATCCCTTGGGTATTTGCTTGGACACAAATAAGATTAATGTTACCTGGATGGCTTGGTACTACTGAAGCATTAAGATATGGATCAATTAAAAAATTTTCGAGAACATTAACAGACATGGAAAGAAATTGGCCTTATTTTGTATCAACAATGGATATTTTAGATATGGTAATTTCAAAAGTAGATACTGAAATTTCAGTAATTTATGAAAATAATTTAGCCGACAAATCTTTAAAAAGAATAGGTAAGAAATTGAGATTTCAATTTGAAGCATTGGTCAAATTGCATAATAAAATTACTCCAAAAGACGTGATAAAAGAAAGAAAAGAATTTAGGAAAGCATTATTTATAAGAAACAATTACACAGAGATGTTAAATATATTGCAGGCTAATATAATGAAAAAATTAACAAATAAAAAATATAAAAAATTAGATAAAAAATTTTTGGAAGACTCTTTAATGACATCAATAGCCGGAATTTCTGCTGCAATGAAAAATACAGGATAAATGTTTGAATATTTTATTGCTTTCGGAGCAGGTCTTATAAGTTTTTTGTCACCTTGTGTTTTGCCATTAATCCCTGGATACATTTCTTATATATCTGGTCAATCACTTCAAGAAGTCTTAAATTCAAAAAAGATTAGTTTTTTTCCATTAATTTTATTTTGCTTAGGTTTTTCTACTGTCTTTGTAATTTTAGGTGCATCTGCATCTTTCATAGGTAAAGCTTTTTTACAAAACTCAGAAATTTTAAGAA
Source organism: uncultured Pelagibacteraceae bacterium (assembly GCA_902517615.1). Taxonomy (GTDB): domain Bacteria; phylum Pseudomonadota; class Alphaproteobacteria; order Pelagibacterales; family Pelagibacteraceae; genus Pelagibacter. Next base: position 5,682 of record CABYCY010000013.1, read on the forward strand.
TAATAGCTGGTATAGTTATAGTCATCTTCTCTATGCAATTGATTGGGATAATAAATATACCTTATTTAAATTTTGAAAAAAGATTCGATGCAAAAGAATCAAGAAATATTTTGTTTCCATATTTAATTGGTCTAGCCTTTGGTTTTGGATGGACACCATGTATTGGACCAATTTTAGGATCAATTTTAGCTTTGGCATCAATCGAAGAGACTCTTTCTAGAGCTATATTTTTATTAATATTTTACTCATTAGGATTAGCAATACCTTTTGTTTTATCTGGTTATTTGATTCAAAGATTTTTATTATTTTCGAAGAATTTTAAGAAAAATATTAATTTAATTTCAAAGATAGGTGGAATTATCCTTTTAATAACAGGTGTTTTAATTTTAACCAATCAGCTACAAAGTATTGGTTTTTATATAATTGAAATCTTTCCATTTATGCAAAAATTCGGATAAGAGTATTTAATGAAAATTTATCAAATAGACTCAAGTGCAAGAAAAAAAGGATCAACCTCTAGAGCTTTAGCTAAAAAACTTCTAGATAAAATAAAAAAACCAGGAGATGAAGTCTTTTATAGAGATCTAGACGATGAAATGCTTTTTGTAAGTGGACTTACTGAGTCTGGAATGAAAATTGATGAGAGAGATCAAACAGAACATCACAAAAAAATGTTTGAGCTTTCTGATAAACTTGTAAAAGAACTTAAAGATAGTGACGTAATAATAATATCTGCGCCAATTTATAACTATGGTCCCCCTGCAACTCTTAAAGCTTGGTCAGACTTAGCTGCAAGAATTGGTGAAACTTTCAGATTTAAACCAAATGGTCGTAGAGAAGGTTTGTTAAAAAATAAACACGCTTATCTAGTAATTACATCAGGTGGAACCAAGTTAAACAGCAAAGAGGATTTCTTAACTCCTTGGTTAAAATTTATTTTAAATTTTTTTGGAATAGAAAAAGTTGATATCATTAGTGCTGACCAAATGGCATTAGATTATGAAAAATCTATAAGAGAGGCAGAGACGCAAATAGACAATCTATTTAAAGGTTAAATTTTCTTTTTAAGTGCCTAAGTTTACCTTCGGTGCTATCGTAATCAATATAGCATCCTTGCAAATGTCTTTCACCTTCTTTGGTTTCGTAAGCTGTTCTTCCGTGAAGTAATCTATGATTATCCATGATCATTAAATCTTTTGGTTCTAATTTAAATTCTATTCTATATTTATCTGAATTGTACATTTCTGAAAGTTTCTTTCTTGCTTCATAGTATAAATCTAATTTTTCTTTATCTAAAATTGGCACATAATCTAATCTAGGACTAAATCTAACTTGTTTAAAACTTTTATCTTCATTAAGTTCAATCAAAGGAGAAATATTTTCTAAAATAACTTCCCTGTCAATAAACCTAAATCTAACTTTGACTTCAGTTAAAATTCTATAAAAATCTGGGTATTTATTTTTTAAGTCTTCTGTAACTGTGTAACCATCTACTAATGTTGATAATCCACCTGAAACTTTACTTTCAACGCAATGCAAAAGTTGAATACAAGGAACTGGGTTTCTATAAGGATTATCAGTATGTGGTGCTAGAGCTAAAGATGTGTAAGCTAGATCGTTAGGATCTTGTTTAGATTTTACATCAAAATACTCACCAAAATTTGTTCTTCGAACGCTTCCTATAGAATTTGCAAATTCAACAATATAATTTTTAGTTATTGGTATGTCTTTAACTATAACAAATCCAAATTTATAAAAAGAAACAAGCAAATCATACATTTCTTTACTGTCATAAAAATTTTCCTGATATTTAAAATTTTTAATATTGCTTAAAGAGGAATCCCATTTAATTTTTTCAATTGATTTAATAACAATATCTTTATTAGAAAACTCTGATGTAATTTTATCAATCTCTAGTTTTGAATTAACGCCATCATTAAAATTAATCTCTAAATAATTTTCATTAATGTTTGCTTTATTTATTGCAACATCGTTACTTAAAAAGGTTGGATCAAAAAGTCTTTGTTGAGTTCCTTTATCCAAATACTTTTCACCATTAACCCTTTCTCTTAGCCAGAATGGGTGAATTTCTTTTTTTTCTGACCCATTATTGAAATAAACTTTGTTTTGAATGAGCTCTATTTTCATATTGATAACCCAAGGATTATTTAAAATTTAACTTTAATCAACATAAATTAAATAGTAAGAGTTCTTTGTGAATAATTTTGATAGAAAAAAATATCCCATTTATGCTAACTTTTTAAATCAATTAGCAAAAGATTTAACAAGGTTTTATTACACTAAGTTAGATAAACCCTTCAAGATATCAAATAAGCTAAAAGGCAAGGGATATGATCCAGTAACCACATCTGACAAAGCATTTGAAAAATTCATAAGATCTAAAATCTCTAAAAAATTTCCAAATCACCAAATTATAGGTGAAGAGTATGGTCATAAAAATACTAAAAGTGAATTTTCATGGATAATCGACCCAATTGATGGAACTAGATCATATGTTGTAGGAAATCCAAGTTGGAGTAATTTAATTTCTCTCAATTATAATGGTGAACCTATTTTAGGATTAGCTAATTTTCCAAAAATGAAAAAATATTACTTAAATGTAAATAAAAATTCAGCTTATGTTTTTGAAAATAATAAAAAAAGAAAACTAAAAGTAAATACTAAAATAAATTTTACAAATGCAAAATTAGCGGCAGCATTCCACAATACTTTATCTTTAAAGCAGCAAGCTAAAATTAGTAAGTTTATAAAACGAATGCAATTTCCATGTTTTGATGCATTAACTTATTGTCAGCTTGCTGAAGGAAGACTTGAAATAGTTGCACAATGTGCAAATAAGATTTGGGATATTCATCCAATAATGCCAATAGTAAGAGCTAGTGGAGCAATAGTAACAACCTGGGGTAATAAAAACCCTGTAGTGGGTGGAAATATTATTGTTTCTAATAATTCAAGTAATCATAAAAAAATTTTGAAATTATTAAAACCTTTAGCTGAATGATTGCTGATAAAGCACAAGAAATTTTAGATTTTTGGTTTAAAGAAACTCCATCTGAAATGCACTTCAAAATAGATGAAAATTTGGATCAACAAATTAGAGTTAAATTTTTAAAAGATTATGAACTTGCTTCTCAAAATGAATACGATGATTGGCAAGATCACCCAATGAGTTGTTTGGCATTAGTTATATTATTTGATCAGTTTTCAAGGAATATGTTTAGAAATGACAAAAAATCATTTGAAAAAGATCACAAAACTAGACTAATTGTAAATGATGCAGTTTATTCAGGCTATTTAGAAGCAATGAACGTAAATCAAAGATTTTTCATGATATTACCGTTAATCCATAGTGAAGAAATAAGTGATCATGAAATGGCATATTATTTATTAAATAAATATTTAAGAGAACACGAGGATTATAATCAAATTAAAAAATTTTGGAAAGATCATACAAAAGTAGTTAGGCAGTTTCACCGATATCCACATAGAAATGAAATTTTACAAAGAGAGTCTACCAAAGAAGAAATTGAATTTCTAAAAGGCTCAAACTCTTCTTGATAGTATGAATTTAGAATTCATTTTTAAAATTATTGAAAAAGAAGAATGGCAAAAAGCTAAGCAATCTGGGAATTATAGCGGATCTGCTAATGATATTAAGGATGGATATATTCATTTTTCAGAGGAAGATCAAGTACCACAAACTCTTAAAAAACATTACCAAAATCAAGAAAATTTAGTTTTATTAAAAGTAAATGCTTTTAAGCTTGAAAATTTACTTTGGGAACAGGCATCTAATGGAGATATGTATCCTCATTTGTATTCACCCTTAGATATAAATACTGTTGTAGGTGAATTTGAATTATCTTTAAATGAAGATGGAACTCATGAACTTCCAGAAATTTTAAAAAAATATCAATTTAATCTTCCCAAATAATTAACCATTATTACACCAATAATAATTAAAATAATTCCTATAGTTCCATAAATATTTGGCACTTGGTTAAATTTTAATACCGCAAAAAGGACAACACCAGTAACAGTTAAACCACTATAAGTAGAATAAGCGAAACCAACAGGCAGAGCTGACATTGCTTTAGCAATTGAAAACATCGTTATACACATAAATAAAATACATAAAGCCGAAGGAGTTAATTTTGTAAATCCTTCAGAAATTTTAGCAAAACTATTTGAAGCTATTCCAAAAATTATACCGTTAGCTAAAAATATATATCCTAATAATGGTTTCATAATTAATTATTACCTAATAAGTTAACCATCAAAACACCAATAATAATTAACGCCAAACCTATTAATGAATATAAATTTGGTACTTGGTTAAATCTAATTACCCCAACTATTACAGTTGCAATAATCGTCAAACCTGCAAATGAAGCATAAGTTATTCCCATTGGTATGTTTTTCATAACTAGAGAAAGTGCATACATGCATAATACAATTGTAATTGCTGTTATAATACTTGGAAAGAGAAGGGTAAATCCTTCTGCACTTTTTGCAAAACTATTTGAAGTAACTCCTAAGAATACAGCAATACCTAGGAAAAAATATGAAGTAGCGAGACTCATTTAATAATCTTAAATGAAATCTCGCTAAATATATATAATTATTTTGGCATTGGAGTAGCGCCAGTTTCTAAGCTCATGATCTTTCCATCTTGATACTTATAAACTGCCATTACTGCCTCAACATTTCCATCGTCAAATGTTACAAATGAATGATGTACTCCAACTTCATCATTTTCGTAAACAACTCTAACCTTATCTTGGTTAATATCACCACTCATAGCCCATTTGATCACATCACTTTTGGTTAAAACATTTCCTGATTTGTGCATTGTGAATTTAAAATCATCATGCAACAGATCATTCATTGTAGCTTCATCTTTATTTTTTAATGCAGCACTATATTTTTCTAATATTGACATATTTTTTATGCTCCTTTTATTATTATCCCATTAGTTTCAGCATTATCTAATCGAATTTGTTTAATTGGTTTATATTCCTCTGAGTTATACCATTCCAAAGCTTTTTCATACGAGGGAAATCTCATAACAACAGTTCTTGGATGTTGCCAAGTTCCTTCTATCACTTGATTTTCACCCCCTCTTACAATGTATTCAGCTCCAAACTTTTCAGCTACTGATACAACTTGTTCAATATAATGTTTATAATTTTCTGGATTAGTAACATTGATATTAAATATTGCATAACCAGCTGACATTATTCACCTGGCTTTTTGTAACTTTTTGATGCATCAGATGCTTTTTTAAATGCACTATTATAATCAAAAACTTCATGCACCATTAGATCTGACATCATTCCACTATTAAGAACAGTTACCTTCATTGCAAGAACACTTTCATAATCTCCTTCAACACAAAAAAGAACATCAAAACGTCCTCTTAACCATTCATAACTTATTGCTTTAACACCTAAGTTTTCACACATAGATTTCATTACAGCACCTCTATCTGCTGTAGGATCTGCATGCATTTTTTTCAATAACTCAGGACTTGCTTTTCCAATTACATAAAATTTAGACATTATTCTCCCCACATACCATGAAATTCATATACTACTGCTGGCTTATCCCCAACAACCCATCCATCATGACCTGGTTGTATTGAATATGCGTCACCAGCTTTATAAGTTAGTTCAGTTCCATCATTATGTTTTGCACAAACAGTGCCAGTAATAATTATACCAAGATGTGTAGCCTGACAGCTATCACCACCAACTGTTGGCTTTATATCTTTTGACCATTGCCAACCAGGTTGCAAAGTAAGTTTCATCAATCTTTGGTTTCCAACTTTGACAGCTTCAATTTTAGCATTATTAAAATTATCATTTACTTCATCTGCTTTATCAAAACTTTTTACTTCTATTCCAGCCATTTTTTCTCCTTGTTAATTATAATTTAATTACAAAGTTTAGCAGAGATTAGTCAGTATGTGGAGTCCCTGTCTTTTGCTATACTTTAGCTATCTCATAAATTTCATAACTTTCCATTGTTTCATCCCATACAGGTTTTGAAACTGGATTTGATCCATCCATAAATGAATGAAGAGCCGCCATATCATGAACAACAATTTTAAACATTACTGTTGATTTATCTGGTGAAACACTTGCAATTGTTTTAGTAACATCTGCAATTTTTTTTCTTTCAGCCATACCCTCATCTGACTGCATGAATCCCATCATCTTTTCAAAAGTTCCTTCTTTTAGTTTACCTACTACCAATATATCTTTCATTTTTATCTCCGTACTATTGTTAAATTAATTGAAGACTGTTACATAATTGATTAGGAGTCTCTCGTGTTTATACCGCGCGACAGTTATGCAATTTCGGAGCACAAAAAACGTTGAATTAGTTGTTTTATTTAATTTTAATTTTTGATAAAGTTTTAAAATGATCGAAAAATTTAATGGAGTTGTTTATTTAATTATATTTATTATTCATTTCCTTGTTTATGCTGTTTATGCTTTTAGAACTATAGTTGGAACCAAAGGTTTTATGGATCAATATGGAATTGATCATTCAGCTGCAGTGATGATAAGATTTTTTGGGGCTCCTTTTGTTGGTTCTTTTTTAATGGCTTTATATATAATGTTTGTTAGAGATGGAGGAGTAAGTGGAACATGGGCTTTCTTTAATTTAATTTTTATTCAAAACTTAATGTATTTTATTTTTGGTATTTATACCATTTACATAAATAAACTTGGCCATAACGAAAAGACTAATAGTGAGGGTATAATAGCTTCAGGAGTGCTTACAATTTTAAGTGCTATTCTTTGTTATGGTTTAGCTGATAAGATTTATATTTAAAGCCAGCGTGGTGTAGGAAGACTTTTTTCCTGTAAGAATTTTTTATTAAATATCTTTGTTGCGTATTTATCACTTCTATCACAAAGTATTGTTACAATTGTTTTTCCAGGCCCTAATTCCTTGCCCATTCTTATTGCTCCAGCAATATTTACACCACAGCTAGTGCCTAAACTTAAGCCTTCATTTTGAATTAAATCGTAAAGTATAGGTAAAGATTCATGATCATCTATAGAATAAGCATTATCAATTTTAGCATCTTTAAAGTTTGATGTTATTCTGCTTGATCCAATACCTTCTGTTATTGATCCACCTTCAGATTTAAGTTCACCATTTTTGATATAATTATAAAGAGCTGAACCCTTTGGGTCAGATAGATAAATTTTTACATCTTTATTTTTTTCCTTAAGGGCATTACTTACACCTGATATTGTTCCACCGGTTCCAGAAGAACAAACAAAGCCGTCAACCTTTCCTTCCGTTTGTACCCAAATTTCTTGTCCTGTTCCTTCATAATGACCTTTAGCATTTGCGGTGTTATCAAATTGATTAGCCCAAATAACACCGTTGTTGTTTGAAGGTCTTAATTCTTCTGCTAATCTTGCGGCAACTTTAATATAGTTGTTATGATCTTTATAAGGTTTAGCAGGAACCAATCTTAATTCTGCTCCTAGATTTTTAAGTAAATCTTTTTTTTCTTGGGTTTGGTTATCATTCATTACTATGATTGTTTTATATCCAAGAGAATTACCTAATAGTCCTAAACCAATTCCAGTGTTACCAGCAGTTCCTTCAACAACAGTTCCACCTTTTGTAATTAATTTTTTTTCTTGAGCATCCTTTATTAGAGCAAGGGCTGCTCTATCTTTAACTGATCCACCTGGATTTAAAAATTCCGCCTTACCATAAATATTACATCCAGTAATTTCAGAAGCTGCTCTTAATTTAATTAATGGAGTATTTCCAATACCAGAAATAAAATCATTTTGTGTGTTATTCATTATCTGATTTTTTATCACTGTCATGTGTAATACCATATGGTTTAAATTCACTATCAGCAATTCCAACATTCCTTGCAGGAATTCCAACCATCACAGAATTTTCTGGAACATCTTTTGTTATTACAGCATTTGCTCCAATTCTTGCACCTTTACCTACTACAACTGGGCCTAATACTTGTGCGCCCGATCCAATTACTACATCTTCTTTGATGGTAGGGTGTCTTTTTGTATTTCTTTGATCGTTTGAATTAATACTTGGCGCTATTCCTCCAAGTGTAACCATATGATAAATTGTAACATTATCCCCAATGTCAGAAGTTTCTCCTATTACAACTCCCATACCGTGATCAATAAATAAATTTTTTCCAATTTTTGCATTTGGATGAATTTCAATACCAGTTAAGAATCTTGAAAATTGAGAAATGACTCTTGCAATTAAATAAAATTTTGCAGTACTAAAAAAATTAGCAATTTTATGAAAGAAAACTGCTTTTACACCAGGGTAGGTTAGGATTAAACTAAGCTTAGTTTTTGCCGCTGGATCTCTATCAATTATTGATTGTAAAAAATCATTCATTTCATTTTGGACATTTGTTGCTGTTGATAAAAAAATAATATCCTTTATATAGTTATTAAGTTTTAAATTTAAAGAGGATAATAAAATGTATAGAAATACCAATTGTTTTCATCTCGCGATTCCTTGTGGAGATCTAGAGATTGCAAAAAAGTTTTATAGTGAAACTTTAGGCTGTAGACTTGATAATTCAGCTCAAGAATGGGCTGATGTTGATTTTTGGGGAAATGAGTTAACACTTCACAAAAGTGAACATAAACTTGATAGTGAAAGACATGATGTTGATATGGGTAATGTGTCAGTTCCACATTTTGGAGTTCATTTGTCTAGAAAAGACTTTGACGATTTAAAACAAAGATTAAAAGATAGCGGAACTAAATATTATGATGAACCTTATTTGAGATTCAAAGGTACAAAATATGAGCAGGAGACTTTTTTTGTAAAAGATCCAAATGAGAACATACTAGAGATAAAAACTCTCACCTCAAATCCAGAGTAATTAGAATTAATAAAGTTTTTGTATATTTATATATCTAAATAAAAATTATTTGGATTAATTCCTTATAAGTATATAATTTTAGTATGGATTTTAATCATTTCTTAACGAGTTATATGCCAGATCCAAATATTGGATCAAAAATACATTTTCAAAATATGGTTGAGCAATCAATTCTAGCTGAAAAACTTGGCTATAAAACTGTTTCAATTCCTGAACACCATCTAATAAATTTACTTATGATGCCATCACCATTACAGATGGCAGTTAAAATTGCCTCTTCAACAAAAAATATTTCAGTATCAACAAGTGTAGCAGTTTTACCGTTGCACGATATGAGAACATACGCTGGAGAGGTTTCAACAGCAGACATCTTGACGGATGGAAGACTAATCTTAGGAGTAGCTAGAGGGGCTTTCCCTTGGGAAATGGAAAGATTGGGTACACCTATAGAACATTCAAAAGAAAAATTTATTGAATCACTGGAAGTGCTTCAAAAGTTGTTAGCTGAGGAAGAAGTTTCTTATAAAGGTAAATATTATAATTTTGATGCATTAACAATTATGCCAAGACCTATTACTCAACCTGTTCCTATAATGATAGCCGCAATGGATCCTAAAAGTATAAAAAATGCAGCATCAAGAGGTTTTCATGTACAGTCCACTGTTCTATCAGGCACTAAAGAACTTTTAATGGAGAGAGTTAATGCTTTTAAAGAAGGATGTGAAGAATTAGGTGAAAAAGGGAAATTATTAAAACTTTCGATGCAAAGAATGATGTTTGTTGCAAAAGATCAAGATGATGTAGAAAAAAAAAATAGACTTGCTTACGAATATTATAAAAGATTTGATAATATGTTTACTGGACCTGGTAAAGTTAAAAGTGGAAATATTGTTCCATTACCTAGAAAACAAAGTTTTGAAGAAATGAAAGAAAATTTACTTATATGCACTATAAATGAATTAATTGATAAGCTGAGTATTTATGCAGAGTCTGGAGTAGATGAATTTATAATTAGTTCAAGCTTTGGTCAGGAACAAAATGAAACTATAGAATCAATGCATAAAATAAGTGAACAGATAATTCCATATTTTAAAAATTCAAAATATCAAGTTGCTTAATCTCAAATGTCTAATGTAATTGATTGTGATTTTTCTGTCCAAGGATCAGGCCCTGCTTTATTTTTAACTCACGGAATTGGAGCGGCAAAGAATGCTTGGCGTTTCATGATATCCAAACTATCAAAACATTTTACAGTAGTTACATATGACCTAAGAGGTCATGGAAATTCTCCTGTTACAAATAAAAATTTTACTTTAGAAGATTTAGTTTTAGACCTTGAAAAAATAAGAGAAAAAACAAATATCGAAAGAGCTCATTTTATGGGTCACTCATTAGGGGGCATGATAGCACCTGCTTATGCAATAAAGTTTCCTAATAGAGTATTATCAGTTGGTTTACTTTCTACAGTTGCTGGTCGATCAGAAGATGACAAAAATAAGGTGTTAAAAATAATTAATGAAATGGAAAGCACTGGAATTGAACATACACTTCAAAATCTTACTTCTAGATGGTTTACAGACGACTTCATAAAAACAAATCCCGATTTAGTAAATAACAGATTAAAACAAGTTATTGATACAGATCCAGAGGTTTTTCTTAACGTTTTTAAAATTTATGCAAATACGGAAATGATTTCATGGCTAAAAAACTTATCTACACCATGTTTGTTAATGACAGGAGAAAATGATGGCGGTTGTAGCCCAGGACATAATAAAAAAATGGCAAATGAGATAAAAAATTCAAAATTAGTTATTTTACCTAAATATAAGCATTCATTTCTTATCGAGGCACCACATGAAGTGTCAAAAAATATTATAGAATTTATTAAAAATATTTAATCATTTTAGTATCTGATTTCCTTTGACACTATTCGAAGATTTAAGTTAGACTTAAATTTTAAATTTAAAAGGAGATAAAATGCGAATAATTAAAACTACACTTGTAGCTGGATTAATCTCAATTTTTACAATGTTCTCTGCACAAGCAGAAAAAGTTAAAATTGGTGATCCAGGTTGGACAGGTGCAACAGCTATTGCAAATTTATTAGCTGCAGTTGTTACAGATAAAATGGGTGGAGAAGCAGAGCTTGTTCCAGGAAACAATACTGCAATTTATGCAGCAATTGATAGAGGAAAAGGTGAAATCGATGTACACCCTGATATTTGGTTACCAAACCAAGAAGCTTATACAAATGATTTAGTTCCAAAAGGAACTTTAAAATTAAGTAGCAAACCTTATGAAGGAAACCAAGGTTACTGTGTTTCTCAACAGTTTGCTAAAAAAATGAATATTACAGCAATTGAAGACTTAGCAAGACCTGAAGTTGTTAAAGCTATGGATAGCGATGGAAATGGTAAAGGTGAGTTTTGGATTGGTGCTGATGGTTGGGCTTCTGCAAATGTGAACCAAGTTAAATTAAGAGACTATGGTTTATATGATGCTGGTATCGAAGCAGTTAGAGCTGCTGAAGCAGTTAAAAATGCAAGAGTACTAGACTCAATTAAAAAAGGCGAAGGTTATGCATTCTATTGTTACAAACCTCATGCAATTTGGGGAATGGCTGACGTAGTGATGTTAACAGAACCAAAATATGATCCTGCAAAATATAAAATGATTCAACCTAAAGCAGATGCTGACTGGTACAAGAAATCTTATGTTGCATCAAAAGATGCTCTTAAGCAAATTCAAATCGGTTGGGCAACTTCTTTAGAGAGTCAATCACCAGCGATTGTAGAATTCTTTAAGAATTTTCAATTAACAGCTGATGATGTTTCTGCAATGGCTTATGCAGTTTCAGTTGAGAAAAAAGATCCTGCTGATGTCGCAAGAGCTTGGATGGAAGCAAATAAATCAACTGTAGACGGTTGGTTAGGACTATAATCTAAATCAAAATTTATACTCGGCGATTAAATATTGCCGAGTATATTTCCTATAATTAAAGACAAAATGGATTCATCGAGTTCAGCTATAAAAATTCAAAATGTTTGGAAAGTATTTGGTAATACTTCTCCTGAAGCGTTAGATGCAATCCAAAACAAAGGTATTTCAAAAACAGAAGCTTTAGAAGTGTATAATTCAGTCATTGGTGTTTCAGATGTTTCATTTGATGTTAATCAAGGTGAAATATTTTGTGTAATGGGTCTTTCAGGTAGCGGGAAATCTACACTAGTCAGACATATAAATAGGCTATTAGAACCTACATCTGGGAAAATTTTAATCAACGATCAAGATGTAATGCAGCTAGATAGAGATCATTTGCAAGAATTAAGAAACAAAAAAATAGGTATGGTTTTTCAAAACTTTGCCTTAATGCCTCACAGGTCAGTTGTAGATAATATTGCAATGCCTCTTGAGATAAGAGGGGTTAGTAAAAATGATCGTCTAGATGCAGCGAATAAAATTTTAGAAATTGTTGAGTTGCAAGGATGGGGAAACAAATTTGCTCATGAATTGTCGGGAGGAATGCAACAAAGAGTAGGACTTGCAAGAGCATTAGCAGCAGATCCAGAGTTTCTTTTGATGGATGAACCTTTTAGTGCATTGGATCCGCTAATTAGAAGGCAACTTCAATCAGAATTTATCAAGCTTTCAAAACAAATGAAAAAGACCACTGTCTTTATAACTCATGATTTAGATGAGGCGGTAAGAGTAGGACATAGAATTGCAATCATGAGAGATGGAAAGGTAATTCAAATTGGAACTCCAGAGCAAATTGTTGTTAGTCCCGCTGATGAATATGTTGCAGATTTTGTCAAAGGAATTTCTAGACTTAAAGTTGTTCAAGCAAAAACAATCATGCAAACAATTCAATATTATGAAAGTAACAATGGAAAGTTAGATGAAAATTTACAAAGCGTAGGAGAAAATGAATTGCTAAGCAAATTAATTGAAGTTTCAAAATCTAATCAGAAACCATTAGTTGTTAAAAATAATGAGCAAAAAAACGTTGGAGTTATTACACAATCAGATCTTTTAAAAGCCGTGATAGAGGGTGGGGATGGAGAATAAACCAATAAATAACCCAACTAGATCTGAATTAATAACTGATTTTGTAAAATCAAATCCAGAATACTACATTAAAGAATTTCAAAAAATTGGAAGCAAACCTACTTTCTCATTTTCATTTAATTTATATGCAGGAATTCTAGGCCCGATTTGGTTTGGGATGAGAAATATATGGAATTGGGCATTGGCTTTTTTGATAATTGAAACATTTTCGGTTGTTCAAATTATAAGAGGTTTGTTTGGAAATATTACAAAAGAGGCTGTTGAAAAAATAAAACAAGTTGAATCTACAATCGCATTTAGAAACAAGCAGCTTGAAGCAGCTATAACTAACAATCCTGATAAAGTTGATGTTTATAAGAGAAATATTAAATCTTTAGAAGATGCAATGCAGGGCTATATCGACGAGGTTACAAGAATTGAAGCATCTGCTATTTGGATAACAATCTTTGGTATTGTTCTATTAATTTTTATTAAGATAGTTCAAGGGATTTTAGCTAATTCTGTATTAGAAAAAAGATATTCAGAGTGGTTATCAGACAAAACAATAAGACCAGGAATGCAAACCAAAAATTTTATCTCTAGTACAATATTTGCATCTGTAATTATGTTTTTCTCAGTTGTGCATTATAGTTTTCCAGGGGTTATTACTATAATGGATGATTTTCCTACTCATCCAGACATAAGACTAACTTCAATTAAATGGGTAGAAACTATTTTTGATTATGCTGTTTTAAAAGGAGATGCATTATTTACAGCAATAACAATTGGAATTAGGTCCGTATTAGATTTCTTAGAGTTGCTTTTTGTAAAAACTCCTTGGATCGTTATTATAACAACTATTGTTACATTAACCGGATTAGCTGCAGGTCCTAGAGCTGCAATTTATTCAGCAGGATTTTTATGTTATATGGGATTTTTAGGTTTCTGGGTAAAAGCCATGACTACTTTGGCTCTCCTTGGAACAGCTGCGGTATTAAGTATTGTAATAGGTATTCCACTTGGAATTTTTTGTGCAAGGCGTCAAAGATTTTATTCAATGATAAGACCAATAATGGATTTCATGCAAACAATGCCAGCCTTTGTCTTCATGATTCCAGTAATAGCATTCTTTGGTACAGGAAAAGTTGCTGCAGTTATCATTACAATGATATTTGGTGGAACACCTGTTGTAAGATTGACCGTTCTTGGGTTAAGAGGTGTACCAGAAACAATTAGAGAAGCAGCTATCGCTTATGGAGCATCTAAATGGTATTTATTAAGAAAAGTAGATTTACCATTAGCAACTCCTTCTATATTAGCAGGTGTTAACCAAACAGTAATGTTAAGTTTAGCAATGGTAGTTGTTGCATCATTAATTGGTGCAAAAGGATTAGGACAAGATGTGCTAGAGGCACTTCAGTATGCTAATGTTGGACAAGGAATTTTAGCAGGGGTTGCAATTTTATTTGTTGCATTAATTCTTGATAGGGTTGTTCAAGGTAAGAAAAGAGTTTAACTATTCCTAATGGAATATGCTTTATTTGGTTTTTTTACAGGATTAAGTTTAATTTTAGCTATTGGTGCTCAAAATATTTTTGTTATAGAACAAGGTTTAAAAAAACAACATGTATTTCTTGTTTGTTTAATATGCTCAGTGTCAGATCTAATATTGATATTTTTAGGCATATTCCTTTTTCACTATTTTAATCAATACTTTAATCAATCAGTAGAATTAATATTTAATATACTTTTGATTTTATTTTTACTGCACTTTATTTATATAAAAATTAAAACACATTATTCAGAAATTAATTTTCATAATAAGTTAATAAATATTTCAAAAATAAATATATTTATTAAAACTCTTGGTTTCACTTATTTAAATCCACATGTTTATTCTGATACAGTTTTTTTTCTAGGAAATTTTGCTAAAAATTATCAATTAAATCAAAAAGTGGCTTTTGGATTAGGTGCATCTATAGCTTCATTTTTATTTTTTTTTGCATTAGGTTATTTATCTAATTACTTATCAAAATATGCTAAAAGTAAAAAGATTTGGAAAATAATTAATATTTTTATTATATCTTTTATGAGTGTTTTGGTTTTGTATATTATTAAGGAAATATTATGAGTAATATTTATGTAGATGATATTGGAAAAGGTTTTCCATTCGTTTTTATCCACGGATATCTTGGTTCTTCAGAAATGTGGCGCTTTCAGAAAAATTATTTTTCAAAATATTGTAGAGTTATAGCACCCGCTTTACCCGGATTTGGTGAAAGTCATAGTGCGAAATCTTTAAACTCTATAAATGATATGGCAAATAATATAATAGAAATGCTAAACCAAAAAAAGATTGATAGATTCAATTTGATTGGTCATTCTATGGGTGGCATGATTGTTCAAGAAATAACTAAAATCATTGGTGATAGAGTTAATAAGTTAATTTGTTTTGCCACAGGATCTATTGGAGATATTCCTGGTAGATTTGAAACAATGGATGAAACAAGAGAACAATTGAAAAAAGAAGGTGCGAAAATTTCATTTTCTAGAGTTCCGCCAAAATGGTTTGTAAAAGGCAATAAAGATAAGAATTATTTTCTATGTGAAAAAGCAGTAACCAATGTTTCTTTAGAAACAGCTGATAATGCATTGCTCGCTATGAAAAATTGGAGTGGAATTGATAACTTAAAAAATATTAGAAATGAAACTTTAATTATTTGGGGAGATAAAGATATTTCTTATAATTTTGATCAAGTTGATACATTAAATAAAAATATTAAAAATAGCCGTTTAGAAATTTTTAAGGGATGTTGTCATAATGTACATTTAGAGCAACCAGAGAAATTTAATATTTTAATAAAAAATTTTTTAAATTAATGTTCATGAAAAAAAAATAAAATGGCAAATATTAAATTTATTGGAATTCATAAATCATTTGGCTCTAATAAGATAATTACAGATTTTAATCTTTTAGGTAAAGAAGATGAATTTCTTGTTTTAGTAGGACCATCAGGATGTGGAAAATCAACTTTGTTAAGAATGATAGCTGGATTAGAAAAAATAGATGAGGGTGAAATTTTTATTAATGATCAAAAAATAAACGAACTACATCCTTCAAAAAGACAAACAGCAATGGTATTTCAATCTTATGCTCTTTATCCTCATATGAATGTATATGAAAATATGTCTTTTGGTTTAAAAATTGAAAAAAGACCAAAAGACGAGATCAATGCAAAAGTAATGCAGGCTGCTAAGATTTTAAAAATTGAAGAATTGTTGGAAAGAAAACCCAAACAATTATCTGGGGGTCAAAGGCAAAGAGTAGCGATAGGAAGAGCCATTACAAGAAATCCAAAAATATTTCTTTTTGACGAACCTTTATCAAATTTAGATGCAGCATTAAGAGCAGAAATGAGAGTTGAAATTTCAAAATTGCACAAACAAATTAAAACTAACATGATTTATGTAACTCATGATCAAGTAGAAGCTATGACTTTAGCAGATAGAATAGTTATTTTAAATCAAGGAAATATTGAACAGGTAGGCACTCCAGAAGAAATTTATAATGACCCATCCAATATTTTTGTAGCTCAATTTATCGGTACACCTAAGATGAATATTTTAGAAATTAATGAAAAAAACATAATTTCAGAAAATTCAATTAAACTGCTTGGAAATGATATTCAATTTGGCAATATAAAACTTAATAAATCAAAACATTTTGTGGGAATAAGATCCGAATATTTAAAATCTAATCAAAAAAGCCAATTTACTTTTAATCCTGAAATAGAATTAATAGAAAATCTTGGTAATGAAAAAATTGCTTATATGAAATATGATGAATACCAGCTAAGTGCAAAGATACCAAGCAGTGATGAAATAAGTAATACAATTGGTTTCGAATTTAAAGATATCTTTTTATTTGACCAGAATGGTAAAAGAGTAAAATCTTGATACAACTAAAAATTGACTAATTTATAATAATCTCAATATTTTCTAGGTTTTAATTATGAGTTAATTGCATATCTGATATTAAAAAGTAAGCAGTATTCGTCACATCATGATTGCAATAAGGTTCTTAAATAATTTTGATTAGATAATTAAAAGGAGGATCAGTGAAAAATATAATTAAATTATTTTGCGTAATTACTTTTTTTATTACGAATGTTGTTTACGCAGATATAAAGTTTTGGACTACCGAAGTTCAGCCTGCTCGTATGGCTAAACAGGAGGAAATGGCTAAAGCTTTTGAAGCAAAAACAGGAATTAAGGTTGAAGTAATTCCAGTTGAAGAAAAAGAATTAGGTACAAGAGCTACAGCCGCAGCTGCTGCAGGTGATTTACCAGATGTTATTTATCATACTTTGCAATATGTATTACCGTGGGCTGAAGCAGGAATTTTAGATGTAGATGCCAATAATGATGTTGTAAAAGATCTTGGTAAAAATACTTTTGCGCCTGGTGCTTTGAACATGGCTAAAAAAGGAACTAAGATAGCTGCTGTCCCCGTAGATGGTTGGACACAGATGATCGTTTATAGAAAAGATCTATTTAAAAAAGCAGGCTTAGAACCACCAACAAGTTATGAAAATATTACTAAAGCAATAGAAGCATTATCTTCTGATGATATGTTTGGGTTTGTTGCTGCAACGAAAACTGACGAGAATTTTATGAGTCAGGTTCTTGAGCATGTCTTATTAGCTAATGGGGTAAATATTGTAAAAAAAGGTGGAATAAAAAAACAAAGTTGGAAATTAAAAAAAGCATTAGAGTTTTATAAAACAATAGCAAAAGCAAGTCCTCCAGGAGAATTATACTGGAAACAATCAAGAGAACTTTACTTTGCTGGAAAAACTCCAATGATAATTTGGTCTCCATTTATTATGGATGAACTTGCTGGTTTAAGAGATTCAGCACCACCAACAATAAATAGCGATCCAACCTCACCAGAGTTAGCATCTAGAACTGGTTTTATAACTAATTTTAGTGGACCTAATAACGAAAAAGGTGCAGCTTGGGCGGATGTAAGATACTTTGGAATAACAGCAGATGCTGATACTGATGAAGCTAAACAATTTGTAATGTATTCTATGGATGAGGGTTATACAAGTACATTGTCAATTGCACCAGAAGGTAAATTTCCGGTAAGAAGAGGAAATTCCACCGACCCTGAGGCTTTTACAAAAGCGTGGAGTAAATTACCAGTTGGTGTAGATAGAAAGGCTGCTCTGACAGACTTATATTCATCAGATGTTATAAATAATATCGTGGCTGGTTTAGATACTGCAAATAGATGGGGTGTAAAAGAAGGTGAGCTAGCAAGAGCATCAAAAGTCATAAATTCTCAATTTATAAATAGAATCACTAGACTTTATATTGATGATCAAATTGACGTCGATGAGGCTGTTGATATGATTAATAAATCACTAGCTAAATTCTAATAATTTAAATTTATTAAAAAAGCGGATAATATCAATTATCCGCTTTTTTTTATGAATGACACATTAGCAAATACAGAAAAAAAGACTGCTTACATATTAACTTTACCAGCAGTTTTTTTAGTTTTTGCAATAATTTTATTCCCTATTTTTGCAAATGTTTGGATTAGTTTTAAACAAGTTGAGTTAAAGGATATTAGAATTCCAGAACCTAGAGCAAAAAAAATTGTTAAATCTATTTCAGATGAGCCATCAAAAATAAAAATTTTATATAAATTGAGAAATAGTTCATTACTTCAAGAAATTAGAGATGTTTCATTCCGAGATAAATTTCCAAAAAATTTTGAAATTGAAAAATTAGACCCAAGATGTGACTTTAAAAAATACACTTTAAAGTGTGATTTTGGTGATTGGCCAGCAAAATATAGAGAAAATTTTCAAGTAGTATTTGAAACTATTGATGGTTCACAAATAGATAAGGAAAAGCTTAAATCAAAAAAACCTAAATTAGATGGTACCTCTGACAATATACTGCTTAATACCAATTTTACTTTAAAAAATTTTAAAAAAGTTTTGTTTGAAAATGAATTTTTAGATTTATTTTTAACAACATTTTATTACACATTTTTCGGCACTATTGGGTCAATTGTGTTTGGAATTTTAACTGCTCAAATGGTAAACCAAAAATTTTATGGAAGAACATTTATGAGAAGTGTTTTACTTTTTCCTTATGTTGCTCCGGTAGTTGCTTTAGCTTACACATGGGAACTTTTATTAGATCCTAATAGCGGAACATTAAATAGTCTATTATTAAATTACCAAATTATTGAAACCCCAATAAATTTACTTGGACAAAAATATATTCAAATAAATATTTTAGGATTTGATTTTAAACTAAGATTAGCCCTTACAACTGTAATAATGTTTGAGATTTGGAGATATTTTCCTTTAGCTTTTTTGTTTATTCTTGCAAGACTTCAAGCAATTCCAAAAGAACTTTATGAAGCTGCTGATGTTGATGGGGCTAGCCCTTTCCAAAAATTTTTTAATATTACACTACCCCAAATTACAGCAGTAATTTCTATTTTATTTATGATCAGGTTTATTTGGAATTTCAATAAATTTGAAGATGTATTTTTACTTACAGGTGGTGCATCTGGCACAAGAACTTTGCCAATAAATGTTTATCAACAAGGTTTTGCAATATCAGATATTGGAATGGGATCAGCTGTTTCAATGGTGATTGTTATTTTACTTCTAATGTTTATGTTTTTTTACTTTAAACTTTTAGGAAAGAGAGTAGATGAGAACTAAAAATACAATTATATTTTCATTAATATCTACTTTCTTCTTAATTTTTTTAGTTTCGATTTGGAAAATACTAGCAACTTTACAAGGTTTGGATATCAAAAGTCTAAACCTAGAAATAATTTTTATTTTTGGATTTTTGACATCTTTAGCTCACTTAGGAATAAATGATAAAATTAAAACTATTTATAAATCAATTATTTTTTCATTGATATTTGTTTTTTTTGATGGTTACTTAATGCAAAAACTTCCTTTGTGGTACAATATAGGAGTATTTTTAATACTATATTTTTATACTAGTAAAATTAATAAATATAATTATGAAAGTCTAAAAGAAGAGCATTCAACTCAAGTCATTCTATTTGACTTTTTAACTTTATTTGGAATTTTGTTCTTTTCATTCGTAATTTTATTTCCATTTTACATGATGCTGGTTACAAGTTTTAAAACTCAGATAGCTTTATTAGTCAATCCTTTAGATTTTAGTATTAATTTTGGTCAAGATTTAAAAGATTTATTTAAATCTTATTTTGTAATTTTTAAATCTTATAAATTTGGTAAATATATTTTGACGAGTACAATTGTTTCGGTTGGAACAGTAATAATTACTCTTCTTTTTGCAATACCGGCTGCTTATGCAGTTGCAAGATTAAATTTTTTTGGAAAAACATTTTTGTCTACATCAATACTTATAATTTATATGTTCCCTGCAATAGTTCTCGTTATTCCATTGTATACAATCTTCAGTCAATTAGGTTTACGAAATTCTATTGAAGGTTTATTGATAGTATATACTGCAACAACACTCCCAGTCGCTATTTATATGCTACAAGGGTATTTTAAAAGTATTCCGAAAGAATTAGAAGAAGCTGCAATTTTAGACAAATTGAGTTGGTTTGGCATAATAACAAAAATTATAATTCCTTTGAGTATTCCAGCTATTTCATCTGTAGCATTATATGTATTTATGATTGCTTGGAACGAATTTTTATTTTCTTTGATGTTCCTGGATAACCCTAATTCATTTACATTATCAAGGGCTATACAATATCTAAGTGGAGATGCTGAAACTCCAAGGCAGTATTTAATGGCTGGGTCAGTTATAGTTACATTGCCTGTATTATTTATATTTGTTTATTTTGAAAAATATTTAGTCAGTGGTCTTACCGCAGGAAGTGTAAAAGGTTAATGAAGCATTTAATTAATAAAGCACAAAAAACCTTACTTGGTAATAGAAGAAGAGGGTATACTTTACCAACTAATAATAAACTTTACCCTGCTCAGTGGAATTGGGACTCAGCATTTATAGCTTTGGGTTATTCTTATTTTAATTTAAATTTTGCATTAAAAGAAATTAACACATTATTAGATGGGCAATGGAAGGATGGAATGGTTCCTCATATTTTGTTCCATGACACAAATACAAGTTATTATCCAAATTATACTGCATGGAATTGTGGTAATAAAATTCATTCATCAGGAATTACTCAACCACCAATATTAGCAACTATTTTAAAACAAATTTTAGGTAAAAATAAAGTAAATAAAAAACAACTTTTAGAAGTAAAAAAAATTATTAAAAAAATAAGAAAATATCATGAATGGTTTATTAAATTTCGAGATCCTAAAAAGTCAGGATTAGTATCAATTTTACATCCTTGGGAAAGCGGATATGACAACTCTCCAATATGGGATAGCCCAATGAATAAAGTAATTGTAGAAAAAAATTTAAAGTACAAAAGAGCAGATAATAAATTGGTAAATCCAGCTCATAGGCCACTTGATATAGACTATGACAGATATGTAA
>CABYCY010000014.1 GCA_902517615.1 uncultured Pelagibacteraceae bacterium
GTAGTTTTTTTCCCACTTAATTGCACTTTTGATTATTAAATCGATATTATTATATTTTGGTTTCCATTTTAAAAGTTTTTTAAATTTTTTAGTACTTGAATAAACTTGAGCAATATCACCAGCTCTTTTTTTTATAAAATTAATTTTAAGATTTTTTTTAATTTTTTTAAATCTACTTGTTATTTGTAAAACAGAATATCCTTTTCCATATCCACAATTTAAAACAAAAGATTTTTTATTTTTAACAAGATAATTTAATCCCTTTAAATGAATGTCAGCTAAGTCTGAAACATGTATATAATCTCTAATACAAGTTCCATCTTTAGTAGGATAGTTATTTCCATTAATATTGATTTTTGGTTTTTTATTCATTGATTGAATTGCAATATTTTTGATTAAATGTCCATGAGACATCTCTATTTCACCAATTTTTCCTGATGGGCTAGCGCCTGCAACATTAAAATATCTAAATATTCCAAAATTATAATTAATTTTTTTTGCATATTTTTTAATTAATTCTTCACTTTTGTATTTCGTGTAACCGTAATGGCTTTGAGGATTAGGTTTTCTTTTTTCATCAACACTTCCTTTTATATTTCCATAAACTGCACAAGAAGATGAAAAAATAAAATTTTTAACTTTAGTATTTTTGCAAGATAAAATTAGATTTTTGGTGCCTGTTATATTGTTTTTATTATACTTTTTTTTATTTGTTTCAGCCTCACTTATATTCAATAAGGCTGCTAAATGAATTATTGTTTCAATATTATGTTTTGTAATTATTTGTTTAACTAACTTTGCATTGTTAATATCACCTTTAAAAAATTTACAATTATTATCTATAAGTATTTTATAACCTGTTGATAAGTTATCTAATATAAAAATATTATTTGATTTTTTTTTTCTTAAAAGCTCTATTACATGGCTGCCAATATATCCTGCTCCACCAGTGACTAAAATATTCATATAAAGTTTTAATTTTTTTATTATAATGGATTTATATATGGCAAATAATATACCTGAAAGTACAAAAGTTGTTGTAATTGGAGGAGGTGTAGCTGGCGCTTCTTGCGCTTATCATTTAGCTAAGTTTGGATGGAAAGACATTATTTTACTTGAAAGAGATCAATTAACTTCTGGCACAACATGGCATGCTGCAGGGCTATTAGGACAACTAGGGGCCACTTCAACAATTACTAAATTAAGAAAATATTCTTTAGATCTTTATAAAGAATTAGAAAAAACTACAGATTTATCAACTGGTCTTAAGCAAAATGGCGCAATAACAGTTGCTTCAAACAAAGAAAGAATGCAGGAATTATTAAGGCAAGCAACAACAGCACAATTATCTGATGTTGAAGTAGAGGTTTTAGATCAAAAGCGAATAAAAGAACTATATCCAGTAATAAAAAATGAAGATCTAGTTGGTGGCGTTTACATGCCCAAAGATGGTCAAGCAGATCCTGTGGGTGTAACAAACGTATTGGCAAAAGCAGCAAGAATTAATGGAGTTAAAATATTTGAGAAAATATCTGTAAGTAAAATACTTGTAAAAAATAAAAAAATATATGGTGTTGAAACTAATAAAGGCAAAATTAAATGTGAATATGTAGTTTTAGCATCGGGCATGTGGTCTAGACAAATAGGTGAAAGCATTGGTGTTAGTGTGCCATTATATCCGAATGAGCATTTTTATGTAATTACAGAACCTATGAAAGATCTTCCTAAAGATCTTCCGGTTTTAAGAGATTACAATGCTTGCTTGTATTTAAAAGAAGATGCTGGCAAAATGTTAGTTGGAATTTTTGAACCTAATGCAAAACCTGCTTTCATAAAAACCGGAAGAGTTCCAGAAGATTTTTCATTTGGTGAATTTCCCGATGATTTTGATCACTTTGAACCTTATCTTGAAAAATCGTTTCATAGACTTCCAATGTTAGAAACAGCTGGTATAAGAAAATTTTTTTCAGGTCCAGAATCTTTTACCCCTGATACTCAGTATTTGTTGGGAGAAACACCAGAGGTAAAAAATCTTTATGCTTGTTGTGGATTTAATAGTATTGGAATTGCAAGTGCGGGAGGCGCAGGTAGGGTAACAGCTGAATGGATGATCAACGGTCATATAAATGAAGATTTATTTTCTTTAGATATAAAAAGATTTCAGAATTTTCATTCGTCTACAAAATTCATAATGGAACGAGTTACAGAAACATTAGGAGATCTTTATGGTATGCATTGGCCCTATAAACAGCATGAAACGTCAAGAAATATCAAATTGTTACCCTATCATCAAGAATTAAAAAAAGCTGGAGCTTGTTTTGGTGTAGCAGGAGGATTTGAAAGACCTATGTGGTATTCTTTGAATAGAGAAGAGCCAAAATATAATTACAGTTTTAATTATCAAAATTGGTATCCGTCTACAAAGTATGAAACCATAAATGCAAGGAAAAATGTTGGACTTTTCGATTTTTCAACTTTTTCTAAATTTGATTTGAAAGGTGAGAAAGCTCATAGTGATTTACAAAAAATTTGTACAGCTAATATTAAAAATGAAATTGGTAAATCAAGCTATACTCACATGTTAAATGAAGATGGAGGAATAGAAGCAGATCTAACAGTTGTTTGTATAGATAAAAATTATTTTAGAATTGTAAGTTCAGCAGCCACTAGAGAGCGTGATAAATATCATATTTTAAAATACTTGTCTGATGAAGTTATTTTATCTGACGTTACTGAAAATATTTGTTGTCTTGGACTATTTGGTCCCAAGAGTCGTGAAATGATACACAAGATTAGTGATGATGATTTTACTGCTGATAATTTTAAGTTTGGCACTGGTAAAAAAGTAAATATTAGAGATCTTAAAGTTTGGGCTCAAAGAATATCATATGTAGGTGAACTTGGATTTGAATTTTACGTTAATAAAGATGATGTATTAAAACTTTATAAACTTTTAATTAAAGAAGGTAGAAATTTTGAGCTATCTCATTGCGGCATGCACGCTATGGATATTATGAGAATGGAAAGTGGTTTCTTGCACTGGGGTCATGATATTTCACCAGAAGAAAATCAATATCAAGCTGGTTTACAGTTTGCAATTAGTTATAAAAAAAATATTAACTTCATCGGTAAAGATGCATTGTTAAAAATAAAAAATAAGCCTTTAGATAAAAGAATGATGATGTTCACGTTAAAAGACAGTAAGCCAGGTCAACCCTTGTTACTACATGAAGAGCCTATTTATTTAGAAGATAAAATAATTGGAAGAACAACATCAGGAAATTTTTCATTTTGCTTTGATAAAAATTTGTCATTTGGTTACGTCAATTCAGGAAATACAATAGATATGTTGAAAGATAAAAATTTGTATATAGAAGTTGAAAAAATGAAATATTCAGCCGAAGTTCTTCTAAAGCCATTAAATATAAAAGATTATAAAAATCTCTAGCATCTTGAAATTTTATTGTATTTAAAGCAAATAGCTGTTTAAATGAATTTGTGAAAAAAAACGATCAAGATACAACTTTACTTAATGATGATATCACCTCAGATAAAAAAAATTTAAAAATTGATAAATTCAAAACTACAAACGTAAATATTCTACTTAATAGAGTTAGATTAGATGAAAAAAAAATTTTTAGAAAAAAATTAATTTTATTCTTGATATTTCTTTATTTTATAAGCTTATTCACAATCTATAATTCAATTTAATTTATAAAAAAATATATAAAATTAAATATTTAAAACTTTAAAATAAATTTTATGAAACTTGATACAAACGTAAAATTTAAAAACAAATATATAAAAATAATTAATTATAAATCTAAAAATATTAATTATACAAAAGTAGATAGACCTGACACTGTTATAATTATCTCAAGGTATAATTTAGAATATCTTTTGATTAAAAAAAAACATTTTAAATATAAAAGATTAAGCTGGGAATTTCCTATGGGAAACATTAAGAAATATGAGAATTATATCTTAGCTGCCAAAAGAGAATTTAAAGAAGAAACGGGACAAAAAATCAGCAAATGTAAGCTTATTGGAAAATTTATTCCAAACCCTGGATTATCAAAACAAAAAGCACTTGTTGTCTTAGTAGATTTAAATAATAAAAAATTTAAAATAAAAAAAAATAAAATAGAGAAAATTTTAAAATTAAAATTTTATAAACTAAAAAATATAAAAAAAATGATTAAAGAAAATAAAATATTTGATGGTTTTTCTTTATCTGCTATTAATTTTATCTAATGAAAATTTTTGCTTTGGTTTTAACATATAATTCAGGTAAATTTATAAAAAATGTTTTGGATACTATTCCTAAAAATACTTTTGATAAAATTATTTGTAGCGATGATGGATCTAGCGATCAAACAATAAATATTATTCAAAATGAAAATATAACGCTTGTTAGAAATAATCATGGCGGTTATGGATCAAATCTCTTTTCTGGACTTCAAAAATGTTTTGATGAAGGAGCTTCCCATGTCGTTGAGGTACATGGTGATGGTCAATATGATTTAAAATTTACTGAAAATATGTTTCAAAAATTTATCGAGGGTAACGATTTAGTGTTGGGAAATAGATTTTATGAACATGGTAAAGCTTTAAAAAATGGTATGCCAAAATATATTTATTATGGTAATAAATTTTTAACTTTTATTGGTTCTATTGGATTAAATATAAAATCAAGTGATTTATTTCCAGGTTTTAGGGGCTATAGTAAAAAATTTTTTGAAACAATAAAAAGTGCAAATTTTTCTCCTGGTTATCAATTTAGTTTAGAAATAATAGCAAAAAGTCATTTTGAAAATCTTAAAATTTCATCTGTACCTTGCGAGAATAATTATGATGGTGTTACAGCTCCTTTAAGTTACACTATCATTTGTTTATTACATTTATTTTGGGTTTGTCTTTTATATAGAATTGGAAAAATGGGAAAAAAACTTTATTTTTTTAAATAATAGTGATTTTTTTATCAGGTATAATTATTTTTCCACCATTTTTTAAATAGTTTTTTTCTTTTTTTATAATTTCTCTACTATAATTTGGAGCCAAAATAATAAAATAATCTGGTAATTTGTTTTGTGCTTTTTTTCTTGAGATTATAGGTACATGATCTACAGGTGAAAAATATCCTTGTTTTGCAGGTGAGTCATCTACAAAATAATCAAGTTTATTTCCTATTTTTGAACATTTCAATATAGTCATTCCTTTTGCTGCCGCTCCATAGCCTGCAATTTTTTTTCCATTTTTTTTAAGAGTTAAGACAATATTTTTTAATTTATTAGCAGTGTTTAAGACGTTTTCTTTATATTTCATTGAAGTTTTGAAACTGTTTAAATTATTTATCTTTTCCTCTTTTATAAGTTTTTTTAATCTATTTGTTTTTTTGAAACTTGATTTTGATAAAAAAACTCTCAAAGAGCCTCCTTGAGCAGGCGTAACTACTGCATCAAAGATATTTAATTTATATTTTTTTGCAAATTTGATCCATGTATCAAGTGAAAAATAAGAAAAGTGATCATGATAAATTAGAGAATAATTTACATTTTTTACCATACCCCCCCCAATAATTACATTCAAATACAAAAACACCTTTTTTTTGTAATAAATTAGTAATACCGCTCATAAAATCTCTTAGGTCGTTTAAATGGGCAATACAATTGTTAGCATAAATTAATTTTGCCTGACCCCATTCTTTAGAAATTTTATAAGATATATTGTTAGTAAAAAATTCAGGGATTGCAGGAATTTTTTTCTTCAAAGTTCTTAGAACTACATTCGTAGCTGGATCAACCCCTAAAATTTGATATTTTCTTCTAAAATTCTCAAGCATTATTCCATCATTACAACCTATTTCCACAACTAAATCATTTTTCTTAAGAAATCTTTTTTCTAAATCTAATGAGTAATTTTTAAAATATTTTTTTAGTGAAGGCATATCTGATGAAAAATAAAGATAATCTACATTTTTATAAATTTCTTCAGCGTCTATTATTTTAGTAAGCTGAACTAATTTACATTTTTTACATTGCTTTAATTCAATTGGAAATACAGGATCTTTAAATTTTATTTTTTTTTTTTCAATTAAGCTATTTACTAATGGATGGTATCCTAAATTTATAACTTTAAAAAACTTATCACTTTCACACATTCTGCAGCATTTATTGTTAATTGTTTTAATTTTAGCATTCATATATTTATTTTTTTGTAATTTTTTTTATTATTTTTGTATAGGTCTTATCATTTACTATCTGTTTTCTTTTTAAGAAAGAAAATACTCTAAGTAATAATTGATCAAGTTTCATCAAAAATTTCGTAAATGTACCATCTTTAGGAAGTGGAACAAAATTAGTTTCTGATAATTTTAAATGTTTCTTCTTATCAATATAATAATATAAAGCAATAGACTTTCTGAAAATGTTTGTTGGGGTTGTAAGTTTTTTTGGATGTCCGTGATATGAATTTTTTCCTGTATAAAAAACTAACGCTCTGTTAAAAATAGGTTCATAAGTTACTTTTTCATTCATATCCGCACTCCATAGTTCTATAGAGCCATTATAATCTGATTTCCAGTCTTTATTAAAATATAGTAATAGATTTAGAGTTCGTGACCAATTACTGTTTATTATATGTGATTGAAAATCTGAATGAACTCTTAAATAACCTCCACTTTTAACATAATGAATTCCTCCTCCTTCTAGTCTTGGATCAGGAATTAATCCTTTTAAACCAGTAAGATTTTCTAACTGTTTAATAAATTTCTCTGAATTAAGAAAATCAATTAAATTTACTGTATTTGCTTTTAATTTTTCGCGATCGTTTATTGCAAATTTTTTTACATTAAAATTAAAATAGGGGTCCGAATCGTCTGCTATATTTTCTATTTCATTATTAACTTTTTCTGCAATTTCGTTGTCTAAAAAGTCATCTAGAACTATGTGGGGAAAAAATTTATTGTTTAAATAAATTTGTTTTTTATTATCAAAATTTGAGATTTCATTTATCATCTATATTTTTTACAAAATTTTTAAGCCATTTTTTAAAATTGCTTTTTGGTTTCCATTTCATCATATTAGAGCTTCTAGTCATATCTGCTTTATGTGCAGCTACTTCATAATCTCTTTTTGGGATAAATTTAACTTTTCCCCCAATTATGTTGGCAACTTCTTGCATTGAAGTCATTTTGCCAGTTCCAACATTTATAATTTCTCCAAATCCTGTTTTTTTTGATAAGAAATTAGCAATAAAAGCATTAGCTATATCTTTTACATATATAAAATCCCTTCTTCCTGTTTTAAAAGAAGACTTATCTGCGGTGCCAGTTAGTGTAATAGGCTTATTATTTTTTTTTAATTTAATAAATTTATAAATTGCAGAATCATCTCTCTGATTTTCACCGTAAACTTGATAAAGTCTAAAAATTGAAGTCTTTAGATTGTATCGAGTACTCCACATACTACATAAATATTCACATGAAAGTTTTTGCCAGCTATATGGTTCCATTGGATCACCCAACATACTTTCTTTCCAAGGTATAGGATTATTTCCATAAAGAGATGCAGTAGACGGAAAAACAAATTTTTTAATATTAGCTTTTGTGCACATATTAAGAAATCGAGCTGTCATATCTATGTTATCATATGTGCTAGAGATTGGTCTTTTAATTGTATAAGGAATATTTGTTACAAAAGCCATATGTGCAACAAAGTCGATATTTTTTAAATCTTTTTTAGATAATTTAAGTAAGTTTTTTGTAAGATATTTTATTTTTTTATTTTTTATTTTATTTTTAACTTTTTTTGTATCCACACATACAACTTTCCAATTTTTTTTTAAGCAAGCTTCTGCAATATGGGGAGCTATAAATCCAGCACCTCCTGTAATTAACACTTTCTTCATTTTATTTTATATGCTTTTTTCCAATTTTTGTTTACTAAATTAAAATAGTTAGATCTATCCCAATCATCTCTATTTAACCATTTATTATATATTATTGATAAACCTTTTTTCTCTTTATACAAAGGTTCTAGCATAGATTTTTTTCTTAACAATCCTCTTAAAATTTTTTTTTGTTCATAATCATTAATTTTAAAATACCATGGTAAATTAAAACCAAACTCAATAATTCTTTTATCTAAAAAAGGACATCTGTTTTCAATACTATGTGCTGCAGCCATTCTATCTCCCATCTGCAATAAACTTGGCATAACCGTCTTAAAATCAAAAAAACCCATAGCATTTATAGGATCATCTTCAAACATTTCAAAGTATGGCTTAACAAAGGATTTTACGAGTTCAATATTTTCGTTTCTTGCAGTGATTAAAGAAAATGCTGTAACATCATTTTTATAGAACTTATTGAATAAATAAGAATAACTTTTAAATTTTTTTTTTAAAATCCATTCATTATATAATGGCATATACCTTACATAACCTCCAAAAATTTCATCCGCTCCCTCTCCAGATAGAATAACTTTTAATTTTTTTTTTCTTGCTGTTTCTCCTAGCTTCCATAAAGGATAGGATGATAGAGAGCCAACTGGCAAATCTAAAAAGTAAGTAATTTTTTTTATATTTTTGAAGAAATCTTTTTTCCAATCTTTTTTGTCATTGAAGTACAATTTGTTTTTGAATTTATGGTATGAAGATATTAAAGATGAATCTATTCCCTTTGAATAATAAAGACCATAGGGCACATCACTTTTAGTTCTCATTTTTACAGAAGATTTTAAAAGTTCATCAAACTCCTCTTGTACAGTTTTTAAATAAATTTTTTTCTTTTTAAATTTCCAATATTCCACTAATTTTTTATTATTTTTTTTAATATCTAATTCTAAATAATGTGCAGCTGGAATCTGTTTTAAATCTTTCCATAATGTACTAATTAAACAATGTTGAAAACTATCAAAAAAATTATTTTTTTTATAATTAAGATTTAAAATATTTTTTAAAGCTTTAGTTTCAGAAGCAAAATAAAATTTATTTCCATACTCATAATAATAAAGAGGTTTTTCTCCAGCAATATCTCTAACTAAATATAACTTGTGATTTTTTTTATCATATATTGAAAATGCAAACATTCCATTCAATTTATCCAAGCTTTTCACACCCCAACATTGCCAAGCTTTTGCCAATACCTCTGTGTCACCTGTAGTTTGAAATTTGAATCCTTTTGAAATTAGCTCTTTTTTAATTTCTAAATAATTAAAAACCTCACCATTATAACTTAATACCAGATCTTCATTACTATATAGACATAAATTTTCAGAGATTAAATCAAGAATTTTTAATCTACCCATTCCAAGAGAAACATTCTCTTTTGAAAAAAAATTTTCATCATCAGGCCCTCTGTGCCTCATCGATGAAATCATCTTCTTAACTAATCTAAGATCACCATTTATTGAACCTGCTATACAACACATTCTATGTATTAATTTTTTAGAATTTCACCAGCAGTATATGGATTTAAAGTTTTCTTTAATAATTTAGGATATTCTTTTTTATTAAATATAATGCTACTTTGAATTGCACATTCCCATGTACAGTTACATTTTTTATCTTTTATTGATTGCACCAACTCTTTTGAAGCGTGTTCATTTAACATTTTTTTTAGATCAAAATTGTAATCTCTGAGATTACCAAATTTTGTTTTTAAAATTTCACAAGGCGCAACATCTCCAATATCATCTACTACAAGCAGCTTCGTACCAGCATAACATTCAAATGGTCTCTCAGTAGTAGTTCTGGCATACTCAGATTCACAAACTCTCTCTGCTGCTAATCTTGAAATTGAATTTATCACTCCTGACAAAGGGTGTCTTTTAACATTATTTTTTTCTGCAAGATCTTTTGCAATTTCCTTATACTTTTGTAAATCTACATTTACTTTTGTCCTTATATCTTTAGGTGTTCCCCTAACATATGTAATAGCATTATGATCAAATGGTAAGTTTTTTCTAATATAATCTATTGTATCTAAAATAGTATTATCTGTATCTCTACTATAAACAGTTGAACTTACTAAATAAAAATTTTTATATTTTCTTTTTAGTTCAGCCATCTTCTTTACAGTTTTACTTAGCTGATCAAACAAACCTGGAACACCCCTGATTTTATCGTGAGCATCACCAATATCATCAATTGAAATACAAAATCTAAAAAAAGTGTCTGGATTATCTTTAAGCATTTTTTCAGCACCTTTAACAATTAAATCAGTTAAAAAACCGTTTGAAGGAATTGTTATGTATTTAGCTTTATTATTTTTAGCAAAAATATTTGCTATTTCTGGTAAATCTTTTCTTAACCATGGTTCAGCTCCACAAAGATTGATAAGAAGCAAATCATTAAAATTTTTTGATAATTTTTCAAATTCATCTATTTTTAAATGTTTTCTATATTTAGCTTTTTCAATATTATGCCAATAAAAACAATGAGAACATTTTGCGTTACAATGAGCTGTAACACCCAATATTACATAGGTAATATCATTGTTTAAAAGAAGTTGTGCTTTTTTAGCTAAATTTAAGATATTCATTTAAAGACATGTACATATATTTTAGAACATAATCAAGGGTAATATAGCTTGAAATAAGACTAATGATGTTGATTACTTTACTTAATTTTTTTTAAAAAATAGGAAAGACATCCAATAGCAGATCCTACTGAAATTAAGAAATTTACAATCAAAGACATGAAAAAAAAATAAAATAAAAAAATTATATTATTTCTTTGTTTGATAAAAATTAATTTTTTTAAATTTAAGAAAAAATAGATAGTTAAAAAAAAACCAAAAAAAAATATATTTTTATCGTAATTTATTAAAGAAGAAAAAATTATTAAATTTGACAGAATTAATATTAAAAAATTTTTTTTAGTTGTATGGAATTTATCATTTGTTTTAAAATTAAGTAGAACTTCTATATGCCTTTTACTTCTAGAAATATATTTTTTAACACCAGAAAAGAAGAAATATGGAAAATTGTGTTGCATTGAAATTAAATTCTTTTTAACAAGAAATTTTTTATTTTTAGGAATTCTAAGAGCTAATTCATAATCTTCAGCACCAGCACCTTTAAATTTTTCATTAAATCCACCAAGATCTAATAAAATCTTTTTTTTAATTAAACTTCCATTACCCCAGTGAAATGAATACTTTTTTTTTGCCATAGATTTCATTGCAAAATTCATATCTACTGATTGATATTTAGGAAAGTAACCTTTATTAATTGGAGTATCGCTCCAAATTCCATTAATTCCAGACAAATTTTTATGTTTTTTAATTATTTTAATCATCTTTGATAATATATTTTTTTGTAAAGTAGCATCGGCGTCAATGAAAAAAATAAAATTTGATTTTGCTTTTTTTATTGCAAAATTTTTAGCAAAAGCAGCACCTTTATTTTTTTTTAATATAAAAAGTTTTACTGGAAATTTTTTTATTATTTTTATAGTTTTATCAGTACTTGCATCATCTACTATTAAAACTTCAATATTTTTAAAATTATTTTTATAAATCGATTCTAGACAAGCATGAATATATTTTTGTTCGTTATAAGTTGTAATAATTATCGATAAAAATGGTTTTTTCATCAAGTTTTATAAATTAAAATAATAGTACAAAGATAGACAAAACTTATCTTTTTCATTTAAAGGATGAAATTTATAAAAATTTCCATTTAAAATATAATTAGGTGTTTGTTTTTTTGAGTAATCATTCACATTATTTAATTCCGTAGGCATTTTTAAAAAATTGTTTATAGTTATTGGCAATCTATAATAAAGAAGCAAAGATAAAACTAATATTGCTAAAATAATAATAATTTTTAATTTATCTTGAATTAATTTTATAAAATTTTTTGAGGTTAAATTAATAATATTTTTTAAATAGATTGCACTTAATAAAGGTAGAAGAATACCATTAAATTTAAAAACTATTTTTGAAAATCCATCAGTATAGTCAGAGAAAAAAATTAATTTAGTAGTTATAATAAAAATAAATAACATTTCCAAAATAAACAGAATATCTCTTTGATAATTAGACATAATTTTTTTTTTTTCTAAAAAATTTCTTTTCATATAAAAAGGTAAAATTAAAAATAATACGAACCAATTTAAATTAAAATAATTTTGTTTTTCAAAATTTAGATAATTGTTTTCTGGTAAAAAAAGTGTTGGAATATAGTTTTTTAGAAAAAAAAGAGATACTAAAAATAATAAAGAAAATAATAAAAAATCATAAAAATATTTATTTTCTTTAAGGTAATAATAAAACGCTATTGTTACCATTATTGAGCTTATGCAGAAACCTATACCTGTATGAGTAAATAATGCTACCGCAGAAGTAAAAAAAGATAATTTTATTTTTTTATAAAATATCAGACATATAGATACTATTGAAAAAATTTGCGCACTAGTTCTAGGTGCGTATTGCCAAGGCATATCACTATAAAAATGAAATATTTGAAGTCTTAAAATTGAATTTAATAGAATAAAGTAAAATGGAATACTTACCAAAGATAAAAAAAGTATTTTTTCAAATTCTTGAATTTTTTTTTTATTTAATAAAAAAAATATTAATATAAAAGGAATAATATTTAATATTAATAAAGTGTAATAATAGTTTATTGAAATTTTTTTGTATTCTTCAATATTAATTTTATTTAAAATTTTCTCAATAATGAGACTTATTATTCCTGTAGTTTTTTGTGCATTTAGATAATTAATTTTTTCTACATAGTCTTTTTCACAAATAAAATCTCTTTTACAAGATTCTAGTAAATATTTTTCTTTTTTTTTTATTTGCTCTATTTTATCTGAGCTTATGATATTATCCTTTTGAAGGATAAACATAATTTTATCATCTATATCTCTTCCTGGCTCTAGAAAAGACATGTTGAAACTTAATAGAAAACTTAAAGATAAAAAAATAAAAATAAATTTCCTCTTATTAATAATTGATTCAATTAAAAATTGATTTGAATTAAGCATCATGTAAATTAAGCGAAACAATATTTTATAAAATTATTTATTTCAATGATGAATAAATTAAAAGCCTTCAAATTATTTATGTAATCAATAATAAGCATTTTGGCTGTTCTAGTTATTGTTGCTTATAATGGATGCACAAGTATAGCAAAAGTCAGTGATACAAAAGCTAAATTTAAAACAATAAAAAAATAAATATTACCAAAAATTTTAAAATGCAATTTAAGTTAGACACCATAATGAAAAATCAAAAGATAGTTCTACTTCTTTTTTTGATTTTCTTGTTTGAAAGAAAAAAAATAAGTAGTATATATCAACGTGTATTCATGGCGGGGTAGCTCAGTTGGTTAGAGCGCAGGACTCATAAGCCTGAGGTCAGTGGTTCGATCCCACTTCCCGCTACCAAAAACTACGCCTTATTTAAGGTTGAACATTTTCAATTATTAGGAGAAGATGATTTAACAATTAAACTAGATAGATTCGATGGTTTTACAGAAATAAATAGAAAAAATAATTCTGCCGATAATAAGTTCAAAGGGAAAAAAAATGAGATTATTTAACATAATAATAATTAATATAATTTTACTTCTCACCATTATAATTTCAATTGATTTAATCATGGGTCAGTGGCTAAAATCACAGCCAAATGTATTTAAAGTTCCAGCTGCGCTTTGGGATAAAGATATAAAATACGATGTTACAGAATTATATGAATCAAATAAAAAAATCTTTACTAATTACACCCGAGATGGCAAAGGATATCGCGGATTAAATGATCAGACTGAAAAAGATCAAATTTTAACCATTGGGGGTTCTACTACTGATCAAAAATATGTTTCTGATACTGATACTTGGCAGAGTTTTATGGAAAAAAATTTACCTAATAAATTTAATATAATAAATGCTGGAGTTGAAGGACAAACAACTTATGGTCATCTTTTTTCTATAAAAAATTGGCATTCAAAAGATCTGACTACATTCAAAATTCCACTTATTATATTTTATATTGGTATCAATGATACAGGGTTGCTAAATCAAGGAAACCAAGCTCTAACCGAATACGACAATCTTTATGAGGGCAAGAGCCTAATGCGTAAAATTAGGATTTCTTTATCTAGAAACTCTTTTTTGTATGCGAAAATTAGAAATGCTAAGAATAGATTTTTTAATTTAGTTGGAAA
The DNA here is from genome assembly GCA_902517615.1 of uncultured Pelagibacteraceae bacterium. Classification (GTDB taxonomy): domain Bacteria; phylum Pseudomonadota; class Alphaproteobacteria; order Pelagibacterales; family Pelagibacteraceae; genus Pelagibacter. Next base: position 14,175 of record CABYCY010000014.1, read on the forward strand.
AATTGAGAATAATATTGTATGGGCTGGTCATTATAATAAGTCAGAACCAATAACTAATCCAGGTATTTATAAAGATATAACTGAACCAAAAAAAAAACTTGGATATAATTTTTATACTAAACTTGTACAAAATTTAATTTTAGAAACAAAAAAGTTTTTTCCAAATTCAAAAATCTTAATTATACAACAAGATATTGCTGTATGTAAATTTGAAAGTGAAAAATCAGTCTGGAATTTACATCCTAGAGCAAAGAAACAGCATGAGGATGGACAGTCATATTGTGTTGATGTAGGTAAAGTTTTTATGGCTCAAAACCATGCAATTTCTAAAATGGAACCTTCCAACCGACCTTTTGTTTTAAAATTATATTTACAAAATATTCTTGACGATGAGTCTATTTATGATTTTATTCATCACAATAAAATAGGAAGTCAGAAAATAGCTAATGCTCTGATACCACACGTAAAAAAAATACTCGAAATTAATTAATTTTTTAAGGGAGGTTCTGTAGAACAACTTTCAATTTTCGAAATCCACTTGGTACCGCTATTAATATAAAATCTATGCTCCACTCATGCTCCAATGCTTTAATAGAAGTTGACTAGAGTCTAAGTTTATATAAATCTGAGTCTAGAAAGAAAAGAGCAGAGACAAAGGAGTTTTGAAGATGTTCTTGCAGGATACGTTGGCTCCAAGGGTTATGGCGCAGGACTCATAAGCCTGAGGTCAGTGTTTCGATCCCACTGCCCGCTACCATTTAAAAAAAAATTATTACTTTATGAAAGTATCGTTAAACTGATTTGATACTCTTACAAAGGTTGTGCATTTGCTTAATTGTTTTAATGATGGAGCCCCAACATATGTACAGCTACTTCTCACACCTCCAAGAATGTTTAATACTGTATCATTTATTTTACCTCTGTATTTTACTCTTACAGTTCTTCCTTCACTGCTTCTATAAGAAGATAGTCCACCATAATGTTTTTTATTGGCAACTTCAGAACTTGATCCGTAAAATTCAATATATTTTGAACCGTTAATTTTTACCAACTTACCTTGACCCTCATCATGACCAGCTAACATGCCACCTAACATTACAAAATCTGCACCTCCACCGAATCCTTTTGAAACATCACCAGGGCAGGTACATCCACCATCTGCGATCACATGTGCTCCAAGTCCATGGGCTGCATCAGCACATTCTATCACTGCACTCAATTGTGGATAACCAACACCAGTTTGAATTCTTGTTGTGCAAACACTTCCAGGTCCAATACCAACTTTAACAATATCAGCGCCACTAAGAACCAATTCTTGTGCCATATCAGCAGTAACAACATTTCCAGCAATAATAGTTTTGGTAGGATATTTATCTCTTACTGATTTAACAAAATTAGTAAAATGTTCTGAATATCCATTAGCAACATCAATACAAATAAATTTAAAAAAACTGAATTCTTTTAAAACTTTATCTAAATTTTGAAAATCTTCTTTCTTAATCCCTACACTCAAAGCTATATTTGAATACATTTTTTTAATATATTTATTTTGTTTAATTTTTTTTACATCATGTTGTTTTGTTAAACATGTAATCATTCCATGTTCATTTAATTTTTCGGCAATACTTAACTCCCCAACTCCATCCATGTTTGCTGCCATTATTGGAATACCTGACCATTCGTTCTTGCTGTATTTAAATCTATAGGTTCTTAGTAGATTTACATCTTTACGACTTTTTAAAGTACTTCTTTTGGGTCTAAATAAAACGTCTGAATAATCTAATTTTAATTCTTCTTCTATTCTCATAAGGCTTTAAATTATAATTATAAAAATTAATTTCAAACCAATAACTTGCCTGTGGATAAGTTTTTTTGGGTACTAATATTTTATATTTACAATATAAAATAAGAATCAAGCTACTTGAGATTGCAAAATTTTTAATTTTATGAAAGATATTTATATATCATGGGAAGATTATCATAAGAAGATAGAGCAACTTGCTAAAAAAATTTATGATAATGATTGTAAATTTAATCAAATAATATGTATAGCTAAAGGAGGTCTAAGAGTCGGAGATGTGTTTAGTAGACTGTTTAATTTACCCTTGGCAATTCTATCTGTTGAATCATATCATGGGACTAGCGATGATATAAAAAATCAACAAGGGCAATTTACTTTTTCAAGAGATTTAACTAAAACAACCCCCAATTTAGGATCTCATATACTTTTAGTTGATGATTTAGCAGACTCAGGAAAAACACTTATTAAAAGTATTAAATGGTTAGAACATTTTTATGGTTTTTATTTAGAGGATAAAATAAAAACTGCTGTATTGTGGCACAAATCAACATCAAAATTTAATCCAGACTATTCAGTAGATTATTTAGAGGATTCACCATGGATACATATGCCATTTGAAAAATATGAAACAACGAATATAAAAGATTTTAAATTTGATTAATGTCCAGGAAATTCAATTAAATTTTCTATCTTATAATTTTTTTTAATTAAATTATCAGATCCACCTAAATCAAATAAGTTAATCACAAAAATAAATGCCGAAACTTTACCTTTTGAAATTTCAACAAGTTTAGCAGCAGCTTCTGCAGTACCACCAGTTGCAATTAAATCATCTATTATTAGGACACTATCACTTTCCTCTATAGAGTCTTTGTGAACTTCGATTGTTGCTGTTCCATATTCGAGTTCAAAATCAATAGAGTGAACATCAGCAGGTAATTTATTTTTTTTTCTTAGCATTATAAATGGTTTTTTTAGAATATAGGAAACTGCTGAAGCAAATACAAAGCCACGAGACTCTATTGCAGCTATTTTTGTAAAGTTATATTTTTTTGATCTTTCAACTATTTGGTTTATAGTTTCAGAAAATGCATTCTGATCTTTAATTAAAGTAGTAATGTCTCTAAATAAAATCCCTTTTTTTGGATAATCTGGGATAGATCTAATATATTCTTTTAAATTCATAATAGTTAAATATAAAAGTATAAATAATTAAATTTTTAACGATGACAACTAATAAATTAGCGATAATTGGCGGGAGTGGTCTTTATGATGTTGAAGAATTTAAAGATAGAGAGTTACTTGATCTAAATACTCCATGGGGAAAACCATCAGATCAAATTTTAAAAACAAACTACAATAATAAGGAAGTTTATTTTTTACCAAGACATGGAAGAGGTCATTTTATTTCACCATCAAATATAAATTTTAGAGCAAATATTGATGCACTCAAACAACTAGGAGTAACAGATATTGTTTCTGTTTCTGCAGTAGGATCTCTCAAAGAGGATTTAACACCTGGTAAATTTGTTATCATTAACCAATTTATTGACAGAACTTTTGCAAGAACAAAAACCTTTTTTGATGAAGAAATAGTTGCTCATGTATCTATGGCTCATCCAACATCGAATGGTTTAATGAATGCATGTGAAGACGCTATAAAGAAATCAAATATAGAGTATCAAAGAAATGGTACTTACGTTGTTATGGAAGGTCCTCAATTTTCAACTTTAGCCGAGTCTAATTTATATAGATCATGGAAAGCAGATGTGATCGGAATGACTAATATGCCAGAAGCTAAACTCGCTAGAGAGGCTGAAATTAGATATGCTTCAGTATCTATGGTCACAGACTTTGATTGTTGGCATCCAGGTCATGAAAATGTTGATGTTCAGCAAGTAATAAAAGTTCTTTTAGGAAATGCTGAAAAAGCAAAAGTAATGATTAAAAATTTAATAGATAATTTTGAAGATCACATAGACCCAAATGATCCAACTAATAATTGTTTAGATGTAGCAATAATTACTGCACCTGAAAAAAGAACAAAAAAAACAATCCAAAAACTTAATACAGTAGCTGGTAGAGCTCTTAAATAATGAACAAAATATTAATTACAATTCTATTTATTTTACTAAGTACAAATTCATTTGCTGATAAAAAATTTGAAAAGGATTTAAAAAAAGTTTCAAAGGATAATGGTTTTATTAATAATACAGGAAAGATTTATCCAATTGAAAATATATCTAATAAAAAAAATATAGTTTTAATTTTATATACTCATGGGAGTCAAGGTGAGCAAACTTTGGATAAATGCAACAAAAAATGGAATAAAGTTCCTCCAATAATACTTAATTTACATGATAAAAAGATAAAGGATCTTAAAGTTAAAATTTATCATCTTTGTTCAGGAGTAAGAGGCTGGACCGAAAATCATTGGAGAAAGATGGATAATATTTATAAAAATTCATCAAAAGATAATTTTTCAAAAATAATTAAAGACGACTTTGATATAATAAAATTCAGCGGTGCAAAACAATTTCGAAAACAAAAACTTATTATAAACAAAGTAGATGAACTAATTAATATCGGTTTTGAAAATATTATTTTAGCAGGACATTCTGCGGGAGGTTGGGCATCAATTACTTTAAAATCTAAATATCCAAATAAAATCTCAGGTACTATTGCAATTAATCCAGCTTTTTCTGGAAAATTAAATAATAGAAGAGAATGGAAATTCTGGGAACTTGTGAGAACTTATGGAGTCAGTCAAATTGATTTAAAAAATTTGAATAATACGATAATTTATGTGCATGATAAAGATGGTTGGGAAACTTCTAAAACTCTCTCTTTTTTAAATTTAAATACTGTTGTGTATAAAGATATTAGTAAATCTGATTGCAAGGCAAAATTGATTTTTGGTAAACATCACGGAATACCTTTAACCAAATGCTTTGCTGAGAAACAATCAAATGTAAAAGATATGATTAATTTTTTAGAACAAATTTATTAATATGAAAATTGAAGGTAAAGAATATCGTACAATTTGGTTTGAAAATAATGTTGTAAAAATTATTGACCAAACAAAACTTCCTCATCAATTTATGATTAAAGAACTTAAAACAGTAAAAGATGCAATTAATTCAATTAAAATAATGGAGGTCAGAGGAGCGCCTTTAATAGGAGGAACTGCTGCTTATGGAATGGCTTTAGCAGTTAAAGAAAATAATGATCCTGAATTTATTAAAAAAAGCTCAGAAGATTTAATTAAATCTAGACCTACAGCAATAAATTTAAAATGGGCTGTAGATCGTATGATGAAAAAATTATCAGGAATTAATAGTGATCAAATTTTATATATAGCTTTAAAAGAAGCTAAAGAAATATGTGATGAGGATGAAAAATTCTGTGAAAACATAGGTATTAATGGACTAAAAATAATTGAGGAAATTTATAATAAAAAGAAAGACATAGTTAATATTTTAACACATTGCAATGCTGGCTGGTTAGCAACTATTAATTGGGGGACAGCTACATCGCCAATTTATCATGCACATAAAAAAGGTATTCCTGTACATGTTTGGGTTGACGAAACAAGACCAAGAAATCAAGGTGCAAATTTAACTTCGTATGAGTTAAATGAAGAAGAAATACCAAACACCATTATTGCTGACAATACAGGAGGTATTTTAATGCAAAGAGGTGAGGTTGATATGTGTATAGTTGGAACTGATAGAACTTTATCAAATGGAGATGTTTGTAATAAAATAGGTACTTACCTTAAGGCTTTAGCTGCACATGATAATAATGTTCCTTTTTATGTTGCACTTCCAAGCTCAACAATAGATTGGGATACTAAAGATGCAAAAGATATTCCTATAGAAAAAAGAAATTCTGAGGAGTTGTCTCATGTTGAGGGTGTCGATGAGAATAATCAAATTAAGAAAGTTCTAATTTATCCTAAAAAAAGCAAGTCAATAAATTTAGCATTTGATGTGACACCAGCAAAATACGTTACTAATTTAATTACAGAAAAAGGCATTTGTGAAGCATCAACTGAAGGTTTAAAAAAATTATTTAACAAGTAGATATATGGAAACTTTAAAAATGGTTGAAGTTACTAGAAGTGGTGAAATAGAAAGTTTTCATCAAGGTGTAGCAGTATTAATTAATTCATCAGGAAACATCTTAAAAGAGTGGGGTAATTCAGAATTAAATATTTACCCAAGATCAGCATTAAAACCAATTCAAACTCTAAATCTTTATAAGGATGGCGTAGCAGATTCCATGAGTCTCAGTGAAGAACAAATTGCAATTACTACAGCATCACATCATGCAGAAAGATTTCATCAGGAAATCATTTCTAGTTGGTTAAAAAAAATTAATATTAATGAAGAAAATCTTTCATGTGGATATGATTGGCCTTGGAATTTAGAGGATAAATTTAAAGTAAAATTAGAAAATGAAAGTAAAAGAAGGATTTATCATAATTGTTCAGGGAAACATTGTGGACACCTTGCGGTATGTAAACATAAAAACTTAACTTTAGAAAATTATCATGAAAAAAAACATCCATTACAAAAGGATTTAATTCAATTAGTTGAAAATTTATCAGACTTTAAAATAAAAAATATTGGAATTGATGGTTGTACTCTTCCCAATCCCTTAATGCCTTTAAAAAAATTTGCATTAGCAGCGTCTCGATTAACAGATGGAAAAATATTAAATGAAAATACAGATATAGCAAAAAAAATTTTTAACTCATGTGTTAATTTTCCAGAAATAACTGGGGGAACAAATAGTGTTAATTGCATCTTAACAAAACTTTCTAAAAAAAAAATATTCTTTAAAAATGGTGCTGAAGGAGTATTTTTGGCACTAATACCTGAAATTAAATCTGCTTTAGTAGTTAAAATTTTAGATGGTGCATCAAGGGCAGCTGAAACCGCAATAGCAGGATTAATTTCTGAATTAAATATTATAGATGAAAATGAATTAGCAAAAATTAAATCTCGTGAAGTAACAAATTCTGTGGGTCAAAAAATAGGAAAAATAAAATTTGTGTTATAATTCAGAACAAATTAACCCATCTAAAGGTTTTGGATGAAACCAGGTTGATTTTGGTGGCATAAATCTTTTTTTATCTGCAATCCTCATAACACTTGAAATATTTGTAGGACATAGTTTAAAAGCTATATTAAACTTTTTAGAAGTTACTAATTTTTTAAGACGATTTGAGCCATTAATCCCTGAAATAAAATCAATTTTAGTAGCTTTAATATTACTAATAATATTCTCATGAAGAATAGTGACATCTATTTTTTTATTTTTTTTGATTAGCTTAAGTAAATACCATTGATTATTCATATACATTTCTAAAACACCTTTTTTTAAATTTTTTGAGTTATTTTTAATTTTTTTAATTTTAAAATTTTTACTGATAATACTAATAATTTTTTCGCTACTTAAATTACTTTTTAATACTCTATTGTAATCTAAAATTTTTATTTGATTGTGGGGAAAAGCAATAATCATGGGGGATATTTTTTTATTACTTTTAAGCATTCCTTGTATTCTATGATGACCATCACAAATATATATTTTATTAATTTTTTTAATAAAATTTTTTAAATTCTTTTCTCTATCAACAACCCAAACTTGATGATTAAATTTGTCTAATGATTTAAATGAATAAATTGGCTTTGATTTTGTCACTTTAATTAAGAAATTTTGAAGGTATTTGTTGTATTTATAAGCTGTATAAATTGGACCTACTTGTGTTGAAATATTTAATATCTGTTTTTTTCTTTCAAAAACTCTATTTTTAAAAGTTTCTTCATGCCCTAAAATATTTTTGTTGTCATAATTATTTAAATCTATTTTACCCAGTATCCCAATTTGTTGATGGTTTTTATCGGAAATTTTGTAAATATAATAACAATCTTTACTTTCTTTAGTTATCAGTTTTTTCTTCTTCATATTTGCAAAATATTTTTTTGATTGAACAAGGTTTTTGCTAGTTAAAATCTTTAAATAACCAAATCTCTGATGAGATTTTAAACTATTAAAATACTTTGGATTTGGAGTTGAAATTCTGCGAGCTAGTTTTTGAATTGGCCGTAAAGCTTTAAATGGTTTTATTAGACTCAAATTATTAATTAGGCAATTTTTGGAAGGTCTTCTAATGCTTTATCCATACTTCCTTTATCAAACTTATCTTCTGCTAAGCTTCCTTCGAAGTAATCTCCATATGCTTTCATGTCAAAATGTCCATGACCACATAAATTGAATAATATTGTTTTAGACTCTCCATTTTTTTTACACTCTAAAGCAGCATCAATAGCACCCTTAACAGCATGTGTTGCTTCAGGTGCAGGAACTATACCTTCCGTTCTTGCAAAATTTACTCCTGCTTCAAAACATTCTTTTTGACCATATGCTTTTGCTTCAATTGCATTAATATCTCTTAGGTGACTCACGAGCGGAGCCATGCCATGATATCTTAATCCACCTGAGTGTGTTGCTGGTGGAATAAATTGAGATCCTAAAGTATGCATTTTTACCAAAGGTGTTAATTTGCCCGTATCACCAAAGTCATAAACAAATTTACCTTCTGTTAATGTAGGGCATGATTTTGGTTCACATGCGATTACTCTTGTTTTTTTTCCTTCTCTAAAATTTTTTCCTAAAAATGGATTTACTAATCCTGAAAAATTACTTCCACCTCCTGTGCAACCAACTAATATATCAGGATAATCATCTGCCATTTCCATTTGTAATAATGCTTCATTGCCTACGATAGTTTGATGCATTAAAACATGATTTAGCACACTTCCTAACGCGTATTTTGTATCAGGATTTTTAGCAGCCATTTCTACAGCTTCAGAAATTGCAATTCCTAAACTTCCAGTATTGTTTGGGTCTTTTGCTAAGATTGCTTTACCACTATCTGTCTCTTTTGATGGACTTGCAACACATCTTGCCCCATAAGTTTGCATAACAAGTTTTCTATATGGTTTTTGTTCAAAACTTACTTTTACCATATATACGTCCAACTCAATTCCAAATAATTTACATGCAAATGCTAGTGAAGTTCCCCACTGACCTGCACCTGTTTCAGTAGTTATTTTTTTCGTACCTTCTTCTTTATTGTAAAAAGCTTGAGCAACAGCAGTGTTTGGTTTGTGACTGCCAGAAGGACTAACACCCTCATATTTGTAGTAAATTTTTGCTGGAGTATCCAAATGTTTTTCTAATTTTCTAGCTCTATATAATGGTGATGGTCTCCATTGTTTATAAATTTCTCTTACAGGCTCAGGTATTTCTATCTCTCTATCTTGAGAAACTTCTTGGCCAATTAAAGCCATTGGAAACAAAGGAGCTAAATCATCTGGTCCAATTGGTTTTAATGTTCCTGGATGAAGAGGAGGCTCCATAGGTTTTGGTAAATCTGCAGCAATGTTATACCAAGTCTTCGGCATTTTGCTTTCTTCCAAGAAATATTTTATTGTATCAGCCATTTTAAATTTTCTATAGTCTCATCTTAAATTAAGTTAAAATCAAGTTGTTTTTAATGGGTAAAATAAAGGCTGAAATAATCAAATATTCAAAAATGCTTAATAGCAGAAAGTTATCTGCTCTTAGGTCAGGAAATATATCTGTCAGATATAAAGATGGTTTTTTAATTACTCCATCTGGAAAAAAATATTCTTCTTTAAAAAATAAAGACATCGTTTTTGTTTCCTTAGAAGGGAAGTTTGATAAAAAAAAAGGTATTCCGTCCTCAGAATGGCAATTTCATCAAGATATTTACAAAAACAAAAAAGAAGCTAATGCAATTGTTCATACTCATTCTACAAACGCAACAGCGGTTTCTACTCACAAGAGAGGAATTCCATCGTTTCACTATATGGTAGCTATGGCAGGAGGTCATGATATCAAATGTGCGAAATATGCAACTTTTGGAACCAGAGATTTATCAAAAAATATTTTAAAAGCATTAAAAGATCGTAAAGCTTGTTTAATTGCAAATCACGGACAGATTGCATTTGAAACAAATTTACCAAAAGCTTTTGAGTTAGCTGAAGAGGTTGAAAATATATCGCTTCAGTATATAACCAGCCTTAAATTGGGTAAGCCTAAGATTCTTTCTAAAAATGAAATGAAAAAAGTTTTATCCAAGGCAAAGAATTACAAAAAGGATAACTAATGACTAAAGTTGGAGAACATATAACTCTAGACATCATTGGCACAACAAAAGAGTACGATCCTTCAGTATTTGAAAAAGTAATTCATGAAATTGCAAAAGCTGCAAAAGTAACAATTCTTAAAATTTCAAAATATAAATTTGAACCTCAAGGATTTACAATATTGGCATTATTAGCAGAAAGTCATATTAGTTTTCATACTTTCCCAGAAAAAGGAATTATTAGTTTTGATTTTTTTACTTGTGGAAAAATAAGTCCATCAGTTGCAATAGATATTATTAAGAAAGAATTTAAACATAAAAGAATAGTTAAAAAGGAATTTAATAGAGATACTAAATCTTTATATCACGATATTTATAGTTCACCAGGATTGCAAAAATCTTATGTTGTAAATGATGTTTTAGAAGACTTTAAATCTAAAGTTGGTCAACACATTGAAATTTTAGATTTGGAACAATTTGGTAAGTCTTTATTTATAGATGGAGAAATTCAAGTAGCAGCAACAGATGAACATTTGTATAGCTCTACATTTGTGGGTTCAGGTTTAAATTTAAATAAAGATAATGAGAGAGCTGCTATTATAGGTGGTGGTGATGGCGGTGTTGCTAGAGAATGTATTTCAAAAAAATTTAACTTTATTGATTGGTATGAGCTTGATCCTGAAGTAGTTGAGGTTTGCAACAAACATCTTGGTGATATTGGAAAAAAAGCAACTGAGAAAAATTCTGTAAAA
>CABYCY010000015.1 GCA_902517615.1 uncultured Pelagibacteraceae bacterium
TAAGCAAAATTCTTAAATGAAAGAAATAGTTTTAGATACAGAAACTACAGGAATATCTGTCAAAGAAGGACATAGAATTGTTGAAATTGGATGTATAGAACTTGATAATTTAATACCAACTAAAAATAAGTTTCATTGTTATTTAAATCCTGAGAGAAAAGTTTCAGAAAAAGCCCTAGAAATTCATGGTTATACGGATGATTTTTTATCAAATAAAAAAAAATTTAGTGAAAAGGTTGATGAATTTTTAGAATTTATTCAAGATAAAAGATTAGTTATACATAATGCAGAATTTGATCTAGCTCATATTAATAACGAACTTTCTTTACTTGGGAAAAAAGCAATTAAAAATGAGATTGTGGATACACTTATTTTGGCTAGAGAGAAGTTCCCAGGTTCTGCTAATAATTTAGATGCACTTTGTAAGAGGTATACAATAGATAATTCAAGAAGAGTGCATCATACAGCTTTAATTGATTGTGAGCTTTTGTCTAAAGTTTATATAAATATTATTGATCAAAGAGAACCAATGCTTGATTTTAAAAATGATGAAAAAGATGAAAAAAATGAAACTAACATCTTAGTATCTTATTTTAAAAAAGTGATAAAACCTTCAAATGAGGAAATTTCTAAACATAAAGAATATTTAAAAAATTATCAAAAAAAAAATTATTATTAATTAAATCTTTGCATATATAGATTTTCAAAATCTATTTTTTTTTCAAATTCCACTCCAGCATAACCGGAATTATGCAACATGTTTAAAAAAGATTTTTCAAGATCTTGATAAATTTTGATTTGCACATCGCATAAAATAATTTTTTCTAATTCTTTTTTTTCTTTAACATCATCATTAACTTGAATAATTGTAGCATATGTCATTTCAAAATGTGACTTATGCTTAGAATTATCTTTATCTTCAAATTTTAATATAGTATTTATTTCTACCATTTTGTTTTTTAAAGCTTTTGAATTAATGTTAATATTAAGTTTGTACTTTAAAATATGATCCTTTACAAAAATATATGTCTCAGCATTTTTTGTTTCGCTCGACATGTCTTTTATGTACTTTCCTATAATTTTAAATTTTTCTGTCATCATTTTCATCTATATCTTCGTATTCACCATCAATGAAATTTTTTTTATCTGTCTTTACACGATTAAATTTTTTAAACAAAATACTAAATATGAATTTTCTACTTAAAGGAAAAATTAATAAAAAGCCAAGCAAGTCAGTAGCAAAACCTGGAATTATTAATAGCAATGCAGCAAATGCAATTGCCGCTCCGGACAACATTTCATAAGTTGGAGTTTCATTTCTTCTTAATTGGTTAAATCCTGCTTTTAATGTATTTAATCCTTCGTATTTTGCATAGTAAATACCAATAATAGCTGTTGCAAAAATCAACAAAATCGTTGTTATTGCCCCTATTTGACTACCTATTTTTATTAAAAGATAGATTTCTATCGCAGGAATTAAAATAATTGTTAAAAATATTGGGTTCATTTGTCCTTAATCTAAATTGCTGGTTGAAATTAATCAATAGAGTAATTACTATTTAAACATGAATTATAGTTTCGAGTATATAGATATCATTCTTTTGGCGATGATTGCAGGTTTTATTTTTTTAAGATTAAGAGGAATTTTAGGTAAAAGAACCGGTTTCGAAGGTAAAGCGCCACCACAATTCAAAGAAGTTTTAAAAAATATAAAAGTTGAACAACAAAAAGACTTGAAAGATACTTTTGACGAAGAAGAGCAAAAAGACTTCTTAAAAGGTGCTGAAATAGCTTACGAAACTATAATTACTGATTTTAGCGATAATGATAATAAAATTATTGCAAGCAAGCCTTTGTTAAATAAAAAAATATATAATCAATTTAATGAAGCGCTTAAAGAAAGAAATGATAGTGGTCATTTTGCAGAAATTACATTTATTGGAGTAAACAAAGCTGAAATTAAAGAACATAAAAAAGAAGGAAATCTTTTAAATGTTACAGTAGATTTTATTGCTGAGGTGATAACTTGCATTAGAGATAAGGATAAAAAAATCATTTCTGGTCACCCAGAAAAAATTAAAAAAATCTATGATACTTGGGTTTTTTCTAGAGATCTAACTTCTCAAAATCCAAATTGGCAGCTGGTTAATATTTTAACATAATTGAACGATAAAATTTCAGATAAAGATAAAAAAGATTGGGAAAATTTTATTAATAATGAAGCAAAATTAACTGATAAAGATTTTAAAAAAAGAACAAATAAAAATTTTTCAACTAAATCGATTGATTTACACGGATATACCCTTGAGGAAGCAAATAAAGCAGTAGAAAATTTCATAATTAAATCTTTTTTAGAAAGTGTGAACAGACTTATTGTTGTAACAGGAAAGGGAATTCATTCTAATAATGAAAATAATCCATATGTTTCAAAAGACTTAAGTATTTTAAAATTTTCCGTACCTGAGTTTATTTCAAATAATAAAAAGTTAATGACAATGATTTACGACATTCAAGATGCAAAAATTGAAGATGGGGGAAGTGGAGCTTTTTATATATATTTAAAAAAAAATAAAAAAGCATGATTATCTGGTTAGCGTCATATCCCAAAAGTGGAAACACTCTTTTGAGATCTATATTGTCATCTTATTTTTATTCAAACGATGGAGTTTTTAAATTTGAAAATTTGGCAAAAATATCCCAATTTCCAATGTCTAATCATTTATTATCTCTTGGAGTTAATGTTGATGATGAAAAAGAAGTGTTTAAAAACTTTATTAATGCTCAAAATTTTCTTAATCAAGATAAGGGAAAAATAAAATTTTTTAAGACTCATAGTTCCTTGAGTAAAATGTATGAATGCGATTTCACAAATTTACAAAATACATTAGGAGCAATTTATATTGTTAGGGATCCAAGAAATGTTGTTACTTCTTTAGCACACCATTATAATTTGAGCATTGACCAAGCAACAGAAACAATGATTGATAAAACTAGATTTATGGACAAAACAGTTAAAAATTGTAGAGTTTTTTTAGGATCATGGGGTTATAATTACAGTTCTTGGAAAGCTTTTCAAAAACAAAATAGATATTTATTAGTTAAATATGAGGATTTAACTAATAAAAAAAAAACTGTTTTACTAAAAATTTTTAAATATTTAGATTCATTAGGTATGAAATCAAATCTCGATATGATTAAATTAAACAAAGCAATTAAAACTACAGATTTTGAAAATATGAAAAAAAAAGAGGAAATTGAAACATTCTATGAGGCTGTAATCGATAGCAAGACTGGTAAAAGGAAAAATTTTTTCAATCTTGGTCCTAAAAATGATTGGAGAAAAATTTTAGATTTAAAAAATAAGGATAAAATAGAAAAAAATTTTGAAAGTGAAATGATTGAATTGGGATACTTGTAAATTTAAAGAATAAATTTTGATAAATCTGTATCTTTTACTAAATTATCAAGATTGTTATTAATATATTTTTTATCAATAATAATCTTTTCCCCGGAACGATCAGTTGCTGTAAAACTAATTTCATCTAAGATTTTTTCAATAATAGTATGTAGTCTTCTTGCTCCAATATTTTCTACAGTTGTGTTTACCTCAGATGCTATATTTGCTATTGCGTCTATACCATCATCTGAAAATTCTAATTCAACATTTTCAGTTTTTAAAAGAGCCACGTATTGTTTAATTAAACTAAAATCTGGTTCTCTTAAAATTCTTTTAAAATCATCGCTAGTTAAAGCTTCTAGTTCAACTCTAATCGGTAATCTTCCTTGAAGTTCTGGCAAAAGATCAGATGGTTTTGCAAGTTGGAAAGCTCCAGATGCAATGAAAAGAATGTGATCAGTTTTTATCGGCCCATGTTTGGTATTAACTGTCGTTCCTTCAATTAAAGGTAGCAAATCTCTCTGCACACCTTCTCTTGAAACATCTCCACCAACCCTATCAGTCCTAGCTGAAATTTTATCTATTTCATCTAGGAATACAATTCCATTGTTTTCTGTAGATAGTTTCGCAGCTTTAACTATTTTATCTTGTTCAATAAGCTTATCTGATTCATCGTTGATTAAAATTTCATGGGATTCTTTTACAGTCATTTTTCTTTTCTTTTCTTTATTACCCATTGACTTACCAATCATTTCACCAATATTAATCATACCTACGTTTGCTCCTGGCATTCCAGGTATTTCAAAAGAAGCACCACCAGAACTGCTGTCACTCACAGCAATTTCTATTTCATTATCATCTAGGTCACCGTTTCTTAGTCTTTTTCTAAAACTTTCTCTTGTAGCTAAACTTGCTTTTTTTCCGACTAAAGCATCCAAAACTTTTTCTTCTGCTGCTTTTTGAGCTTGTGTAAAAACTTCTTTTCTTTTTTTAACTTTCTCCATTGCAATTGCAATTTCTATTAGATCTCTTACAATTTGTTCAACATCTCGCCCAACATACCCCACTTCTGTAAATCTCGTTGCTTCAACTTTAACAAAAGGCGCCTCTGCAAGTTTTGATAGTCTTCTCGAGATTTCTGTTTTTCCAACCCCAGTTGGACCAATCATTAAAATATTTTTTGGTAAAACTTCATTTTTCATTTCACCTTTAAGCGCTTGTCTTCGCCATCTATTTCTAAGAGCAACTGCCACAGCTTTTTTTGCTTTATTTTGTCCAACAACAAAACGATCTAATTCTGAAACTATCTCTCTTGGAGACAAAGAGCTTACTAAAGATGTTTCTTCCTTTTGAGCTTTATCTTTAGGATGTAAAGGTGTTACGTTTGAATTATCCATTATATTTTTTCAATTTTAACATTGTCATTTGTAAAAACACATATATCAGCTGCAACTTTTATAGCTTTTTTAGCAACTTCTTCAGCCGACATATCACCTTCAATTAAAACCTTTCCTGCAGCTAAGGCGTAATTTCCACCAGACCCTATCCCTATTATATCTCCTTCAGGCTCTAGTACATCTCCGGTTCCTGAAATAATATAGCTATTATTTTTATCTCCTACCGCCATTAATGCTTCTAGTCGTCTTAAATATTTATCTGTTCGCCAGTCTTTGGCTAATTCAACAGCTGCTCTTGATAAATTACCTGCGTGTTTTTCAAGTTTTCCCTCTAGTCTTTCAAATAAAGTTAAAGCATCAGCAGTTGAGCCCGCAAACCCAGCAACCACATCTCTTTTCTCAATCTTTCTGACTTTTGAAGCTGTGCTTTTAACAACAGTATTTCCCATACTTACTTGTCCATCTCCAGCAACTACTACTTCATTATTTTTTCTAACTAGTACAATTGTTGTCATGCTTAATAAATGGTAACTATTTTTGATACTTCAAGTGTTAAGACTGATATTGATATAGTGAGGTTATGTATGTATACCATTAAAAATATATGGCTAGAAAAGGAAAAGTATCTAGAAAAACAAAAGAAACCAGCATCAATGTCGAAGTGAATATTGATGGTAAAGGCAAGTATCAAATTGACACCGGCATAGGTTTCTTAGACCATATGCTTGAGCAATTATCAAAGCACTCTTTAATTGATTTAAAAGTAAAAGCAAAAGGAGATACTCATATCGATCTTCACCATACAACAGAAGATACAGGTATTGCTATTGGTGAGGCTTTAAAAAAAGCAGCTAAAAAATTTGTGGGAATAAAAAGATATGCGCATACAGTTATTCCAATGGATGAAACATTAACTAGAGTTGCGATTGATGTTTCAAACAGACCTTATTTAATTTGGAAAGTAAAATTAAAAGTTGAGAAACTTGGTGAGATGGACACTGAATTATTCAAAGAATGGTTCCAAGCCTTTTCCCAATCAGCTGGCATTACAATGCACGTAGAAAATATTTATGGTGATAACAGCCACCACATAATTGAGTCTTGTTATAAAGCATTAGCAAGATCACTAAGAGCTGCATTAGAGATGGATCCAAGAAACAAAAAAAGTATTCCATCAACTAAAGGCTCATTATAAGTTTAATGAAAGTTACAATTGTTGATTATAATTCGGGCAATATAAGCTCGGTAATAAACTCATTTAAGGAAGTTGCTAAAGATAAAGTAAATATCGAAGTAACTTCAAATTTAAACAAGATCAAATCTTCCGATAAAGTTGTTTTGCCAGGGCAGGGTTCGTTTAAGAGTTGTGTTGATGCCCTAAAAAATATTAATGGTTTAGTAGATGAATTAAATGAGTTTGCAATAAACAATAAAAAACCAATACTTGGAATATGTGTTGGTTTACAAATGTTTGCAGACATAGGTTATGAAGAAACAGAAACAAAAGGACTTGGCTGGGTATCTGGAAAGGTATCAAAGATAGATAATCAAAATGGTAAATTTAAACTTCCTCATATTGGATGGAATGAAATTTATATAATGAAAGACAGTAAAATTTTTAAAAATATTGAAAATAAATCCCACATGTATTTTGTTCACAGTTATGAATTTATTCCAGAAGATAAAAATGTAATTTCAGCAACAACAGATTATTCTTCAAATATCGTTTGTTCAGTTGAAAAAGAAAATATTTTTGGAACACAGTTTCATCCTGAGAAAAGTGATAAAATCGGGCTTAAAATAATTGAAAATTTTATAAATTTATAATGAAAATATTCCCAGCGATTGATATCAAGGATAAAAAGTGTGTGAGATTAGTTAAAGGAGACTTTGATAACAAAACTGAATACGAAATGTCTCCAGTGGAACAAGCAGGCAAATATAAAGATTATGGTTTTAAAAACTTACATATTGTCGATTTAGATGGGGCCTTAACTGGCAAAACAGTTAATTTGGATATTATTAAAGAAATAATTAAAAATTTTGATCTTAAAATAGAAATTGGTGGAGGTATAAGAAATTTTGAAAGTATACAGCAATATACTGATGCCGGTGTTGAAAAAGTTATTTTAGGAAGTGCGGCTATAAAAGATAAAAACTTTTTAAAACAAGCTTGTGAAAAATTTCCAAATAAAATTGCGTTGGGTTTAGACGCTAAAGATGGATATTTGTCAGTTTCTGGCTGGAAAGAAAGTTCAAATAAATTAACTTTAGATTATTTGAGGGATGTTAACCACTATGGTGCAAGTAGATTGATTTATACTGATATTAATAGAGATGGAATGAAACAAAGCCCCAATTTTTTAGAGACATCAAAGGTTGCCGATATATCTAATTGTCCAGTGATTATATCAGGTGGAGTTTCATCAATAGATGATATTAAAAAAGCTAAAGAATTAAATATTAAAAATATTGAAGGTATTATAGTTGGAAAAGCTATTTATGATGGCGATATTAAATTGGATGAATTAGCTAAGGAGGTAAATGCTTAAAAATAGAATAATACCTTGTTTAGATGTTAAAAATGGACGTGTTGTAAAAGGAATTAACTTTGTTGATCTTCAGGATGCAGGTGATCCAGTCGAACAAGCCAAAATTTACTCTGATGGGGGAGCAGATGAAATTTGTTTCTTAGATATTACTGCATCAAACGAAAATAGAGATACAATTTATAATGTCGTAGAGAAAACTTCAAAAAAATGTTTTGTTCCTTTAACAGTTGGGGGAGGAGTTAGAAGTGTTGATGATATAAATAAATTACTAAATTGTGGAGCAGATAAAGTTTCTATTAATACTGCAGCAGTTCAAAATTCTGAGGTAGTAATTGAAAGCTCAAAAAAATTTGGTTCACAATGTATTGTAGTAGCTATTGATGCAAAAAAAAATGCTGATAAATGGGAAATTTTTACACACGGTGGAAGAAACAATACCGGAATTGATGCAATAGAATTTGCATCAAAAATGGAAAGTAGTGGAGCAGGTGAGTTGCTTGTTACATCTATGGATAGAGATGGTACCCAATTAGGTTATGATATTGAGCTTATGTCTAAAATTTCATCTAAGGTAAATATTCCTGTAATTGCATCAGGCGGAGTAGGGAACCTGGATCATTTAGTTGATGGAATTAAATTGGGAAATGCTAGCGCAGTCTTAGCAGCATCAATATTTCATTACGGCAAACATTCTGTAAAAGAAGCAAAGGAATATTTGGATTCGAAAGGAATACCTGTTAGAGTTTGATATGCTTAACACGTTAGAAAATCTAATTAAACTCGCAAGAGAAAGAAAAATTAATCCAGTTGAAGGTTCTTATACAAACAAATTACTTATAGACAAATCCTTAAGTAAAGCGAAGGTTTTAGAAGAAATTGATGAATTAATTGAAGCTATAGAAGAAAATACAAATAAAATTCATGAAGCAGCTGATGTATTTTATCATTTGCTAATGTATTTAGAAGCTAATGATGTAAAAATTGAAGAAGTAATGGAAGAATTAGAAAAAAGGAAAAAATGAGCTACGATGATAATAATATTTTTGCTAAAATTTTACGAGGAGAGATACCTTGTAACAAAATTTATGAAGATGAATTTGTTTTATCATTTCATGACATCAACCCTCAAAAAAAAATTCATGCTTTGGTAATTCCCAAGGGGAAATATATTGATCTTGATGATTTTACTTTGAACGCATCTTCTGATGAGATGGTGGGTCTTTTAAAGGGTATCAATATCGTTGCAAAAAAGCTAGGTATTTCAACAGAAGTAGGCAAAGGTTATAGAGCATTAGCAAATATAAGCGAACATGGCGGCCAAGAGGTCCCTCATTTGCACTTTCATTTATTCGGTGGTGAAAGTGTTGGAAAAATGGTTGAGTGACAGAAGTTAAAAGAAACTATCTAGAAATAAACTCCCTTAAAGATTTACAAGAGAGCAAACAACCTTCAGAAGATTATTTAGTTAGTTTAATTGAACCAATTGATTTTCAAATAAATAAATTTTTTTATAAAAATATAGGTAAAAAACACAAGTGGGTTGACAGATTGATATGGAATGAAGAGCAGTGGATAAAATATGTATCAAATAAAAATGTTAAAACATTTATATTAAAGAATAAAAAAGATTTGGTTGGCTTTTTTGAATTAATCATCCACTCTGAAAAGAAAGAGGTTGAAATAGCATATTTTGGAGTTTTAGAAGAATATCAAAATAAAAAATTAGGATCATACTTATTGTCTGATGCTATTAAAAAATCATTTAAAGAAAATGCAGTGAGAGTTTGGCTTCACACATGTTCTTTAGATCATAAAAATGCACTTAATAATTATTTAGCCAGAGGAATGAAAATTTTTAAATCAGAGATTGTTAATATTTAATTTTGAAGAGGAGTTTTAAATATTTTTTCGTCAATTACTTGATTTGATTTAATTGAATAAAGTAGTGTTACAGCAGTATTTTGATAAACATCTTTAGTTTGCCAACCAATTAAGTTTTTATTATTTATATCAAAAAAAATCTCAATTGATTGATTGTTTTCTTTAATTGTAAATTTTACTAAAGAATTATTAATTATCTCTTCATTCAATTTGGAAATTTTTTTTAATAAGAAATCTTTATCCAAAATAAAATTTAATGATGTTTTATTTAATGGATACCTGTAATAGCTTGAAGTAGACTTAATAACTAAAGATTTTCCATTTGAAACTATAACTTTATTTTTTTTATCATACGCACAAAACATTTTTTTTGGATATTGAATTGTACAGTTTCCAAATTCAATTTTTCCATTTATATTTTGTTCAAAATCAAAATTTAAATTTAAAGTATCTTTTAATTTATTAATTATTTGATCTTTGTTATTTGCACTTACTCCACTAGATAAACTAATTAGACAAACCAATAGTAGTAGTAACCTCAACATCAAAGAACGTCTCTTTTACCTACATGATTTGCTTTGCTAACAATTCCATCAGCTTCCATCATGTCAATTATTCTTGCAGCTCTGTTATATCCAATTTGAAGTTTCCTTTGCAAAAAAGAGGTAGAGGCTTTTCCCTCTGATCTAATTATTTCAACAGCTTGTTGATATAATTCATCCTTATCTCCTTGATCTGTACTTGATCCTAGCTCTTTTTCGTCTGCAAAATTCAAGATTTCATCAATATAGTCTGGTTCAGCTTGCGATCTTAAGAAATTGTTTATTTTATCTATTTCATTATCTGAGACAAAAGGAGCATGTATCCTAATTATTCTGTTAGCTGAAGACATGTATAACATGTCTCCTTTGCCTAAGAGTTGTTCTGCACCTTGCTCACCCAAAATAGTTCTGCTATCAATTTTAGAAGTAACTTGAAAAGATATTCTTGTTGGAAAATTTGCTTTAATGGTTCCCGTAATTACATCAACACTTGGTCTTTGTGTGGCCATTATTATGTGAATTCCGGCAGCTCTTGCCATTTGCGATAATTTTTGAATATAATTTTCAATTTCTTTGCCAGCCACAAGCATTAGATCAGACATTTCATCTACTACCACAACAATGTATGGCATCGGTAGTTTATGTTTAGAATTGTACCCATCAATATTTCTAACACCTTCTTTAGTCATTAATCTGTATCTGCTTTCCATTTCTTTAACTACCCAACCTAAAACAGAAGCTGCTTTTTTAGCTTCTGTTATTACAGGACATAGCAGGTGAGGAATTCCTTCATAGGTTGATAATTCAAGCATTTTTGGATCAATTAAAATAAACTTACATTTTTCTGGTGTATGTCGATAAAGAAGAGAAAGTATGATGGTGTTTATACAAACTGATTTTCCAGATCCGGTAGTTCCAGCAATTAATAGGTGAGGCATGGAAGATAAATCTCCAACAAATGCTTTGCCAGATATACTTTTACCTAGTGCAATTGGTAATTTAATTTCTTTTTTTTTAAAATCAGAATTATTTAAAATTTCACTCAAGTACACATTCTCTCTAGAATTGTTTGGTAGCTCGATACCAATAGTATTGCTTCCTGGTATTGTTGAAATACGTGCAGATTCAGAACTAGTATTTCTTGCAATATCATCTGATAAATTTATTATTTTTGATACTTTTACGCCAGCTGCCGGCTCAAATTCATTTAGAGTAACTACAGGTCCATGACTTACTTTTTTGATATTTCCATTCACACCAAAATCTAATAATATTTTTTCTAGAAATTCAGGGTCATGAGTTTCATTTTTTTCTTTATTCTCTCGTTCTTTTTTAGTCGGAGTTTTTAATAAATCTAAACTTGGTAATTTAAACTTAATTTTATTATCATTTTTATTTTCTGCTTTAATAAAGGGTAAATCTTCTTGAATAAGATTTTTTATTTCCTCCTGGGGAATATATTCACTGATTACTTCACTTTTATTGGTATAATTTTTTACTTTTGTTTGAGTTAAAATTGAAAAAATTTTTTTAATACTATTTTTAAATTTAAATATATTAAAATTAATACTGATTAAGAAAAAAATAAGGATTAATAAAATTAACACATAATAAAAAATTGTTTCGTTTGTTAAAATTAATGAACCTAAAAACGTTTGATTAAAATAAATACCCACGAATCCACCATTTCCATTTATATAGAGTGCAAATGCATCAGAATAAAAGTGAGATAAAAAAAGTGTCCCGAAAGTTGAATAGATTATTGCATAAAAAATATTTTCAATAATTAAAAAAAATTCTTTTGTCCTTAGAATATTAATTCCAGTTATTATTAAAGTTAAAGAAATAGGATAAGAAACAAAACCGATAGATTGAAAAAATAAATCTGAGATAAAGCTTCCATGAAAGCCAAGAATATTTTTAATTTCTGTGTTATTGGGAAAAATGAAATTAGGATCTTCGGGAGAATAAGTTAGCAACGCTATTGCCAAGAGCGTCCCTGCGACAAATATAATTATACCAAAAATTTCTGCGAGTCTTTTGATGGTAAAATTAATTAATAAATTAGCTATTTTTTTAATATCCATATATGAATCAACTTAATCACTTTGTATCATCTAATTTTTGTTGTTAAAATTAAAAATATCATGAGAGTCTGTATATTAGGATCTGGTTTATCAGCTTTAACTTTAGCAAAGGCTTTGTTAGATCAAAACATATCTGTTGATATTTTTAGCTCCAAAAAAAAACCACTATTAAACCTTTCCAGAACAATAGGTATTTCTAAAAGTAATATAGATTATTTTAATATTGAAAAAATATGTTGGAAAATAAATAAAATTGAAATTTTAACTGAAAATTTCAATCAAGAAAAAGTACTTAATTTTCAAAACGATAAAAATCAACTATTTTCAGTTGTTAAAAATTTCAAAATTTATGAGGCTGTAGAAAAAAGTTTATCAAAAAATAAAAATTATAGAAAAATTTATAAAAATAATTATTTAAACTTATTAAAAAAATATGATCTTATAATTAATACTGATTACTTTAATTCAATAACAAAAAAGTGTTTTAACAAAAAAATTTTAAAGGATTATTATAGTTATGCATATTCAAGTATGATTATACACAAAAAAATAACAAATCGTACAGCTACCCAAATTTTTACAAAATACGGTCCGTTGGCTTTTTTACCAATCTCTAATACCCAAACTTCTTTAGTTTTTTCAATTAAAAATTATAAAGAAATATCAAATCAGAATTTAATTAAACTTATAAATAAATATAATATTAAATATGATATAAAAAAAATTGAAAAATTTTATTTTTTTAAATTGGCATCTCTTAATTTAAGAAATTACTATCAAGGCAATATCTTAGCATTTGGTGATTTATTGCATAAAATCCATCCATTAGCTGGGCAAGGTTTTAACATGACAATAAGAGATATAAAAGTTTTATTAGATATTGTTAAACATAAAATTGATTTAGGTTTACCTTTAGATATTTCAGTAAATAAAGAGTTTGAAAAGATTTCAAAAGCAAAGAACATAATTTTTTCTAGTGGAATTGATCTTATTCACGAATTTTTTAATTTAGAAAGCAAAACTAAGAGTGATATATTAAGTAAATCTGTTCAGTTTTTAGGTAAAAATCCTTCAATAAATAAGATGTTTACTAAAATTGCTGACAATGGATTAATTTTCTAACTATTGAATTGTGTTATTTTCGTAAATATCAAAAGTATAGGTTTTTAAGATCTCAGAAATTTTATTTTTTCTTAAATTTAAATTCTCTGCCTCTAATAAAATCTGTTTTTCTTCTAGTGTAAAAGGAGATGCCATAGCAAGAGCATTTATGGTTTCGTCTAGGCTTTGTTTTTCCAGAGCTTTCCAGTTAATTATAAAACCTCTTTTTTCAAATAAGGATTTTAAATCTTTAAAAATTAGCTCAAGATCAGAAAATTTTATCTCTTCTTTTTTGTTTATTAAATCTTGATAAAAACTCTCGTAGCTTACCTCAAATATTCTATATTTTTTTTCTGATTTAACTTCTTTAATATTTTTAAATCTGGTTAAACCTTTTAATTCAATTAAGAAACGACCATCCTCTGTTTCTCTAAAACTAGTTATTTTACCAGCACAACCAACTTCATATAGTTCTGGATTGTTATCTTTTTCTTTTGAATTTTTTGGCTGTATCATGCCTATCAGTTTGTCAGATTTCATACTATCATTGATCATATCAATATATCTAGGCTCAAAAATATTTAACGGAACTGTAGTTTTTGGAAAAATTATAAAATTACTCAAAGGGAAAATAGGTAATTTTGTTGGAAGATTTTTCATATATAATTATTAACAAAATATATATTATTCTTCTATAGTGATTATTTTATGATTTTCTGGATTGCATCATACCCAAAAAGTGGAAATACATGGCTTAGGGCTTTAATAAGTACTTATTTTTTTTCAAAAGACGGTACTTTTAATGATAGTTTGTTAAAAAATATAGATCAGTTTCCTACTAGACAATATTTTAAAAAATTTAATCATGACAAAAATATTCCTGGAGATACATGCAGGTACTGGGTAAAGGCACAAGAAAATATTAATTCAAATAAAAATCTTAAATTTTTTAAAACTCACAACATATTTGGTAAAGTTAATAATTTTGATTTTACCAATAATGAAAATTCAATTGGGTGTGTATATGTTGTAAGAGATCCAAGAAACGTAATTACATCTCTAAAAAATCATTATCAATTAAATAATGACCAAGCTTTTAGTTGGATTACAAATGAAAAAAATTATATTTATAATATTCTTGATTTTGAAAAATCTGGATATAGTGATTTTCAATTTATAAGTTCTTGGAGTACTAACTATAAATCTTGGAAAGTTCAAAAAAAAATTCCAATTAAAATAATAAAGTACGAAGATCTACTTAATTATACTTACATAGTTTTTACAGATATAATTAAATTTATATTTAAAATTACAAATAACAATCAGCGTTTAGATAAAGAAAAAATCAAAAAAACTTTAAGATCTACATCTTTTGATGCACTTAAAAAAAATGAGATGAGCCATGGTTTTTCAGAGGCAGTTTTCGATAGAGTTGAAAAAAATAAAAAAGTACCTTTTTTTAATCTTGGACCTAAAAATAATTGGAAGAAAATATTGGATGAAAATCTTGCAAATAAAATAGATGATGTTTTTGAAAAAGATTTAAAAGAATTAAATTATAAATAATTTTATGGAATTTTCGTATTACGTAAATATAATTAATGTATCTATAAGAAATAATAAAATCTAAAAAGTAATCTATTTTGTAATGAAAAAATTCAAAAAAATTGGTCACAATCTGTAGAGTAGTTAGATCTAAATTTTATAAAAATAGACTCTTGCTTAATCTAAAAAAAGCTTCTATTTTCAATAATAATTTAATAAGCGGGCATAGCTCAGTGGTAGAGCGTCTCGTTGCCAACGAGAAGGTCGAGGGTTCGACCCCCTTTGCCCGCTCCATTAACTGTAGTGATAAAATCAAATTTTTTAACTTCAATTTTCCAGAGCTATCTTGAAAAAAAAGATATTAGAAAATTAAAAAATAATTTTTTTTACTATTTATTGTTTAGAATTATTAGAAATTTTTTATCATATAATTTAATTCTCCAAATATATAATTTTAAAGTCTATGGAAGTATAAAAAAAAATAAAACATCATATTTTTTACTAAAAAAATGTGAGTTTGGTGATTATCACGAACTCAACACTATAAAAAAATTCTCATATAAAAATAATTTATTATTTGTTGATTGTGGATGTAATTATGGTTTTTACTCATTTTATACAGCTTCATTATCTGAAAAAAATAAAATTATATCAATAGATGCTTCAAAAGAAACTTTAGACGAATTTACAAACAATCTTACCTTAAATAATTTTAAAAATATTAATTTTTTTAATAATTCAGTTTCTAATTCAATTGATGAAGACATCTCATTTTACGAAAGTAAAAATGATTGGGAAAGTTCTCAAACGCACAGTAATTTTAGGTTAAGTTCACAATTGAAAGTTAAATCAATTACAATTGATAATTTATTAAAAGATTATTTTTTAGATGATTATGTTGTATTAATAAAATTAGATATAGAAGGTAATGAGATAAATGCACTTAAAGGTGCTGTAGAAGTAATAAAAAAAGCAGATCCTTTAATAATTATAGAATTTTCAAAATATAGTTTAGAAAATAAGGACAATATTGACTATTTAAAGAATTTTTTAATTACATATAATTATTCTATATTTGATACTAACTCTAATAAAATAAGTCTAGACAATATTTTAAGTATGTTAAAAAAATTGAAAAAAAGATATAAAACTATAGGAAATTACTATTTGATAAAAAATACTTCTAATAATCTTAAAATTTTTCAATCCAATGAGTGATCTAGCAAGTAAAAAATGTGTTCCATGTGAAGGAAATATACCTCCCTTTAGTGTTGATGAAATACATAACTATATAAAAAAAGTTGATGGCTGGGAAGTTATAGAGGATAAAATTGATGGATTTCACTTAATTAAAAGCTTTAGATTTGATAATTTTTTACAAAGTCAAGAATTTGTAAATAAAGTTGGTGAAATAGCCGAAGCCGAAGGGCATCATCCAGATTTATGGTTTGGATGGGGATATGCAAGAATTAAAATATTTACTCATGCGATTAAAGGTTTAGCAGAAAGTGACTTTATTCTTGCTGCAAAAATAGATAAAATTATTAGTGCCTAAAGTGTCTTGTTTTTGAGAAAACTAAAACAGTATCAGTTTTGTTTGCAAATTTAATTATCTCTTTATCTCTAATTGATCCAAAGGGTTGAATTACTGCTCGAACACCAGATTGTACTAATTTTTCAATACCGTCAACAAAAGGAAAAAAAGCATCTGAAGCAGCAACAATACCTTCATTCACGCTATTAAATTTTTTCATTTTATTTATAGCAATCTCACAGCTATCAAGTCGACTTGGTTGGCCAGACCCTATACCAACCGTTGCATTATTAGTAGCTAATACAATTGCATTAGATTTTACATATCTACAAACATTAAATGCAAAAATTAAATTTTTCATTTCCGTTGAGCTTGGTTTTCGTTTTGAAACTACTTTGAAATCTTTGACTGAAAATTTTTTAAAATCTTCAGATTGAATTAATATATCATTGTTTGAAGATATGATCTTTAAAGAGTCATTTAGTGAGTAATTTGATGCATCAATTAATCTTAAATTTTTTTTCTTTTTTAATATTTTAAGTGCATTAATTTCAAAATTATTACCAATTATAACTTCAAGAAATAATTTATTCAATTCAATTGCTAAATTTTTAGTGACTTTAAAATTACAAGAAACAATACCACCAAATGCACTAGTAGGATCACAGGCTAAAGCAGATTTATAACTATCAATTGGATTTTTTTTAATAGAAACTCCACATGGATTGGCATGTTTAATTATAACAGTACCAATGTTTTTTGGTAAAGTTTTTGATATCGTTAAAGCAGAAAAAATATCGTTGTAATTGTTATAACTGAGTTGTTTGCCATGAATTTGTTTAATGCCTGCATTTTTTCGCTTGGTATATATCCCACTCATTTGGTGAGGGTTCTCACCGTACCTAAGTTGTTCTATCAATTTACCATAAATAATTTTTTTTTTCGGAAAATTTGTTTTTGTAATTTTATTAAAGTAGTTAGAAATTAATGAGTCATAATAGGCCGTTTCTGTAAAAGCTACTCTTGACAGTTCTTTTCTAAAATTAAGAGAGGTAGCACCACCATTTTTTTTTAATTGTTCTATTAATTCATCATATTGCTCTGGAGAAGTTATTACAGTTACGTCCCTATAATTTTTTGCTGCTGAACGAACCATTGCAGGTCCTCCTACATCAATGTTTTCAATAATTTTATTATGATTATTTGTATTTTTTAATGTTTTTTCAAATGGATAAAAGTTTACAATTATTAAATCAATATTTTCAAAATTATTATTTTTTAAATCTTTAATATGAGATTTATCTTTTCTTTTATTTAATATTCCTGCATGTATTTTAGGGTGTAATGTTTTTACTCTACCCTCTAAAATTTCAGGTGAATTAGTATATTCAGAAACTTCAATACTTTCAAATTTCATTTTATTGATTTTTTTATAAGTTCCACCAGAGCTTAATATTTTTATTTTAAATTTTCTAAGAACACTTAACAATGGTTTTAGATTTTCTTTATCTGAAACAGATATTAAAGCTGTTCTAATTTTTTTCATTTAAGTTTTGATATTTCCCATTTTATGATCTGTTTTTCTTCATTATTTATTCCTGAAATATATATATTATGATTTTCTGTGTATGAATTTTTATTACCAAAATATAAACCATTATCAATATTTTTATCAAAATTATCACAACTAAATCTCCATCCTTCATCTTCAAGTTCTATTAAAATAGATTTATTGTTCTGAGTTTTCATAACTTTTGAAATTGGATGAAGTTGAAATCTTATATCAAACTTAATTTCTTTATTTGGTTTCCTTCTTAAAATTTTATCTGTGCCAATGAATTTTTCTTGTTCTGGATAAAATTCTATTTCACGTTCATGAATTACTCCAAATTTTTTTAAATAACCTTCATGAAATCCTGAAATTTTCCAGTAATTTTCTTCAAAAATTGTATTTTTTTTTACAACTCTTACTCCATTAGTTAATTCATAATTAGAATCAATTTTCTTAAAATCGCATGAGGAAAAGTCCTCAATAATTAATGTATTATGCAAGGCAGTACTTCTACATAGTTTATTATATTTTTTATTTATATCTGAAAAATAACCACAATTAGTAATTAATTTTTTTTGATTTGAAATTATTTCAAAAGACAAAGCACCTGATTGGTAATCAGACGAAAAATTTTTATTTGGGCTAGATCCAATATCCATAGATAATATAGTTTTTTTATTTCTTAATATAGAATAACCAGCAATTTCTTTGTTCTCATTTTTAAATTTATAACCAAATCTTTTAAGATATTGATCAAATTTTTCATTTTCTGAGATATAATTTCCATTGTAAAAAAGATCTTGTTTTATATTTTGCCAAACACAAGCATAACAAGATCCTAAGTAATATATATTTTCATCAATGAACTCTGGTATTATATTCTGAGATTCCTTGAACCACTCTCGAATGATAATAATATATTTTAGATAAAAGACTAATTGATTAATATTACGTGATTTTGGAAAACCTTCATTATCAATTGAAGATTTAAATATTTTTTTTAAAATATTTAATCCATTTTCTAAATATCTTTTTTCATCTTTATAAGCTAAGCCTGTTAATATTATTGCTGCACATATAATCATTTTATTTTCGAAATTTTCAGAATTATTTATTTCATTAAGCAAATGATTTGTTTGTTTTTGAATCATATGATCAAAAATTGATCTGTATTCATCATTACTATTCTCATAGGTTAATTGATGATTTGATAACCACGAAATTATTCTTTTAGCTGTAATATCAACTTCCCAGCTATTTTTATTGTACTTGTTATTATATTTTATCCAATTAGAAATTATAGATTGTGAAGATGTTTTTGATGATTTTAAATCTAGACTAAAAAACCAAAAAAAATTTTGTAATTTATAGAAATCTTTTTTATTTAATGTTTCTTTCCAAATCGAATTTATTGAGAAATCTTCAACTTTATATTTTTTATTTTGATATTTAATTATTGATGAAAGTAAATGTGGGCTTGGTTTGTATTCAAATTGATTATTAAAAGTCTTTGAAATTTTATTTTCGTATAAATTTGAATTTTTATAAATATTTCTAAAACTTCTTATAAAATTATAATAAAATTTGCTAAAAATGTTGAATGAGCTTACATTGTTCATTAACTTATTTTAGTTTTAATAAATTAATATTCTTTTCAATATCTCCATTATTGCTTTTAAATATTGTCGTTCCAGAAACTAAAATATTTGCACCTGCTTCTATTGCTTCTTTGCAATTTTCAAAATTTATTCCTCCATCAATTTCTATATCAAAATTTAAATTTTTCTCTTTCCTAAATTTTTTAAGATATTTAACTTTTTCTAGTACTTCAGGCATAAACTTTTGGCCACCAAACCCTGGATTTACACTCATAATTAAAACTAAATCAATTTGATTTAGTAAATTTTCAACTAAATTTATTTTAGATTCTGGATTAAGAGAGACACCAACCCTTTTATTTAATTTTTTTATTTTGTTAACTGATTGCTCTAGATTTTCAGTTGCCTCTGGATGAATCGTGATTATATCTGCTCCTGCATCTGCATAATCATCAATATACTTGTGAACCGGAGAAATCATAAGATGAACATCAAACTTTAATGAGGAATGTTTTCTTAGTGCTTTAATTACCGTAGGACCAATAGTTAAATTAGGAACAAAATGACCATCCATTACATCTATGTGGATCATATCAGCGCCACCTTCCTCAAGTCTTTTTATTTCTAAGGCCAATTGACTAAAATCAGCTGACAAAATAGAGGGTGAAATTTGTATATTTTTCATTGATAATTAGATTTACTAGTATCAATTTTTAAAATTTAATTGAATTAAAAAATTGATAAATTTGTCTAGATATTTCACTTTCAAGAGGAAATGACAGCATACCCATGACAGAATAGCCCAAGATCCACGGCATTAAATAAAATCTAATCATGTAAAAAAACCAAGCTACATACAAAGGTACCAAGGGACCTATAATAAAGGATGGTGTAATTGGTTTAAATAATTTGATTAAAGGATTTGTATATTTAACAAATACTCTCATAAAAAAAAATTGAGAGTCTTCTCTCTGAAAAATGTTCATTGCAACTCGACCGATTAACGTCCACATGATTATCCCAAAAAAATAATCAATAAAATATA
Source organism: uncultured Pelagibacteraceae bacterium (assembly GCA_902517615.1). GTDB lineage: Bacteria > Pseudomonadota > Alphaproteobacteria > Pelagibacterales > Pelagibacteraceae > Pelagibacter. Next base: position 20,232 of record CABYCY010000015.1, read on the forward strand.
TAAATGGATGAAAGTTTGCTGACATTTAAGATTTATATTTGAAAATGAAATGAAAGAAAAGGGGCGAAATTAATCGCCCCTTATAAAGTTTACTTATTGTTTTCCAAGAATTGTTCTACCACTTGGTACACGTACTTCATCAACCATCTTTTGAGTTGCTTTGTCTGGCTCTTGAGTCATTAAACTCACAACCACCATTGCAACTAAACTAACAGCTGATCCGAAGATACCAAATGTTAATTGTGTAATTCCTAGGAATCCACTTCCACCAGTTCGTACCCAAACTAAGTACCAAGTACCAGCAGCTAGACCTCCTAGCATACCAGCAATAGCTCCTTGTCTGTTAGCTCTCTTCCACCATACACCTAGTACGAGTGGGAAGAACAATCCAGACATCGCAAAGTCAAATGCCCAGATAACAGAACCTAAGATACCTTGGATCTCCATTGCTGCAATCGTTGCTCCAGCAAAACCAATTACTACAAGTAATACCCTTGCAACAACTAGTCGTTTTGCAGTTTCCGCTTTTGGATCAATGATTTTATAGTAAACATCATGTGATATCGCGTTTGCAATTGCTAGAATCAAACCATCAGCTGTTGACATGGCAGCTGCCATACCTCCAGCGGCAACTAGACCTGAGATTACGTAAGGTAATCCAGCTATCTCTGGTGTTGCTAACACAACGGCTTTACCACCCATGAAAAATTCATTTAATTCAAGAGTTCCATTTCCGTTAAAGTCGCTGACAAACATCAAGTTTGCTTCGTTCCAGTTTTGATACCAATCTATAGATTGAACATCAGCAATTGATCTACCGATAATACCAGTTGATAAATTCGGATCGATCAATGACAACTTAGATAGTGTAGCTAACATTGGAGCAGAAGAATACAGAAGGAAGATAAAGAATAATGACCAACCAACTGATTTTCTAGCTGCTTTTACACTTGGAGTAGTAAAGTATCTCATCATCACGTGAGGCAATGAAGCTGTTCCCATCATCATTGCTAATGCTAATGAAATAAATGCCCAAGGTGTAGCATTAACCGCAGAGTGAGCTTTAGTTATTCCTGCTAAGCCTTTAGGCACCGTTGCTAAATCAGCAGCAGAGTTTTTAACAAATCCAAACTGCTGTTCTAATTCACCAATTCTAGCTACTTCATCAGCTAACATAAAGTGAGGGAAGAAACCTGCACCCATTTTGTTACTGATCCAGAATACTGGAAGTAAGTAAGCTACAATTAGCACGATATACTGTGCAACCTGTGTCCAAGTTACCCCTCTCATACCACCTAACATTGAACATAATAAAATACTTATTAGTCCAATATAAACTGCGTATTGAAAATCAATATTTAGGGCAACAGATGCAATAGTACCTGTAGCGTTAATTTGTGCTGTCACATAAGTAAATGAAGCAACAGTTAAAACCACTACCGCACTAAACCTAGCTAAATTACCACCGTATCTTGTCCCAATAAAATCTGGAACTGTATAACATCCAAATTTTCTTAAGTATGGTGCTAATAAAGATGCAACTAACACGTAACCACCAGTCCAACCTACAAGAAGAGCCATATACCCGTAACCTTTAAAGTAGATACCACCGGCCATCGCAACGAATGAAGCACCAGACATCCAGTCTGCTGCAGTTGCCATTCCGTTGAAGACTGTTGGGACTTGCCTACCAGCTACATAATACGCATCTGCTTGAGCCGTTCTTGATAGCCAACCGATTAGTGCATAGATGAATATTGTAAATGCAACGAAGCAAACCCCGATTGCATACTTCGTCATACCCATCTGCTCTCCAATTGCCATAATTATTATGAAAGCAAGGAAACCTCCTGTATATATTCCATAAACCTTAGGCAAGTTGTCTATAAATTTACCTTTTATCATTATTCGTCCTCTCTTTCGCTAAAGCCGAACTCTTCATCGATTTTTTCTTGTCTATTTGCAAACCAGAAAATTAGGATTACGAAAGCTCCAAGAGATCCCTGACATGTAAACCAATATGTCCACGGGTAACCGAAAGGTCCAGTGACCTCGTTCATTTCAGCTCCAAAGAGAAAGATGCCAATTGAGAAAACAAACCAGATTGCTAAAGTAATGAATAGCAAGCCTCTGGATTTTTCCCAGTGTTTTTCTTGATTTGACATTTTTACCTCTCTATTTAGTTATAACTGGATAAAACCATAACCATTATAAGAGTTTTGAAAAGACTAAAAATTGGTAAATTAGGCGTTTATTTAGTACTTTTGAGGTATAATTAGCGCATAAATTGTTATTTATGGCAAAATATAAATTAACTTGGAAAGATCTTAAACTTGATGATTTCAAAACATATTTATTTGCTATGTTTAAGGCGTTTGTTCCCAAAAAAAAAATTAAAAATTTAAATGAGCTTGAACATTTTATTCAAACCAAATCAGCTTGGGTAACACAGGTCACCTTATATAATTATTTAAAAACTCGGATGGGAACAAGATATGTTCTTCATTTTGAGAATGATGAATTTATGGGTTCAGTAAATCTAGCAAAATGGAATATATATTCGGTTTCTTTACAAGATTTAACTTTTTTTACTTTTTCATATTTAAATACTAATTTCAATTACCAAGATACTGATAAATCAAAAGAAATATTTAATAAAATATTAGATGATGAAATTTCAAATAAAATGCCAATAGATATTATTGATGAAGCAAGAAAAAGCTTCGACGAAAGATTTCAAAATATAAACTGGGATATTTATTATTCAGATCTACCATTTAATCCTAGTGCTCTTTCATTGTATAAATGGGCACCTATTGCAGATGAATTAAAAACCTTAGATCGTAAAATTGTTCTGAATTCAATGATATTAAAGTGGGACGTTGTTAAACAAGAATTTCAAAACTTAATTCAGTTTTAAATATTTTTTCTATTATCAACCAAACTATCTACAACACTTGGATCAGCCAAGGTAGTTGTATCTCCTAGTTCACCATGTTCATTGGCTGCGATTTTCCTTAAAATTCTTCTCATAATTTTTCCAGATCTAGTTTTTGGAAGACCTGTTGTAAAATGAATTAAGTCCGGTGTTGCTAAGGGCCCAATTTGTTTTCTTACCCAAAGTTTAAGATCTCTTTCAAGCTCACCGGTTTCAGTTTCTCCTGCATTAAGAGTTACGTAGCAATATAAACCGTTACCTTTAATGTCGTGTGGATAACCAACAACTGCTGCCTCCGCAACTTTTGGATGAGCTACAAAAGCACTTTCAATTTCGGCTGTTCCTAAATTATGACCTGAAACTATTATTACATCATCGACTCTGCCTGTAATCCAATAGTACCCATCTTTATCTCTTCGGCATCCGTCGCCTGTAAAGTATTTACCATTAAACTGTGAGAAATATGTATCAATAAATCTTTCGTGATCTCCATAAACTGTTCTCATTTGTCCTGGCCATGATTGACCTATGCACAGCCTACCTTCACCAGCACCCTTAATTTCTTTACCATTTTTATCAACAAGTATAGGTTTTATGCCATAAAAAGGTTTTGTTGCGGAGCCTGGTTTTAATGGAATAGCACCTGTTTGCGGCGCAATCATTATTCCACCTGTTTCTGTTTGCCACCAAGTATCTACAATTGGACATTTGGAATTTCCAACAGTTTTATAATACCACATCCACGCCTCAGGGTTTATTGGTTCTCCAACTGTTCCAAGAAGTTTCAGAGATTTTCTTGAAGTTTTTTTAACTGGTTTTTCTCCCTCTCGCATAAGAGCTCTGATTGCGGTTGGTGCGGTGTAAAAAATATTTACTTTATATTTATCTACTATTTGCCACCATCTAGAACTATCAGGATAATTTGGTATACCTTCAAACATGATGGTAGTGGCACCATTCGCTAGTGGTCCATAAATAATATAACTATGACCAGTGACCCAACCAATATCTGCTGTACACCAATAAATATCTTTTGGTTTGTAATTAAATATATATTGGTGTGTCATTGAAGAGTAAACCATATATCCACCAGTAGTATGAAGAACACCTTTGGGTTTTCCAGTTGATCCAGATGTGTATAAAATAAATAAAGGATCCTCCGCATTCATTTCTTCTGGTTCGCAATGATTAGGAACATCTTTTATTAAATCATGATACCAAACATCTCTGTTATTATTCCAGTTGATATAATTTCCTGTACGTTTAACAACAATACATTTTTTTACATTGGGACAACTAGTTAAAGCTTCATCAGTTGTATATTTTAGTGGAATAATTTTTCCACCTCTAACTCCCTCATCAGCAGTAATAATGTATTCAGATTCACAATCGTTAACCCTTCCTGAAATAGAATCTGCTGAAAAACCTCCAAAAATAATTGAGTGAACTGCACCAATTCTTACACAAGCCAGCATTAAAATAGCCAATTCAGGTATCATAGTTAAATAAATTGTTACGCGATCACCTTTTTTAATTCCTAATTTTTTTAGACCATTTGCAGCTTTAGAAACTTTTTGATGAAGTTGTTTGTAAGAAATCTTTTGGCTGTCTTTTGGATCATCCCCTACCCAAATAATAGCAGTTTTATC
>CABYCY010000016.1 GCA_902517615.1 uncultured Pelagibacteraceae bacterium
GGATGTATAAAAATAGATAATTTATTATATTTAACATTAAAAATTTTTTTAGCTTCAATAACTTCAAATACTTTGTTTATCATTGTTGATGAATCAACACTTATTTTTGCTCCCATTTTCCAGTTTGGATGATTTGTAATTTCACTTATTTTTAAATTATTAAATTTTTTTCTTGATACATTTAACAATGGACCACCTGAAGCTGTTAAATAAATTTTATCTAAATTATTAATTGAATTATTTTTCAACGCATACCAAATTGAAAAATGTTCAGAATCTACTGGAATAAATTCTGTTTTATTTTTTTTTAATTCGCTTTTAATTAGATTCCAAGCACATATGATTGACTCCTTATTTGCAATTGCTATTTTTTTTGTAAATTTAATTATATTGAAGGTTGGAACTAATCCTTCTAGACCAACTATAGAACTCATAACGTAATCAATTTTTTTTGAAAAAATTTTTTCTAAATCATCAAAATTGTTAAAAATTTTAATTTTTTTTGATTTCTTTTTTTTTGCAATGCTGAAATATTTTTTATCTGTTATAATTAAATTTTTAACATTAAACTTATGAGCCTGTTTAAATAAGAGTTTGTAATTTTTATTTGCTGTTAAAAGTGATATATTAAATTTTTTTTCATTTTTAGATACAATCTTTAATAAAGATTTACCTATAGAACCTGTAGATCCTAAAATTGCAATTTTTTTTTTCATCAAACAATCTTTATTAGTATGTATACGTATGGGAAGGCAAAAATCATTCCATCAATCCTATCTAATATACCGCCATGACCTGGAATAATTTTTCCCGTATTTTTAATTTTAGATTTTCTTTTAAAAAAAGAAATTATTAAATCTCCAACTTGACTAATTAATGATATGGATAAAACTATAGTCATTATTTGTAGACCTATTTCTCCTTCAAAATCTGGTAATAAAAAAAAAGGTAAATTATTGAAATATATACTCGCCAAAATAACAGACAATAAAAAACCTCCAAACATTCCTGCATAGGTTTTATTAGGACTTATTTTTGTTAATTTAGGTCCTTTTAATATTTTTCCAAAAATATAACCACCAACATCAGTTGCTATACAAGTTAAAAGGACTAACAAAAAAAAACGGTAATCGCCTTCATTTCTAAGAAAATAAAAGGCATAGAAAGAAAAAAAAATAAATATAAAACCAGGTAAATAATAAACTTTTTTAAAACTTAAATAATGCCATTCGTAAAAGGTAATTAAAAGCATTACAAAAATAAAAAAATTAAAAAATACTGAACCTTTTATAATAAAAAAAAAGACAACAGGTATTATTATCAATGAACTTAAAATTCTTGTAAATAGTTCTTTATTCATTAAATTTTTCCAAAATTTCGTTTTATGCTTTTATATTCATTGATTATTCTATTATAATCTTTTTCATTAAAATCAGGCCATAATTTCTTTTCAAAAAAAATTTCTGTATAAGCAAGTTGCCATAACAAAAAATTACTTAATCTTTTTGTATTACCTGTTCTAATTAATAAATCAGGATCTGGAATATTTTTAGTTTGTAAATTTTTGCTTACATTTTTTACACTTATGATACTTTTATTTGTTTTTATTCTTTTAAAAACATCTGCCACAGCTTTATATGTAACTTTTCCTTTGCAAACATTTAAACCTTCTAAGAAATTTTTATCTTCACTTAATGCTTTTTGATAACCTTTATTTGCTAACCTAACTAAAAAAGGAAGTGTTGCTTGATTTAATGCAAAGGTTGAAGTTCTTGGAACACCACCAGGCATATTTGCTACGCAATAATGCACTACATCATCAACTATGTAAGTAGGATCACCATGTGTTGTGGGTTTGCTTGTTTCTACACAACCTCCTTGGTCTATTGCAACATCAACAATTACAGAGCCTCTTTTCATAGTTTTAATCATTTCTTTTGTAATTAATTTTGGTGCTTCAGCACCTGGTATTAATACCCCTCCAACTAATAAATCTGCTTCAGCAACAAGTTTGTTTAAGTCTGTTTTGTCACTTTTTTTAGGGATTATTTTATCTCCAAACATTTCAACTAATTGTTTCAATCTTACCTCAGATTTATCCACAATATAAACTTTTGCTCTCATGCCAGTTGCTATTATTGCAGCATTTTCCCCTACTACTCCCCCACCAAGAATCAAAACATTCGCAGGCTCACCTCCTGGTGCACCTCCTAATAATATTCCTCTACCTTTTTGATTTTTTTCCAAACAATGAGCTCCAGCTTGAACCGACATTCTTCCAGCAACAGCACTCATTGGAGCAAGCAAAGGCAATCTTCCACTATCGTCAGTTACTGTTTCGTATGCAATATTGATACTTTTTGATTTAATTAAACCTTCTGTTAATTCTTTTGCAGCAGCTAAATGTAAATAAGTATATACAATTTGGTTTTCTCTAATCATATCCACTTCAGCTTTTTGAGGCTCTTTAACTTTAACAATTATTTCAGCATCATTAAAAATATCAGCCGCTGTATCAACAATTTTCGCTCCAGCTTTTAAGTATTGATCATTTTCAAAACCAGCTTCAAATCCACCATTATTTTCTACTAAAACTTCATGGCCCTCAGAAACTAAAGTTTTAACACTATCAGGTGTTAAACCAATTCTATTTTCTTGAAGCTTTATTTCTTTAGGCACGCCTATTTTCATAAACTCTCTATTTTTAACTAAGTAAATTAATTAGTTTTTTTGATTTTTTTGATAATTAGTAATACCTGTTCTTAGTTTATCAATAATCTCATCAATATGTTTTTCTTCGCATATAAATTGAGGTGCTATGATTAAACAATCACCTGTTGCTTTAAAGTTTACACCTGCCTCATAACAAGCTTTAAAACATTCATAACCAGCTTTTCCAGGTTTTGTATTTAATTTCATATCAATTCCACCCATCATTCCATATCCTCTGATATTATCTACAGAATCTAGATCTTGGAGAGAAAATAATCCTTTCTGGAAATAAGGTGCTAAATTTTTAGCTCTATTGAAGATATCATCTTTTTCAAAAATATCTTGAACTGCTAGTGCAGCTGCAACTGCAACTGGAATACCAGAATAAGTATAACCATGAAATAATTCTACTGAACCAGTTGGTGAAGCATCCATTACTGCATCATAAATAGCGTCATTACAAGCAACAGCACCCATTGGAACTACCCCGTTAGTTGTTGCTTTTGCCATTGTCATAATATCTGGTGTTACACCAAATTCATGCGCTCCAAACTTAGATCCTGTTCTCCCCCATCCTGTAATCACTTCATCAAAAATTAAAAGTATTCCATGTTTGTCACAAATTTCTCTTAATCTTTTTAGATAACCTTTTGGTGGTACAAGTGTTCCTGTTGATCCTGCAATAGGTTCAACGATACATGCCGCAATATTTTCTCCACCAAAATTTGCACATATTGTTTCTAAGTCATTCGCTAGATAATCACCTGTTTCAGGTTGACCACTTACAAATTTATGTTCAGGCAAATGAGTATGTCTCATATGTTGAACACCTGGCATCAATATACTTGCAAATGTTTTAACATTATTAACCATACCACCAACTGATACGCATCCAATATTCATTCCATGATAAGCTCTTTCACGTCCAACAAATCTAAATCTATTCCCGTTACCTTTTGCTCTATGATAAGCAACAGCAATTTTAATTGCAGTTTCAACTGCTGTTGATCCACAAATTGTGAAAAATAATTTATTTAAATCACCAGGTGTATGTTTTGAAATTCTTGTTGCTAATTCAAAAGAACCACCAAAACCTTGTTGAAAAGGTTGAGCATAATCTAAGGTTTCTAATTGTTTAGTAACAGCTTCGGTAATTTCTTTTCTGCCATGACCTAATGGATTACAAAATAGTCCTGAGCTTGCATCAATTTGGGTTTTTCCATGATGAGTTTTTAAATACACTCCTTTTGCTTCAGTAATTAATCTAGGATTAGCTTTAAAATCTTTATTAGATGTAAATGGCATCCAATGTTCATTTAATGAATTTGGAACTGAAGTTCTATTCTCTGAGCTCATAAATTACTTTCTATAAATTTTAATTTATTTCTTAACTTTAAATCTAAGGCCTCTTTAGACTAAAATAAATAGATTAACTACCACATTATTGACACAACTAGTGATTGTATAAGTTTCTTTTTTTGTTTTACATCGTACTTAAATTGAATTTTAATACGCATAATTTAATTAAATTAACTAAGGGGAATAAATGAAAAAAATACTAAGTTTTATTCTTGGTTCAATCGTTGCTCTAAACCTTTCAATCTCAGTAGCAAATTCAGCTGCAAATGAGGTTAGAGTTGCATTCTTTCTAGAATGGCCAACGCCAAACCAAGAAGACAAAGTTAAAGGTATATATGAAAAAGCATTAGGTGTGCCCGTTAAATGGACTAACTTTTCTAATGGTGGTGCAATGACTGATGCTATGTTAGCAGGAGATATTGATATTTCTTACTCACAAGGATTGGTACCTTTTATAAATGCTGTAAAATCAAATGCACCTTTAAAACTTGTTGATATAGCTATGGAATACGGAATGGGTGGAACAACATGTGTAACATCTAACGCTTCTGGTATTACAAAAGCTAATGCTTCTGAATTAGAGGGTAAAAAAGTTGCAGTTCCACTAGGAACAATGGCTGAATACGTTTTTGATGAAAGTATGAAAGTTGTTGGAGCTGACAGAGGTAAAATGGATGTTATTCAAATGGATCCTGAAGAAGGTGCTGCTGCATTAGTAAGTGGTGACGTTGTAATGGCTTGTCTATTTGGTGGTAACTCTATCAAAGCAGCAACAGCAGTTGGTTCAAGACTTTTAACTGTTCAAGAAGCTAGGGATGCTGGTATCTTGGGTATAGATATTACATCTGTAACTGACAAATTTATGAAAGAAAATCCAGGTATGTTAAGAACTTTCATCGAAGTAACTCACGAAGCAAATGCTAGATACGCGTCTGGTAAATCAGATATGAGCGTAATTGCTAAAGATGCTGAAATGAAACTTGCTGATATGAAAGAAACTATTGGTGGATTTAAATTTCTAACTCCAGAAGAAACTAAACAATCTATGGAGAGCGGTAATCTTGATGGATTCCTAAAAGGCATGGGAACACCAGGAGGTGCTGTAGATACTAGTTTCTTACCTCTATAATTAATAGAGAAAGAAAAATTTAATAGGCGCCAATTTTAAAAAATTGGTGCCTATTTTTTTAATATAATTCTTAAATAAATTTGTTCTTATGAGTGATTTAATTTCTCAAAATCTAAATATGATATTTAAAACTCCTAAAGGTGAAACTGTTCATGCTTTAAAAGACGTTAATTTCACTTTAAAAAAAGGTGAGCTACTTACTGTACTTGGACCATCTGGATGTGGAAAAACAACTTTATTAAATATTACTGCTGGTTTTTTAAGACCTACTTCAGGAAAAATCACACTAAATAATAATGAAATTGATGGACCTGGTGTTGAAAGAGGAATGGTATTTCAACAAGGTGCATTATTTGAATGGTTAACAGTTGCTGAAAACGTAAATTTTGGGCTTAGAATGAAAAAAGAAGAAGCTGAAACAACAGCAAAAAAAGTTGATGAATGGTTAGATATTGTTGGGCTTAAAGGTTTTGGTAATACTCCTACTTATCAATTATCTGGTGGTATGCAGCAAAGAGTAGCTCTTGCAAGATGTCTAATCAATGATCCTGATTTAATTTTAATGGATGAACCATTAGGTGCTCTAGATGCATTAACTAGAGAAAAAATGCAATCTTTAGTCCTAAAAATTTGGAAAGAGACAGGCAAAACAATCATTTTAATTACTCACTCAGTTGAAGAAGCACTACTACTGGGAGAGAGACTGTATGTCATGGCACCTAGACCGGGAAGGATACATAAAGAGTATAAACTTCCTTTTGCAGAAATGGGTTTAAATGAAGATTTAAGAGAAATTAAAAAAAATAAAGAATTTTCATCAACGAGAGAAGAGATCTTATCTATGATTTGGAATATGGAAGAGGAAATCATGGGGAAAGAAAATTAAATGTTAACTCAGTTTATAACAGCTATAATCTTTGTAGCAATTATTGGGTGTGTTTTATACGGCAGACGTCTAATTAAAACTGAAAAAGTTGATGCGGTATTTGGTAATCCAGAAAGAGCAAAAGGTGGCACACATTGGGTAATTGTTGGTACTAGTGCAATTTTATTAGTTTGGCTTTATTATTCATGGGATATTGCAAAAGGATTTTATCCAAAATCAGCAAATGAACTATGTCAAGTAGCCAAAGTAAATGAGTCTTTGCTGGGATTAAAATATCAATTTCCTATTGAAGAAAGAGAATTCAAAAGCACTTCAATAATTAAAATTGAGAATAAAAATCTTCAAAGAGTTACAAAAGAAATACAAAATTCACCTGATCTTAATAAACAACAAAAAAATATTTTACTTAGATATATAGATCAAACAAAAAAATTAATTCCATTACTCACGAATGATGATCTAATGGAAATGAATACAAAACTTCAAATTAAAGAACTAACTGAACAAATTATTCGCTTGAGTTCTAATTTACAAAAAAAAGATTATCCATTTGAAACTTCAGAGCAAAAAGCTGAAAGACAAAAAGCTGTTTCTGAGCAAGGTAACTGGGGTATTATAACAGTTAGAACGGGTACTGGATCTATAGAAAATACAATCGAAGTTCCAATGGTACCAGAAACTAATAAAGGTTTAAAATTTGATGTAGCAGCAAAAGAGCTTAAGATTATAAATGATAAATTTTTTAAATTAAGAAATCACAATCTACAATTCAAAAATTCAATTAAACAATTAAAAGATGAAATAAAAGCCTATAGAAAAAATTTAGATGATACAGACGAAGTAGCATCAACTTTAGCAAAAGATATAGTTAAAATTGCAAGAAGGATTGAATATGCAAGTATCTATCCTCCTGCTGCATTAAATGAAATGAAAAATGCAATTATTGAATTTGATAATGTGCAAAAAAATCAACAGGGTGGGTTATGGTTAGTTGATTTAATTTTGTTTCCTGCAGGTACTATTGTTTCAAGTGGCACAAGTTGTTCTGAACAAGGTTCAGGTAGATGGCTTCCTAAGCCTTCTGATACTTTTAATAAATTTGTTTTAATGTCAAAACCTAGTGTTGGTTACAAAAATATTCCACTTTTATGGATAGAAATGATCGATGTAAGTTCCATAGTAGGCTTTATTTTACCAGATTGGCTTGCAGATATTTTACCAGGAGAATACCCAGTTCACACAAATGATGGTGTTGTTAAACAAAATTTTAAAGGACAGGTTCTCAAAGTTGTCACTGGAGATTTTAAATTATTTAAAATTCCTGTTCCATATGGACATATTTGGGACTCTTTCCTAAGAGTATTTTTGGGTTTAGTTTTTGGAATAATTATTGGAGTACCATTAGGTTTGTTTATGGGGTTAAATAGGTTCGCAAAAGGTTTCTTTGATCCATTAATAGAATTATACAGACCTGTTCCACCACTAGCCTGGGCACCTTTAATTATTTCTGTTTTAGGAATTGATAACACCGGTAAAGTATTTTTATTATTTATGGTCTCTCTTTCTATAATGATTATTTCAGCAAGAGCTGGAGCATCAGGTACACAACTTTCTAAAATCCATGCAGCACACTCATTAGGAGCATCTAAAAAACAAATTTTAAGATATGTAATTTTTCCTAATTCTCTCCCTGAAATTTTAACTGGAATTAGAGTTGCAGTTGGAATGTGTTGGGGAACACTTGTAGCTGCAGAATTTTTAGCGGGTACAACAGGTATAGGATTTGTTGAAAATGTTGCCAAAAAATACTTTCAATATGAAGTTATTTGGATAACGATATTTATCATGGGAATGTTAGGTCTTTTATTTGATATAACTTTAAGAAAAATAATAGATAAAACTATACCTTGGAGAGGCAAAGGTTAAGTAGAAAAATTTTAAAGAACTAGACCTTTTTCATAAATGAAATAATTGCACCAATAGTTGTCAAAAATCCAGCTAACGGCAAGATTGCAACTGCGTATTTCTTTGGCATATAATTCTCCTTAAACTCAATACCTTGGAAACTAATTTCAAAATACCACATTTCCCAATACTTACCACGCATACCCTCTACAAGTTCAACTCCATAAATTATCAGGACTATACCAATTACCATAATCATAAGTTTCCAGAACTGGCGTATATATAGTGACAATTTATTTGGTAATTTTTCATAAATTAAATTTAAAGCTATGTGTTCATTATCTCTGGCTGTCAGAGAAAGCGCTATAAACATCAACCAAATATTACTTAACACTGTTAACAGATCACCCCAAACAGGAGGGTTATTAAAAACATATCGCATGGTAACATTATAAATTGTGAAACCAACCATCGCAGCCAAAAAGAGTGAGCACATAGCTTCCAAAATTCGATGGATAAAACGGTCAAAGTTATTAAAAAATTTTATCATATCATTAATTACTTAATAGGTTTGGAAGAAACATGGTCAACTCTGGAATAACAAGAATAAAAAATAAAAGCAAAAACAATCCAACTAAATAAGGAATTAACGCAACAGCCACCTTTTCTAAACGCACTTGTGCTATTGTTGCAGCAGTAAAGTACGCGACTCCAACAGGTGGTGTTACAGATCCTATCAAGAAACCAACTATTACAACGATAGCTGCTTGTACCTCAGGAAAACCCGCTTGAGCCATAACATTAACTAGTACTGGACCAACTATGATAATGTTAACTGCGGAGTCCATTACTGTACCAAGAAGAAATATGAATAGAATCACGGCTAAAATAAAAATAATAGGGGAATCCGTGAGGCTTAAAAGCCAGTTTTCAAGATCACCTATTGCACCCAGTGAGGTAAGTAACCAACTGAAAGGTCCAGACGCAGCTATGATAATAAAAACCATTGCTGAATTACGGAATGCCCGACGAAATGCACCGGTGCATTCTTTCCATTTAATAGTTCTATAAACGAACACCCCTGTTAATAACGCAACCATTGCTGTGATAGCTCCAGCCTCGACAACCGATGCCACACCACCCATTACTGAACCAACTAAAACTAAAGGTATAAGAAGGGCAAATGAGGATCGATATAGTTCTTTACCGGCTCGACGTATCGAAAATGGTTCATCACTCCTCTCAAAGTTATATTTGATTGCGAAGAAATGATTGATTACCATGATCACAATACCTATCAACACACCTGGAATAATCCCTGCCGCAAATAATGCTGCAATCGAAATTTCAGTCGAGTTAGCAAGTACAATCATCATGATACTAGGTGGAATTATCCCTCCTATGGTTGAGCTTACGCCTGTAACCGCAGCCGAAAACGCAGCAGGGTAGCCAGCTTTTTTCATAGCTGGTAAAACTAATGCTCCAACTGTAGCTGTATCTGCTACCACAGAACCATTCATCCCTGCAAAAAACATACTCACAAGAACATTAACTTGAGCCAATCCCCCTCGTATACGTCCAATTAATGCCCTGCTCAAAGCTACTAACCGGTCTGTAATTGTTGCACTTGTCATTAACTCACCTGTTAGCATAAAGAACGCAATTGCAGTTAATGGAACAGAGTCGATAGCATTAAACATTTGACTAGGGATCAAAACTAGCGGTACAGCGTCGGTAAATAGAATATAAACAAATGGTATAAGTATTAATATGAAGCCAATGGGAGCACCTAATAGTATTAGAAAAAGGAGCACTACGAGTAGAATGATACTTTCCATAAATACTTATATGTTATGATTTGTTTTAGGTAAAGATCATCTAGCTTTAAAATTGAGCTAAATGATCTTTACACAGTTTTTCTTTGAACGATTTACAGAGCTCCAGCTTTCTCTAACTGAGCTACAAATCCATCCATTCCTTGTTCTAAAAGCACTCTTTTGGCTACTTCTGGTTCAAAAGTACCTTTGGCATCTAACCAGGCACCGATTGCACCTGCTCTCCATTTAGACATTTCCGCATCAGTTGGTACATACCACTCTTTCGCGGACGCTTTAATTGCGTCTTCGCCATTTTTAATCCAAGCGTTATCTAACTGGTTTACTTTTTCTCCATAAGCATCAGCTGCTTCGTGTAACCATTTTCTCTGTTGATCAGACAATGCATTATACTGTTTTGCATCCATCGCTAAAATGTTTCCTGACCACATTCCTCCAATCTCAGTGAAATACTTCGCAACTTCATGGAGTTTTGCTACGTGCTGCCAAGGACTAGCTACATACTGACCTTCAACTACACCTGACTGTAGGCCTGAGTATAACTGGCTCCAGTCATAAGGTGTTGGAGTTGCACCCCAATTTTTAACTAGCATGAACTCAACTGGACTCTTAGTGGTACGCCATTTCAATCCCTTCATATCATTAGGAACATGAACTGGTTTAGTTGCATTCCCAAGCTGCCTAAATCCACCGCTTGAATATACAGAAAGACAAATATGACCCGCATTCTCAAGCGCAAGTTGACATTGTCTTTCAGCTAGCCATTCATCTGATATTCTTTTCGCATCCTCTAATGATTTGAAAATAAAGGGCAAATCAAAAATTGCTAACTCTGGACCAAAATTACCATAGTTTGCGGTAGAACTAGTCCATAGAGCTATAAGCCCTTGATTGGCTTGTTCACCACACTTCTGTTCAGCACACAAACTTTTTTGATAATGTGGTTCGATTTTCATTTTACCACCTGACGCTTTTGCTAAAGCCGGTATCAATGCTTGGTCTATTGCATCACCTATCGGCATACCTAATCTACCAGTAGTCCCGAGTTTAAGGGTTACCTCTGCATAGGCCGCTTGGGCAAATAAAGCAATCGCAAACACTTTAAGAAGTGTTCTGCAAATTTTATTAATAAACATATAATTTATCTCCTCTTAGTTATTAATTTAATTATGAATATTTAAATTCAAATTGACTTTGAAGTATACAAAAAAGAAACTAATACAATTAAAAGTTGTGTACATAATGTCGTAGTTAATCTATTTATTTTAGTCTAAAGGTGCCTTAGATTAAAATTTAGAAATAAAATATAATACAATTTATAGGAAAAAATTTATGAGCTCAGGAAACAAATATAAAGTAATAGCCAGTAAACTTAAATTTGAAGGAAGAGCTTTCATTAATGGCAAATATGTAAATGCTATTGACGGTAAAAAGTTTGAAACAATCAATCCCGCAACTGGTAAAAAACTTTGTGTTGTTGCAAAATGTAATCATAAAGATGTTGATTTAGCAGTTAAAGTTTCAAGGAAAACATTTAATAGTGGAGTTTGGTCTAGAAGTGCACCTGAACATAGAAAAGAAGTTTTGTTAAAATTTGCTGAATTACTTAGAAAACACGGTGATGAAAATTCAGTTTTAGAATCTATAGATACAGGTAAACTTATTACCGATTGTATTAATGAAGTTGCAAATGATGCGCCAATGCATTTTCAGTGGTATGGAGAATTAATTGATAAAGTATTTGGAAAAATTGGTCCAACAGAACCATCCATTACTAGTTTAATTATTAAAGAACCAATAGGAGTTGTTGCTGGAATTGTTCCTTGGAATTTTCCTCTAATGATGGCGGTATGGAAAATGGCACCATCTCTTGCAGCTGGTTGTTCAGTAATAATTAAGCCAGCAGAAGATACGCCACTTACAGCGATTAGAGTTGCTCAAATTGGGAAAGAGGCTGGAATACCAGATGGAGTTTTAAATGTGCTTCCAGGCTATGGTGATGTTGGTGAGGCTTTAGGTCGACACAAAGATGTTGATGCAGTTTCTTTTACAGGCTCAACTGAAGTGGGTGGATATTTTTTAAAATACTCGAGTGAAAGCAATTTAAAACCTGTCGCATTAGAGATGGGAGGAAAAAGTCCATTTATAGTTTTAGAGGATGCTAAAATTACTGATGATTTAATAGATAATGCTATCAATTCTGCATTTTGGAATGGTGGACAGAACTGTTCAGCAAATATGAGACAGATAGTTCATAAAAAAGTTAAAGATGAATTTTTAGATAAAGTTATTAAAAAAGTTAAAAAATTAAAAGTAGGAGATCCATTAGATTTAAAATCAAATATGGGATCTATGATTTCAAAAGGACATTTACAAACTGTTGATGGATATATCCAAAAAGGAATAGATGAGGGAGCAAAACTTTTAACTGGAGGGGTTTCAAATAATAAGCAAAAGGGTTTTTATGCAAAGCCAACTTTATTTGACGGATTGAAAGAAAATATGACCATAGCTCAAGAAGAAATATTTGGACCAGTACTCGGTGTTTTAACGGTTAAAAATGATGAAGAAGCTTTGAAAGTTGCAAGTAATTCTAAATACGGATTACATGCTAGTGTATTTACTCAAGACATAAATAGAGCATTTCATCTTGCTAAAAGTTTGCCTTGTGGAACTGTATCAGTAAACACTTTTTCTGAAGGAGATATTAAAACTCCATTTGGAGGTTATAAGCAATCAGGCTCACTAAGTAGAGATCAAGGTACTGAGGCTCTAAATTCGTTTCTTCAAACAAAAACTATCTGGATAAGTCATAATTAATTGATGATTAGAAACTACAAAATAAGTGTGCCTAAAAGCACACTTAATAACATTTATAAAAAAGTAAGAAACTATCCATGGAAGATGATGCAAAATGTAAATGGGTGGGAATATGGAACTAATTATGATTTTCTAAAAAAAATATCTCAATATTGGATTTCAAAATATAATTGGAAGAAGTTTGAAAACAAAATTAATTCATTTAAGAACTATAAAACGAATGTCGACGGTATAAATCTACATTTTATAAAAGAAAAAAGTAAAAACCCTAAATCCAGGCCGCTATTACTTTTACACGGATGGCCTGGAAGTGTAATAGAATTTTTAGATATTATACCAAAACTTGCACACCCAGAAAAATATGGAGGAAAAATTGAGGATGGGTTTAATGTAATTGTTCCATCATTACCAGGATTTGGTTTTTCAACACCAATTAAAAAAGCGCTCGGTCCTAGAAAGATTGGCAAAATACTAAATAAATTTATGGTCAAAAATCTAGGTTATAAAAATTATGTCGTACAAGGTGGAGATTGGGGAGCAACTATTGCAGGATGGATTGGACTTGATAGCGCAAAATACTGTAAAGGAATTCATATTAATTGCTTGCCACTTAGACATCCTAAAGGACCAAGAAATGTTAAAGAAAAAAAATGGGAAAAAAAATTTAATTTTGATCAAATAACTCAAGAAGGATATAGAACTCAACAAGCCACAAAACCTCAAACCTTATCTTATGCAATGATAGACAGTCCAGTAGGAACTGCTGCATGGATTTTAGAAAAATTTCATGGTTGGTCAGATTTGAAAAAAGGTAAAATAGAAAAAACATTTTCAAAAGATGAATTAATATCAAATATAATGATTTATATAGTAACTAATAGCTTCGATACTGCTACTTGGATATATTTTGGTAGAAGAAAAGAAGGTGGAAGATCATTTCCAAATAATTTTAAAAAAATTAAAGTACCTACAGCAATAGCTGAATTTCCAAAAGAAATGCTTGGTTGGCCTCCAAAATCTTATGTGAAGAGAATTTTTAATGTAAAAAGTTGGAACAAATTTTCTAAAGGTGGTCATTTTGCTGGTTTAGAGGTTCCAAATATATTGATTAATGATATTAAAAATTTTTTTAACAACAATTTAAAAATATTCAAATAAGTGAAAGCATTACTTTTAAAAAAACAAATTATCAAAATTTTTCAGAAATTTGGTCTTAGTAAAGATCATGCTTTAATTTCTGCAGATGCTTTAATAAACGCAGAATTAGTTGGTGCATACGGACATGGTTTATCTAGACTTAAAATGTACTGTGATCGAATTTCAAAAAAAGTAATTAATCCCAAACCCAAAATAAAAATAAAAAAAATTTCTCAATCTATTTCTCATATAGATGCAAACAATTGTATTGGTTTTGTAGCAGCAGATCTTGGGATTAAAACTGCAATTAAAAATGCTAAAAAAACTGGTATAGGAATGGTTGCAATCAAAAATAGTGGTCACTATGGTTTATCAGGTTATTACGCTGAACAAGCAGTTAAAAAAAATTTAATAGCAATGATTTATACTAATGCCCCACCCGCTGTTGCTCCTCATGGTGCTTTAAAATCTTTATTTGGTACAAATCCAATTTGTTTTGGAACTCCTACAGGATCAAAAGTACCATTTATATTAGATACATCAATATCAGTTATTAACAGAGGTAAGATAAGAGTTGCTGCAAGAAATAATCAAAAAATTCCTGAAGGTGTTGCTTTAGATAAATTTGGTAAACCAACTACAGATGCAAAAAAAGCTTTGCAAGGTGTTCAATTACCTATAGCAGGATTTAGAGGATCTGGTCTTGCTTGGATGGTTGATATTTTAAGTGGAGTTTTAACAGGAGGAAATCATGCAGGAAGAGTTAAAGATCCATTTGATGATTTTTCAGGTCCTCAAAATATTGGACATTTATTCATTACGTTTAAAGCAAATTTATTTCAAAAAAATTATAATCAAAGAATAAAAGATAATATTAAAACAATTAAAAAACTTCCAAAAATTAAAGGTGTTAAAGAAATAATGTATCCAGGACAGAATAAATTTAATCGTTATAAAAATAATCTTAAAAAAGAAATTTCAATACCAAATATTATTAAAAACGATTTAGAAAATTTAATAAGTTAAGAGAGTTAAAGCACCAAGTGAAACCACAACCGAAGAAAAAATTATTGTTCTTTTAACTTTTTCTTTCTTTTTTTCCACTAGCAATCTTTGCTTTAGAACATCCACATTCACTCTTTTTGGAGCTTCTGTAATTTGAGGTGGGGTCTCTAAAATTTCGGATGTTCTACTTAAGCTTTCAATACTCATATCATAATTAAACATGATTTTACTATTATTAAAATAGAACTAATGTCCAAAATGGGTTGACTCTGATCAACAGCTTGTTCATATTGGGTTTTTTTTAAAATGAGATCCTTACCAAGTATATCGGAACAGATTGATGAAAAAGAGATCCATAAAGTAATTCAAGATAACTTTTCCATATTAGCCCCCTCTTTTTTTACCTTAACTAGTAATTGGTTTATTAGAGCTTATGAGCATTTCAAAGACATAGATAAGTTTATCATCATTATATATTTAATTAATCAATATCTAATTTTCTTTAGAAAAAATGGAGTAAAAATTGATTACGATACTTTTTATAAGGATAAAACAATCGAAGTTGATAAAATTAATATTTCAGATATTTCAAAAGATCTACAAATTCCCAAAGAAAGTATAAGAAGAAAAGTTCTAGATTTAGAAAAAGCAGGAGTAATTAAAAAATCTGGTAAAAAAATATTTATTGTTAGAGATACATTATACTCTGTTAGAGCTACAAATACCCTTACTGAAATTGCAACTATATTGCATGAGTTTAATAAAATTTTAAAAAAAGAAAAACTAGTAAAAGATATTTATTCAGTGAATGAAATAATAGCTTCAATGAAAGAAAGCTTTTCTTTTTGCTGGTATCAATTTAATAAATTTTGGTTTAATTATTTGCTACGATGGAGAAAAGAACTTAAAGATTTAGAAATATTATGTATTGGCATGGTTGTTGTAATTAATGCAGTAAAAAATAAAGAATTTCATCCAAAAAAAAATATTAAATCATTTAGGAAAGAACTTATGGGGTCTGACACAAGAGGCGTAAATGCTATGTCTATTTCAGAAATAACTGGGATCCCGAGACCTACTGTAGTTAGAAAATTAAAATATTTAATTAATAAGAAATTTCTGCATATAAATGAAAAAAAATTAATTTCATTTGATGCTAAAGAAAGTGCTTTTATAACAACAGGTAAAATGCTAGATCAAAATATGCTTAGTTTAAGTAACTTTATTTACAGAGTTTTCAATAAAATAAAAATTATCAATTCTAATTAGATTTTCTTAAAATATAAATAAATATAAATCCAGTTATATACATTATTAAAGCGTAAGCAGCTGTTGGTACCATATATGCAACTTCATTAAATATTTGAGTTGCAACAAAAACAGCTAAAGTTCCATTTTGAAGACCACATTCTAAGGAAATACATTTTCTTTGAGCAATTCCAGATGCAAAACTTTTTGCAATATAAAATCCTAAAGTCATCATTACTATATTTAAAATTAAAACAGCCAAACCAGCTTGAGCTAAATAATTAAAAATATTTTCTCTTTCCTCAATCCATATTGCTGCAAAAACAAAAACAAATAATAATCCTGTGATTCTATTCACAGTATTGATATTTGATGAAATAAAATTCCCTGCAAACCCTCTTATCACTATCCCAATAATTACTGGTACTGTTACTACTAAAGCCATTTTTAATGCTATACCTGTCATGGTGATATCTAATGACATCTGTTCTACACCTAATAAATTTGCAGATGTAAATACAATAAAAGGAACTGATATAATGCTTATTAAACTACCTACTGCTGTTAATGAAATGGATAAGGCAACATCCCCGTTTGCAAATTTAGTTAAAACATTTGAGGTAACACCTCCTGGAGCAGCTGCAATTATCATAAGACCCAATGCTATTTCAATTGGTAATCTTAAAATTAAAACTAAAATATATGCAACTATTGGTAAAAGAATTAATTGACAAACAATTCCAACTAAAAAGTCTTTAGGATTTGTAATTACTCTTGTAAAATCTTTAATCGACAAACCTAAACCTAAGCCTAACATAATTAAAGCTAAAGCAATTGGTGCTATTTTTGTAACGATCTCCAAATTTTCCCCCAAATAAAAGTTTACAACAATTACCCTTAATTTGATAATTAAAATAAATTTTAAACCTAGGGGTGAATTTTCTAATAAAATAGTAACAATTTCTATAAATTCATAATAACTTTTAAAATTAATATAAACTTTAGAGAGAGGAAATAATGAAAAATCTAATTAAGATAGCTTCAATTGTCCTTCTTTTTTCAATCACATTGTTTGGCTTAACAAACAAAGCTTCAGCTGCAAAACTTACATTGTATTGCAGTGTTGAAATCGATGTTTGTGAAATGCTTGAGCAAGCATACGAAAAAGAAACTGGAACAAAAGTTGCAATGACAAGAGCAAGTAGTGGTGAAACTTTTGCAAAAATTAAAGCAGAGTCATCAAATCCAAAAGGTGATGTTTGGTTTGGTGGAACAGGAGATCCACATTTAACAGCTGCACAAGAAAATTTGACTGCAGAATATAAATCATCACATTTTAATGATTTATTGCCGGCAGCTCAAAATCAAGCAAAAAATGCTAATTACAAATCTGTAGGTATTTATGTTGGTGCATTAGGTTTTGGTTACAATAAAGATCTTTTAGCAAAAAAAGGTCTTCCAGCTCCAAAATCATGGATGGATTTAACAAAACCTATTTATAAAGGTGAAATCCAAGTAGCAAACCCTAATTCATCTGGAACTGCTTATACAACTTTAGCTACAATTCTTCAAATTTTTGGAGAAGATAAAGGTTGGGATTACATGAAAAAACTTCATGCAAATATAAATACTTATACTAAATCTGGTTCTGCTCCGATTAAAGCAACTGGTAGAGGTGAAAACTTAATTGGTATTTGTTTCCAACATGATGGTGTTAAACAAACTAAAAAAGGTTTACCTGTAGTAACAGTTTCTCCAGCTGAAGGAACTGGTTATGAAGTTGGTTCAATGAGTATTATTGCTGGTGCAAGAAATATGAAGGAAGCTAAAAAGTTTTATGATTGGGCATTAAGTCCTGCCATACAAACTATGGTTTTCACTTCAGGAAAATCTTTGCAGGTGCCGTCTAACACTAAAGCAAAAGCTGATCCTGATGCTCCAGATCTATCAACTATAAACTTAATTGATTATAACTTTAAAGTTTATGGAGATAAAAGTACTAGAGCGAGCCTGTTATCCAAATGGGATAACGATGTTTCTGTAATTCCTAGATAATTTTAGGAATTAATGAGAGGACTCGTTATCTGTTGGATGCTCATAGGAGGATCGGGTTTCCTAATCTTTCCATGGTATGTAACAGGTGACGGGTTTTTCTCAATTAACTGGATATTAGAATATTCTTTAGAGGATTATGGCTCAGTATTAGCTCAAGTATTTATCAATAAAAAGTATTGGCTTTTACCTTTAACTATTCCTTTATTTTTTCCCTTAACAACATTAAAATTAAACCAAAACAATCCTTTATATTCTAAAATTTTTTTATACTCAGGTTTAATTGGATTTATTTATTTTTTTCTTCAAGGATTTTCAATTGGAATTAGAGGGTGGAATTTTGAAATTTTTCAATCAATATTTGGGGATGTAGAAAATCAATTCGGAGTAGGATCTGGTGCAGTTTTGATGTGCTGTACATTTATATTTTATATTACTCATGGTTTATCATCACGTGGATGGCTTAATGGTGATAATTTTATAGTTGGAAGTATTGGAAGTATTATAATTTTAGTTTCAACATTTGTATTTTTTCCAATTTTTAGAATGTTTACGGTTGCTTTTAAAGGAACTGAAGGTGGTTATGAAATAAGTAATTTTTCAGACAAAATATTCAATAAAGGAATTTGGGGACTAGATTGTCTTTATAGTGATTATGCTTGTGGTGTTTTTTGGAACACTATAACTATGGGAACTCTTACTGCGTTTTCATCAACAGTATTAGGATTAGCTTTTGCTCTTTTAATAGCACGAACTAGTTTTAAGTTTAAAAAAACTATAAGAATATTATCAGTTCTACCAATAATCACTCCACCATTCGTAATTGGTTTGGCAATAATAATTTTATTTGGAAGAACTGGAGTAGTAAGCACTTTTCTTGAGTGGGCATTTGATATTGAGCCTTCTAGATGGATTTATGGCTTACCAGGTATATGGTTTGCACAAACGCTTGCATTCACACCTATAGCATTCTTAGTTTTAATTGGAGTTGTTGAAAGTGTTAGTCCATCAATGGAGGAGGCCTCACAAACGTTGAGAGCTTCTAAATGGCAAGTTTTTAAAACTGTTACATTACCATTAATGAGACCAGGAATAGCAAATGCATTTTTACTTGGTTTTATTGAAAGTCTAGCAGACTTTGGTAACCCATTAGTACTAGGAGCAGAATATGATGTTTTATCTACTGAAATATTTTTTGCAATCGTAGGTGCACAATATGATGAAACAAAAGCAGCAATACTTGCAATGATTTTATTATCTGTTGTTCTGGTAGTATTTTATCTTCAAAATCAATGGTTGGGGAAAAAATCCTACATTTCAATTTCTGGTAAAGGAGATAGTGGAGTTCATCCTGAACTTCCAAAAAAAACTAAATGGATAATTTATTCAACCGTACTTCCTTGGGCTTTAATGACATTCATAATTTATGTTATGATTATGTTTGGTGGGTTTGTTGAAATGTGGGGTGTTGATCATAGCTTTACTTTAAAACATTATATTGAAGCATTTAGTGTTGATTGGGTAAAAGAAAGAGGATTATTATGGACTGGTACTGCATGGAATTCTTTTAATACAACATTTACAATAGCAATAATTTCTTCTCTTCCAACAGCTGCAATAGGAATTTTGACTGCATATCTTCTAACTAGACACAAGTTTAGAGGAAAAAATGCTTTTGAATTTGGTACTATGTTAAGCTTTGCAATACCTGGGAGTGTAATTGGAGTAAGTTATGTTTTTGCATTTAATGTTCCTCCACTTGAACTTACAGGAACAGGAATAATTCTAGTTATAGCTTTTGTATTTAGAAATATGCCAGTTGGAGTAAGGGCTGGAATTGCTGCAATGAACCAACTTGATCCCCACTTAGATGAGGCTTCATCAACTTTAAACGCCTCTAGCTCTCAAACATTTAGAAACATAATTCTTCCTTTGCTTAAACCTGCAATTACCGCTTCTTTGGTCTTTAGTTTTGTTAGAGCTATGACAGCTATTAGCGCAGTTATTTTCCTTGTAAGCGCAAATTACGACTTAGCAGTTTCATACATTTTAGGAAGATTAGAAAATAACGACTACGGCCTAGCAATAGTATATTCATCAGCATTAATTGTTGTTATGTTGTTTACAATTATGCTTATGCAATTAATAATAGGCAAACGTAAATTAGGAAGAAGAGATCAAAACACGTCAATTTTACAAGGAATTTAGGATAATGAAAAAAGCAGAAGTTAAATTTGAAAATATTACAAAAAAATTTAACGAAACCACAGCTGTTGATAATGTTAGCTGCAGTTTTGAAGCTGGGACATTAACTACTTTATTGGGTCCATCTGGTTGTGGAAAGACTACTTCATTAAGAATTGTTGCAGGACTTGAGAGAGCTACAAGTGGAAAAATTTTAGTAGATAATGAAGATGTAACATTGTTACCTGCAACTGACAGAGACGTTTCAATGGTATTCCAGTCCTATGCTTTATTTCCACACATGAGTGTTATTGAAAATGTTTCATACGGTTTAAAAATGATTAATGTGAATAAGGAAGAATATATTCAAAAATCATTAGAAACTCTTAAATTGGTAAATTTAGAAGGATATGAAAATAGAATGCCGTCTGAATTATCTGGAGGCCAACAACAAAGAGTTGCAGTTGCAAGAGCAATTGTTTTAGAACCAAAGGTTTTGCTCTTTGACGAACCTCTTTCAAATTTAGATGCAAAACTTAGAAGACAAGTAAGAGAAGATATAAGGGAAATACAACAAAAACTTGGCGTTACCACAATTTATGTAACACACGATCAAGAAGAGGCATTAGCTATCTCAGATAAAGTAATTGTAATGAATAATGCGGTGATTGCTCAAGAAGGAAGTCCTAAAGATCTTTATAATTTTCCAAAAAATAAGTTTGTAGCAAACTTTATAGGTGATGCAAATGTAGTGAATGCTGAAATAATTAAAAAACAGTCTAGTGTATATGACTTAAAAATAGCTGAATTGAATGTTAAAATTAAAAGTGACAAAGATTTTAACAACTCTATCTCTGTAGCTTTAAGACCTGAAAAAATATCAATTAATAGAAACAAAAATGACAACTGCATTAGTGCAACTATAAATAATGCTTC
>CABYCY010000017.1 GCA_902517615.1 uncultured Pelagibacteraceae bacterium
TTCTTTTTTTGGTGGAGGAACAGATTTTCCAACTTGGTATAAAAATAACGAAGGAGCAGTTGTTAGTACCACAATAAATAAATACTGTTATATAATTTTACGTGATTTACCAAATATTTTTGAATACAAATATCGTCTTAGATACTACAAAACTGAGCAAGTAAGAAAAATAAATGAAATACAACATAACGCATACAGAGAAATTATTAAAAAATTTAACTTTAAATTTAATTGTCTTGAAATTGTTCATAATGCAGACTTACCTGCTTTAAGTGGATTAGGATCAAGTTCTAGCAGTACAGTTTGCTTAATTAATGCGTTAAATAGTTTTAAAGGTAAAAGAATATCAAAAAATCAATTGGCCAAAAACTCTATATATATTGAGCAAAATATACTTAAAGAAAATGCAGGTTCCCAAGATCAAATTGCTGCAAGTTATGGTGGCTTTAATTATATTAAATTTAAAAATAATAAATTTAAAGTTTTTCCTATAAAAAATAAAAAAAATATAAATTATTTGAGTAAGAATATTTTGATTTTTTTTACAGGTATTACAAGAAAATCAGAAACAATAGAAAAAAGTAAAATTAAAAGTATTAAAAAAGGTAAAATTAATTCATATTTAAAAGAATTGGTAAAAATAACTAAAGAAGGCTACAAACATCTTGAGTCTTCAAATCTAAATTTAGAAAAGTTTGGTGAATTATTAAACAAAAGTTGGGAAATAAAGAAAAAACTTTCAAACAAAGTGTCCAACAAAAAGATAGATAGATTTATAAAAATAGGAAAAAAAAATGGAGCAGTCGGGGCAAAATTATTGGGAGCTGGTGGTGGTGGTTTTTTATTGTTTGTATGTCCTGAAAAGAAACAAAAAAAATTAGTTAGTTCACTAAATAAAATAAAAAAAATTGACTTTGAATTTGAAAAACTTGGAAGTCATTTAGTAAATTTAAAAAATTAATTTACCAATTTATTATTTTACCTTGTAGGTCTAAAAACTTTCCATTTTTACTATTTTTTTTTAGCATTAATTTTATGATTTTTTTTGAAGCATAATCTGCAGATATTAGAGCATTTTTTCCTCCACTTTTTGTTTTGACATGACCCGGATGTAAAGCAATAATTTTATATTTATCTTTGAAGTCAAAATAAATATTCTTAACAGCTGAGTTGAGAGCCGATTTAGATATTCTATAAAAAACATTACCAAATTTTCTATTGTGTTTTAGTTTGCCTCTAAGTTCAGTTGAAGCTGCTTTACTTGAAAAAAATATAATTTTCGTCCCTTTTTTTATCATTTTTTTTTGGTGTAAAATCTCAAATAATTTAAGGTTGGAATAACAATTTACTTTTAACAGCAAATCAAAATATTTAAGTTTTAGATTTCCAAATGTACAATATTTATTTTTTATTTGGTTAGAAGCGTTAGTCAACGCTGCGGCAAATAAGATATAATTAAATTTATAGTTTTCAATTTTACTAATTTTTTTTTCAAATAAGTTCTCTTTGGTTAAATCTAATTTTAAATAACTAACATTTTTAATAAATACATTTGAGTTATTATAAGTTGCAAAAAGTTTTGTTTTTAAATTATTATTTTTATCTAAATTAATTAAAATTTTTTGCGCTATTTCACTTGTGCCGCCAATTATTAATACATTCATTTAATTTTTTTATTTATTACATGTAAAAACTTTTGTACCAATCACTAAAACTTTTTAAACCTTTTTCAATTTTTGTGTTAGGTTTGAAATTTGATACTTTTTTTAAAGAGTTGATGTTTGCACAAGTTCTCTCAACATCACCTTGCTGCATCTCTCTAAAATTTTTTTTAGCTTTTAATTTAAAATTTTTTTCAAAGAATTTAACAATATCCATTAATTTTACAGTTTTATTGTTTCCAATATTATATATTTTGAAAGGCGCTTCACTTGAGTCCGCTTTCAAATTTTTGTTATGTTTACTTTTACTTTTTTTTGGAGTTTTATTGTATAAACTTAATATACCTTTAACAATATCGTCAACAAAGGTAAAATCTCTATACATTTTTCCATAATTATTAATATTAATTTTTTTTCCATCCTTTATTGCTTTTGCAAATATATACATTGCCATATCAGGTCTACCCCATGGACCATAAACTGTAAAAAATCTTAAACCGGTTGTTGGTAAATTGTATTGATGACTATAGCAGTGTGCCATTAATTCATTACTTCTTTTTGTTGCAGCATAAAAACTTATTGGATGGTTTACACCATCAGATTCTGAAAATGGAATTTTTTTATTTGCTCCATAAACACTAGAACTACTTGCATAAAGTAAATGTTTTACCTTAAAAATTTTACAATTTTCTAAAATATTTAAAAAACCTGTAATGTTATTGTCTACATAACTTTGTGGATTTAAAATTGAATATCTAACACCTGCTTGAGCTGCTAAATTTATTACATATTTAAATTTATACTTTTTAAACAGATTACTTATTATTTTAGAATTTCTTAGATCAATTTTATAAAATGTAAAATTTTTATATTTTTTAAGCCTATTTAATCTTTTTTTTTTTAATTTTATGTCATAATAATTGTTAATATTATCTATTCCAACAACGTGTTTCTTTTGTTTTAGTAGGGCTTCACAGGTATGCATACCTATAAATCCAGCAGCTCCAGTAACTAATGTTTTCATTTGATATTTTTTTATGCAGTATATATAAAAATTCTGAAAACATGAGTATAATAAAAAATAAACTATTACAAATGATTTTAGTTGGTCTTTTGTGTGCTATTATTTTGGGGGCAATAAGTTTTTTTATAAGAAATAATATATTTGCCTACAATGTGAAATCAAATTTAGAAAAACAAATAGTCATAATTGATGTTTCCTATAAAAATAAAATAAGCGACTATATAAGTAAACTAAATGAAATAGATTATCTTGATAAAAATTTATCATTTTCTAACGAATTATATACATCTTTGGAATATTTGAAAATCAGGTATCGAAATACCTATAATTTGGGACCTGGTTGTTATAGATTTGGAATGAACTTAACTGATAATTCTATATTTATAACAACCATAATTTATCCATCAAAAGATAAGAAAATTATGGATAAATGTTTACAAAATTTATTTAATCTTTCTTTTAATAGATTAAAACAAAAACTAGAAAAATATAATTATCAGCAAATAGCACTCTCAAATTTTAGAACAAAACAAGATGATTTAGATGAAGTTATGCCAAGTGCAAAAACTCAAAAAGAAATAGAAATTTGTAAAAAATTAGATGAATTAAAAGATATGAATTTTTCTAATGAAGGTAAGAATAATTTAAATGAAAATTATAAAACTGAAGAAAATTTTTTATCTGTATTTACATTATATAATAATATTATGTTAGAGAGAACATTATATCAAATTTGTGAGAATATTTCATTTAATCCTTTAAAAATGGAATTAAAAAAGAAAAAATTTTTATTTCATATGAAAAATTTAAGTGAGCTTGTTGAGAAAACTAAATTTGAGGAAATTTTTAAAGTAGAAAAATTAATTATACCAATTAAAGAAGCTCATACTGAATACTTATCTACAAAAAATATTGTTATAACATTTTCACTTTTTGGATTTATTTTTGGAGTTTTACTAGTTTACAATTTTAGATCTTTTAAAGATGAGAATGAGTAAAAAAGAACTTTGTTTAGTATGTCCATCATGCAAAGTTACCGAGATAAACATTAGAAATGATAAATTTATTTGTGATAAATGCAACTTATTTTACAAAATAAAAGATGGATATCCAATTTTAATAAATTTTAATCTTGAGCATGTTTTAATTAAAGAAAACGAGATTGAGATTAAAAAAAAAAATATTAAAAAAAATAAATTTAAGAACAAGATCTTAAACTTTTTTTATGGAGTTTCTAAAATTACAGAAACTAATGCAATTAACTTTTTAGATATATTGAATAATAATAATAGTAAAAAAGTTTTAGTTATAGGAGGTGCTTCAAGAGGCTCTGGTACAGATAGATTGTGGGAAAATAATCAAATTAAAATAACTAGTTTAGATTTAGTAGGGACAGAAAATGTTGATTACATTGCCGATGCGCATTACTTGCCTTTTAAAGATGAAGCATTTGATGGTGTTTGGATTCAAGCTGTTTTAGAACATGTACTTTCACCCGAGATGGTTGTTAAAGAGATTTTTAGAGTTCTAAAAAAAGATGGATTGATATATTCAGAAATCCCATTTATGCAGCAAATTCATATGGGCAAGAATGATTTCACAAGATACACAGCGTCTGGCCATAGATTTTTGTTTAAAAAATTTGAAAAAATTAATATTGGTGTTAATGGAGGTCCAGGCATATCTCTTTCGTGGTCATTAAAATATTTTATATGGTCCTTTACAAACGAAAAAATAGCAAATTTTTTATCTGTGATTCCATTTTTCATTTTAAGATTGCTTGATAAATTTTTATCTCAAACAGCATCTTGGGATGGATCTTCAGGATATTATTTTTTAGGAAAAAAAAATATTAATTTCAAATTTGATAAAGAGGAATTAAATCAAGTTTACAAAGGCAAACAAACCTAAACTATTTTTAACAATGAAGATTGTTTTTATTTTACCAGATTTAAGGGGAGGTGGCGCTGAAAAAGTATGTATTAATTTGGCAACAGATTGGGTCGCTAAAGGCCATTGTGTAAAGTTTGTTTTGATAAATAAGAAAGGTGAATATTTAAAAAATATTCCAAAAAAAATTAAAATTATATCTTTGAAAAAAAAAAAATTAAGACAAATATTTTTTCCTCTTTTGACTTTTTTTAGAAATGATAGACCAGATGTTATATTGGCACAAATGTGGCCTTTGACTTCAATAACAGTTTTAGCTTGGCTGGCTAGTTTTAAAAAAGGTAAACTTTTTTTGGTAGATCATGTTCATCTCTCATCTTCAGTTGAAAAAGAAATTTTTTTTCCAAAAAAAATTTTCAAATTAATAGTTAAATTAACCTATTTATTTTCTAATAAAATTATCGTTGTTTCAAATGGTGTTAAAAAAGATTTAGTGGAAATAAGTAATAAATTAAATAAAAAAATAAAAGTAATATACAATCCATTAATTAAAAAAAAAAAACTTAAAATTAAAAATAAAAAATCCTTAAAAATTAAGATTTGGGGGAAAAATATTAAATATCGCATTTTAAGTGTAGGAAGTTTAAAAATTCAAAAAGATCATTTTAATTTAATCGAAGCATTTTCTTTATTAAAATTTCAAAAAAAATGCAGGCTTTTAATAATTGGTAACGGTCCGTTAAAGAATAAATTAAAAAAATTCATAAAAATAAAAAGATTAGAAAATGAGATAATATTTATAGATTTCAAATCAGACCTTCAAATATATTATGAAACTGCAGATTTATTTGTATCCTCATCTAAATGGGAAGGTTTTTCAAATGTTATAGCTGAGTCTTTGGGATATGGTTTACCAGTTGTTTCAACAGATTGTAAAAGTGGTCCTTCAGAAATTTTGAAAAGAGGAAGATATGGAGAATTGGTACCAATTGAAAATTCTAAAAAATTAGCTTTAGCAATTGAAAAAAATTTACATAAAAAACATGATAAAAATTTATTAAAAAAAGATCACAAGATTTTGCTATTAGTAAAATTTCAAATAAATATTTAAAATTAATTAAAAATGAAAGATAAAAATTGTATTATATGTAATAAAAAAAAATTTGCCTCAGCATTTCCATTCAATACTCATTTTAATGGTAAGATTTTTTTTTATAAAAAATGTTTAAGTTGTAAATTTGTTAAAATTTTTCCTTATCCAAATCCACAAGACTTAAATAAACTATATGACGATAAATCTTATCATGAAAAATTTTACTCAAGTGTAGAAACAAATGATTATATAGATTCTGTAAATTATCTTGAAAAATTCTTAAACAATAGAACAAAACTTTTAGATTTTGGTTCAGGAAATGGTCATTTTATAAAACAAATTAACAAAATTCACAAATGTTATGGTGTTGAATATAGCTTTGAAACTATTAAACGATTAAAAAAAAAATTTAAAAAATCAATTTTTCTAAATAAAAATGAAATTGATAATAAAAAATATAATAATTTTTTTGATGTAATTCATTTAGGAGATGTATTGGAACATGTTATCAAACCAGATTATTTGTTACATAACCTTCATAAAAAAATTAAAAAAAAAGGTTTGTTATACCTTGAAGGTCCAATAGAAAGAAATTTAAGTTTAGTTAATTTTTTTATTATAGTTTTTGGAAATATAAAAAGATTTATAAGTCCAAATTATAAAAATAATTTTAAACCTTATCACTTATTTTTTTGTAATTTTCAAAATCAATTATCAATGATTAAAAAAATAAATAAATTCAAGATCATAGATTATGAAATATATGAAACTGGTTGGCCTTATAATTGTGGTGGATATTTGAAAAAAAATATTGCTTTAGTTGCAATATTATTTTCAAAATTAAATATTTTTGGATTTAACATTGGTAATAGGTTTAGAATTATTTTGCAAAAAAAATGACTAAAAAAAAATTAAATCACTTATTCATAACTTATGATGGTTTACTTGATCCTTTGGGCGGAAGTCAAATTATTCCATATCTTAAGTCTATTTCTAAACCTAAAAGAAAAATACAAGTTATAAGTTTTGAAAAAAATAAAAATATTAAATTAAAAAAAATTAATTCATTGAGACAAGATTTATTAAAAAGTAATATTTTTTGGAAATATAATAAATTTTCAGAAAATTACGGACAAATTGGAAAAATCTACGATTTAATTAAAATGTTTTTTTTTTCACTCTTTTTAGTTTTATTCAAAAATATTCAAATAATACATTGCAGAAGTCATATTCCAGCTACGGTTGGGTTTTTTCTTAAAAAAATTTTAAAAATAAAATTAGTTTTTGATTTTAGAGGTCTATGGATAGAAGAAAGATTTGATTATAAGATTTGGAATAAAAAAAAAATTTTACACAAATTATATTTTAAAATTTTAAAAAAACTAGAAACAAAAATTTTAAATAATTCTGATTATATAGTCTGCCTTACTGATTCAGTAAAACCTTATCTTAATAATAAATTATATAAAAAAGTGCCGATCGAAGTAATACCTTGTTGCGCAGATTATATTTTTTTTAAAAAAAATAATTATTCAAAAAAAGAAGCGAGAAAAATATTGAAGCTTAAAGAAAATATTTCAGTAATAGGTTACGCTGGTTCAATTAATGAAGTTTATTTAATTCAAAATATGATAA
Organism: uncultured Pelagibacteraceae bacterium; assembly: GCA_902517615.1. Lineage (GTDB taxonomy): Bacteria > Pseudomonadota > Alphaproteobacteria > Pelagibacterales > Pelagibacteraceae > Pelagibacter. The sequence continues at coordinate 7,304 of CABYCY010000017.1, forward strand.
ATTTTTTTGCACTTTTGAGTAAAAAAAATAAAAATTTGATTTTTATATTTGTTACACATCAAACTGATCAGATAAAAAAAATTATAGATAATAAGACAAATAAAAAAATTAAAAAAAATATAAAAATATTTAAAGCTGAGAGAGAAAATATACCCTTATTTTTATCATCATTTGATTTAATGTTGTGTTTTATTAAAAAAACTTTTTCCCGAACTGCCATGTCTCCAACAAAAATGTTTGAATCTTTTGCGGCTGGCATCCCGTTTATATGTAATAAAGGGATTGGAGATGTAGATTTAATATTAAAACAACATAAGGTAGGAGCAGTTATTGATTTAAAGACCAGGATTAATAGTAAAAAAAATTTTGAGCTTTATAATCAATGCAAAAAAATTAAACCTTCTTATATTATTAAAAAAACAAAACCTTTTTATGATATTACTTTTGCTCAAGATAAATACAACCATATATATAAAGTTTTAGAAAATGACCAAAAATAATAAAGTTATTAATAGTTTTGGTGAAGAATGGAAAAGATTTGATCAATCAAAACTAGACATATTAGAATTAAATAAAATATTTGAAGATTATTTTAAAATATTTCCTTGGAAATCAATTGGCAAAAGGTCTATTGGATTTGATATGGGTTGTGGCTCAGGAAGATGGGCTAAAGTTGTAGCTCCAAGAGTAGGATTGTTAAATTGTATTGAGCCTTCATTAGCTATAGATGTGGCTAAAAAAAATTTAAATCAAAATAAAAATATTAAATTTATTAAGTTAGCAATTGAAGATGTTAATTTAAAGCCTGCTAGCCAAGATTTTGGATATTGTTTAGGTGTATTGCATCACACTAAAAATACGCAAAAAAATTTAAATAAATGTACATCTCTCTTAAAAAAAAATGCACCCTTTCTAGTTTATTTGTATTATAAATTTGAAAACAGAAATTTTACTTATTTTTTAATTTGGAAAATTTCAGATTTTTTAAGAAGAGTCATTAGTAGACTTCCAGAAATTTTTAAATTTTTTTTTTCAGATTTATTAGCAATAACTATTTATTATCCTCTTGCCAAAATATCATTTATTTTAGATAAGATAAATTTTAATTTAAGAAATTTTCCACTTTCATATTATAGAAATTTATCGTTTTATACTATGAGAACAGATTCAAGAGATCGTTTTGGAACATATTTAGAAAAGAGATACACAAAAGAACAAATTAAAAATATGCTTAAAAAAGCAGGTTTGCATAATATTAAGTTTTCTAAGAAGGCTCCTTACTGGTGCGTTGTTGGTTTTAAAAAATAATAATGAAATATAATAATAAAATTTATATACCTTGCTTATTGCCATATCCTGAGGATACGGTTCCTGGACAGCGCTTTAGATGGGAACAATGGGAAAGTCTTTTAAAGAAAAAAAATATTTTTTTAAATAAAATTTATTTTTCAGATAACTTCTTTATTAATTTAAAAAATAATAAAAATATTTTTATTCTAATTTATTATTTTTATTTATATATAAAATTTTCAGCACTAATAATTTTAAATTGCAATAAGAGCACATTTGTAATTTTTAGAAATTGCACAATTGGAGGACCACCAATAATTGAAATTTTTCTAAAACTTATTGGAAAAAAATTAATTTTTGATTTTGATGATGCTATTCAGTATGGTTCAGAAAATAATAATAATTGGTTTTTTTCAAATTTTATAAGATGTGATTGGAAAATAAAAATAATTATTAAGATCTCAAATTTAGTAATTGCAGGAAATGAGAATTTAAAAAAATTTGCATATAGATTTAACAAAAATGTAAAAGTTATTCCCACAACTATTGATATAAACAAATATAAATTTAAAAAAAAAAATATAAACAAAAACTTAACTATTGGTTGGTCTGGTAGTTTATCGACCTCTAAATATATTGAAAATTTTTTGCCAATACTATTTAAAATTCAAAAAAAAAAAAAATTTAAAATCCTTATTATTGGTTCAAAACTGAACATAAAAAATAAAGATATAAATTGTTTAGAATGGTCATCAAAAAATGAACTTAAATACTTAAATCAAATAGATGTAGGCTTGATGCCATTACCCAATAATCTTTGGACAAGAGGCAAATGTGGTTTAAAAATATTACAATATTTATCATTTGGAATACCCTCCCTAGTCTCAAATGTTGGGATGAATTCTGAAATAATTGAAAATGGAAAAAATGGTTATTTAATAGATAATAAAAATCAGTGGGAAATTTATTTAAAAAAATTTTTAAATAATCCAAAATTGATCACTAAAATGGGATCTTATGGTAGAAAAGTTGTAAAAAAAAATTTCTCAAATTTTGCAATTATTAATAGTTTGTCATCAATTTTAAGGATATGAGATGAATATTTATATCATAAATATAGTAGCTTTATTTTCACTTCACTTATTATTTCATAAATACAAAGATTTTAAATTCGAAAATTATATATGGATATTTATTATATTTTTATTATCAATCTTCATTGGATTTAGAAATGAAGTCGGCGGAGATTGGATTCATTATGAAAATTTTTATTATACTGTTCCTGATTTACATTTTAATGAAATTATATCTTCTAATTTAGTATATATTTATATAAATCAAATTGCACATTACTTAGGTATTCAAATTATTGGTGTTAATTTTATATGTGCAATATTGTTCATGTTTGCACTAGCTACTTTTTTAAATAATACCCCAAATAAATGGCTTTCCTTAGCAATTTCATTTCCAATAATAATAATTATTTTGAGTATGGGTTATACCAGACAAGGTTTAGCATTTTCATTCTCACTTTTTTTGATTAAAGCTTTAGAAGAAAAAAAGTTATTTCTATCTTTTATATTTATAACTTTATCAATACTTTCACATAAAACAGGCTTATTCATTTCTTCATTCTTATTATTTTTATATCTTTGGTACCATAAAAAATACCTATATCTAGTATTAGGGGTAATTATTCCAATTTTTTTTGGTTACTTTTTTTTAACTAGTTATTCGCATCTTTTATATAATTATGCGGGCTCGGGACAACATTTTTTTTCATATGGTTCTTTGCCCAGATCACTTTTAATTTTTTTTATTGCAATTTTATTTATCATTTATAAAAAAAAATTTAAAAATATGACTGAATATCAAATTTTTATTTATACATCATTTGCCTATATGATAATATTTTTGTTTCCTTTATGTTTTACAACTTCTACTTTGGTAGATAGGTTATTATTATATTTGTATCCATTAAAATTAGTTTTTATTTCATTTGCTAATTTAAAAGATAAATCTATAAGATTTATTACTTTTATAATTAGTTCAATTTATTTTTTTTATTTAATTACATGGGTTTCTTTTGGAAAAAATTCCTTTAGTTGGGTACCTTATAAATTTGTAGGATTTTAACTTAATATGTTTTAATTATGTGTGGTATAGCTGGTTTTCTTTGTAGTCAAAATAATTCATATTTGAAGAACTTAAAGAATTTAAATAATATTAAAGATATATTATATCATCGTGGACCCGACGATCATGGGATTTGGTTTAATAATGATGAAATGGTTGCTTTTGGTCATACAAGATTATCTATACAAGATTTAAGTCCGGCAGGTCACCAGCCCATGGAATCGTTTAGCAAAAGATATCTAATGGTATATAACGGTGAAACGTATAATCATTTAGATTTACGTAATAAACTTAAATCCTTGTCCCCAAAATTAGTTTGGAAAGGGACATCTGATACAGAAACACTTCTAAATTCATTTGATTTTTGGGGTGTAGAAAAAACTCTAAGTATGTGTTCTGGAATGTTTTCGATAGCAGTATGGGATAGGTTAAATAAAGAATTAATTTTGATTAGAGATAGGTTTGGTGAAAAACCTTTATATTTTGGGCTCGTTGAAAATAATTTTATATTTGGTTCAGAATTGAAAGTTTTTAAAAAAATAACAAACTTTACAAATGAAATTTCGAGAGACTCATTGAATTTATTTTTAAGATTTGCTTATGTTCCAGGTCCAAAGTCTATATACAAAAATATTTTTAAGTTATCTCCAGGAGCAATTTTAAAAATTAATAAAGATAATCTTATTAAAATTATCAATTCTTCTAGTGATAATTATGAAAGATTTAAAATTCATAAGTGGTGGAATGCTAAAGATATATTCAATTCTCAATCATCCAATTTTTATTCAAACGAAGAAATTGCAATAAATGATACAGAAAAATTACTAACACAATCAATAAAATCCCAATTAATTTCAGATGTTCCTGTTGGAGCATTTTTATCTGGAGGTATAGATTCATCAATCGTTTCTGCATTAATGCAAAAAAATTTACCTAAAAAAATTGAGACATTTACAATTGGTTTTGATGATAAAAATTATGATGAATCATTGCATGCAAAAAAAATTGCCAAACACCTAGGTACAGACCACAATGAATTAATTTTAAATCAAAAAGAAACTTTAAATATCATACCAACTCTTTCCAATGTTTATGATGAACCATTCGCAGATTCTTCTCAAATACCAACAATTTTAATAAGTAAATTTGCTAAGCAAAAAATAACTGTAGCTCTTACTGGTGATGGAGGAGATGAATTATTTGGAGGTTATAATAGATATATTTTTTCAAAAAAATTTTGGAAATTAATATCTAATTTTCCCTTTGTATTTAGAAGAGGTTTTGCTCATAGTTTAGATTTATTTCCTGTAGATTTCCTAAACAAATTCAGTTTTATCTTTAATGTTTTTGCAAAGTCCAAAGTAAGTTTTTTTGGCGATAAGGTTAGTAAATTTTCTCACAAAATGAAATTTGTGGAAAATATTGATGATTTATTCTTAAGTTTACTATCTACATATCAAAATCCAAATAGTTTAGTTTTAAATTCAATTGATGAAAGTAAAAAAATCTTTAAGGAAAAAAATGAACTAAATTATACTGATTATGAATCTTTTATGATGTTTATAGACTCTCAATCTTATCTTCCAGATGATATACTTTGCAAAGTTGATAGAGCGTCAATGTCTGTGTCTCTTGAGACCAGAGTCCCTTTTTTAGATCAAACTGTTGTAGAACATTCATGGAAAATACCAACAAAAATGAAAATTAAAAACAATGAAGGTAAATGGATTTTAAAACAAATTTTAAATAAATATGTCCCAAGAGATTTAACAGAAAGACCAAAGATGGGATTTGGTATACCACTTGGCGATTGGTTGAGAGACAAATTGAAAGATTGGTCAGAATTTCATTTAGAAGAAAATAAACTTAAAACTCAGGGTTATTTTAATTACGAAAAAGTTAGAAAACTTTGGGATGATCACCAAAATAAAAAAAGAGATTGGAGTTCAGTTCTTTGGCCAATTTTAATGTTTCAATCTTGGTTGGATGAAAATAGTAAAAATTAATTTAATTTGAAATTTTTTTTTTTAAAAAATTTTTTTCATGTTTTATAATTGTTAAATAAAAACCAAAAAAAAATAAAAAATTTATTGATAAATATACCAAGGTTTTGTGTAAAGTTTGAAATTCATACTGAAATAAAAAATGAAAAAAAACTAATAGTATTAGTAGAATAAAAATAGATTTAAAAAATTTCCATTTCATAGGAAAAACTTTTTGAGCAAAATAAAATTCTATAATTATTAAAATTAGTTGACCCAAAACTATACTCCACGCAATTCCTAAAAAATAATTATTTAAAGTAAAAAGGTAAAATAATGAAATAGTAGACAGAAAAAAAATTAAATTGGATATCAAATTCAATTCACTTCTTTTGGCCAGCTTAATTCCAATATTAATAATATTTCCAAGACCAAGAATTATAAATGCTAAGCTTAATGGGAAAATTAAATTTTTTGCATCTAAGTATTTTTCTGAAGATAGTAATTTAATTAATGTTTCTGACCAAAAGCATACTGAAAATAAAATTGTAATTGTAGAAAAAATAAAAATTTTTACGATTACATTATATTTATCAATAATTTTTTTTTCTTTATAAGTTTTAAAAACAAATGGCCCCCAGCTAAGTTGAAATGATTGTACGAAAAAAAATACAATTAGTGCTAACTTTCCAGCTATAGCGTATATTCCTAAATGGTACTCAGTAAAATAATTTAATATAACAGATCTTTCTATAAAAATTAATGAGGAGGTTAGTATGCTTATTAGCCCTAGTGGAATTCCATATTTAAATATTTCTTTTAAATAATAGATTTTTGTTGAAAATTTTATCCACTTTTTTATTTTAGTGAATAAAAAAAATGACAAAACTAAATTTGCAATAATATAGCAGTAGAAAATGTTTATTATATTTAAAGTTCCATTAAATTTTAAGTAAAATATTGTAACTAAAGCTAAAAGACTATTACCAACTATGCCGATTATAAATAGATTTTTTTTGAAATCCCATCTCAAAATATTTATACAAAAATTAAAAATGATTAATAAAAAAATAAGAAATGATAAAGCTATTCCTAATTTTGGTTCATAAAAATTAATTTTATAAATAGTAGAAATTAAATTGAGTAAAAAAATATTTAAAGGAAGAAAAATTATTGATAGAAATAATTGAAAAAAAAAAGATTCACTAATCAATTTTTGTCTTTGCTTAAATGAGTTATAATTATAAAATAATCTAGCAATTGCTTGATCTTGCCCAAAAACTAAAATCATTACAATCAAATTTGAAAAAATTAAATAAAAATCAAATATACCAAATTGCTCAACTGTAAGTTCTTTTGAAATAAAAAATATTAGTACAAGATTTAAAATTTTTTGAACTCCAGAACCAAGCCCATATGTAAAAGCATCGGTAATTAAATTTTGTATAGTTAATTTATTTATTTTTTTTGATGCCATTAAAATATTTAGTATATCTTTTTAAAGTTTGCTTTACACAATACTCCATGTACCATTTTCTTCCTATCTTGCCGACCTCTTGGTATTTTTTTTTGTATTTAATATATTTAGATAATTGCTCATTAATTCTTTCAGACTTATTTATATTGAGGATTGGATATAGAATTTTATATTTTTTTTTATATAAATTATCATCTCTAAAAGTCATAATTATTTTCGACATTGCCAATGCTTCAAATATAACACCATAAGACAACCATGAATGTTTAAATTGACAACAGATAATATCAGAAAATTTCATCATATATAAAATGTTAGTTCTTGGTTGACGGTCAATTAAAATAACATCTTTTTTTAAATCAAGTTTATCAATTAATTTTTTAGTTTTAACTAAATCTGGCCCATATTTCATCAAGATTAAAGAAATTGATTCGTGAGAATTTTTTTCCTTAAAAATTTTAAAACCTTTTAATAAAGTATCAGTTCCTTTATCGTTCGGATCGTTTTTATTTCTTCCCCAAACTAACCTTGAGGGTGAGAATAATATAATTTTATTATTTTTTCTTTGTTTGTAAAATTTATTTAAATTTTTTTTAGGCTTATTAATTAAAAATTTTTTATCATAAGCTTTATCATACACATAAGGTATTCCATTATACCATCTTTTTGCGCGGCCTTTATATTTTTCAAATATATTTTCATATAAATGATTTGTTAAAGGCATGTGCCAAATTTTACAAGTTTTTAGACCTTTTTTTTGATAATAAGATGTATAAAGAAGATTAATTATGTTTTTGGGATAAGTTAAATTAAATTTAGTGAAATAATATATGTCAGCACCATAAGGTACAAATATATCTAAACTTAAGCCAGCTTTATAACAAAAAGCTGGTGATAAACCACAACCAATAAGTACATCGTATTTTTTTAAATCATTATAAATTTTATTTTTTGAAGTTTTTATTAAATCAAATCTGTCTCCCCACGAAAGTTGTTTAATTTTTATTCTGTTAACTTTATTAGGTTCGTCATTTTTTAAATTAAATATTTTTGGTTCATTTTTAAAAATTAGAAGTTCAACATCAAATTTAAGGTCTTTAAAATATCTAAAGAATGAATAAAAGTTATTATTCATATTACCTATCAAAGCAATTTTCATACTATTTTTTTGTATTTTTTAATAAATTCAAAATACCTTTTGAAATGGATATTTTTGGTATCAACAATTTTTTTTTTGCAAATTTAATTTCTGAAATATAATTATCTGATTTTTTTGATATTTTTTTTATAATTGCTTTTTTATTTAATTTTTTTGAAATAATTTTAATAATTCTTTCAATATCAATTTTTTCTTTACCAGCTAAATTAAAATAATTTAAACCTTTTAACATTAAAGATTTTTCAATAGATTTGATAAGATCATCAATATAAATTGGGTTAAACTTTAAATTATTATTAATAACAATATGTTCATTATTTTTTATTTTTTTAATTAAGCTAGGAATTAGCATATCTTCTTTTTGGTTTACACCGTATGGAAAAAAAATTCTTAGAATTATTATATCAAAAAAATTTTTATAACTTTTTATCATTAACTCGCTTGAAATTTTTGAAGCAGAATAAAAATCAATTTTGTTTAATTTTAGATTAGTTTCTTCGTTAATTTTGCCTTTTGGTAAATTTTCATAAACACTTCCAGTTGATAAATATATAAATTTTTTTATTTTATTTATCCTTGCAAATTCAAGTATTTCAGCAGTAAGTTTTATATTTGAATTAAATATATCTTTAGATTTTTCTGGAAACTTCTTATAGTTTTTTGATTGAGCTAGATGAATGATAAAATCTATTTTTTTATCAATTTTCTTATAAAAATTTTTTATTTTTAAATATTTAATACCTTTCATTTTTTTTTTATTTTTTTTAACAATTCCATATAGATTGTATTTTTTAAAATTTTTCTCTGTAAAATGAGATCCAATAAAGCCATTAACTCCTGTAATTAAAATATTTTTCTTCATCATTTAATTTAAAAATTTATCAAAAACATTTTTAAGTATTTTTGAACATGTCAAGTCGGTTTGCAAGCAAGAGCAATAACTAATTGAGCCAGTAGAAAATATTTTTCCTCCAAAATTATTAGTGTAATATGTCATATCAGCTCCACCATCTTTGATATTTGTTCCCTTCGCTATTAATTCAATGTTTTTTGGGCTAAATTTGTCTATTTTATTAGTTTCGTAGCCAGAAGCATGTTTTTTTGTCAAATTATTATAACCAAAAAAATTATCTAAACTTAGATTTGTACCTTTAAGCGACCAGTGATCTTTTAATTTAACTTTATATGGTGCAAATGTTTTAAATCCCCTTATATCGTAAGATGAACCAAGAGTATTAGACTCACTTTTGTTTAAGTATCTCCACATCCCAGATTTTTCATTTGCTAGAGAATGTGAACTAAGGTGCTTAATTGTTTCGATTTGATAGTTATTAATTACACTTTTCCAAAATATGTTGTTTCCCGATAAGTTTACAAGATTTCCACCTCTAGAAAGATAATTTTGAAGATTTATAAACATTTTTTCAGTCCAGTATTCGCTGTGATTATTAATTACTAAAATTTTAGTTTTAGATAGATCGTAATTATTATGTAAATCTAGATCTTCAATCGTAGTATAATCATACTTATTTTCTGTAATCCATTTATAAAAATAAATTTCTTGATCTGCTAAATGACCACTTTTTTGAAAAGGTGAAGAAGAAGGATTGGGTCTAAGTGTGTGCAATATATTTGTATTTGTTTTTTTAATTTTTTTATTTAGATTATATTTATAAAATGAAGATCCACCCCAATCGTTATAAGCTTGCCATGTATTTGTAGGTGTCAAAATTGTTATTTCTTTACTTGGTTTTTCTTTAATTATAAATGAAAAATAAAATTCAGATTTTAAATCAAACAACTTAATCATATATAAACCACTTGTCCAATTTTTTGGTATTTTAAATTTTTCTGTAGTTTCCCAACCGGCCCCATTTGAATAAGCATTGAAATTATTTTTTTGCTTAAATCCTGAAATATTTTTTAATGAAATTATTTTGTTATTTAATTCTGGATATTTGAAAAATTCAATATTGAAGTTTTTGAAAATCGAATGACATTTTATTTCAATTTCTTCATCAACAAAATAGGAATTTTTATTAATGTACCCCTCAATTGATTGGCTTATGTTTAAAATTTTATTTCCACTTTCTTTTAATTCTGTT
>CABYCY010000018.1 GCA_902517615.1 uncultured Pelagibacteraceae bacterium
TTGTAGTTTTATTTTTTGTTAGAATTTTAAGCGCTTCTTGAATTTTTGACTCAGTTTCAGAATCAAGAGACGATGTTGCTTCATCTAATAATATTATAGAACTTTTCTTCATCATTGCTCTAGCAATTGAAATTCTTTGTTTTTCTCCTCCAGAAAGTCTAATTCCATTTTCACCAATAATAGTTTCATATTTATTTGGAAGCTTATCAATAAATTCATCACAATTAGATAATCTAGCTACTTCATAAACTTCCTCATTGGTTGCGTTTTCTCTTGAGTATTTAATATTGTTTAAAATAGTATCGTCAAAAAGTGTAGTTTCTTGGGTAACTAAAGATATATTTTGTCGAAGAGATTTGACAGTTGCTTTATATATAGACTGATCGTCTATTTCAATGTCGCCTGAATCAGCATCATAAAATCTTGGTATAAGATTTAGTATAGTTGATTTTCCAGATCCACTATGGCCTACTAGTGAAGTCATTTTACCACCTTCGAAATCTAAATTAATATTTTTTAGTACAGCATTTCCCTCTCCTTCATAAGCAAAATCTAAATTGATAAATTTGATATCAGAATTTTTTTGCACTAATGGTTTGGCGTCTTTAACATCAGTTACTTTATTTACATTATCAATGATTGGAAGAATTCTAATTGCAGCTGAAAGACCTTGCTTTATTGTCATATTTAATGTCGAGAGAGCTCTTACTGGCTGGTAAGCCAACATCATAGCCGCTAAGAAAGAAAAGAAATTATTGATATCAAGATCTCCTTTTGAAATTAAAATTCCAGAATAAAAAATGAGAATTGCAATCATTATACCGGTCAAAGTTTCCATTACTGGAGAAATTCTTATATATACAGTTTGTATTTTTTTATTTTTTTCTTTTAGTTCACTTAAGTATTTGTTTGCTCTTATATTTTCATAATTTTCTTTTTGAAAAATTTTTATTAACTTATGATTTTTAAACAACTCAACCAAAAAAGTTGTCAAGTGACCTGATTTTTCTTGAGCCTCAGTTGCTATCTTTCCCATTCTTTTTCCAAGAGATCTTGCTGACAAACTTGCTAATGGAATCATAATTATTGAAATTAATGAAAGTTTCCAATTTTGCATAAACATTACTGTTAATAGTCCTATTAAAGTTAAAGAATCTTTAAATAAAGTTAATATGGCATTACTTAGTAGAGCTGTTATATGATTAACATCATAAATTAAATTTGAGATAAACTTGCCTGAGTGTTTTTTATCTATAATTTGTGTATCTGTGATAATTAAAGATTTTACCATATCAAGTTGCAAACTTTTTTTGATTTCTTCACCCACACTTATCATTGTGGCTTTTGCAAAATAAAGAGAAAGACCTTTGGTTGTAAATGCGACTATAATCATTAAGGGTATTAAAAAAATTAATGATTTATCTTTTTCAATAAAAATTTTTTCAATTGCTGGATCTAAAAGCCATGCGATTGCAGAAGTACTTCCAGCAACTAAAATTGAAAAAAAAACAGATAAAAAAATTTTATTTAAATATTTTTTAGAGTAATCTTTGTATAATCTTTTATATATTTCAGAATTTTTCATTAAATTATTTTTACAATTAAAATATTTATAAATATGATAAATCCAAATAAATTATTACTTTTAAAAGCTTTCAAACAACTCAAAGGATCCTTAAATTTAAATATTTTCATTTGATATAAAAACAAGTGCATCAATGGAATTATAGATAATAAATAATAACTATAGTGAAAATTCATATAATATCCCCCTAATGTAAAGAGAATTAATAATAAAGAATAGCATATGAATAAAAATTTATTTGCATTTGCCTTAAATTTAATTGCAGTTGATTTTAATCCAATTATTTCATCGTCCTTGATGTCTTGAAATCCATAAATCGTGTCATAGCCTAGTGTCCAAAATATGGCCCCAATATAAAAAAGAACCGGAACTATATTCAATTCACCTTTAACTGCAGTCCATCCAAGAATTAAACCATAATTGAAAGTAATACCTAAAAAAAGTTGTGGCCAATATGTATATCTTTTCATTAAAGGATATGTAAATGCTAGGGGCATCGAACCCAATGCAAGTATTATTGTAAATAAGTTAAAATTTATTAAGACCAAAAAAGCTGAAAAACAAAGAATAGCTGAATAAATAATTCCAAGTCTTACAGAAACTTTACCAGAGGCTATTGGACGGTCTTTAGTTCTAATGACTTTTGAGTCAAACTCTCTATCCAAAATATCATTAACGATACAGCCTGCTGACCTCATTAAAACTGCACCTAGAAAAAAAAGAATTAGATAAAAAAAATAATTATTTAATTTTGAAGTAAAATCATAAGCTAATGTTAAACCCCATGCACACGGCCAAAATAAAAGCATATAACCAATTGGTTTTCTTAATCTTGTTAATCCGATGAATAATTTTAATTGGCTCATAATATTTTACTTGTAAATAACAAAGGCTAGTTTCATAATCAAATTGATTCGTATGAATATAGATTACACTGTCACAGCATTAATGTTTCCAGCTATTCCTTTATTGATGAGTGTATATAGTAACAGATTTCATTCCCTAAGTATTTTAATTCGACAGCTTCATGATGAGCACGTTTATGAAAAACATATTCCACCGGAATGGAAAAAACAGTTTATCAACCTCAGTGGAAGAATAACCCTATTGAGATGGACTATTTTATTTGCCTCCTTTGGCTTTCTTTTTAACATGTTGACAGTTTTTGCTCTTTATTTAGATGAAGTATTTACTGCTAGAGTAATTTTTGGTTCATGCTGTCTATCAATGATCATTTCAATAATTTTTTTTATAAGAGAAATTCAAATTTCGACAAATGCATTAAAGCTTCACATGTCAGATATGGATGTTGACGTTAATTAGGAATTATTACAGCTGGACCTAAGATTTTTCTTCCTTCTAAATCTTCATGAGCCTGAACTACTTCATGTAACTTATATCTTTTAAATATTTTTATTTTTACTTTTCTAGAACTTATTTTTTCAAACATAATTTCTGAAGCTTCATTTAATTCTTCTCTAGTTGAAAGGTATTGCTGCATAGAGGGACGTACAAGATAAAGACCTTTTGGTTGAATAACTTTTGGAACATTAATGTCAGATAATGGACCTGATGCATTTCCAAATGATACCATCATTCCTCTTAATGCTAAACACTCTATTGATCCATCCAATGTATCTTTACCAACACCATCATAAACAACTGGAACACCTTTACCATCTGTAATCTCCAAAACTTTTTTTGCAAAATTCTCTTTATTATAATTGATTACATGATCGTAACCATTTTCTTTAGCTATATTTACTTTTTCCTCAGAGCCAACAGTGCCTATTACTGTGCAACCTAAACTTTTTGCCCATTGGCCAAAAATCTGACCAACACCACCAGCTGCTGCATGAAATAAAATTGTTTGACCTGATTTTACAGGAAAAGTTTTGTGCAATAGATAAAAAGTTGTTAAACCCTTTGTCATCAAAGTTGCTGCAACTTCCAGATCAATAGCATCAGGTACCTTTACAAGATTTTTTGTTGGATAATTTCTGTGTGAAGAATAAGAACCCAAAGGAATACCAGCATAAGAAATTTTATCGCCAGCTTTAAAATCTTTTACGTTTTTACCAACTTCAGTAATGATCCCAGCACCCTCTAAACCTAAACCAATTGGTAGCTTTAATGGGTATAAACCTGATCTATGATAGGTATCAATATAGTTTAAACCAATCGCTTTGTGTTCGATTGTTACTTGTTCAGGACCTGGCTTATCTAAAACAATTTCCTTAATTTCTAAAACCTCTGGTCCACCGGTTTTATTAATTTCTACAACTTTCATAATTTATTTTACAAATGTATCATTATGATAATCTTGAACTGCTTGCAAGATTTCTGCCTTGGTATTCATTACAAATGGTCCACCTCTGGCAATTTCTTCATTAATTGGCTTACCTGATATCATTAAAAATTTAGCATTTGATTTAGCTTTAACGCTTAGATTTTCACCTTTAGTTAGTAATATTAAAGTACTATCTATTACTTGGTCGTGTTTTTCATTTCCAATTTCAATTTCACCATAAATTAAATAAACAAATGAGTTGTGTGTTGATGGAATATTAAAATTAAATTCTTTCCCTTCATTTAGCTCTACATCAAAATAAACTGGTTCAACATTGTGACCTTTTATAGGTCCTTCGGCATTTTCAAATTTTCCAGCAATGACTTTAACTTGCTTCTCATCATCTTTATGAATACTCATTTTATCCGCATCAATATAAATATATTCTGGCTTACTCATTTTTAATTTAGCAGGCATATTTATCCATAATTGAAATCCATGAAGTTTACCTTCTTTCATTGCTGGCATTTCAGAATGAATTATTCCACTTCCTGTTTTCATCCATTGAACATCTCCAGCAGTCATTCTACCTTCGCCTCCAGTGCTATCTTTATGCTCAAAATCACCAGCCAACATATAGGTTACTGTTTCAATTCCTCTATGAGGGTGGGGCGGAAAACCTGCAATGTAATCTTCACTATTTTCTGATCCAAATTCATCCAACATTAAAAATGGATCAAAGTAGTTTGGCTCAACACCAATACTTCTTTTTAATTTAACACCTGCGCCATCTGATGCTGGAATAGGGTCAATAATTTTACTGACTTCAATTTTTTTCATGGTTTATAAGTAGGTAATAAGTCATCAATTTCAATGATACTTTGTTATTTTGACAATTTTGTTAATTTGTGATTATATTATGTAGCGCTGATTTAAGTTAAATTGCAGAGCGCTTTAATAAATCCTGCTAAAGCGACAAAAATTTCAACCATCGCTTTAGCCGGTGGTTTTTTTTTAGAATATTTTCAAAATTAAAACCGGGTATTTGAACCATATTGTGCACCCAGCATTTTGCTAAAGCACTAAAAAGGAGAAAAGAGCTTAAATTCTGACCCCTAAGTTAGCTTAAGCTCTTTTTCTCCAAAAAACTTGGAGAGAAAAAATGACAACAAATAAACTAAAACAAAGATTGGATAAAGGACCAGTGATTTGTGCTGAAGGTTTTTTATTTGAAATTGAAAGACGAGGATACATGGCATCAGGAGAGTTTGTGCCAATGGTCTCTCTTGATCATCCAGAAGTTCTTGAAAATTTACATAGAGAGTTTCAACACGCCGGATCTGATATCGTTGAAGCATTTACTTACAATGGTCATAGAGAAAAAATGAGAGTAATAGGAAAGGAAAATTTGTTAGAACCGTTAAATAGATCTGCCTTAAAGATAGCGAAAAAAGTTGCTTTAGATACACCTCAAGGATCTCAACCAAATTTAATGGCTGGAAATATTTCAAATACCAACATTTGGAAAGAAGACGATAAAGAATCTCAAAAAGAAGTTGAAAGTATGTTTTCAGAAATGATTGGGTGGGCAGTAGATGAAGGTGCAGATATGTTAATTGGTGAAACTTTTTACTATGCCGAAGAAGCTTTTAAAGCTCTTGAGGTGATGAAGAAAGCTAATCTTCCAACAGTGCTAACAATTTCACCAATGGGTGAAAATAAAATGAGAGATGGAATGTCCGTAGTTGACACATGTAAAGAGTTAGAGCAAAGAGGAGCAGACGTTGTAGGATTGAATTGTTTTAGAGGTCCAGCAACAATGTTACCGTTTTTAAAGGAGATTAGAAAAGCAGTGCAATGTCATGTCGGTGCTTTGCCAATTCCTTATAGAACTAATAAAGAATTTCCAACTTTTTTTAATTTACCAGATAGAGATGATTGTAGCTGCCCATCGCCTCATGGAAGAACATTTCCTACAGCTCTAGATCCACATTTTTGCAATAGATATGAAATAGGTCAATTTGCAAAATGGGCAAACATTTTAGGTATAAAATATCTTGGTGTTTGTTGTGGTGCCAACCCAATGTTGATCAGGGAGGTTGCTGAGTCTATTGGTTTAAAAGTACCAGCAAGCAAATATAGAGAAAAAATGGAAAATCATTTTATGTATGGTAAAAATAAAAGAATTCCAAAACATATATCTGAATATGGAGATAAGGCTTAATTTTAATTAGATTCTATATTGGGTAGTAGATCATTTAAGTTTTTGATTTCTAAGGTAGGTTTGTAATCAAGATTATCAAAAATACTATTATTTCTGTTTACCCAAATAGAATTAAAACCATAATTTCCTCCACCAGATACATCCCAGGTGTTTGCACTTAAAAAAGCAACTTCATTTTTTTGAATTTGATATTTTTTTATTGGCATATCATAAACTTTAGAATCTGGTTTATAAACACCAACTTGTTCGATAGAAAAAAGATCATCAAATATGTTTTCTAAATTGTTGCTCTTAACTAATTGATTAAGAAGGGAAGGCGTACCATTTGAAAGAATAGCGAGTTTTAAATCTTTTTCCTTAAGTGATTTTATAACTTGAGGAACTTCTTTAAAGGGTGAAAGAATTTTATAAAGATCCAATAATTCATTTTTCATTGAGGAGTCTATTGCATAAACTTTCATTGATTTATCTAAACTATCTTCTGTAATTTGCCAAAAATCTTTATGCCTTTTCATTAAACTTCTTAGCCAAGTGTATTCTAATTGTGTAGTTCTCCAATAATTTGCAAATCCCTCCCACTTATTACCAATTTTATCTTTACATTTTTCAGCTGCTGAATTGACATCAAATAAGGTGCCATAAGCGTCAAAAATTATTGCTTTAATATTTTTCATAAACTAATTTATAAATATGAGTAACATTAGATTATTTTTTTTAAAAAGTTTATCTCTTAATTTGATTGACAAACTTGACAAATCTCAATCTCATTATCTTTCAAAAGTTATGAGGATTAAAGAAAATGAAGTTTTTTCTTTATTTAATAGTAGTGGAGAATGGGAAGCTAAAATTTTAAATATCTCAAAAAGTATAGTTCAGTTTAATATTACTAAACAATTAAGACAGAAAGAAAATATCAAAGAACTTTGGCTAGCTTTTTCACCCATTAAATCAAATTACTTTAATTTCATGATCCAAAAAGCAACAGAGCTGGGTGTAACTAAGTTTTTACCTATTATTTTTGATCGGACAATTGTTAGAAAGATAAATAAAGAGAGATTGGAAAAAGTAATTATAGAAGCGACTGAACAATCAAATAGAATTACTGCCCCAACAATTGAGGAGCCTCAGAAATTAAAAAACTTTCTTAATCAGGATATGGATTTAATATTTACTGATCTAAATACTACTAATACAAAAATCAATCTAAATAAGTTAACTACAAAACCAACTTGTGTAATCATAGGACCTGAAGGAGATTTTTCTGAGGAGGAAAGGGAAGAGATTCTAAAATTTCATGGTGTCCAGCCTATTAAAATCAATGAAAACATCTTAAGATCTGAAACAGCTGTAATTTCTGCTATATCGATCATAAATTATGCGATTAATTGATATTTTGTCGCTAAAAGTAAAAGTGTATTTTTTTAAAAGAGGCTCTATATAGATAAAAAAAATGAAAAAATTTTTATATATATTTCTATCATATTTTGCAGCCTCAAATGCTTTTGCTAACCAACCAAAAGATTGGCAACTAGGTTTTCAAGAAGCAGCCTCTTCAACAATGAGGGATATTGTAAATTTTCACGACAAGTTATTATTACCAATTATAATTGCAATCAGCGTTTTTGTATTATTTTTGATGGTGTATGCTTGTATTAGATTTAGAGAATCGGCAAACCCAGTTCCTTCAAAAAGAACTCATAATGTAGCTGTTGAAGTCTTGTGGACTTTAATTCCATGTTTAATTTTAATAGTAATGGCTGTGCCTTCTTTTAAGATTCTATATTCACAAGATACTATACCTAAAGCAGATGTCACAGTGAAGGCAATTGGATATCAGTGGTATTGGGGATATGAGTATCCAGATGAAAATATTATTTTTGACTCTTATATGATTGAGACAAAGGATTTAAAAGAAAATCAGCCAAGGTTATTAACTGTAGATAATGAAGTTGTCGTTCCTGTTAATAAGGTCGTAAAAGTTTTAATTACAGCAAATGATGTTCTTCACGCATGGGCCCTACCTTCTTTTGGAGTAAAAAGAGATGCGGTACCAGGTAGAATTAATGAAACCTGGTTCAAGGCTGAAAAAGTTGGAACTTACTATGGTCAATGTTCTGAGCTTTGTGGAATTAAACATGCATTTATGCCAATTACTGTAAGAGTTGTTTCAGAAGAAGATTATCAAGAATGGTTAACAGGTGCAAAAATAAAATTTGCAAAAGAAATTATAGAGGAAGGTCAATTTAAAAAACTAGCGAGCAAATAATTATGTATACACAAACAGCATCACACGACGATCATCATACTCCAACTGGTTGGAAGCGTTGGGCTTATTCAACGAACCATAAAGATATCGGAACAATGTATCTAATATTCGCAATTGTTGCTGGTGTCATTGGTACTGCATTCTCAGTTTTGATGAGAATGGAATTGATGCATCCTGGTGATGGAATTTTGGGTGGAAACTATCATTTATATAACGTTTTAGTTACAGGTCATGGTTTAATTATGATCTTCTTTATGGTAATGCCAGCAATGATTGGTGGATTTGGTAACTGGTTTGTTCCAATTATGATAGGTGCGCCAGATATGGCATTTCCAAGAATGAATAACATTTCATTTTGGTTATTACCTACATCATTTATTTTACTAATACTTTCAATTTTCATGGATGGCCCTCCAGGTCAAACAGGTGTTGGAGGTGGATGGACTATTTATCCTCCTTTATCCTCTTCGGCTGGACAACCAGGTCCTGCAATGGATTTTGCAATTTTGAGTTTACACTTAGCAGGAGCTTCTTCTATTTTAGGTGCAGTAAACTTTATTACTACAATTTTAAACATGAGAACACCAGGTATGACATTGCACAAAATGCCTTTATTTGCCTGGTCTATTTTAGTTACCGCATTTTTATTATTATTATCATTACCAGTTTTAGCCGGCGCGATTACTATGCTTTTAACGGATAGAAATTTTGGAACAGCTTTTTTTGATGCACAAACAGGTGGAGATCCAGTCTTATTTCAACATTTATTTTGGTTCTTTGGTCACCCTGAAGTTTATATTTTGATTTTACCAGGCTTTGGAATGATTAGTCATATTATTTCAACGTTTTCCAGAAAACCAGTTTTTGGATATTTGGGAATGGCTTACGCAATGGTTGCAATTGGAATTGTTGGTTTTGTTGTATGGGCTCACCATATGTACACAGTTGGTTTAAGCACAGACACAAAAGCATATTTCATAGCTGCAACTATGATTATCGCAGTTCCAACAGGTATTAAAATATTTTCATGGATAGCTACAATGTGGGGTGGATCGATTTCATTTAAAACCCCAATGGTTTGGGCTTTAGGGTTTATATTCCTATTTACAGTTGGGGGAGTTACAGGAGTAGTTCTTGCAAACGCAGGTGTTGATACTGCAATGCATGATACTTACTATGTGGTAGCTCACTTTCATTATGTATTATCGTTAGGAGCTGTATTCGCAATTTTTGCTGGATTTTATTACTGGTTTGGAAAAATGACCGGCTATGAGTACTCAGAGTGGATGGGGCAATTACATTTTTGGTTAACTTTTATAGGTGTTAACTTAGTATTTTTCCCTCAGCATTTCTTAGGACTTGCAGGAATGCCTAGAAGATATGCAGACTATCCTGATGCATTTGCTGGTTGGAATTATATTTCATCAATTGGATCTTATATTTCTGTAATAGGTTTAGTGGTATTTTTTGCTAATTTAATTTATGCATTCTCAAAGAAAAAAGCTGCAGCACAAAATCCATGGGGAGAAGGCGCTACGACTTTAGAATGGACTGTACCATCTCCACCTAATTTTCATACTTTTGAAGAATTACCAAAGTTTGAAGATGAAGAGGGTGTTGAAAAATCTACTGGCTAAATAATAATTTAGATTTTTTAACTTTAAAATTAATGATTAAGTCTAAATTAAAAAATAGAAACTTAAGTCAAGAAGACGCCTTTAATTTATCTGAATTATTTAAACTAATGAAGCCAAGGGTTATGTCTTTGGTTATATTTACGTGCGCAGTTGGTTTATTAATGGCTCCAAATATTGTTCCAACTAAGGATGCAATAATTGGTATAATTTTAGTTTCAATAGGAGCAGGTGCTGCAGGTGCTTTGAACATGTGGTACGAGTCGGACCTTGATGCATTAATGACAAGAACTTGCCTACGTCCAATCCCCACAGGTAAAGTAAACAAAAATCAAGCTTTAGTTTTTGGAATTTCTCTTTCAATATTTTCTGTAATAGCGCTTGATTTTTATTCAAATAGAATATCAGCTGTATTATTGCTGTTTACTATTTTATTTTATGTATTTGTTTATACAATTTGGTTAAAGAGAAAAACTCCACAAAATATCGTTATTGGTGGTGCTGCAGGTGCTTTGCCTCCAGTAATTGGCTGGACTATAGCTACTAATTCTCTTTCATTAGAGCCCCTTACTTTCTTTTTAATAATATTTTTTTGGACTCCGTCACATTTTTGGGCCTTAAGTCTATATAAGTCTGATGATTATAAGAAAGCAAATATTCCAATGCTTCCTCTTACCAATGGTGTGGAGAGCACAAAATTAAACATATTTGTTTACTCACTTACAATGCTTCCAGTTGTAATTTTACCGTATGCTATTGGGTTTGTGGGTTTAGCATTTTTAATTCCATCTTTAATTTTGACAATATATTATAATTATTTATGTTACGATCTTTATAATTTTAAGAAAAATAAATTCGATGCAAAAAAAGCAAAAACAATTTTTGGATACTCAATTTTATATTTATTTTTAATTTTTGTTATTTTTCTAATTGATAAAATTTTATGATAATACCTGATAAAAAAACAAAGAAAAAAAACATATTAACCGCTTTAGCTATAATAGCATTTATGGTTTTTTTATTTGTGTTTACTCTTTATAATGTTGGAGTATTTGATAGACCAATATGATTAAAGGCAAAACATTGACTCCGATATTATTAGCAGGAATTTTTGTTCTTATGCTAGGCTTGTCATTCGCTGCAGTTCCTTTGTATGATTTATTTTGTAGAGTAACTGGCTTTGGAGGCACAACTCAGGTTTCAAAAGATGCTCCAAAAATAATACTGGATAAAGTAGTAAGTGTTAGATTTGATACAAATGTAAATAATTTAGAATGGTATTTTAAAGCAAAATCAAATGTGATTGATGTTAAAGTTGGTCAGGTTAACAGAATAGAGTTTGAAGTAGAAAACTTTGGTGACGATACCACTTATGGAGTAGCGAGCTTTAATGTTTCACCCGCAAGTTTTGGAAAATATTATAGTAAACTAGGATGTTTTTGCTTTGAAAAACAAAAGTTGAAGGCAGGTGAAAAAGCAACTTACATTATGACTTTTTATTTAGATCCTGAACTTGTAAATGATCCTACAACAAAAAATCTAGAAGATGTAACTATGTCGTATACTTTTTTCTCGACAGATTATTATAAACAATCATAATAAACAAAAATGTCAGCTGAAAAAAAACATGATTACCACTTAGTAGATCCAAGTCCTTGGCCTATCTATACTTCATTTGCCTGTTTAGTCTTAGCAATTGGTACGATTTTTTACATGCATAACGATGTTTCTTGGGGAATGTATCTTGGCTTAGCTTTGTTGATTTATGGAGCATACATGTGGTTTAGAGATGTTGTAATCGAAGCAGAGCATCAAGGACATCATACACCTGTTGTTCAAATTCATCATAGATATGGAATGACTTTATTTATTGCTTCAGAAGTAATGTTTTTTGTTGCATGGTTTTGGGCTTATTTTGACATAAGTTTATTTCCAAATGAATTTGTTGGTAATGTATGGCCACCAAAGGATATTGAAACATTTGATCCATGGGATATTCCATTAATTAATACATTGGTACTATTACTTTCAGGAACAACAGTTACATGGGCACACCATTCTTTATTAGAAGATGACAGAAAAGGGTTTATACAAGGATTAACATTAACAGTAATTTTAGGTTTCTTTTTTACATTATTACAAGCATACGAATATCATCATGCTACTTTTACATACTCAGGTCATATTTATGGAGCAGTTTTTTATATGGCAACAGGTTTTCATGGTTTTCATGTGATAATTGGAACAATATTTTTAGCCGTATGTTTGTGGAGAGGAAGACTTGGCCATTTTACTAAAGATCATCATTTCGGATTTGAAGCAGCAGCATGGTATTGGCATTTTGTAGACGTAGTTTGGTTATTCTTGTTTGCTGCTATTTATATTTGGGGAAGTTAAAGTTATCCTTGAAGAAAAAGTTTTTATTTTCAGTTTTTGTTTATTTAATTATTTTAATATTACTATCTTTAGGGTTTTGGCAAATTTATAGATTAAACTGGAAATTAGATTTAATTAACCAAATCGAAAGTTCTTTAAAAAATGATCCAGTAGAATTAGTAAATTCAGACAAAAAAAATTATCTAAGAATAAAAACCTCAGGTAAAATTAGTTTTGAAAAACAAATTTATTTATACAACTTAAATAAAAGTGGAAAACCTGGTTTTGAAGTAGTTAGTCCAATAAAAATTAATAATGAAAATTTTTTAATCAATAGAGGCTGGATACCATTTGAAAAAAAAGATTTGTTGGAAATAAATTTAATAAATGAAAACGAAATAGTGGGAACGCTTATGTTGCAAACAAAACCTAGTTCATTTAAGCCTAAAAATGATTTAGAAAAAAATTATTGGTTTACTTTAAATAGAGAGGATATATTTAAATTTACAGGTAATAAATTTTCTGAATATGTAATTTATTTAAATGGAGATTATGAAGTTCCAAAACCGAGAGTGATTACAGCTAAAATTTCAAACAATCATAAGAAGTATGCTATAACTTGGTTTTCTATGGCGATTTCAATTCTTTTAATATATTTATATTTTAGAAAAAAAAATTATTAGATGAAATACGTAAGCACTAGAGACACTTCAAAAACCTTTGAATTTAGAGATGTTTTTATCAAAGGACTTGCAGATGATGGGGGTTTGTTCATTCCAAAGGTGCTTAAGAAGTTTAGTGGCGATGAAATTAATGATTTTAATAAACTTAGTTACTCAGAATTGGCAAAAAAAATTATTTATCCATTTATTGGTAATTTCATGTCAGAAAGTGATTTAAGTAAAATTATTGATAAGTCTTACTCTGTTTTTAGAAAAGATAATGTTGTTGAGATAATTCAACTAGGAGATAGATCTATATTGGAATTATTTCATGGACCTACTTTAGCATTTAAAGATGTTGCTATGCAGCTTTTAGGTAATTTTTATGAATATTATTTAAATAACGAAAATCAAAAAATTAATATTGTTGTAGCAACATCTGGAGATACGGGTGCTGCTGCCATAGATGCGATTAAAGGTAAAAAAAATGTTAATATTTTTGTACTACATCCAGATAATAGAGTATCACCCATACAAAGAAAATTAATGACAACAGGAAAATATGAAAACGTTTTTAATATTGCTATTAAAGGAAATTTTGATGACTGTCAAAATTTAGTAAAATCTATGTTTTCAGATAAAAATTTTTCAAATGAAATAAAAATGTCGGGTGTTAATTCAATTAACTGGGCAAGAATTATAGCTCAGAGTGTTTATTATTTTTATAGTTATTTTTTGGTGAGAAATGAAAGCCAAACAGTAAATTTTTCAGTTCCCACAGGAAATTTTGGTGATGTGTATGCTGGCTACTTAGCAAAAAAAATGGGTTTGCCAATAAATAAATTGATAGTTGCAACCAATCAAAATGATATTTTGCATAGAGCAATATCAAAAGGTAGTTACGAAGCAGAAAAAGTTTTAGAAACTATATCTCCAAGTATGGATATTCAAATAGCTAGTAATTTTGAAAGACTTATCTATGATCTTAACAATGAGGATGATGCACAAACATCCCTTGATATGAAAAATATTAAAGAGAACGGAAAATATATAATCAATGATGAAAAACTTAATAAAATTAAAGAAAATTTTCTATCCACAAGAATGAGTGAAAATGAGACTTTAGAAACAATAAGTTCAGTTTATGAAAAATTTAAGGTAGTTCTTGATCCACACACTGCTATTGGATACGGAGCATTTGATAAGCATGATTTAAATGGAAAGAATATTGTCTTAGGTACAGCACATCCATGTAAGTTTCCTGATGCAATACATAGAGCTATTAAAATAAAATCTGACTTACCAAGTGAGATGATGTTTGTTTTAGATGAAAAAGAACATTTCGATATTATTGAAAATGATGTTGAAAAAGTAAAACAACATATTACGGACAGAGCACAATGAAAATAAAAGAAAAAGATTTATTACCAAATTCTAAAGTTTTTGTTCTTGAAAACGGAGAACCAGAAAAAAAAAATATTGAGGATTATTTTAAAAATAAAAAAGTAATTTTATTTGGTCTGCCAGGAGCCTATACTTCAGTTTGTTCCGCGAAGCATTTACCTGGTTATATTAACATGCATGATAAATTTAAAGAAAAAGGAATTGATCATATAATTTGCATATCTGTTAATGATCCTTTTGTAATGAATGCTTGGAGCAAAGAAAATAAAGTTGGTAATAAAATTATAATGATGGGTGATCCTTTTTTAAATTTTACTAAAAACATAGGTGCTGAAGTAGACAAAAGTGGAAGAGGGCTCGGAATTAGATCAAATAGATACACAATGTTTGTAGATGATATGAAAGTTATTAAACTTCAAGAAGAAAAGGATACAGGTTCTTGTGAAATTTCGGCTGCTGAAAATTTTTTTAAATTAATCTAAATTAGCAGCTTTTTTAGCTAATAAATCAACTTCCTCGTTCAAAGCATTTCCATCATGTGCCTTGACCCAATTCCACTGAATATTTAAAGAATTATTTAAATTATAAAGCTCAATCCACAAATCTTTATTTTTAACATTCTCTTTTTTTGAAGTTTTCCAATTATTAGACAACCATTTGTTAATCCAATCAGTTATCCCATTTTTAACATATTGAGAGTCTGTATAAATTTTAATTACAGATCCAGGTTTAATCGTTTTCAAGGCATTTATTGGCGCTAATAGCTCCATCCTATTATTTGTCGTATTTTTTTCATTTCCACTGATTTTTTTTATTTCATTATTTTCGTTGATTATTGCAGCCCATCCACCGTTGCCAGGGTTTGTTAAACAAGATCCATCGGTATAAATTATAATCATCAATTCAAGTAGTTTTCAAATGAACTTAAATTATTATGTGTAAGTAGTTTTTGATAATATTCATTAGGATCTTTGATTTTAATTAGCGCGGTTTTAGGTGTGTTTGAGAAGTCATAAAGTCTAGTTAATAGATATCTTAAAGCAGCTCCTTTGCATAAAATATTAAGACAATTTTTTTCTTTTAGTGTAATTTTTTTAATACTTTCGTAACCTTTAATTAAATTTCTTATTTTTTGTTTATTAATATAAAATTTTTTATTTTTATTATCAAAGCACAGAGCGTTGATACAAATAGCGATTTCATACATAAAATAATCATTTGCCGCAAAGTAGAAATCAATAATTCCTGAAAGATTATTTTTTTTAAAAAAAATATTGTCGATAAATAAATCACCATGAATAATGCCTTTTGGTAAATTTTTTGGCCAGTTTTTTTTAATATTTTTCAAATTATTTGTCAAAAAAGCTTTTAAATTATAAGATCTATTTGGTTTAAATTTAATACTTCTTAGCAATGGTCCTAAGTTTTTTATCCCCATTGAATTTTTTCTTTTTAATTTAAGTTTTTTTGTTATTTGATGCATTCTTGCAATCCACTTTCCAATTGCTAAGCAATCATTCGGTTTTAAT
>CABYCY010000019.1 GCA_902517615.1 uncultured Pelagibacteraceae bacterium
TAATATTTTCATCTTCATTAAGTATAAAATAACTTATTTCATCATAGTTTTTGTCAATTTTTATTTTTCCATTACCTGAAAATGAAAATGAGTCATTTTTATATTTTATATTAAGTTTATGATTTTGAAGATTGAGAAAATCTTTAGATGATGGAAAAAATTGTTTTAAGAATTCTTGATTTTTCAAGTCAATATTTTTTAAATTTAAATCTGATATAAACTCAAAATTCTTATCATCTTTATTATAAGAGTATTTAACATTATCAAAATCTTTGTTTAATTTTACTTTACCTTCACCTGTCAGGACAAAGTCTTTATTTTTATATTTTAAATTAATTTTATGATTTTTAAGATTTATTTGATCTCTAGATAGAGGAAAATAGTTTTGAATATTTTTTTGATTTTTGAATATCGCTTTTTCAATATTTAAATTACTTTCAAATTCAAAGTTATTTTGATCTTTTTTAAAAGTATATTCAATTTTATTTGGTTTGCTTTCTAAATTAAGTTCTCCTACTCCATTTACTAAAAAAACTTTATTTTGATAATTTAAATTTAATTTGTGATTATCCAATACAATTTCTTTATTTTGATTTAAAAAATATTTAGAAATTAAATCATTATTATAAATGATATTGTTAAGACTTATATCAGAGTCTATTTTTAAATTATTTAATTTATAATTATTATTTATTTCAAATTCAAAATTATTTTCAGATCTAAACTTAGTTTTTTTAAAGTTAAAATTGTTTAAATTTAAATTTAATAAATTAATTACATTTTCTGATAAAACTGATTCAGAGTTTTGAATTTCTCCTTCTACAAAGTGATTATTTTTATTTTTACTGACTTTTAATACTTTAGAAGTAAAATCAATTTTATCTAATGCAAATTTAATATTTTCAAATAAATATTTGTCTTTCTCTAAATTAAATAAAAAATTAATCTTTTTATAAATTTAAGCTCACCCTCTTTTAATAATCCTTTGATTTCATAATCATTTTTGATTTTACCATTTTCATCTAAATTTAAATTTAGCTCTAAAATTATATGACCTCTTTTAATGAATGTTTCTAAAATTAATAATTCTGGTTTATTATTTGCGGCTCTTACAATTTGTACAAGGTCTTTTATAAATATAGATTTTGTTGCAACCTTAAAATTTGAAGATACTAGTTTATTTTTAATAATAGAGTCTAGTGATATTTGGGTTTTTATATATTCCAGCTCCAGTGGTTTATTACGGTAATAAATGGTTGCTCCAACTGTTTTTGCAGTTATTTTAAATTTAAAAGGATCAAGTATTAATTTTACTTTTTTTAAAGATACATCCAAGTTTTTATTACTTTGAATAACTGTATCTTTAATTTGTTGATTAAATTTTTCCGTCTCTATACCAACTAAACTTAAATAAATAATTACTGATGTAAAAAAAAGGATAATTAAAAAAAAGTACTTAAAAAAATTTATTTTCATTTAATTTTATAAAGAGATTGTTCTAAAAATTCATCTATTTCTCCGTCAAGAATTTTTTCTGGACTAGTGCTTTCAAAATTTGTTCTGTTGTCCTTGACTAATTTGTAGGGCTGTAAAACATATGACCTTATTTGATGACCCCAACCAATCTCTGCTTTACTGTTTTCGGCACTTTGATTTTCCTCTTCTCTTTTTTTAATTTCGTAATTATATAGCCTAGCTCTTAGCATGTTCATGCATGTTTCTTTATTTTTATGTTGTGATCTTTCATTTTGACATTGCACAACAATCTTTGATGGTAAATGAGTAATTCTAACAGCGCTATCTGTAGTATTGACGTGTTGCCCTCCTGCTCCACTAGATCTATAGGTGTCTATTCTCAAATCTTTTTCTAAAATTTCTATATTTATATTTTCATCTACTACTGGGTAAATCCAAATACTTGCAAAGCTTGTATGTCTTCTTGCTCCAGAGTCAAAAGGTGAAATTCTAACTAGACGGTGAATTCCTGATTCTTTTTTTAACCAGCCGTAAGCATAATCACCCTCAATTTTGATTGTTGCAGATTTTATTCCTGCCTCATCACCTTTGTGTTCGCTTATTAAGTTTGATTTAAAATCTTTTTTGTCTGACCATTTTAGATACATTCTTCTTAACATATCTGCCCAATCTTGACTCTCAGTGCCGCCAGCGCCCGCATGAATTTCAATATAACAATGAAGTGAATCTGCTTCATTTGATAAAAAACATTTTATTTCATTTTTTTTTACCTCTTTTTTTAAATCTTTGATGTTTTGTAAAGTTTCTTTTTGTACTGCTAAATTACCTTCTTCTAAAGCAAGCTCGTTTAAATCATCTAAGTCTTTTAATTTTTGAATTGAGTCATTTAAAGAGTTAACTAAATCCTCATATAGTTTTTTTTCTTTTACAACTTTTTTAGAATTATCTTTATCTTGCCAAAAATTGGCATCAATCATTTTTGAATTTAATTTTTCTAATTTTGAATAAATATTTTTATTTTCAAAGAAACTCCTTAATTCTTTGATTTATATTATCTATTGTTTCTCTGTAATTTTGGTAATTATTATCCATTAATAAAACTTTAATATATTGTTTACATCCATTCTATCAGAATTTGAATAAAGAACTTTGCCGTCTACAACGTTTTTTTTTTTAAAAACCTCAATTATTGTATTTTTTGACGTAAATTTAGCTTTTTGACCTGTGGATGGGTCAACTACCATCATAATAGTATCTTTAGCAGCTTTAAAAGGTCTTGCATCAGCTTTTTTAACAGAATCTTTTATAAATTTTTTAAAAATTGGTAATGCAGTTTTTGAACCTGTTTCATACTTTCCAAGTGGAGAAGGATTATCCATTCCAACATAAACACCGACTAACAAATTTGAAGTAAAACCAATGAACCAGGTATCTGTGTTCTTGTTTGTTGTTCCAGTTTTACCTGCAATATTTAACTTCAAATCTTTCAATTTTTTTGCAGTGCCTCTTTGAACCACACCTTCAAGAATTGATGTCATTTGATAAGCTGTTTCTGGAGATAATATTTTTTTATATTTGCTTTTTAATAATGGATAATCATCACTAAGATAAGAAATTTTATTACAATTTATACATTCTCTTTTGTCGTTATAATATATCGTATTTCCTTCACCATCTTGAATTCTATCAATTAATATTGGTTCAACTAGTTTGCCTCCATTTACAAAAACAGAATAAGCTGATGTAAGTTGTATTAAAGTAGTTTCGGCAGATCCTAATGAAATTGATAAAAGTTCATCTGGATTTTCATAAATTTCTAGTTTTTTAGAGAAATCTATAATTTTACCTAAACCTAAATTTTGAGCTATTCTTACTGTCATTAAATTTCTTGATTTTTCTAATCCAATTCTAAGTGTAGAAGGGCCATAAAATTTTTTTCCATAATTTTCTGGTTTCCAAAGCTTTAAGTCGTCGCCTTGATCTAATACTAAAGGAGCATCTAAAACTAAAGAAGTAGGAGTATAATTATTTTCTAAAGCTAAAGCATAAACAAAAGGTTTAAAGGCAGATCCAGGTTGTCTTTTTGCTTGGGTTGCCCTATTAAATTCACTTTTAATAAAACTAAAACCACCACTTAAAGCTAAAACTCTTCCTGTATATGGGTCCATTACAACAATTCCTCCATTAATTTTAGGTAATTGCTGCAAGCTATACTTTTTATCTTTTATATTTTTTACATAAATTATATCTCCAGGTTTAAGTAATTTATTAAATTCTTTTTTAGTCCAAGAAATATCTTTATATTCAATAACTCCATCTTCTTTATCAATTGTTTCTATAACTGCAGAAAATTTTTTTAAACTTTTAATTATTGCTAATTTCCAATTAATTGTTTTTTCTAGATTATATTTTTCTAAATTTTTGGACCAATTTGAATTGTAAAATTTATTAGTTAATGGACCTCTCCATCCTTTTCTTTGATCATAATTAATTAATCCAGATCTCAGTGAATTTGTTGCTAGTTTTTGTAACTCTAAATCTATTGGAGTATTAATATTTAAGCCTTGTTTATAAACTTTATCGTAACTTAAACTTTCAATAATATTTTTTCTTACATCCTCAATATAATGCTGAGCATCTTCTAAATATATTTTTTGTTTTTTTTTTAAATTAATTTCTTCTTTGCTGAGTTTCTCTAGCCACTCTGAAGTTATATAATTGTTTTGATATAAATTATTTAAAACTAAATTTCTTCTAAATTTTGCTAATTCAACATTTTTGTAAGGATTATATTTGCTTGGAGCCTTTGGCAAGGCTGCTAATAATGCTGCTTCTGAATAATTTAGCTCTCTTATAGATTTGTCAAAATATTCTAAACTTGCTGCAGCTACTCCGTATGCTCCACTACCTAAATATATTTGATTTAAATAAAGTTCTAAAATTCTCTCTTTTGATAAAGCTCTTTCAATTCTAAAAGCTAGTATTGCTTCCTTAATCTTTCTATTTAAACTTACTTCATTAGATAATAAAAAATTTTTTGCAACTTGCTGAGTAATTGTCGATGCACCTTCTAATCTTTTTGATGAAATTATATTTGAAATATTTTTTATAATGGCTCTTAAAACTCCTTTGGCATCAACTCCAGGATGTGAAAAAAAATTTTTATCCTCTGCAGAAAGAAAGGCATTGATAACATTTTTGGGTATGGCGCTATATGGGACAAATACTCTTTTTTCTTTTGAAAAATCTGCAACTAATTCTCCTTTACCTGAATAAACCTTGCTTGAAACTGGCGGCTTATAATTTTTAAGAAATTTGTAATCTGGGATAGAGTTTGAATATTTCCATAAAATGCCAACAATAAGTATAGAGAATAAAAGAAGAATAGTTGAAGATAGTATTAATATATTTTTGAAAAATTTACTCATTTTGTTTCCATTATATCTGGGAATTTGTTAAAGATAAGGCATGAGAATTAAACAAAATTTATAATTAAAAAAATATTAATGAACTTAAAAATCAAAAAATTATGGAAAAAAATTTATATATCGATGCATCGCATCCTAATGAAACTAGAGTTGTTCTTAAATCCGGTGAAAATATTGAAGATTACGAATACGAAGGATTAAAAAATAATTTAATTAAAAATAATATCTATTTAGGAAGGGTTAGTAGAATAGAGCCCTCTCTTCAGGCAGCATTTATTGACTTCGGAAGAGAAAGACATGGATTTCTATCCTTTAATGATATTCAATCTGATTATTATCAAATTCCTAAAGCAGATCTTGAAAGAATTAAAGAAGAAGAAGAAAAAGCAAGAGAAGAACTTTCCAAACAAGTAGAAGCTAAAGAAGAAGAAAATATTGCTGAAGGCAAACTTGAAATAGATGACCCAATTGATCAAAAAGTTGAAGATTTAGAAGTGGAAAAAGATGAAATTGAAACGAAGGAAAATTTAGATGACGAAAAACAAAATGGAAAAAAGAAAGAAAACAAATTTAGATTTAAGAGATATAAAATTCAAGAAGTTATAAAACCAAATCAAGTAATTCTTGTTCAAGTAATTAAAGATGAGCGAGGACAAAAAGGTGCAGCCTTAAGTACGTTTATATCTATTGCGGGAAAATATATTGTATTAATGCCAAATACTCCTAAAGGAGGAGGTATTTCCAGAAAAATATTTAATCCTTCTGATAGAAAAAAAATAAGAACTATTTTAAACGAAATTGAAATTCCTAGGGAGATGGGATTGATTGTAAGAACGGCTGGAAGTAACAAAACTAAAAATGAAATAAATAATGATTTAACAATTCTCGTCAACACTTGGGGGCAGATAAAAGAAACCGCAATTAACTCTATAGCTCCGTCCTTAATTCATCAAGAAAGCGAAATAATTAAGAGAACTTTAAGAGATATGTTTGACGATAACACTAAAAACATCGTTGTAGAGGGAAATGAAGGGTATAAAAAAGCTCAATCATTCATGAAAACAATGATGCCATCTAGTATAAAAAAAGTAAAGAAATATAGAGGAAAAGTTCCATTATTTATTGAGGAAAATATTGAGCAAAAATTAAATCAGATTTTTGATTCTGAAATTAAACTTAAATCAGGTGGTTATTTAGTTATTAACCCAACAGAAGCTTTGGTGTCCATTGATATAAATTCAGGAAGCTCAATTAAAGGTAAGAATGTTGAAAGTACTGCATTAGATACGAATATCGAAGCAGCTGAAGAAATAGCAAGACAAATTAAAATAAGAGATTTGTCTGGATTAATAATTATAGATTTTATTGATATGCTTAGTTATGGAAATAGACGTTTAGTTGAAAGAAAACTAAAAGAAAAATGTAGAACAGATAGAGCGCGAATTCAAATAGGTAGAATAAGTAATTTTGGTCTTTTAGAAATGTCAAGACAGAGACTAAGAGAAAGTGCGGTGAAATGGAAAGTAACCCTAACCGATGAATCTTTTGCCCAAAAATTATTAAAAATCGTGGAATTAAAAGCTGTAATTAACAAAGCTAAATTTGTTGAGCTAAAAGTATGTGAAAAAATTTCAGATTTTCTTAAAGAAAATTTTGTTAACGATCTTACCTATTTTGAAAAAAAAAATAAAATGACTATAGATATAATTAGTGACAACACACTGATAATACCTGAATACATCATTAATTTTCAAAACAAATCAAAAAAAACAATTGAAATAATTGAGCATCATGAAAAATTAAAAAACTTAGAAATACAAAATAAAGAAGATAAAATTTCTAAGAAAAAAGAAGGTAAAAAAATTAAAAAAACTTATAAGAAAAAAAGATTTTTTAAAAAAACTAAATAATCCCTTCAAATGGTGAAGATGGATTTCCCATTAAGATTTTATCTATTCTACCTGAGTTGTAAGATTGTCTCCCTGCAACAACAGCATTTTTAAATGCAAGGGCCATTTCAAAAGGTTTTTTTGCTTTAGCAATGGCGGTATTTACCAATACTCCATCACATCCAAGTTCCATTGCTATAGTGGCATCTGAAGCCTGCCCAAGGCCTGCGTCTATAATTAATGGAAGATTTGTTTGTTTACGAATTATTTGAATATTAATTTTATTTTGAATCCCCAAACCTGAACCAATTGGTGCAGCCAAAGGCATAATTGCAGCTGCTCCAACATTTTCTAATCTTTTTGCCATTAAAGGATCATCATTACAATATACCATAACTTTAAAACCTTCTTTTGTAAGCACTTCAGTAGATTTTAAAGTTTCAATCATATCAGGAAATAAATTTTCTTTATCACCTAACACTTCTAATTTAACTATTTTCCAACCACCTATTTCTCTTGCTAATCTTAAAGTTCTAACTGCTTCATTTGAATTAAAACAACCAGCTGTATTAGGTAAATATGTAATTTTTTTTGGGTCTATATAATCCATTAATAAAGGTTTTCTTTTATCAGAAATATTAACCCTTCTAACTGCAACTGTTACAATTTCTGCTCCAGATATTTTTATGGCCTTGGCACATTCAGACATCGTTTTATATTTTCCAGTACCAACTATTAGTCTAGATCTAAATTTTTTCTTAGCGATAATTAGATTATCTTTTTTCAAATCAGCCTCCTCCTATAAAATGAACAATCTCAATTTTGTCATTTTTTTTCAACTTAATACTGTTTATTTTTTTTTTATCTATTATTTCCTCATTAACTTCAATTGCTACTTTTTTCATTGGAATTTTGAGATTTTTTAATAAATCTGAAAGTTTATAAGAGTTAGTTATTAACTTGATTTTACCATTTACTTTGATTTTTATTTTATTCATCGTATATAATTGCTGAATGATTAATAAAATTATTATTGTTAATGGTCCAAATCTTAATCTATTAGGTGAAAGAGAACAATCACAATATGGATCGGATACTTATAAAGATCTAAAAGAAAATTGTTTAAAAAAATCAAAGGAAGTTGGATTAGAGTGTGAATTTGTTCAATCAAATGTCGAAGGAGAATTGGTTAATTTAATTCAAGATGCTAGAAAACTATATGATGGAATGATTATAAATGCTGCCGGATTTACTCATAGCTCAGTTGCAATAAGAGACGCTCTAGATTTATTTAAAAAACCAATAATTGAAATGCATATATCAAATATTTATAAAAGAGAAGAATTTAGACATAAATCACTTATTAGCGGAATTGCAACAGGTGGAATTTTTGGATTAGGTACCGAAGGATATATTTTGGCCATAATTTCATTACAAAAGATCTTACAAAAATGAAAATAGATAAAAATATTATTAAAGAATTAAGTGAATATTTAGATGAATTTGGTTTAACAGAAATAGAAATTACAGAAAAAGACACAAAAATAAAGATATCAAAAAATACTGTTTCAACTAGCAATCAACCAATCGCTGTCCCACAAAAAATAAGAACTTTAAATAATACAAATCAAAATAATAAGAATATAAATTCAGGAACTGAAGTTACTTCCCCAATTATAGGTACTGCTTATCATGCACCAGAACCTGGAGCCAAAAAATTTGTTGAAGTTGGAAAAAAAATCAAAAAAGGTGACACAATTATGATAGTTGAAGCAATGAAAACTATGAATCATGTACCGTCTACTCATGATGGTGTTGTTAAAGAAATTTGTGTCAGTGATGGCCAGCCAGTAGAATTTGGTCAAACAATTATTATCTTAGAATAAATTAAATAATGTTTAAAAAAATTTTAATTGCAAACCGTGGGGAAATTGCGGTTAGAATTATAAGAGCCTGCAAAGAATGGGGAATAGGAACTGTAGCTGTTCATTCAGATGTGGATAGAGAAAGTATGCATGTAAGAATGGCAGACGAAAGTGTCTGTATTGGATCTCATCAACCTGCAAATAGCTATTTAAATATTCCCGCTCTAATGTCTGCAATTGATCTTACTAAGTCAGACGCTGTTCATCCCGGCTATGGTTTTTTATCTGAAAATGCAAACTTTGCTAAGATTTTGGAAGAAAATAAGATTAAGTTTATTGGTGCATCATCAAAACACATAAAAATGATGGGTGACAAAATTCAAGCAAAAAAAATTGCTGAAGAAAATGGATTGCCAGTTATAGAAGGATCTGAGGGTGGAGTTAGAGATGTTAATGAAGCAAAAGATCTTTGTAAAAAAATTGGTTTCCCAATCTTAATTAAAGCTTCAGGTGGTGGTGGTGGAAAAGGTATGAAAATAGTTCATAAAGAAGAAGAATTTGAAACCCTATTTTTTACAGCAAAATCTGAAGCACAAAAATATTTTGGAAATGAAGAAGTTTATATTGAAAAATTTTTTCAAAATCCAAGACATATTGAAGTACAAATTCTTGCAGGTAAAAATAGAGTTGTGCATCTACACGAAAGAGATTGTTCAGTTCAAAGAAGACATCAAAAACTAATAGAAGAAACACCTAGTCCAGTTTTAAATAATGAAATTCGAAAAAATCTTTTTGAAAAAACAGTTAGTATGGTTTCTAAAATTGGATATTTGGGAGCAGGTACAGTTGAATTTATATATGAAGATGGAAAATTTTACTTTCTAGAAATGAATACAAGAGTTCAAGTCGAGCACCCAGTTACAGAAATGGTTACAGGTATAGATATAATTAAAGAGCAAATTTGGATCGCATTTTGTGATGAAACAGCTCTTAAGCAAAGTGACATCAACCCGAGAGGACACGCAATTGAATGTAGAATAAATGCAGAAGATGCAAAAAAAAATTTTCAGCCCTCACCAGGAGTAATTACTATGTGCCATCAACCTTCTGGTTTCAGAACAAGGGTAGATGGTGCAATCTTTCAAGGTTACAAAGTAACTCCATATTATGATAGTATGATTTGTAAATTAATCTGTCACGGAAGAAATCGTACAGAAGCAATTCAAAGAATGAATAGATCTTTAGATGAATTTATAATTGATGGTATTACTACTACTATTCCGCTTCACAAAAAATTATTAAATCACAAAAAATTTATTAGCTCAGATTTTAATGTTAGTTGGCTTGATAAAGATACAATTATTTAATAACATTTAATTAACCACACATCATAAATAGGATGATCAAATGGTTTTATTGAAGGACTAGATGAAAACATCCATCCGTTAAAAACAAACACTTCATTATTATTTTTATTTGATAAATCTCTAACCTGTATGTACGCAGTGATTTCAGGATTATCATCAAATTCAGAATTTTTACATTTTAAACTTAGAATTGATAAATCCTTAAATTTTAACAATTCACCATTTTTGAGTTTTAACAAAGTATTTTTTGAACTAATTTTATCTAATATTTTAATATCAGTGAAATTACCTTCCAGCTTACTTTTGGAATTTAAACATGTTGTAAAAATAAAAAAAAAGAAGACTAGATAAAAAATTATAAATTTATTATTTCCAGCTAGTATATTTTTTTTTAACAACATCTTTATTTTTATTTGGATAATAAGCTTTATTTGTGCCAGTCAAATTAGATTGATGAGGTTTTTGCCAATCATATTTTTCTAATTCATGATTTTTCTCAATTTTATTTGGAGTAAAATGCATCCATGAATACCACTCCACTGGTATTTTTGAAGCGTCAATCACATCTGAATAGATAACCCATCTTTTGCCTTTCTTGTCTTCATAGTATTTGTTTCCAAATTCATCAGTGCCTACAAATTTTCCAAAAAAAATTGTTTTTAGTCTAGTTCCAAATGTATCTTGATTCCACCAAGTGAAAATTTTTTTTAAAAGTGTCAACATTTTATTTTTTTTTTATTCAATTAAAAATTGTAAAAATTAAATTAGACTAAAATATTAATAAGTATATAAATTAAATGATTCAATATTCAAACTAAATTTAGACTGAGGGAAAATGGCAAAATATCTAGTTGAAACTTATTATACATGTACGTTTAAAGTTAATCATTATTTAGACGATATTAATGAAACAGAATTAAAAAACCTAGAAAAAAGAGATGATGGTAAATTTGAAGTTTTGGATGTAAAGCTTGATAATAGAAAAACAAAAAGTTTAGATCCAAATAGCAACAATGTTATTGATAATAAAAAAATTGAAATTGTTTCAAAGTCTTCTACTGATAATTTGATAAATAAAGAAACAGTAGTTAAAAATTTAAATAATTCCTCTGAAAAAAATGGAAAAAGATTTAGCATGCCTGATCGTAGAAAGGGTTATATTCAAAAAGCAACAATCGGAAATCATAAAGTTTATCTTCATACGGGTGAATACGAAGATGGAAAAATTGGAGAAATATTTATTGATACAAGTAAAGAAGGAGAATTAGTAAAAGCTTTAATGAATAATTTTGCAATTGCAGTATCTTTAGGACTACAATATGGAGTTCCATTAGATGAGTTTATCAGTGCATTTATAGGTACAAAATTTGAGCCGTCAGGTAAAGTTTATGGAAATGATAGAATTTTAAGCGCTACTTCTATCTTAGATTATATTTTTAGAGAATTAGCAATATCATATCAAAATAGAGAAGATCTTGCTCATACACCTACAATTGGTGGTAATGAAACGAGTGAACAAGAATCTGATGATCAAAATCAATTGTTAAAAATTGTAAAAGATATAACAAGCAAAGGTTTTGTTAGAAATAATTACAAAAAAAATTTAGTTGATTTATCTGATGTTAAAATAAGTCTAAAAGGTAAAAAATAATTTTAGCTTTTCTTTTTTATAGAAAGATTTAATTCTTTTAATTGTTCAGGACTGACATCTGAAGGGGCATTCATCATCAAATCTTGAGCATTTTGATTCATTGGGAACATGGTAACTTCTCTAATATTTTTTTCATTTGCTAATAACATTACAATTCTATCAATTCCAGGAGCAATACCACCATGAGGCGGAGCTCCATAGCTTAATGCATTTATCATTCCACTAAACTTTTCATCTACATGTTTTTTATCATATCCAGCTATTGAAAATAATCTGTACATAAGTTCAGGCTTGTGATTTCTTATTGCACCTGAAGATAATTCAATCCCATTACATACAATATCATATTGATATGCTAATAATTCTAGAGGATTATCTAATTCTTTTTCTGTCAACTCACCCTGTGGCATTGAAAAAGGATTGTGACTAAATTTAATTTTATTAGTTGATTCATCTATTTCAAACATAGGATAATCAACTATCCAACAAAATCCAAAAACATTTTCATCAATTAAATTTAAATCTTCTGCAATTTTATCTCTTGCTAAAGCAGTTATTTTTTCCAATTCACTTTGTTTTCCACACGCCAGAAAAATACTATCTCCAATTTCTGCATTTGTTAATTTCATTATTTCTAATAAAGCTTCTTTAGAAAAAAATTTTCCTATAGGGCCTTTACCTGATAATTCTGTATCTTTTTCAAAGGTAAAATATGCTAAACCTGAAGCTCCTTGTTCTTTTGCCCATTTATCAATACTATCAAAAAAACTTCTTGGCTTATTTTTGGTATTTTTTGTTACTATACATCTTACTTTAGAACCAGATTTCACCAACTTTTTAAAAATTTCAAAAGACACATCATCTCTGATAAAAATTTCTGTAATATCTTTTATTATTAGAGGATTTCTTAAATCAGGTTTATCACTTCCATATTTAAGCATAGCCTCAGAATAGGAAATTCTTGGAAATTTATCATATAATAATTTTTTATTAGAGAAAGTTTTAAATGTATTAACCAATAACCTCTCAACAACATTAAAAACATCTTCTTGTTCAACAAATGACATTTCCAAGTCTAATTGATAAAATTCACCAGGACTCCTATCTGCCCTTGCATCCTCATCTCTAAAACAAGGGGCAATTTGAAAATATTTATCAAAACCAGAGACCATTATTAATTGTTTAAATTGTTGTGGTGCTTGAGGAAGAGCGTAAAACTTTCCAGGGTTTAACCGGCTAGGTACCAAAAAATCTCTTGCGCCTTCAGGACTAGAGGATGTTAATATTGGTGTTTGAAATTCTAAAAAACCCAATTCTGACATTTCGTTTCTTATATAAGAAATGACTTTTGATCTTAAAATGATATTTTCATGAATTTTTTTTCTTCTTAAATCTAAAAATCTATATTTTAATCTTATTTCCTCGGCATACTCTTGATCACTGAAAACTGGCATAGGCAATTCTTTACAAGTGCCTAATACTTCATAATCATCGATTGTTACTTCAATTTCTCCTGAGCTTATCTCTTTATTAATTGTATCTTCAGAACGACTTATTACCCTGCCTTCAATTTTGATTACAGTTTCTAATTGGGTTTTTTCTAAATAAGCAAAACGTTCATTACCTTTGTCAATTATACATTGGGTAATCCCATAATTGTCTCTTAAATCAATAAATAATAAATTACCGTGATCTCTCTTTTTATTTACCCAACCAGAAAGAGAGACTTTCTTATTTACATCTTCTTTTCTTAATTCATTACATGTGTGTGTTCTATACTTGCTCAACTAGTCTCCTAAAGCTTCTTTAATTATTTTAAAATCGATTGGTTTTTTTCTTTTTAAACTTATTTCGTCGATTTTATATATAAATTCAGATATTTTACTATAAGATCTATTTATCCTTTTTATTATAAAATCTATCAATTTTTTATCTATTAATATCTGGCGATCTGAAAGATTTTTTAATATTAACGCGTATAACAAATCATCTTCCGGTTTATCAATCTGAGATAGGAGAAAATTTTTAGCTCTTGAATTTAAGTCATTTAATTCAAAAGAAAAGTCAACAATTGATTGGGTTGAACTTACTATTAGATACTTATTATCTTGTTCAATGTTGTTAAAAAGAGTAAATAATATTTTTTCATCAACATTCTCATTTAAATCTTCAATAATTATATTTTCATAAGTTTTCATTTTTTTTAAAAAATCATCATTAATTTCATTAGCATTAATTTTAATTCCACCAAATTTTTGTAAAAAAATATTAATTAAATGTGATTTACCAGAAAACTTTTCTCCAATTAAATTTAAAAAATTTTTTTCCCATTTAGGCCAACTATTTAATAATAAGAATGAAAATTCATTTGACTTTGAAACATAAAAATCTTGATCTTTAAAGTTTTGATCATACTCAAATTTTATGATTTGTTGATTCAAAGATTTCATTCTAAAACCCATACTTTATTTTTAATTTGAAAAGTATAATTTTTGTTTCTCATAATCTCTAAAAATTTTTCTCGTGTTCCATTAAAAATTATTTTGTAAACATTTTTTTTATTATCAAACTTAAATATATTAAAATTATATATTAATTCTATATTTGAAAGATGTTCTTCAAGCTGATTAATTTTAACATTATTGCTGTTATTAACTGAGATTGT
>CABYCY010000020.1 GCA_902517615.1 uncultured Pelagibacteraceae bacterium
TCCACCCTCTGTAGTAATTTCTTTTCTATTTTCTGGAACAATACAAACAAAATTTGGTTTTATTTTTAAGGCTTTGTTAATAATTTCATTGTTCATTGATATCTCAAGATTCACAAATATATTTTTTAAACCACATATTTTTTTTGTATCAATGTCATTTATATGTCTTCTATCTTCTCTTAAGTGAATTGTTACAGAATTTGCTCCAAATTTAATTACTTGCTTAGCTGCATGAAAAGGATCAGGATGTTTTTCACCTCTTGCATTTCTTATTGTTGCAACATGATCGATATTTACTCCTAACCGTTTCACTTAATAAATCTACTTCCTGGTTTCGTTATAGGTATTGATTTGAGACTGTCAGGTAATTGTTTTAAAGAGTAAGTAGGAACTTCAATTTTTAGATGGGAAATTATTCCAGTTTTTATTTTTAAAGATTTTTTTGTTGATCTATCAATTATAGATGCAAATCCTAATAGTTTAGCATTAGCATTTTTAATTAATTTTACACACTCCAAACTTGATTTACCTGTGGTTATAACATCTTCAATAATTAAAACTCTTGATCCCTTTTTAATGCTAAATCCTCTTCTAAGAGTAAATTTACCATTTACTCTCTCGCAAAATATAGTTTCTTTTTTTAAAATTTTACCAATTTCATAACCAATAATCACACCTCCCATAGCTGGCGCTAGGATTAGATCTATTTTATTATATTTTCTTTTAATTTTATTCGCTAAAGATTTGCATAATTTATCAGCTAAATTGGGGAAACTTAGAAGTTTTGCACATTGGATATATTTTGATGAATGCAAACCTGAAGATAACACAAAATGACCTTCCAGCAATGCATCAGTTTTTTTTAAAATATTTAAGGATTTTTTGTGTGAAAGCATTTCTTTTTTCTTCGTGTCTAATTATCTTAAATTTTATACTCTTTTGTTTTAGCTCTGCAATAAAATTAGTAAAATTCTTTAGATTTGTAATAATTAATTTAAATTTAAAATTAATATAATTAGGATTTTTACCAACCATTTCCAAGCTAGATATATTTAATTTGTGACTTCCGATTAGTGAACTAATATCTCCTAGTTGACCCGGTTTATCTGGCAAAGAAATCCACAAAGTAGTGTTATATTTTTTTGCTTTTTCTTCTTTTTGCTCTCCTTTATCATGCCAATATCTTCTAATTGCAGCTCTCGCCTTACCTGTTTTTGTAGCTGGTAACCAATGTAGTGATGGAGAGTTATTTTTAGAACTAATTATGTTTACACGATCACCATTTCTTAAAATAGTCTGTAACTCACTCCTGTTTCCATTAATCTCACATCCTACAGCAGAATTACCAATTTTGGTGTGCACAGCATATGCAAAATCTATAGCGGTCGCATCTTTGGGTAATTTAATAACAGAACCTTTTGGTGTAAAACAAAAAACGTTTTCCTGGAACATTTGTAATTTTGTATACTCATATGAATCTTCAGGATTTTCATTTTTTTCTATAATTTCTACAAGATCCTTTAACCAATCGTACTCTCTCCAACTTAAAGAATTAAATTTTTCAGAAGATTTATACTGCCAGTGCGATGCAACCCCTCTTTCAGCAAACTCATGCATTTCATGTGTTCTAATTTGAATTTCTATTGGTTTCTTATTTGAACCAATAACAGAAGTATGAATGGAATTGTAACCATTAATTTTTGGAGAAGATATGTAATCTTTAAATTTTCCAGGTATACAATTCCATTTCTTATGAAATATTCCAAGAGTTTTGTAGCAATCATCAACATTATTTAAAATTATTCTAAAACCAACAATGTCTGTGATTTGTTCTAGAGAAACTCTTTTTTTTTGTACTTTTCTCCAAATTGAAAAAGGAGTTTTTTCTCTACCATGAATTTCTGCATCTATTTTGTTATCGTTCAAAATTGTACTGAGTTCAAAAGATTGCTCCTCAAATATATCTTTTTTATCGTGCTTGATTTCATCAAGTCTCTTTTTAATTAATTTCCTTGCATCGTTATTTAAAATTTCAAAAGATAAATCTTCAAGTTCATCTCTTATTCTATGCATCCCCATTCTATCTGCTAATGGTGCATAAATTTCCATTGTTTCTTGAGCTATTCTTTTTCTTTTTTCTTCTTTTGTAATAGCTTTAATAGTCCTCATATTATGCAGACGATCAGCAATTTTAACTAATAAAACTCGAATATCTTTTGATGTAGCTAAAATTAATTTTCTAAAATTTTCAACTTTAGAATTCGTGCCAGCGGAATTTTCAAATGCAGATATTTTAGTTACACCATCAACTAAATCTGCAACTTCATGACCAAATTCTTGTTTTATAGTTTCATAAGTTGCAAAAGTATCCTCTATAGTGTCATGCAATAAACCTGTTGTGATAGTAGCGCTATCTAGTTTTAACTCAGTTAAAATATTTGCAACCTCAATAGGATGCACAGAGTAAGGGTCACCTGAAGCTCTTTTTTGACTTTTATGTGCTTTAACTGCAAAATTATATGCTTTATCCAATCTTTCAGGATTTAAAAATTTATTATAAATTTTAACCTTATTTATAAGTTCGTTTGAATTGAGCATAATCAATATTATATCACTAAATTAAATTTTTTTAATAGATCTAATGTCTCTATCTGGAAGTAAAGAAATCAACGTTTTAACATCCTTTTGTTTACTTGGATGTATCCATTTTTTTTGAATTTCAAATAATGGGAATAATACGAAATTTCTTTTATGCATCATTTTGTGAGGTAAATAGAATTTTTCATTTTTTTTTGATACTTCACCATTGAAATCAATTACATCTAAATCGCATATACGCGGCGCATTCCTTGTGGTTTTTTTTCTACCTAATTTAACTTCAATATCTTTACATATTTTTAAAAGTTCATGAGGTTTAAATTTACATTTTATTTTTAAAATAATATTCAAAAATTTGGGATTTATAGGGTCTGGCCACGATGGAGTTTCATAATAACTTGAAACAGAAATAAATTGCAATTTATACTGTGATAAAAAAAATTTAGCTTTTTCGATATTTGTCTTTCTATAACCTAAATTTGAACCTATTCCCAAGAAAACAATTTTAGCTTGATTTTCTAATATATCTTGCCTTTTCACGATTCCAATCTCTGTTTTTTTTTGTTATCCTTTTATCATATTGTTTCTTTCCTTTAGCAACTGCTAATTCAATTTTAGCTTTTCCTCTTTTAAAATACATTTTTGTTGGAACTATAGTAAATCCATCTCTTTGCATTTTTCCAATTAATTTATTAATTTCTCTTTTATTAAGAAGCAATTTTCTTTCATCTGTTGGTTGATGGTTGGAATAACTTGCTTGTTTATAGGGTGAAATATGAGAATTAATCAAGATAATCTCACCATTTTTTTCAACTGCATATGAATCTGCAATATTTATCTTACCATCTCTTACTGATTTAATTTCAGAACCTTTTAAAACAATTCCTGCCTCTAAAATATCTTCAAAAAAATAATTAAAGCTGGCTTTTCTATTTAAACAAATTATTTTTAAACCAGAATTGGTTTTTTTGTTCATTAAATTAATTTTGCAGACTTAAGAGATTTTTTTACTATTTCTTTTGTTCGTTCAGTAACTTTCACGAGAGGCAATCTTACATCATCATCACATAAATTTAATAACTTGGCTGCATATTTTACTGGACTTGGATTACTTTCAATAAACATTGAATGATGTAAGGGTTGTAAAATTTTATCTAATTTTTCAGCTTCTTTAAATTCTTTTTCTAATTTTGAAAATTTTTGAAAATCCGAACAAAGTTTTGGAGCAATATTAGCAGTCACACTTATTGCCCCTACACCACCTCTTTTATTAAATTCAAGCGCATTATCATCATTACCAGTCAATTGGATAAAATTCTTACCCATTTTTGACAACTGCTGCTCTACTCTGTCTAAATCACCTGTAGCATCTTTAACTCCAACTATATTTTTTAATTCAAATAATCTTGCCATTGTATCAACGGACATGTCTACAACTGACCGTCCAGGTATATTATAAATTATTATTGGGATACCACATTTATCATTAATTGATTTATAATGTTGATATAAACCTTCTTGAGTTGGTTTATTGTAGTAAGGTGTTACAAT
This sequence comes from uncultured Pelagibacteraceae bacterium, assembly GCA_902517615.1. Taxonomy (GTDB): domain Bacteria; phylum Pseudomonadota; class Alphaproteobacteria; order Pelagibacterales; family Pelagibacteraceae; genus Pelagibacter. Next base: position 4,150 of record CABYCY010000020.1, read on the forward strand.
TAAGGCTCCTGTTGCGCCTGCTTTTTCAGCATGAACAGTCAAAGAAATAGCTTCTTCCGTTGAGTTAGATCCTGTTCCAGCTATAACAGGTATTTTACCATTACTTTCTCTAACACATAGATCAATAACTTTTTGATGTTCTTTATGACTTAATGTTGGGGATTCTCCTGTAGTGCCAGCAGGGACAAGTCCATTTGTTCCATTATCTATATGAAAATGGATTAGTTTTATGAAAGCATCTTCATCTAAGGTATTATTTTTAAATGGAGTAATTAAAGCAACATTTGATCCTTTGAACATAAATACTTATAACATAGTTTATAGATTCATATACTAAAAGATTATGCATAAAAAATTATTGTTATTTTTAATAATTACAATTTTGATGAGCTTAAATTATACTGTGGCCCAAACTTCTGAAATTTTACCTTTAAAAAAACCATTATTAACGTCAATTGAACTGAACAAAAAAATAATAGCTAATATTAATAAACCATTAAAAAAACCTACAAAAATAAAAAAAGAAAAAAAAATAATTCAAAAAGAAGTTAAATTATCTTTTAAAATTCCTAAAAAAAAACCAATAATAAGTGGATTTAACAAATCAGAAACTACAAAAAAGTCAAAATTCTATAATAAAAAAGATTTTAGTTTAGCAAAAAAAGCCATACAGGAAATGCAAAAAGGACAATGGAATTCAGCCATAAAAATATCACAAAAAGCAAAAGATAAGTCAATATATAACTTTATTAAATGGAGACATTTGCTAACAACTGGAAATCAAGAGTCCTTTTTTGATTACAAGGTATTTATTGATAAAAAACCAAATTATCCAAGATTAGATAGACTAAGATATCTTGCGGAGCATAAACTTTCTACAGAAAAAGTTTCACCTAGAAAAATAATAAATTGGTTTAATGAAAGAGAACCATTAAGTGGATATGGGAAAATGATTTTAGGTGAGAGCAATGTACTAACAGGTGATAAATCAAAAGGAATTAATCTTATTAAAGAAGGCTGGATATCTGCTGATATATCAAAAAACGAATTAAAATATTTTAGAAAAAAATATAAAAAATATCTTAATGCTGATGATTACATTAAAAGAGCCGATTATCTGGCTTGGAATAATGATCACTGGGATCTTAAAAGATTAATTAGATATCTGCCAAAAGATTACGAGCTTCTTTATACAGCAAGACATATATTGATGACAAAAGGATATGGTGTTGATCAAGCTATTAAAAATGTGCCAAATAAATTTAAAAATGACGCTGGTTTAAATTATGATCGTTTAAAATGGAGACGTAAAAAAGGACGTTTAGAATCTTCGACTGAAATTTTACTTAAAATAAAAAATGATGAGGATTATTTAATAAGACCTGATAAATGGTGGAAAGAGCGTGAGATAATTTCTCGTAAGTTGATTTATAAAAAAAAATATAAATTAGCTTATAAAATATGTAGTAACCATGGTATGTCTGAAGGATCTGAATTTGCAGAAGCTGAATGGATGAGTGGCTGGATAGCACTAAGTTTTTTAAATAATCCAATAATAGCAATAGATCATTTTAAAAATTTTTATAATAACGTGAATTATCCTATAAGTACTTCAAGAGGAGCTTATTGGGTTGCAAGATCTTACGAAAAACTTAAAGATAAAGATCAATCGGATATTTGGTATAAAAAAGCTGCAAAATATTTAACAACATATTATGGTCAATTAGCTTTTCTAAAAATTAATCCAAATAGTAAATTTCAACTCGATAAATCAATAGAAATTGATCAAGAGTATAGAAAAAAGTTTTTCGATAAGGAATTAGTTAAAATTACTCATCTCTTACATGAGTTAGATAAAGATAAATATACAAAATTTATTCTAAGACATCTTGCAAATGATGATATATCTGCTGGAAGCGAGCTATTAGCAGCAGAACTTGCAACTAGTATAAATAGATATGATTTCGCAATTCAAATTTCTAAAATTGCTTCATATCAAAAAAGATTTCATAATAAATTTAATTATCCTATAATGAGCACCCCGGATATAATTAATGGTAAAAAAATTCCAGAAAGTGCTTTGATATTATCTATCATTAGACAAGAGAGTGAATTTGATTTAAAGGCAAATAGTCATGCGGGTGCAAAAGGTTTGATGCAACTTATGCCTTACACGGCAAAACTTGTTTCTAAACAAGCAAAATTACCTTACTCAAAATCAAGATTAACTACAGATCCTGAGTATAACATAAATCTTGGATCACACTATATTGCAGGTTTAATACAACAATATGATGGTGCTTATCCTTTTGCAGTAGCTGCTTACAACGCTGGACCAAATCGTGTTAAATATTGGAAGAAAATAAATAAAAACCCTCAAAAAAAACAGATTGATTACGTTGATTGGGTTGAGCTAATTAAATTTAGAGAGACAAGGAATTATGTACAACGCGTCATGGAAAACTACAATGTTTATAGGTATGTGCTGGAACAAAAACCTATAACAATGAGAAACTTCTTTAATGACCAGCCTCTTTATTAATGGCGGAAGAGGAGGGATTCGAACCCTCGGTACAAGTTTCCTCGCACGGTCATTTAGCAAACGACTGGTTTCAGCCTCTCACCCACTCTTCCGTATGACATAGTGTATTAAGCGATTGTATTGAAAATTCAATATTTATAAAGTAATTATTCAATTATTATGAGAAATAAGTATTCAATATTTTCTTTGATCAAAAATGCTCTTTCGTATCATGAAAATTGGCAAAGAGCATGGAAAGACCCATCCCCTAAAAAAGAGTATGATGCCATTATTGTAGGAGGCGGTGGACATGGTTTAGCTACTGCTTACTATTTAGCAAAAAAACACAACATGAATAATATCGCTGTAGTCGAAAAAGGTTGGATTGGCGGTGGGAATACTGGTCGTAATACTACAATTATTAGATCAAATTATTTATGGGACGCTAGTGCAGGATTATATGATCATGCATTAAAAATTTGGGAAGGTTTATCACAAGAATTAAACTACAATGTAATGTTTAGTCAAAGAGGTGTGATGAACCTTGCGCATAATTTACAAGATGTTAGAGATTTAAAAAGACGAACACATGCAAATAGACTAAATGGAATTGATGCAGTCTACTTAAGTACTGAAGAAGTAAAAAAGTTTTGTCCAATTATAAATACATCACCAGATATTAGATACCCTGTTTTAGGAGGAACTTTACAACGAAGAGCTGGTACAGCAAGACACGATGCTGTTGCTTGGGGGTATGCTAGAGGAGCTGATTCAATGGGTGTTGATATTATTCAAAATTGTGAAGTTAAAGGAATAAAAAGAAATGGAGATAGTGTTGAAGGAATAGAAACAACAAAAGGATTTATTAAAACTAAAAAAATTGGTGTAGTTGCAGCAGGTCATTCTAGTGTAATAGCTAATATGGCTGGTCTAAGACTTCCGCTTGAAAGCAAACCCTTACAAGCTTTAGTTTCTGAACCTGTAAAACCAATTATTGATACTGTTGTAATGTCAAATGCAGTACATGCTTATGTCAGTCAATCTGATAAAGGAGAACTGGTAATTGGTGCTGGAACAGATGATTATGTTTCTTATACTCAAAAAGGAAGTCATCAAATAGTTGAAGGAACATTAAATGCTATTTTGGAGTTATATCCGATTTTCAGTAGAATGAGAATGTTAAGACAATGGGGTGGAATAGTAGATATTTGTCCTGACGCCAGTCCAATTTTAAGTAAAACTTCAATTAAAGGTTTATACTTTAATTGCGGTTGGGGTACGGGAGGATTTAAAGCAACACCAGGATCTGGAGATTTGTTTGCCCATACTATTGCAAACGATGAACCTCACAAACTTAATGCTGCATTTAATTTAAATAGATTTGTAAGCGGAGACCTTGTTGATGAACATGGTGCTGCAGCGGTTGCTCATTAATGTTTTTAATAAACTGTCCATACTGTGGAGAAAGAGATCAGCAAGAATTTAAAGCTGGTGGTGAAGCTCATATTGAAAGACCTAAGCAACCAACAGAATTAAGTGATGACGAGTGGGCAGAATATTTGTTTATGAGAAAAAATATTAAAGGTATTCAATTTGAAAGATGGAACCATGCACATGGATGTCGTAAATGGTTTAATATGGTTAGAGATACATCTAATGATGAAATAAAAGCAATTTATAAAATGGGTGAAAAACCACCCTCTCAATAAAATGACTAAAAATTTAAGAGTAAAATCGAGTGAGTACATTGATGAAACTAACAGAATTTCTTTTAAATTTAATGGCAAAACTTACCATGGTTTTAAAGGTGATACTTTAGCTTCAGCATTACTTGCAAATAATGTTCATTTAGTTGGAAGAAGTTTTAAATATCATAGACCAAGAGGAATTATGACCTCTGGTTCTGAAGAACCAAATGCCATAGTTCAAATAAACCCTGGTACTAACATAACAGAACCTAATGTTAGAGCAACAGAAGTCGAGATATACGAGGGTTTAGAGGCATCCAGTCAAAATTGTTGGCCAAGTGTTCAATTTGATATTGGTGGAATAAACAATTTTCTCTCACCTTTTTTTCCAGCAGGTTTTTATTACAAAACATTTATGTGGCCTGCTAGTTTCTGGGAAAAGTATGAATTTTTTATACGACATTCGGCTGGTTTAGGAAAATCACCAACAACAAGTGACCCTGACATTTATGATCACCGAAATGTTCACTGTGATGTATTGGTGATAGGCGCAGGTATAGCTGGAATTTTAGCAGCCAAAAATGCAGCTAAAAATAATTTTAAAACATTGTTAGTTGATGAAAAAAATGAACTTGGTGGATCAACTATTTTTGAAAATAACGAATTTAACAAAATTGATAATAAAAATACTTCTGAGTGGTTAAAAAAAGAAATAGAAAAGCTTAAAGATATTAGAAATCTTGAGATAAAAACTAGAACAAGTGTAGCTGCATATCATCAATATAATTATCTTTTAGCAAGAGAAAATCTAACTGATCATTTAGAGATAAAAGATAAAACAAATAAAATCAGACAAAGACTTCTTAAAATTAGAGCTAAGAAAGTTATTTTAGCTACAGGTGCGTTAGAAAGACCTATGGTATTTAATAATAATGATAGACCAGGAATAATGCTTTCATCTGCTATAAAAAAATATAATGAATTTTATGGTGTTGCATGTGGTAGTAAAAATATATTCTTTACAAATAATGATAGTGCTTACGAAAGTGCTTTATCACTATATAACAAAGGTATAAATGTTGAGGCGATTATTGATATTAGAGAGCAATCCGAAAGTAAAATTGTTAAAAAAGTAAAAGAAACAGGTATTAAAATTTACTGGTCACATTCAATTGTTGATACAGCTGGATACAAAAGACTAAATAGCGTTTCAATCATGAAACTATCAAATGATGGAACCTCAGTAACTGGAAGAAAAATTTCTATTACATGTGATTGTTTAGGAGTTGCTGGTGGTTGGACACCTGCTGTACATTTATATACACAATCAGGTAGTAAACTTAAGTTTGATGAGGAAAAAAAAGTTTTCTTACCAAACCAAAATACATCTAACCAAATAACTGTGGGTTCTTGTTGCGGAGATTTTAAAATTGATGAAATTATTAATAATTTAAATCAAAAGCTTAAAGATACTTTTAATATCAACGAAACAGATTTAGATAATATCAAAGTTGAAATTGATCAGGAAAATTCAAAAAGAAATATTTGGTTACTGCCCTCTGATAAACCTTTGGGCAAAACTAAACCATTTGTAGATTATCAAAATGATGCAACTGCAAAAGACATAAAATTGGCATTAAAAGAAGGTTTTAGATCTATAGAGCATGTTAAGAGATACACAACAACTGGTATGGGAACTGATCAAGGTAAACTAGGAAATATGCATGCGTTAGGCATAATTGCTGATACCGCAGGTGTTAAAATGGGAGAATTAGGAACTACTACTTTTAGACCTCCTTACACACCATTAACATTTGGAACTATTGTGGGTCGAAATGTAGGAAAGTATTTTGATATTTTTAGAAGAACACCAATGAATGATTGGCATATTGAAAATAAAGCTGAATTTGAAAACGTTGGTCAATGGAAGAGAGCTTGGTACTACCCTATTAATGAAGAAACAATGCATCAAGCAGTTCAACGAGAAAGTAAAGCTGCTAGAGAAAGTGCCGGTATATTAGATGCTTCTACTCTTGGTAAAATTGATATTCAAGGAAGTGATGCCTCTGAATTTTTAAATAGAGTTTATACAAATGCTTGGTCAAAATTAGCTATAGGAAAATGTAGATATGGCTTAATGCTAAATGAAGATGGTATGGTTTATGATGACGGAGTTACAACCAGATTAGGGGAAAATCATTATATAATGACCACAACAACTGGTGGTGCTGCGAATGTTTTAGGTAAACTTGAAGATTATCTTCAAACAGAATGGCCTGAACTTGATGTTTACTTAACCTCTGTAACAGATCATTATGCTACAGCTAGTTTATGTGGTCCAAATAGTAAAAAAATTCTTAAAAAAATAATTCCTGATTTAGATTTATCAGATGAAAATTTTCCGCACATGTCATTCAAAGAAGCGAATATTGGTAATATCCAGTGCAGAATAATGAGAATTAGTTTTACTGGTGAACACAGCTACGAAATAAATGTTCAGGCAAGTTATGGAAAAGATTTATGGGAACAATGCATGGTTGCAGGTAAAGAATTTAATATTACTCCTTACGGAACTGAAACAATGCACTTATTAAGAGCAGAAAAAGGTTTTATAATTGTAGGTCAAGATACAGATGGAACAATGACTCCAATTGATCTTCAAATGGATTGGATAGTTAGCAAAAAGAAATACGATTTTATTGGCAAAAGATCTCTTTATAGATCTGATACAATGAGAGAAGATAGAAAACAATTAGTAGGATTATTAACAGATGATCCAAATATAGTTTTAGAAGAAGGAGCGCAAATAGTTTCAGAGTTAAATCAAAGTCCAATTGAAATGCTTGGACATGTAACCTCAAGTTATTTTAGTCCAAACCTAAACAAATCGATTGCACTTGCTATTGTTAGAGGTGGAAAAGAGATGATGGGAAAAAAACTTTTTGTGCCAATGGAAAATAACAATATTAATGTCACTGTTGCGAATCCAGTGTTTTATGATGAGAAAAATGAGAGGTTGAATGCTTAACTATAATTCGGTTATTAAAAATGAAATTAATCAAGAAAATGTTTCTGTAAAAGAAATCTCTCCAGTAATGAAAATTAATTTAAGAGGTAAAAAAAGAGAGTTTTTAACAAATATAGGTAAAAATCTTAATATGATCTTGCCGACAGAAGCAAACACCTCAACAACGAGTGATAAATTAACAGCAATATGGCTTAGCCCTGATGAATGGATGATAGTCTCAAATGAGCTTATAAGCAAAGATACTAACAAACACGAACTAAACGAGATGTTATTTAACAGTATTTCAAAAACAAATTTAGGTGCTGTTATAGATGTAACAGACCAATTTGTTCAATTAGAACTTAAAGGCAAAAATATTTATGAAATATTTTCAGCAGGGTGTCCCTTTAATTTTAATGAATTTAAAGAAAAAAAAGGGTCAACCACTCAAACAGTTTTAAATCATATAGACGTAATTCTACAAAATAAAGATGAAAATATTGTAAATCTTTTTGTTAGAAGATCTTTTACTCAACATCTTTGGTCATGGATTGAAGACTGCACTTCAAGATTATAAACTTATTTTTTTCTTCTATAGTCCCAAGGCATTTCAAATTTACCTTGCCAAATACCTTTTTTTTCATTTTTAGCATTAATTTCGTTAGAAATATATTTATTTGAGTATTTTCTATAAGCTACTGCGTGACCGTTTGAAACTAGCCAAGAATTTAGATTTAAATTTCTTTTATAACATTCTCCAATTAATCGTTTATATCTATCAATATCCAAAATTTTACAAGTTATTACCTTGTTATTAATTTTTTTTTTTAATTTTAAAGTTGAAATTTTTCCACAAGGATAATCTTTAGTAAAAGTAAAAAAAATTATTGTTAAATAAACTTTTTTGCACATTTGTTTTAATTCAGGTGCATCAATTCCATGCAATCTTATTTTTTTTGAATTAATTTTTATTGTATCACCATCAATAATTTTAGCGTTTCCAGAAATTTCTTTTATTTCTTCAGACCTAACATCATTATATGTTAGAATAAAAAAAATAGAACAGATAATGATTACAATGATTACCTTCCTTTTTGTAAAAAAC
>CABYCY010000021.1 GCA_902517615.1 uncultured Pelagibacteraceae bacterium
GAATAATAAAAATAATTTTATTATTTTAGATTTTGGAACAGCAACAACATTTGATGTTCTTATTAAAAACACTTATTATGGAGGCATTATTGCTCCAGGTGTGAGATTGTCACTTAAAACCTTGTCAGATAAAGCAACTTTAATTCCAAAAATAAATTTAAAAAAAATAAATAAAGTAATTGGCAACAACACAATCACCGCTGTTAGATCAGGCTTTTTTTGGGGTTATGCAGGTTTAATTGACAATATTATTAATTTAATTAAGAAGGAGACTAGAAAATCTTTTAAAGTAATTATTACTGGTGGATTTTCAAATTTGTTTAAAAACTCAATTAAATCGAAAGCAAGTCAAAATCAAGATATTACAATTAATGGTCTAATAAAGATTTCAAAATTAATTAAATAACATGAAAGATGAATTATTATTTTGTCCCTTGGGTGGATCAGGTGAAATAGGCATGAATATGAATTTGTTCGGTTATGGTCAACCTAGTGACCATAAATGGATCATGGTGGATATAGGTGTAACTTTTGCTGATGACACTATTCCAGGTGTTGACTTAATATATCCTGACCCAGGATTTATTGTTGAAAGAAGAGATAATTTGTTAGGAATAGTTTTAACACATGCACACGAAGATCATATTGGTGCAATTGCTCATTTATGGCCTAAACTTAAATGTAAAATATTTGCAACACCATTTACGGCAGTTTTAATTAGAGAAAAATTTAGAGAAAAACAAATTGATATTACTAATGATTTAAAAATAGTAGAATTAAATGGTAAAGTTTCATTAGATCCATTTGAAATTGAATACATAACATTAACTCACTCTATACTAGAGCCAAACGGTTTAAGAATAAAAACACCAGCAGGATCTATTTTGCATACTGGGGATTGGAAGGTTGATCCAAACCCTTTGATTGGAGACAATATAAACGAAAAAAGATTAAAGGAAATTGGTGAAGAAGGTGTGCTAGCAATGATTTGTGACTCAACAAATGTTTTTAGCGCTGGAAGATCAGGTTCAGAATTAGATGTAAGAAAAAATATGTTAAACGTAATGTCTCGATTAAAAAAAAGAATTATCATAACATCTTTTGCTTCAAACGTAGCTAGAATGGAGACAGCTTTTTATTGCGCAGAACAAACAGGAAGACAAATTTCTTTAGTTGGAAGATCAATGCATCGTATTTATAAAGCTGCACGTCAATGTGGATATTTAAAAAATACAATTGAACCAATTGATCCAAGAGAAACTAAAAATTTTTCAAGAGAAAAAATTGTGTATTTATGCACTGGAAGCCAGGGTGAACCAATGGGTGCAATGATGAGAATTTCTAGTTATGTTCATCCAGATGTTTTTATTGAAAAAGGCGATGCTGTAATTTTTTCTTCGAAAATTATACCTGGTAACGAAAAAAAACTTTATAAACTTCACAACCAACTTGTTAAGGATGGAATAGAAGTAATATCTGAAGAAACCGAATTTGTTCATGTTTCTGGGCATCCAAATAGAGAAGATCTTAAAGATATGTATCAATGGGTAAAACCTAGGTGCGTAATACCTGTGCACGGTGAACATAGACATATGATAGAACACATTAATTTTGCAAAAGAAATGCAAGTACCACATCCAGTTCAAGTAGAAAATGGTGATATCGTTAAGTTATATCCAGGCGAAAAACCTGAGGTACATGATAAGGCTCCAAGCGGCAGACTTTATTTAGATGGCAGTGTAAGTGTTGATCCAGATTCACAATCGATAAAAGATAGAAAAAATTTAAGTGCAAATGGATATCTTGAAATAACAATTATGATTACACCTAAAGGAAATATACACAACAACCCTATACTTTCATTTCGTGGTTTACCTGTAGATGATCGTGATGATTTTATTTATGGATTAGAAGAGGAAATAGAGAAAACCTCTAGAACTTTTAAAATTGGAAGCAAACAACAAGAACACAATTTTATTGATGTATTAAAAATTGCCTGTAGAAAATTTTCTAAAGAGAGAACAGGAAAAAAACCTTTTACCAATATCAATTTAGTAAGAATTTAATGAGTGCAACAGGTTTAGCTATTATATATATAATTATATGGTGGATAGTTTTTTTTGCTATTTTACCTATTGATGTGAATCGAACAAAGACTGTAAAAATTGATGGTGAGGATCCCGGATCACCTGAAAATCCAAAAATGTTGAAAAAGTTCCTTTATTGTACTGGAATTACTACTGTCATTTTCATCATAATTTACTTATTAATTAAATTTGAATATTTAAATTTAAGAAATATGATTAATTAAGATGCTGTTATCAAATTCATTTATACCAATATTAAAAAATAATCCTTCAGAGGCAAAAATTAAATCTCATCAATTGATGTTGAGAGTAGGCATGATTAAGCAAGCCTCTGCAGGAATTTATTCATGGTTACCTTTGGGTTTTAAGGTAATGAAAAAAATAGAGGAGATTGTTAGACAAGAGCAAAACAAAATTGGAGCTCAAGAAATATTAATGCCAACTATTCAATCTAGTGAAATTTGGAAAGAAAGTGGTCGTTATGACGATTATGGCGAAGAGATGCTCAGAATAACTGATCGTCAAAATAGAGAAATGTTATATGGACCAACTAATGAAGAGCAAGTTACTGAAATTTTTAGATCTTCAATCAAATCTTATAAATCACTACCACAACTTTTATATCATATACAATGGAAGTTCAGAGATGAAATTAGACCTAGATTTGGAATTATGCGTGGTAGAGAATTTTATATGAAAGATGCCTATTCATTCGATGTATCTGATGAAGAAGCTTTTTATTCTTATAATAAATTTTTTCTTTCATATTTAAGAACATTTAAAAGATTATCTTTAATAGCAATACCCATGGCTGCTGACACAGGACCTATTGGTGGAAATTTATCTCATGAATTTATTATTCTTGCTGATACAGGAGAAAGTAAAATTTTCACTGATAAAAGAATATTTGATCTTGATAGCGCTGATACTAAACTAGAAAAAACATCATTGGAAAATATGAGAAAAAAATATGAACAGTTTTATGCTGTAACTGATGAAAAGTTTAATAAAGATGAGTTTGAAAAAATTGTTTCTAAGGAAAATCAATTGATCACAAAAGGTATAGAGGTAGGTCATATATTTTATTTTGGTGACAAGTATTCAAAACCAATGGGCGCATCTGTTGATTTACCAGGAGGAAAAAAAGATTTTGTTAAAATGGGTTCTTATGGAATTGGCGTATCAAGGCTAGCAGGGGCTATAATTGAGGCAAAATATGATGATAAAAATGAAATCATGAAATGGCCATTGTCTGTTGCTCCTTATGATATTGCTTTAATACCTATGATAAATAAAAATGATATCTCAGCTTTAGATAAAGCAAATAATATCAATATAGAATTACTCAAAAATAATATTGATGCAATTATTGATGATACAGATGAGAATTTCTCATCAAAAATTAAAAAAATGAATTTAATTGGTGCCCCGTACCAAATTATTATTGGTAAGAAAAGTGAGGGCGATTTATTAGAGTTCAAGGAAACTGGTGGTGAAACTCAAAATTTACCATTAAATAAAATTATAGAAATTATAACTAAACAAAAAAATTCAATTTGATTTCTACTTTAGAAAAAGAAATTACTTTTAGATTTTTAAAAGCTAAAAAAAAAGATGGCTTTTTGAATGTTATATCTATTTTTTCTTTTATAGGGATAAGTCTTGGAGTTGCAGTTCTTATTATCGTGATGTCTGTCATGAATGGATTTAGAACAGAGCTGATTAATAAAATAGTAGGTTTTAATGCACACATAACAGTAAAAACTTATGGAAATCCAATTGATAAAAACAAATTAAATAAAAAAAATTTAGAATTAATTTCAGAAAATATTATTTTTAGCAACTCTGGTGAAGCTATTATACTTAAAAACGATACATCAAAAGGTATATTATTACGTGGATATAAAACAAAAGATTTTCCAAGTTTAGAAATTGTCAAAAATAAAAAATTTAAAGGGAACAAAGGTCAATTAAATAGAAATTATATATCTATAGGCAATGAATTAAGTTTTTCTTTAGATCTGAAAATAGGTGATGAATTAACTTTACTTTCACCATCCGGAGTAGAAACAATTATTGGTAGTATGCCAAAACAAAAAACTTTTTTGGTAGTATCAATTTACAATAGTGGTTTGGCTGAGTTTGATAATAATATCGCATTTATTAACTTAAGTACTCTTGAGGATTTTTTTGACTATAAGTCAGATAATAGAAATTTAGAAATTTATTTAAAAAACCCAAATAAAATTGAGCAGCAAAAATTTATTGTACAAGAAATTTTTGATGAAGAATTTGTTGTTAGTTGGGCTGATATGAATAGTTCATTATTTTCTGCATTAAAAGTAGAAAGAAATGTAATGTTTATTATCCTATCATTAATAATTATTGTTGCAGCATTTAATATAATTTCTGGATTAACAATTTTAGTTAAAAACAAAACAAGAGATATCGCAATTTTAAAGTCAATTGGTGTGTTAAATAAATCAATTGTAAAAATATTTTTTTTAATAGGTGTAATAATAGGAACATCAGCTACTATTTTTGGAATTTTTTTAGGTGTAACGTTTTCTCTTTACATAGAGAATTTTAGACAATTTCTTAGCTCAACATTTAATATAAGTTTATTTCCAGAAGAGATTTATTTTTTAAGCAAGATGCCTTCAGAAGTAGATCCAACATCAATTTTTTTAATATCAATTTGTTCAATAATTATAACAATAATAGTTTCAATTTTTCCTGCATTTAAAGCAGCCAAACTGGACCCAATTAAATCTTTAAAATATGAATAATTTTCTTGAATTAAAAAAAATATTTAAAACTTTTAAAACTGAAAAAACGGTTAAAGTATTAAAAAATCTTTCTCAAAAATTTCATAAAGGTAAAAGCTATTCTATAATGGGACCCTCTGGGTCAGGCAAATCAACTCTATTAAATTTAATTTCATTAATCGATAGACCATCATCTGGATCAATTAATTTTGATAAAATTCCTGTAAATTTCAATAAGTCTGAAAAAAATGATGTTTATAGATCAAAAAAAATAGGAATTGTTTATCAACAAAATAACCTTCTCCCAGATTTTACTGCTTTAGAAAACATATATTTGGCTTCACTTGCAATTAATGACAATAAAGAATTAGCAATATCTAATGCAGAAAAATTACTCAAAAAAATTGGTCTTTCTAAGAGGGCAGATCACTTTCCATCTCAACTATCAGGTGGTGAGGCTCAAAGAGTTGCTATAGCAAGAGCAATTGTAAATGATCCTGAAATTATTTTAGCAGATGAGCCAACTGGAAGTTTGGATATGGAAACAGCAAAAGATGTTTTTGAACTTTTATATAAACAAAAAAGGTCGGATAGACTTATTATATTTGCAACTCATAATAGATTTTTTGCTAATAAGGCAGATTGCCTATTGGAGATGATAGATGGTAGTATAAAATCATCTAATGTCTGAGTCTCAATCTCAAAATTTCAATCATCTTAAAATTCATACTCAATATTCTATTTGCGAAGGAGCAGCTAGAATTGATGCTTTACAAGAATATTCTAAGAAAAATAAAATAAAATCGCTTGGTTTGTGTGATACTTCAAATTTATGTGGTGCGCTTGAATTTGCTGAAAAGATTTCAAAGTCCGGAACTCAACCAATAATCGGAACTCAAGTTAATTTTAAAATCGGAGAAACAACAGGTTTACTTCCTTTGTTTGCTCTCAATGAAGTTGGATATAAAAATATAATAGAACTTTCATCTATTTCATATTTAAAAAACGATGAATTATCAGACCCGCATGTAGATTTTGAATTATTATTAAATAACTCTAAAGGTGTTGCTGTATTTTCAGGAACTGTTTTTGGTTTGTTCGGTAAATTATTTGATAAAGGAAAGTTTACTGAAATTAATGATCTTTATAGTGAAATTAAAAATAAGTTTGGAGATAGATTTTATTTAGAGATTCAAAGACATAATGATCTAAATGAAATTGGATTTGAAAAATTTAATTTAAAAAAATCATTAGATTTAGAAATACCTATTATTGCAACCAATGAAGTTTTTTATTTAGACAAAGAAATGCATGAAGCCCATGATGCTTTAATTTGTATTGGTAATAAGACATATGTAAATGAAAAAAACAGATTAAGATTAACTGACCAACATTATTTAAAAACCAACTCAGAGATGTCAGAATTATTTGCTGACTTACCTGAGGCTTTAGAAAATAATTACAATTTTCCATTAAGATGCTGTTATCGACCGTTATTTTCTAATCCGATATTGCCTAATATTAGTAGTGAGAAAGATGGTAATGCAGATGAAATTTTAAAAAAAGATTCAATAGAAGGTTTAAAAGTCAAATTTAACAAGATCTTTAATTTAAGTGATAAAGACTTAGAAAATAACAATTCTTATAGAGAATATAAGGAAAGGCTAAATCATGAACTTTCTATTATTATAGAAATGAAATATTCTAGTTATTTTCTAATAGTTGCTGATTACATAAAGTGGGCAAAAAAAAATGATATTCCCGTGGGTCCTGGAAGAGGTTCAGGAGCTGGTTCGTTAGTAGCCTGGTGTTTATCAATTACCGATGTAGATCCAATAAAATTTAACCTCATTTTTGAAAGATTTTTAAATCCAGATAGAATTTCAATGCCTGATTTTGATATAGATTTTTGCGAGGATAAAAGAGATCAAGTTTTTGAGTATCTAACAACAAAATATAAAGACAGTGTAGCTCACATTATAACATTTGGTAAATTAAAAGCACGAATGGTAATTAGAGACGTTGGACGAGTTTTAGGATTAGCATATGGATTTGTTGACAGCATATCTAAGATGATACCTTTCGATCCATCTAGACCACAAAATCTAACTCAGTGCATTGCAGGAGAGCCACGGTTACAAAAACTTATTAATGACGATCCAAGAGTAAAGAAACTTACTGATCTCTCTTTAAAATTAGAGGGACTAAATAGGAATGTTGCTACTCATGCTGCTGGAGTAGTAATAGCAGATAAAAAACTCACTGAAATTGTCCCATTGTATAAAGATGTTTCTGCAGATTTACTATTACCGTCGACACAATTTGATATGTATTCAGCAGAAAATGCTGGTTTAGTAAAATTTGATTTTTTAGGCTTAAAAACCCTTACAGTAATTAATAACACACAAAAACTTGTAAGAAAAAAAATTAAAGATTTTGATATAGAAAAAATTAGTTACGAAGATCAAAAAGTTTTTGATCTAATGTCCACAGGTAAAACAGTTGGCTTATTCCAAATTGAAAGTGCCGGCATGAGAGAAGCCTTAATTCAAATGAAGCCAAATCATATTGAAGATATTATTGCATTAGTTGCCCTCTATAGACCCGGACCAATGAGCAATATTCCAACTTATAATGATTGCAAACATGGAAAGCAAAAACCTGATTATTTACACTCACTTCTAGAAGATATTTTAAAACCGACCTATGGAGTAATTATTTATCAAGAACAAGTAATGCAAATTGCACAAAAATTATCAGGATTTACAGCAGGACAAGCTGATCTTTTGAGAAGAGCAATGGGTAAAAAGAAAAGAGCAGAACTTGAAAAACAGAAACAAGGATTTATTACTGGAGCTGTTAAAAATGGAATAGCAAAAGATGTTGCTGCTGGAATTTTTCTAAAAATTGAACCATTTGCAGAATACGGCTTTAATAAAAGTCATGCTGCTGCGTATGCAATTATTTCTTACCAAACTGCATTTTTAAAAACATATTATCCAAAAGAGTTCATTGCAGCATCAATGACTATGGATATATCTAATCAAAATAAATTAAGTGAATTTTATGAAGAATTAAAAAGATTAAATGTTGAAGTTGTGCGTCCAGATATAAACGAATGTTTTGCTGATTTTAGAACAATTGATAATAAATTTTATTATGCGTTGGGAGGAATTAAAGCTGTAGGTTATGAGGCAATATCAAATATAGTTAAGGAAAGAATTTTAAATGGAAAATTTGAGTCAATTCATGATTTTATAAATAGAGTAAATCCAAAAGATATAAACAAACTTCAATTAGAAGGTTTAGTTAAAGCAGGTGCTTTTGATAAATTAAACCCAAATAGGCAAGCTTTATATAACTCTATTCCTGCAATTATAGCTAAGAGTAAAAATATATTTGAGAATAAATCTGCTAACCAGATAGATTTATTCTCTGAAGATGAAAGTGCACAGGATGATATTTTAATTAAAATTGATGATTGGAAATTTGAAGAAAGATTATCAAACGAATTTGAAGCTGTAGGCTTCTTTATTTCAGACCATCCGTTAAATCAATTTACAGAGATTTTTCAAGATTATAAAATAACAGATTATTCAAGTTTTATTTCCAAAGAAGATTTAAAAGACTCTAACATAGCTGCAACACTGCTGAAGGTTCATGAAAGAAAAACTGCAAAAGGAAATTCTTACGCTGTTTTAAAATTAACAGATTTATCAAGTGTATTTGAACTTTTTATTTTCTCAGATGTATTAGAGCTAAATAGAGAAATTTTGAAAGAGGGTAATTCACTTATTTTAACATTATTTAAAAATATCTCTAACGATGAAAATCGACTAACTAGAATTAATGTCCAAAAAATAGCTTCACTTAAAGATTTATTTAACAGCCCTATAAACGAGGTTTCTTTCGAACTAAATTCTAAAGAACAGATTGAAAAAATATCTACAATTTTGAAAGATGAAGGTAAAACAATTGTAAATATTAATTTAGTTACTGAAGATAATATTCTTAAATTTAGACTAAAAAATACACGTAAATTAGACAGAAAAGCTCTAAATCTCTTAAGAAATCAAGAAATTCAGGCAATAATTAACTAAATAATCGCTTGTTAAATTTAGCAAATATTTGTAAATAACTCATAAATTAAATTAACACGCACACAGTTGTTGGTTTTATACCTCCGGTCCTTAATTGGAAATTACTGTGGTGGCTTAACCGGGAATAAATATGAAAATACCTAACGTTACAATACAACAATTACTAGAAGCAGGCGTTCATCTTGGACATAAAACTTTAAGATGGAATCCAAAAATGAAAAAATATATTTTTGGAAAAAGAGACTCAATTCACATTATAGACTTAACTCAAACACTTGAATTAACAAAAGTGGCATTAGAAAAAGTCTACAATACAATAGCAAATAATGGAAAAATATTATTTGTATCTACAAAAAAACAAGCTTCAGAAGCTATAGCTGAAGTTGCTAAAGAAACTGATCAATACTTTGTAAATTATAGATGGTTAGGTGGCATGTTAACAAATTGGGGAACAATATCTAATTCAATTAAAAAGTTAAAAAAATTAGAGATTGATTTAACTACAGAAAATAGAGGCTTTACAAAAAAAGAGCTCCTTAAAATGAGTGTAAAAAAAGATAAGCTTCAAAGATCATTGGGTGGAATTGCGGAAATGAAAAAAGTACCTGAACTAGTTTTTGTAATTGACACTAATTACGAGTCTTTAGCTATTGCAGAGTCATCTAAACTAGGAATACCTATAATCGCAATATTAGATAGCAATTCAAATCCAGATAATATTGATTTTCCAATACCTGGTAATGATGATGCTAGAAGATCTATTGATCTTTATTGTAATTTAATTAAGGAAACAATTATTAATGCTAAAAGTTCATTAAAATCATCAGAGTCCAATCATGATAAAGTTAATACAAATAAGGAAGATGATAAAACAAAAACTATTCAAGAATTAGATAGAGAAAAATTAGAAAAGAAATTTTCTAATGAAGATAAAGGAAAGTTAAATTAAAATGAGTGATATAGAAAAAGTAAAAAAACTAAGAGAAGTAACTGGCGCAGGTTTTAAAGATTGCAACCTTGCAATAAAAGAATCTGATGGAGATTTAGATAAAGCTGTTGAAATATTAAGAGTTAAAGGAATTTCTAAAGCTTCTAAAAAAATGACCAGAGATGCTAAAGAGGGTGTTGTCGTAGTTAGTGGAAATGAAAATAAAACTTCAGTTATAGAAGTTAATTGTGAAACTGATTTTGTTGCAAAAAATGATGACTTTATAACTTTTGTTAAAGAGCTGAGTAAATTAAACAATACACATAATTCAAATATTGATGAACTTAAAACAACCAAAATGGAAAATGGTCAAACTGTAAATGATAATCTTGTAGCTTTGATAGCAAAAATTGGTGAAAAAATAACAATTGGTAAAGCTAAAACAATTGAAAATTCCGAGGGAGTTAACAATTATTATCTTCATACAGTAGTGAAAGATAATGTTGCGAAGTTAGCAGTAATGGTTTCATTGGATACAAAAGATATTTCAGATACTGTTAAAACTTTTAGCAAGCAACTATCTATGCATATTGCAGCTTCAAATCCATTAGCATTAGAATCTAGTTCTATAGATCAAGCAATAATTGAAAAAGAACAAGAGTTAGTTACCGAAGAACTGAAAAATTCAGGAAAACCAGATGATATTGCAAAAAAAATAAGCTTAGGTAAAATGAATAAATTTAAAGAAGAGAATGCTCTTTTAACCCAAGCTTGGGTGATGGAGCCTAAGAAAAAAGTTCAAGATATATTAAAAGAACTTTCTATAGCAGACTTAAAGATTAAAGAGTTTTATAGAATAAAGATTGGAGAATAAATGTTTGATGAGAAATCTTACAGCCTTAAAATGGATAAAGCCATAGAGGTATTCTCAAAAGAACTATCTTCATTAAGAACAGGAAGAGCAAACGCATCTATGCTAGATTTAATTAAAGTAGATGTTTATGGCCAACAAATGCCTATTAATCAAGTAGGCAGCATAACAACTCCAGAGCCAAGAATGATCAATATTCAGATATGGGACGCAAACAACATAGCTTTAGTTGATGCTGCTATAAAAAAATCAGATTTGGGTCTTAATCCACAAATAGATGGACAGCTAATAAGGCTACCGGTGCCAGAGCTTAACGAAGAAAGAAGAATTGAGTTAAAAAAATTAATTAAAGCTATCGGTGAAAAGTGTAAAGTATCTATAAGAAATATCAGAAGAGAGGCAAACGAAGATCTTAAGAAACAATTGAAATCAAAAGAAATTGGTGAAGATGAGGAAAAAAATCATGAAAAAAAAGTACAAACTATTACAGATGACCACATAAAAACTGTAGATGATAAAGTTTCCTCTAAAGAAAAAGAAATAATGACAATATGAACCCTCTGAATCATGTAGCCATTATCATGGATGGTAATGGAAGATGGGGAATGAAACATAAAAACTCTAGAAACGCAGGTCATAAAGCAGGGTTAAATACAGTAGAAAAAATTATTAAAGAAACAATTAAGAATAAAATAAAATATTTAACTTTATTTGTATTTTCAACTGAAAATTGGAAAAGACCAAAAAAAGAAATAGATTTTTTATTTAATTTATTAGAAAATTTTTTGAAAAATAGAATTAAAGATCTTCATAAGCAAAATATTAAACTTAAAATTTTAGGATCTAAAAAATTTTCAATTAAACTGAATAAGCTTTTAAATAATTCTGAAAAAAAAACATT
>CABYCY010000022.1 GCA_902517615.1 uncultured Pelagibacteraceae bacterium
TGAAACAATTTATGTGGAGTAATTGTAAGGCTTGCCACACTAGGTATAGAGAAGAACATTAATTACAAAGTTAAAATGATACCTAAAAAAGTTAAAGATCACATTGAAGAATATATTAGCCAAGAAGTTTATGTTCAAATTGCTATAATTAAGGGTAAACAAAAGGTTTCAACAGAAATAGCTATAGATAAATATTTGAATACAAATCATTTTCAAGATCTTTCTGAGGGTAAACCTTATATTCATTTTATTAATGGGTTAAGAGACAAATGCCTTGGAAAACTTAAGAATTCACCAATGAAAGATAAAAAAACTGATGACAAAACAATAAGATTCTTACAGAAAAAATTAAATGATTTAAGTGACGATGAACTCGAAAATACTTATTGGGAAATAGAAACAGGTGAGTTTTTTTCAGGTGAACAAATAATAGAATTAGAAAATGATTGTAATAAATTAATTACAGAGCTCAATATTTCCAATAAAAACAAAAAAGAAGTTCAAAAAACTATTATGACTTTTTGTGAAAACTATGAAAAGCTTTGTCAAAAAAAATACCCAGAGGCACTACTTCCGCTAGAAATATTTAAAAATGATAATTAAAATTAAAGGTAAGCTCTTTAAGCATCTACCTAAAGAGCTACCCTGTATCGTCTCTTTGGTACCTAAATCCGAGAGGATTTTATTATTTTATAATTTTTGAAATATTAAGCTTTTCAGCTAAGTATCAGGTGGTGAAAGTATTAACATAAACCTCCTTAAATAAAAAAGGTAATTATAATTTATACAATTTCAATTAATTTATTTTAATTTTGTGCAAATATATTTATTGAATACAACCTAGTGCTTTAGTAGATTCCCGCTAACTTAATTCACTTATTAATTTATTTTTTATTTATTAATTCACTAATAAAATTTTCACCGTAACCGTCATCAACAGCTTTTTGGAAATAATTTTTATTAACTTCAGCAACTTTTTCAGCTTCAGGAAATTCTTTTAATAAATCTTGAATATAGGTTAGATCTTTTACGGAATTACTTGCCGTGAATTTAAATCCAGTAAAATCACCTTTTAACAGATTATCAAAAACTCTATTAAGTGCTGCAGAATTTCCAGAACCAAGTTTTGCAACATCGAATACTTTTTTTAAATCTAAACCCATTTCAGTAGCACTTTTAGCCAAATGATTAACTAATACAGCATTTCCAAGGGATAAAAAATTATTTAAAAGCTTAGATTTCGCTCCCATTCCAACAGGTCCAAAGTGAAAATATTCTTTACAAAAAAAATTTAAGTATGGCTCAGCAATTTTAAAATTTTCATCTGATGCTCCTACAATTCCACCTAAAATACCTTCCTCTGCTTGAACAGGACCTCCCATTACAGGACATTCAACATAATTTATTTTTTTTGCATTGAATATTGCTTCTGTTTCCATTGAGCCGGTTTTATTGTGAGTAGTGATATCAACTATTAAAGTTTTGCTATCTAAAATTGTAGAAATTTTTTCTGATATTGATTTTGCTATAGGAGTATTAGTAACACACATGAACATCGCATCTAAATTTTTACTAGAAAAATCGCTAAAAGATTTTACTTCTTCAGCCCCATCTTTGATGATTTTATCTATTGGTTTTCTATTTTTATTAGCAATAACAAAGAGTTTATTTTTATGTTTTAAAATATTTTTAGCTATCCCGTAACCCATGTATCCAACACCAATAAATCCTATATTTTTCATATACACCTTATAAATTAACTTTTCTTATTACCTTCAGTTCTAATAAACATTATACCAAAAATAATAATTCCTATAACTCCAACAATTTTATTATAATCAAAAGGTACACCAAAAATTAAAAAATTGATAATTGTCGACCAAACTAATTGTGAGTATTGAAAATTAGTTACAAACGATAAATTTGAAAGTTGGATCGCGTAGATTATCAAAGAATGACTAACGAAACCTGCAAAACCAAGTAACAATAAGTAAAGCCAATAAATATTTTTCTCCAATGGCACCCAATTAAATAACATAAATGCACTAAAAATGATTGCCCCTAAAATTGAAGTATAAAAAATTGCAGCGAATGGGTCGTTATCACCTGATACTATTTTTGTGAAAAATTGATATAGGGCCCAGCAAAGAGGCGGGACAACTGGAAATATTAGATCTAAACTAAATATTTTCATACTAGGTCCCAATGAGTAGATAATTGAACCAAAACTTAGGAGCATTAACATAATCCCTTTAAAGGATAAAATATCCTTTAAAAAATATGCTGATAATAAAGATACAATTAATGGCGCTGTAAAGAAAACTACATAAATATCTACCAAGTCAAATTTTTGTAAAGAATAAAACATAAATGTTGTAGCGGTTACCATTAAAATTGATCTTATTATTTGAACTTTAAAATTTTTTTTTAGGTTAACTTTTGGTTTAAAAATTAAAAAAAATATAATTAAAGATATTAAATGGAAAAAAAATCTTCCCCAGATTGCTTGAGTAATTGGCATTACTGTTCCAAGATACTTTGCTGTAGAGTCCATACAAACAAACATAAAAAAACCACCAGCAGCTAATAAAATTACGTTAATTAAGGATGTTTGTTGAGGCACAGGAAAAATTAATTACATTACAACGCCAACTTGCCAAGGATTAAATTCCTCATCACCGTAGCCATTGATTTCGCTTTTTGATTTATTTCCTGATGCAGTATTTACTACTAATTCAAATATTTTTTGACCCACTTCTTCAACTTTTTCTTTACCTTCAGCTATGGTTCCACAGTTAATATCCATATCTTCAGACATTCTTTCAAACATCGCAGAGTTTGTTGAAAGTTTTAAGCTTGGAACTGGTTTGCAACCAAAGCAAGACCCACGTCCAGTTGTAAAACAAATTATATTTGCACCAGATGCAACTTGACCAGTTACTGAAACAGGGTCATATCCAGGAGAGTCCATAAAATTAAAACCTTTATTTTTTAATGGTTCAGCATAATGAAGCACATCTTGAAGAATAGAGTTTCCTCCTTTAGCAACTGCACCTAAAGATTTTTCTAATATAGTAGTGAGACCACCTTTTTTATTTCCTGGTGCTGGATTGTTATCCATCGAACTATTATTAATTGAAGTGTAATGCCTCCACCATTCAATTCTTTTAAGTAGTTTATCAGCGGTCTCTTGCGAGTTAGCTCTATTAATTAACAAATGTTCAGCCCCATAAATCTCTGGTGTTTCAGATAAAATTGCACTTCCACCTTTTTTAACCAATAGATCTGCCGCCACTCCTAAAGCAGGATTTGCAGTTATTCCCGAATATCCATCAGAACCTCCACATTGAAGAGCTAAAGTTAAGTGACTTACTGGTTGAGAAGTTCTTTGGACATTATTTGCTTCAGAAAGCAAATTTTTAATTTGTGATAATACTTTATCTACAATTTTTTTAGTCCCGCCCTCATCTTGAATTGTCAAAAAATGAATTCGGTTATGTTTTTTTAAAGACTCATCAAATAAACTTACTTGGGCACATTCACATCCAAGGCCAATTACAAAAACATGAGAAAAGTTTGGATGATTTTTAAATCCGTCAATAGTTCTTTGGAAAATTTGCATTCCTTCACTTTCTGTATTCATTCCACATCCAGTAGAGTGAGTAATTGGTACTATGCCATCGATGTTTGGATAATCTTTTAAAATGTTAGAATATTTAATCTTCTCAACAATCATTTTAGTGACTGTTGCTGAGCAATTTACGGTGCTAACTATTCCAATATAATTTCTAGTAGCGACCTGGCCATTATCTCTTAATATTCCATTAAAGAAGGTATCTGCTTTTTCATCAACAATGTGGTTTTTATCTGTAACTTTAAAATCTCTTTTGAATTCTCTAAATTCTAAATTATGCGAATGAACATGTTGTCCTGGTTTAATATCATCTAATGCAAAACCAATAATTTGATCATATTTAATGATTGGATCACCTTTTTTAATTGTTTTTAAGCAAACTTTATGTCCAAAAGGGATTGGATCGATAGTACTAATCTCATGACCTTCAATTTTAGTTTTTTCAGGAATAATAAATTGGCTTACGCCCACATTGTCATTCTTATTTAAAACTATTAGATTATTCATAAATTTATTATATAACTATAAATCTAAACAAACCATTATTTAAATTATGCCTAAAAAAAGAAAAAAAAGTTTTAGAAGTCAACAATGGTTCAATAATCCAAAAAACCCTGACATGACGGCTTTATATTTGGAAAGATATTTAAATTATGGTCTTACAAGAAAAGAATTACAATCTGGAAATCCAATTATAGGAATAGCTCAATCTGGAAGTGATCTTTCTCCATGCAACAGACATTTCATGTCTTTGAGCAAAAGAATAAAGGATGGAATAAGAAGAGCGGGCGGGATCCCAATGGAGTTTCCCACGCACCCAATTCAAGAAACTGGAAAAAGACCAACAGCAATGTTGGATAGAAATCTTTCTTACTTATCACTAGTGGAAGTTTTATATGGATATCCAATTGACGGAGTTATCTTAACAACAGGATGTGATAAAACTACTCCGGCAGCTTTGATGGCTGCAGCAACTGTAAACATTCCTGCAATAGTTTTATCAGGTGGTCCAATGTTAGATGGAGTTTACAAGGGAAAATTAGCTGGCTCAGGAATGGTAGTTTGGGAAGCAAGAAAAATGTTAGCCAAAGGAGAAATTAAATACGAGGAATTTATGGATATGGTTGCATCGTCTGCACCAAGTGCCGGTCACTGCAATACTATGGGGACAGCTTCTTCAATGAACTCTGTAGCAGAGGCATTAGGAATGTCTTTACCAGGAGGTGCAGTTATCCCAGCTCCTTATAGAGAAAGAGAGCAAATTTCTTATGAAACAGGAAAAAGAATTGTTGGAATGGTTCATGAAGATTTAACCCCATCAAAAATTTTGATACGTAAAGCTTTTGAAAATGCAGTCGTAGTTGCTAGTGCTATTGGTGGATCTAGTAATTGTACAGCTCATCTAAGTGCTATTGCAAAACATATGGGAATTAAATTTGATCTTTCTGATTGGCAAAAACTTGGGCACAACATTCCTTTATTGGTAAATTGCCAACCTGCAGGCGAATACTTAATGGAAAGTTTTCACAGAGCTGGAGCAATACCTGCTGTAATGAGGGAATTAATTAAAAATAAAAAAATCCATACAAATATAAAGACAGTTACAGGAAAAACTGTAGGTGAAAATTTAAGAAAGAAAGTTGATGTAGATAGCAAAGTAATTAAAACATTTAAGAATGCATTGACTGAAAAAGCTGGTTTTTTAGTTATGAGAAGTAATTTTTTCTCATCTGCCATCATGAAAACATCTGTAATTAGTAAAGAATTTAAAGGTCAATATTTATCAAATCCTAAACACCCTAATGTTTTTGAATGTAAAGCTATAGTTTTTGAGGGTCCTGAGGATTACCATAAAAGGCTTAATGACAAGAAATTAAAAATAGATGAAAACTCAATATTAATTATTAGAGGTTGTGGACCTGTTGGATATCCCGGGTCAGCTGAGGTAGTTAATATGCAACCACCAGATAGATTATTAAAAAAAGGAATAAGACACTTACCAACTTTGGGTGATGGAAGACAGAGTGGAACTTCAGAGAGCCCATCAATACTTCATGTTTCACCAGAATCAGCGGTAGGTGGAGATCTAGGAATTGTTAAAACTTATGATAAAATAAAAATAGACTTAAATAAAAGAAGAGTTGATTTATTGATTTCTCAAGATGAATTTAAAAAACGAAGAAAAAACAAAAAAGTATTTAAACCTAATAATCAAACTCCGTGGCAGGAAATATTTAGAAATACGGTTGGTCAATTAGATGATGGTGCATGTATTAATTCTCGAGGTAAATATTTAGACGTATCGCATACTAAAGGTTTACCAAGAGATTCTCACTAATATGAAACCAAAAATATTAGTTTCAAGAAAAATATCAGATTTAGCAGAGGAAAAACTTAAAAAAGAATTTGATGTAACTCTCAATCTAAAAGATGAACCAATACCAGAAGGTGAATTAATAAAAATTATAAATGATTATGATGGAATGATTTCAACAGGTTTTGATAAAATTGGTGAAAATTTTTTTAATAATTTAAATGAGAAATTTAAAATTATAGCTCAAGTTGGAGTAGGCTATGACAATATATCAATTAAATCAGCAGAAGAAAAAAGAATTAAAGTAACAAATACTCCTAATGTATTAAATGAGGCTGTTGCAGAAACCACAATACTTTTGATTTTAGCTGCATCTAGAAGAATTGGTGAAGCATATAATTTAGTTAGATCAGATAATTGGAAAAATCAAAAACCAGACTTAACTAAATTTATGATTGGAAATTCTGTTACAGGTAAAACTTTAGGTATCATTGGTATGGGTCGTATTGGTAGAATGGCTGCAAAATGTGCTAAGGCATTTGGTATGAAGATTATTTATTATAATAGAAACAAACTTTCTGATGATCTAGAAGATGGTGCAAAATATTTTTCTGATATAAACACAATGCTACCAGATTGTGATTTTTTAAGTATTCACACACCTGCAACAGCTGAGACAAAACATATTCTTAACTCATCAACAATAAGTTTGTTACCAAAGCATGCTGTAATTATTAATACTTCAAGAGGATCAACTATTGATGACAATGCATTGATAGATGCACTAGAAAATAAAAAAATTTATGCAGCAGGGTTAGATGTTTTTAATAATGAACCAAATTTAGACAAAAGATATTTAAAATTAGATAATTGCTTTGTATTACCTCACGTAGGAAGTGCGACACATGAAACTCGATTGGCAATGAGCATGATGGCAGTTGATAATCTATGTAATTTCTTTGGCAATAAGCCGTTAATTTCCGAAGTAGTTTAATTTACAACTCATAGTTGTTTATATAATAAATATATATAATTTCTATACACAATTAAATATCCTTTTATTTGAAATTAAAATTCATTTATGTTTTATTTATAAAAAAAACATAAACGAGAGGAAGATAATGTTTAAATTAATATCAAAAACTATAGCTGCAGTAGCTATTGTTTCAGTTGCTTTATTTGGTTCTGCAAATGCAAAAACACTAAAGGTTGAAACTCACTTTACTGCTAGTTCACCAAACGGTGAAGTTGCAGCTCAATTTGCTAAAAACGTAGAAATGTTTTCTGGAGGAAGCTTAAAAATAGAAATGTTTTACTCATCTTCAGTAACTGGAAAATCTGCTGAAGTATTTAATTCTGCTCAGACTGGAATTATCGATTGTGATATGACTGGTGCTGGTTATCAAACAGGTAAAAATGCAGCATTCCAATTTGCTGGTGATGTAATGGGTGGATATGATAACCCTTATCAACAGTATGATTTCTTGAAGTTCCCAGGAGCTCAAGAGGCAGTTGATGCACTTTACAACAAATATGGAATGACTTTAATTGGTTGGTGGATACCAGGACATGAGTCTTTAATATCTAGTAAACCAATTCCAGATGTTGCATCTATTAAAGACTTTAAATTTAGATCACCTCCAGGAATGGAAAGTATGATCTTTACAGCATTAGGTGCTAAGCCAATCGTTATGGACTTTGGTGAAGTTCCAACTGCTTTACAAACTGGTCTTATCGATGGTGCTGACTATTCATCTTTAGCAACTAACTATGCAGGTGGACACTATGAGCAAAATAGATATGCTACATATCCAGGTTTCCACTCTATGCCAGCTGACCACTTAGCTTGTAATACTAAAGTATGGAAAAAGCTAAAACCTCATGAAAGAGGAGCTATGAAAGCAGGAATAGAAATTGCTGGAAGAACTATCACTAGCTTAGTTGAAAGAAAAAATGCGGAAGCAGTTAAAGCATTAGTTGCTGATGGCGTTACTCTTCATGACTGGTCTAGAGAAGATAGACTTAAATTCAGAAATGCTGCACTAGGTGCTTGGGAAGAATGGAAGAAAAAATCTCCTGAAGCTGCCGCGCTTATAGACATACACACAGCTTATATGAAAGCTAACGGTATCCTGTAATTAGAAGCACAAAATAAAATCTTGAAGGGCCTGAAAAGGCCCTTCTTATTCAAAATTTTAAGATTATGCTTGATAAACAGCTACAAGAGCAAAATGAAAAAGTTGCAAGTAAAGATGATTTTCCAATAAATTGGATTGATAGAGTTTCTCTATTTTTAAGCCACACAATTAAATATTTAATCCCCATAATAGTTCTTGTAATGATGTATGAAATTTTTATGAGGTATGTAGTATTTAAACCAACCTTATGGGCCAATGAATTATGTTTATGGTTAGCTGGTGTTTGTTATCTAGTTGGTGGAATATATGCAACAAGATTAAGAAGCCATATTAGAATTGTATTATTATATGATTGGGTTAGCAGACCGACACAAAGAATTTTTGATCTAATAAGCACTATAATTATTGTTCTTTTTGCTGCAGCTGTAATTTATGGCGGTATGGAAGATGCACATAGATCATTTATAAATTGGGAGAGATTTGCAACTTATTGGGATCCTCCAATTCCTGCCACTATGAAGCCGCTGACACTAATATGTGTATTTCTTATTGCTGTTCAATCTGTAAATAACTTAATTATTGATTGGAAAAATCCAAAAGAAAAACAATACGATCCTTCAAAAGATTTAAAATAAAATGGAATTTGAAATAGGAACACTCTCGATAATACTGATAGTTGGACTACTAGCTCTTATATCAATTGGTGTTCCAATGGGTTTTGCTTCAGGTTTTATGGGAGCAGTGCTTGTATTTTTATATATAGGAGAACATGCTTTAGGGATTTTACTTTCAAGATATTATTCTTTAGTCGTTACTTATTCCTTCTTATCAGTTCCATTATTTATATTTATGGCCTCCTTACTTGAACGCTCTAATATAGCGAGAGATCTATATGATGCTTTAAATGCTTGGTTGAGAAAAACAAGAGGTGGAGTAGGTGTAGTAACAGCGATCATGGCAACAATTATGGCCGCGATGAGTGGAATTATTGGAGGAGAAATAGTTTTATTGGGATTGATTGCTTTACCTCAGATGTTGAGATTAAAATACGATCAGGATATGTCTATTGGTATTATTTGTGCGTCAGGTTCTTTAGGCACTATGATACCACCATCTATTGTTTTAATAATTTATGGACTAACAACTGAAACTTCAATTACAATGTTATTCCAAGAAGCAATTGTTCCAGGTTTGATGATTTCAGGTTTAATTATTACATACATTCTAATTAGAACAAGATTGCAGCCGCATCTAGCGCCATTAAGTGATGAACCACCGTTAACTTTGAAAGAAAAAATTTCTTATCTTCCAGGTCTTTTACCACCTATTGGAATAGTAATAATTGTTTTAGGTTCAATCTATTCTGGAATAACAGGTATCACAGAAGCTGCTGGGATGGGTGTTGTGGCTACTTTAATTATAATTTTTGCTAGAAAAGAATTAACATTGTTTTTATTTAAAGATGCATTAACAAGAACATTTAAAGCATCAGGGACTATTTTAACAATTACTTTTGGTGCAACAGTTTTAGCAGGCGCTTATTCTCTTGCAGGTGGTCCAAAATATGTAGCTGAGACAATATTAGCTTATGATTTAAAACCAATGTATTTAATTTTCATGATGCAATTAATGTTCTTAGTAATGGGAGCGTTTATGGATTGGGTAGGTATTGTTTTATTAGCAATGCCAGTATTTTTACCAATAGTTTTAGCCCTTGGATTTGATCCAATATGGTTTGGAATATTGTTCTGTGTGAATATGCAAGTTTCATTTTTAAGTCCACCATTTGGTCCTGCAGCGTTCTACTTAAAATCAGTTGCACCCCCACATATATCCTTAACAGATATTTTTAGAGGTTTTGCTCCATTTATAGTAATTCAATTAATTGTATTAGCTTGTGTTATGTTCTTCCCTGAAGCAATGACACAAAACTTCCACGATTTTAAACCTAAACCATGATGAAAATAGGCTTTATTGGAACAGGTCTCATGGGCCTTCCGATGGCTAAAAATTTATTAAAATCAGGTTTTAAATTAAAAGCCTTCAACCGTTCGATAAATAAAGCTGAGTCTTTAAAAGAGTTTGGTGCTGAAATATCAAAAACTTTAGGTGAAGTTGTTAAAGATAATGATTTTATTATTACAATGTTAACTGATGACGGTGCTGTTGATTCAATAATGAATAATTCAGATTTTTTAGATAATTTGAAACCTGGATCGACTGTTATTGATATGAGTTCTGTTAAACCAACTACAGCAACAAAATATGGAAACAATTTGAAATCAAAAAATGTAAACTATTTAGATGCGCCGGTTTCAGGAGGAACTATAGGAGCTGAAGATGCTTCTTTAGCAATAATGGTTGGTGGTGATCAAAGTGTTTTTGATAATTCTCTTGATATTTTAAAAGCAATGGGAAATCCAACTTTGGTTGGACCTATTGGAAGTGGTCAAGTTTCAAAATTAGCAAATCAAATTATTGTAGGTATTACAATAGGAGCTGTAGCAGAGGCAATAACATTATGTGAAAAAGCAGGTGCTGATCCGATTAAACTAATTAAAGCACTGACAGGAGGTTGGGCAGATAGTAAAATTTTGCAAACTCATGGAAAAAGAATGATTGATAAAGATTTTCGTCCAAAAGGCAAAACATCAACTCATTTGAAAGATATGAATAATATTTTAGAGTGTGCAAATTCTTATAACACAAATTTACCTATTTCAAATTTGGTAAAAGAAATGTATAAAACTCTAGTCGATAATGGTCATGGAAACACTGATCATAGTTCACTTTACAATGAGATCGAAAGGATAAACAAGAAATGAGTGGAAGATTAGAAGGAAAAAAAATTGTTGTTACAGCCGCTGGTCAAGGAATTGGTAAAGCAACAGCAATTGCATTTCATAAAGAAGGTGCTCACATCACTGCTACGGATTTAAATGACAAAACTTTAAGTGATTTAAACAAAGAATATCCTCAAATAAATGTGCAAAAGCTAGACTCAACAGACAACAATGCAATTTTAGAATTTACAAAAACTCTAGATAGAGTTGATGTTTTATTTAATGCTGTAGGTTTTGTTCATCACGGCACTATTCTTGATTGTGAAGAAAAAGATTGGGATTTTTCATTCGATGTAAATATTAAATC
>CABYCY010000023.1 GCA_902517615.1 uncultured Pelagibacteraceae bacterium
TTAACTTTATCTCCTTTTGATGGAAAAATTTATATCAGCAATCATGGTGCAAAAGGTGGTGATTGGTTTGGTGAAGTAAAAAAAGGAGAAAATTATGGTTGGAAAATTTTAGGCTGGGGAGGCACAAATTATTCAGGATCAAACATTGGACCCAAGTGGAAACCAGGTTTTACAAAAGCAATTCAATACTGGGTTCCTTCAATAGCTACTAGTGCAATAACTATTTATAAAGGAAATGAGTTTAACGAGTGGGATGGTCAAGCACTTATTACTTCATTAAAGGATAAATCAATGAGAAAATTAAACTTTCAAAATTTGTCAAACGTAGAAGAAACAATTATTTTCAAGGATAAGATTGGAAGAATTAGAGATATACAAATACACCCCGTTAACGGGAAAATATATTTTCTTGCAGGAAACAGTTTATGGCTAATGGAGAGAAAGAAATAAATTTATAAAGTTAAATATCTTATAGCTAAAAAAATGGTTCCTATAGATGCAATAGTAGATACAAAGATAGCCTTTATTATATTTTCAGGACTTACATTGTATGCAGAACATAAAACTATAGCAGTAACTCCACAAGGTGCAACACTCACAAAAAAAGCACCTGGTATTTCTGCTGGCAGTCCTGCATTAAAAAACAAAAGTCCAATCAATAATAAAATTATTGGGGAAATAATTAATTTTAAAATTGATATAGAAACAGATAATTTGTTAATTACATTTTTGGTATAAAATGAGAGAATTATACCAATTGCAAACAATCCAACTGGCGAAACACATGCTGCAAGTTTAGATAAAGTGTACTCGATTGGTGTTTGATCAATATTAAAATTTAATAATAAAAATAATAAACCAATAATTATTGAAAGAATAAATGGGTTTAAAAATAAATTTTGAATAAAAGTGAATAAATTTACATTTTTTTTTGTAGATAATTCTAAAAAAAAAGCAATTACAGATAATAAAATTACTCCATCCATTAATATAATACTTGCAACTTGTGTGATTACATTTTGTTGAAAATAGATTTCTGTTATTGGTAAAAGTAAGGTTACATGGTTTGATAATGCAACCGTTAAAGCCCAAATAATAGACTCTGAAATTGATCTTTTGAAATATTTTGATGTAATTATATAAGCAATAATTCCACATATCGATTGCATTATCAAGTAAGAGATGATTTGTTTTAAATCTACTTGTCCAATTTCATTTTGCGCTATTAACTTTATTATCAATGCTGGGACTGCAACATAGAACAAAAAAAGGTTTAAAATTTTGGCATGACTTAGATCTAAAACTTTTAGTTTACCAAATATAAAACCTAAAAAAGTAATGAATATAAAAGGAGTAAGTCCTAAAAAGATTGTGAACATAAATTATTTGATTGTTATTCTATGCATAATTCTATTTCCTTTAAAGGGTGTTGCCTGATGAAGCATAGATCTGTTATCCCATATAGCCAATTGATTTTTTTCCCAGGGAAGTGAGAACTGAAATTTTTTTTTAATTTGATGACTGAATAAAAATTTTTTTAATTTTTTTTGATTTTTAATCTTTGAGCCGAAACCAACGAAATGTCCTGGACTACAATAAATCGAGTATTTTGAACTGATTTTCTTAATTATCTTATGTGAAGATTTAAGTTCTTTAATATTTTTTCCTTTTTCTTTTACTCTTTCCTTGGTTGTAATTGAAATGGGACCCTCAGAGGAATATTTACCTTTAATAGTTTTGAATTTTTTTCTTATTAAATTTGGTAACTTTTCATAAGCAAGATATTGAGAACAAAATTCTGTATTAGCTTTTCCTTTTTTTGGTACAAGTTTTGAAAGCAACATTGTAAATCTTGGTGGTTTTTTTGTATAAATTGAGTCTGTATGAAATTGTTCACCAAAACTTGGGCCTTTATCAGTTGATTTTCTTTGTACTACTGTAATTTGAGGAAATTTTTTACTTAAACCTTCTAGTCTTGGATAGTTGGCTAATTTTCCAAAATATTTAGCAAACTTTATATAAAGTTTAGAAGTTAATTTTTGTTGTTTAAAATATAGCATTCCATATTTGTTAAGTGCTTTTTTTATTCTAAAAATATCTTTATTTGTAATATCTTTTAGATTTACAATTATTTCAGCACCAATATTTTTTTTATTTGGAATTATTTTTAACATTATTTAGAAAAAATTTTTTTATATGATTTATTGTATGTTTAGGACTTTCCTCTGGAATAAAATGTTCTGAATTAATTTCTGCTCCATAAACTTTTTTATTTGTGTATTTTTGCCAAATTTTGACTGAATTAAATTGATTCCCAACCACTCCTCTTTTTCCCCATAAAACTTGTATAGGAATATTTAATTTTTTTTTCCTATCATTTTTATCATGCTCTAAATCTATAGTCGCCGCAGCCCTATAATCCTCACAAGTTGCATGAATTCTTTTTGTTTGTTTAAAGGCTCTTAAATATTCGTCTTCAATTCTCCCAATAGCAAGTTTAGATGACCTATTAAAACGACTTTTTAACCATCTTTTAGGATCTGCCATTATCATTTTCTCTGGCAAAGGTGCTGGCTGGATTAAATAAAACCAATGAAAATATCCTTTTGCAAATTTCATATCTGTTTGTTCATACATATCTAAAGTGGGACAAATATCTAATACACTTATAGCCAAAATTTTACTTCTATGATCCCTAGCCATACGATGAGCAACTCTTCCACCTCGGTCGTGTCCTGCAACAAAAAATTTTTTAAAATTTAATTTACTCATCAGCTGAACCATGTCTTTTGCCATTTCTCTTTTAGAATAATTCTTATGATTTACTCCACCAGGTAAAACTAAACTGTCTCCATAGCCTCTGAGATCAGCAACTATTACTGTGAAATATTTACTAAGTTCTGGGGCAGTCTTGTGCCACATTACATGTGTTTGTGGGTATCCATGAAGTAGCAATAAGGGAGGACCGTTACCTTTAAATCTACAAAAAATTTTACCCTTTTTTACTTTAACAAATTTTTTTTTAAAACCATTGAACATGATTAAACTATTTAATTATTTAATAGCTTGCTTTTTGCCTTTTCAAATTCCTCTTGAGAAATAATTCCTTTTTCTTTTAAATCATTCAATTTAGTAAGTTCATCACTTAAATTGATGCTTTGTTCGTAAAAAGTCTCACTGGTCTCACTTTGAGACTCCTCTTTTTCTGCTCTATTGGCTTCCTTAGATTTAAAACCATTCATAATTGCCATTCCACCTAAGTATAGGACATAGGCCATAATTGGAATAACCAATCCAAAAAAAATTATTTTTTCCATAATTTAATCTTCATCATCTTCTCGCCAATTTTTTTCATACATCAAATATGCAGCATAAATTACTGATACTGTTCCTACAATCATACCATAGTCAAAACCAGTTTGCTTGTCATGCAAATACCAACCTAGCTGTGTTGCGCCAATAGGTGGAACCGTAAGAAGCAAAAAAATTATACCAAATCTATAAGGTCGCTTAGGCTTTTTCATTCTAATAAATTAACAGATTACAGCTTATGGTTTAATTATTAAATTTGCGATCTTTTGAAACAGTCTATTGTATTTTTAAGTAAACAAGCAATAGTCATTGGTCCAACTCCGCCTGGAACTGGAGTTAAAGCTTTTGCATTTTTTGAAACTTCATCAAAATGAACATCGCCAACTATACCTTTGTCTGTTTTATTTATTCCAACATCAATAAC
This sequence comes from uncultured Pelagibacteraceae bacterium, assembly GCA_902517615.1. Taxonomy (GTDB): domain Bacteria; phylum Pseudomonadota; class Alphaproteobacteria; order Pelagibacterales; family Pelagibacteraceae; genus Pelagibacter. The sequence continues at coordinate 3,737 of CABYCY010000023.1, forward strand.
AATAGCATCTTTCTTGACCCAATCTCCTCGAACAAGTTCGGGTATACCGACAGCTGCTACAATTATATCTGCTTCTAAACACTCAGCTTTTAAATCTTTAGTTTTAGAATGTGTTATTGTGACAGTACAATTTTCTTTCAAAAGAAGTTGTGTCATAGGTTTTCCATTTAAATTTGATCTACCCACAACGACTGCTTTCTTTCCATTAAGATTGGATTCAAATTTTTTTATTAATAAATAGCAACCAAGCGGTGTACAAGGAATGGAACTTTCATAACCAGATGAAAGATTTCCTACATTCATCGGATGAAATCCATCCACATCTTTTGAAGGTTCAATTGCTTCTATAACTTTTTGTTTATCTATATGCTTGGGTAAAGGAAGTTGAACTAAAATTCCCGAAACAGTTTCATCACTATTTAATTCTTTAATTTTTTCTAAAACAGTCTTTTCTTCAACTGAGTCTGGATATTTAATAACTTCAGATTTCAATCCTACCTCATTTGCCGATTTCTCTTTATTTCTCACATAGATCTGGCTAGGTGTTAAATCACCAATAAGAATGACGGTTAAACCTGGTACTTTATTATGTTTTGCTTTTAGTTCTGTAACTTCTTGCTTCAACTCTTCTCTTAGTTCTGCAGCTGCTTTTTTTCCATCAATTAAAATCATATTTCTCTTTTAAAAAATCATTGGTGCGATGTACAGCTTCATACACATTTCAATAAACCAAATCAATAAAAGAAGAATGATAGGAGAAATATCTAATGAACCTAAATTTGGTAAAAAACGTCTGATTTTATTTAAAAAGGGCTCAGTTAATTTGTAACTCAACTCTAAAATTGCATAAACAAATCTATTTTGTGTATTTAGAACGTTAAAAGCTATTAACCAACTTACAATAACATTAGCAATGACAACATAGGAATACAATTTTAAAATTTGTAAAACTAAATAAAAAATAGCTATCATTTTTTCTCAACATAAATCGACTGACTTGGGAACGCAAATGAAGCACCATTTTTTTCTACAATTTCCTTAATCGCGATTGCTAATCTTTCTTTTACATCAAGCCAATTATTCCAACTTCCTGTTTTTGTAAAACATCTTACATACATATCTATTGAACTATCAGAAAATTTATCAACTCTTACCGCAACACCAATTGAGGTATTATAATCTTCGCTTGAATTAATATGACTTTCGATTTCATCTCTAATTTTTTTTAACTGATCTACTGTAGTGTCATATTGAAGTGTAATAATCCAACTAATTAACCAGTTTGAAGTTTCACTTACATTCACAACTGCATTTTCTGCAAATTGAAAATTTGGAATAATAGCAAGAGATTTGTCAAACTTTCTAATTGTTGTTGATCTAAATCCAATCTTTTCTACTACACCTTCAATAATACCCTCAACAGATATCCAGTCTCCAATTTTAAATCTCTTTTCAACCAAAACTAAAATTCCTGATATTAAATTTTTAAATAAATCTTGTGCCCCTAATGCTACAGCGACACCGAATAATCCTAGACCTGCAATAATTGGTCCTATTTTAATTCCCCACAATTCTAGAACTGCAGCTAAACCTAAAATAAAAATTAAAATCTTTAATGACTTAATTATCCAGCCAATAAGTTCTCTTGTTAACAATTTGTCTAAACCACTAAGTATATATGAGATAGGTTCTATAATTTGGTGAATTACCCAAAAAATCAAAATAGTTATCAGTGTTCTATTTATTGTGTCTACTACTTCTCTTCCTTCTATTGAGAAAGTCATGTAGTAACTTGCTATAAAAAATCCTAAGACGATTGGTAAAAATCTTGCTGGGCCTACAAGAGATTGAACAAAAGTATCATCTAATTTATTAGTTGTTCTTTTTGAAATAATTTCTAATTTTTTAATTACTAATTTGCTTATTAATCCTCTAAAGATTAAAAAAAGTAAAAAAATTCCAATACCAATTAGTATCTGAAAAATATCAACACCAAGGATTCCCTGATTCCAGACTGATAAAAATATTTCAGAAAAATTATTAATTAATTCCATATTTAAATTTTATATAACAAAAACTCCTCTTCTCCAGGATTAAAAAGAAAAATTTTTTTCCATTTGATTTCATTCAATATTGACGAGGTTTTTTCACCTATACACATTAAATTTGTATTCATCCATAAAGTTTTAGTTTGGTAAATCTTTATAAAATTTAAAAAACTTGATGCGCTATTTTTAGAGTAAACATAGACCATATCAGGCATATTTAATTTTAATTCATTAACAAATTTGTCCTCAAATTTTTGATTATGATTTACTTTATAATTAATAATTCGTTTTACCTTAAAACCATCACTTAGTAGCTGTTGATCTAAATCGACTGATATTGTTTCACCACTAACGTACAGTAATTCTTTATTTTTAGACTCATAACTTTGTATTATTAACTCTTTTAAGTTTGTTACATTTCCTTCGGCAGATATTGTGTTTTGAAAACCAACACTTCTTGCTTTTTTTTCAGTGGCGCTACCAACGCAAAAACATTTGATATTTTTATTTAATATATCTGTATTTAAGAATTTTACGGCATTTGCACTTGTAAAAACAATTCCACCATATACAGAAAAGTTAATTTCTTCATAACTAACTTTTTCAACTCTTATTAGAGGGAGATGAGAAACCTGATGACCTAATGATTGAAATTTCAATATCATTTCTGAACAATCTTCCAATGGTCTAGTAAATAAAATATGCATGCTATCTTTTATATGAATTATTTGATTTTGTTTTCAAAAGTTTCCCAACTTCTTTACCGAGTTCTTTATATTCATTCAAATTACTGCTTTTTTTTTCATAAAATCTTTGTTTGCCATCTAAAGAAAAAAGTTCAGCCTCTACTATAATCTTGTCTCCATCAACCACTGAATGAGCACCAATTGCTGTTTCGCAATCTCCATCTAAAACTTTTAAAATATTTCTCTCCAGATGAGCTCTTTTGTGTGTTTCTTCATGATTAATTTCATTTAAAATAGAAATTATCTCATTATCATTCTCCCTGCACTGAAGAGCAATTACGCCTTGTCCTACACTAGGAATTATTTCTTCGGCTGAAAAAATTTCGGAGATTTCATTTTCAAATTTTAAAAATTTGATACCAGCATAAGACAAAACAATTGCATCATACATTCCTTCATTCAATTTTCTAATTCTAGTATCTACATTTCCTCTAATTAGTTTACAGTTCAAATCTTGTCTAATTTTTTTTATTTGAAATTCTCTTCTGTATGATGAGGTTCCAACAATTGACTTTAAATCTAAGTCTTTAAGTTTTTTTTTATTCTTTGTAATTAAAATCTCTCTAGGGTCATTTCTTTTAAGGAAAGAGTCTGTTGTTAATCCTTTTGTTTCATTAGCAGGCATATCTTTCAGTGCATGGACTGCAATATCAATATTTTTTAAATGAAGTTCTTTTTCAATATTGCTAGAAAACAAACCTTTGCCACCAAGCTCTGATAATCTTATATCCTGCACTTCGTCACCTTTAGTTGTAATTGATTTAATTAAAATATCTTCATTACCAAGGTTGGTATTTTCAATAATCTTATCTTTAGCTTGTTGAGCATAAAGTAAGGCAAGCTTGCTGCCTCTAGATCCAATTATTATTTTTTTTCTCATAAAAAATTATTTCTTACTTGTATAAAGATTGTACAATTATTAAAAACTATTTGAATGAGTAAAAAACCCTTAATTCTTGGAATAGAATCTAGTTGTGATGAAACTGCAGCTTCTTTAATAACTGAAAATGAAGAAGGATTCCCAGTAGTTTTATCCAACATTGTTTCAAGTCAAGTAGAAGTTCATAAAGAGTTTGGTGGAGTGGTTCCTGAGCTAGCAGCTCGTTCACACATTGAAAAAATCGATTGGATCGTAAAAAAAGCAATTAATGAAAGTGGAAGAAAAATTGAAGAAATAGATGCAGTTGCTTCTACAGCTGGTCCTGGATTGATTGTATGTTTGTCAGTTGGTTTAAGTTTTGGAAAAGCTTTTGCTTCAGCAATGAATAAACCCTTTATCGCTGTTAATCATTTAGAAGGGCATGCTTTAAGTCCAAAATTAAATTCAAATCTTGATTATCCATATTTACTTCTCTTAATTTCAGGTGGGCACTCACAATATTTAAGTGTTCAGAATCTTGGAAAATATAAAAGGTTAGGAACAACTATTGATGACGCTTTAGGTGAAGCATTTGATAAAACTGCAAAACTTTTGGGGATAGAATTTCCTGGTGGACCTCAGATAGAAATTTTAGCTGAAAAAGGCGATCCTAAAAAATATGATTTACCTAAACCCATTTTAAACAAAGGAGGATGTAATCTATCTTTTGCAGGTCTTAAAACTGCTATATTGAAAATAAGCAAAACAATTAAATCGGAACAAGATAAACATGATCTTGCTGCATCCTTTCAAAAAACAATTGAAGAAATTTTATTTAAAAAAACAAAAATTGCTTTTACTGAATTTGAAAAAATGAATCAATTAAATGAAAAAAATTTTGTCATTGCAGGTGGAGTCGCAGCAAATAAAAAAATTAGAACTATGTTAATTAATTTGTGCAAAGAAAATAATTATAAAAGTATTTTTCCACCAATAGAACTTTGCGGAGATAATGCAGCAATGATTGCAATGGTAGGTTTAGAAAAATTTAAACTTAAACAATTTAGCAGTTTAGATTATCCAGCAAAACCAAGATGGCCTTTAGATGAAGATGCTGCTTTTCTTAAAGGCGCAGGAGTTAAATTATAATGAAGTATTGGTTACTTAAATCTGAGCCAGATGTTTGGTCAATTGATCAACAAAAAAAATCTGGTACCAAAGGTGCACCTTGGGATGGTGTAAGAAATTATCAAGCTGCAAAGAATTTAAAAAATATGAGGATAGGAGATCTATGTTTTTTTTATCATTCAAATATCGGAAAAGAAATAGTTGGAATAGTAAAAGTTATTAAAGAATCTTATATAGATGAAACAGACAAGACAGGGAAGTTTGTTGCCGTAACTGTTCAATTTAAATCTAAATTTTTAAAGCCTATAACACTTGAAAATATTAAAAAAAATAAGGATTTAAGCCATTTAGCTCTTATTAAACAAAGTAGACTTTCTGTAATGCCTGTTGATTATAAAAGCTGGAAAATTATAAATAACATGAGTAGAATTTAAAAAAAAAATTATCCTATGCCAAAAAAAAAGAAAAAGAAAAACAAGGCAAGAAAAAAAAAGTCTAAAGTTAGAAAAAAAACCTCTAAAAAAGTTCAGAAAAAATCTAAAGTTAGAAAA
>CABYCY010000024.1 GCA_902517615.1 uncultured Pelagibacteraceae bacterium
ATGATATTTTTGTTTTTTTGAATTCCAAAATTTAAACAATTGATTTTCTGAAAATAGCAAAATTTGATTTGTATCCTCATCTACTATAATAGGAATAAACATTAAGCTTTTTTTAATAAGTAAAGAGGGAAATATATTTTTTGACTCTAGTAAATCAAAAAAATTTTTCTTATCAAAAGATACATCAAGGGTAAGATAATAAACTTCATCAATAAATTTTTCTTCTCTTATTGAAAAAGTTTCTACTAAACCCTTTATTTGTTTAATTGGAATATTTGTAAGTTTTTTTACATCAATACTTTGAGCAGTTAATAATATTAATTGAGTATAAGCTTTAACAAAGCTTTCATTAATTATTTCATTCTTATCAAAACTATCATTAAACGGTGCAGAAATTTCAATTTCGCTAATTAAAAAAGTTTTTGCATTACTATTTTCTGTGGAAAAGAAAATATTTAATAAAGCAAGAATGGAAAAAAAAATATATAAGTTCTTTAATTTAACTAATTGTGGAAAACATTTCATAAATTATCATAATGAATAATAAAAAATTTACCTATAAAAAAAGTGGTGTAAATATTAAAGCTGCTGATAAATTTGTTAATTTCATTTCCTCAGTATCATCAAAAAAAAAAGGCAAAAAAAAGTTTTCTAATATTGGCGGTTTTGGGTCAATTACAAATATTCCAAATAATATAAACCAACCTCAAATTGTTGCTTGTACAGATGGTGTTGGAACTAAGATTGAAATCGCAAATTACTTAAATAAGTTTGATACAATTGGAATTGACCTTGTTGCAATGAGTGTAAACGACCTAATTGTTCAGGGCGCAAAGCCATTATTTTTTTTGGATTATATTTCTATAAATAAAATTGATTTGTCCAAATTGAAATCAATTATCAAAGGAATTATTAATGGTTGTAAACTTTCAGGATGCAGTCTTGTTGGTGGTGAAACAGCAGAAATGCCAGGAACTTATGAAAAAGGAAAATTTGATATTGCAGGTTTTGCTGTAGGTGTTGTTAGTAGAAACAAGGTTTTAAATAAAAATAAAATAAAAAAAAATGATTTAATTTTAGCAGTTCCTTCTAGTGGATTGCATTCAAATGGTTTTTCTCTTGTTAGATTTTTAATAAATAAAAAAAAAATAAATATTACTAAAAATGAATTCTTAAAATCAGAGCTTTTAAAACCAACAAAAATTTATGTAAAAGAAGTAATGAATTTAGTTTCTAAAAATCTTTTAAATGGTTGTGCAAATATTACTGGCGGCGGTATATCTGATAATATTAAAAGAGTAATACCTGAAAATCTAGTAGCTGAAATTAATCTAAGCAAAATTAAAACATTAAAAATATTTAAATGGCTAAAAGACAACGGTGTTACTGATAAAGAAATGCTTAAAACTTTTAATTGTGGTGTTGGTTTTTGTTTAATTATAAATAAAAATAAATTAAATAAAATTAATCGTTTTTTTTCAAAAAATTATAAACCTTATATAATTGGAAAAATTTCAAGTGGTAAAAATAAAGTGAAATTAAATGGATCAATCAATTGGATTAAATAAAATAAAAACTGCAGTATTTATATCTGGAACGGGAAGTAACTTAAAATCACTTATTAAATTTTCAAATTCAAAATATTCTCCTATTTTTATAGAGTTAATTGTATCGAATAATCAAAAGGCTAAAGGTTTAAAATATGGATTAATTAATAATATAAAAAAAAAAATAATTAATTTTAAAAATAAAAAGAAGTCAGAAAATAAATTACTATTAGAATTAAAAAAAAATAAAATTCAACTCATATGCCTTGCTGGCTTCATGAAAATACTTTCAAAAAATTTTATTAAAAATTTCGAAGGAAAAATATTAAATATTCACCCCTCTCTTCTTCCCAAGTACAAAGGGTTAAATACTCACAAAAGAGCTTTGGAAAATAAAGAGAAGTATTCTGGTTGTACTGTACATTTTGTTACTACAAAATTAGATTCTGGAAAAATTATTCTTCAGAAAAAAGTTAAAATTCTTAAAAAAGATAATGTGAATTCCCTTGCAAAAAAAATCTTGGCCGAAGAACACAAATTGTATCCTAAAGCAATTTTAAAAGTGTTTAGTCTTTAAAGAAAAAATCAATTTCAATTTTAGCGTTCTCAGGACTATCTGAACCATGTACTGAATTTTTATCTATTGAGATACCATATTTTTTTCTAATTGTACCTTCTTTGGCATCTTTAGGGTTTGTGGCACCCATCAAGTCTCTATTGCCTAAAATTGCATTCTCCTTTTCAAGAGTCATTACCACTATAGGTCCAGATGATAAATATTCACATAAATCATTATAAAAAGGCTTTGTTTCATGAACTTTATAAAATTTTTCAGCCTCAGATTTTTCTATTTTAATTTTTTTCTCTTTTAAAATTGAAAAACCATTGTTTTTAAACATTTCTTTTATTTCATTCTCAAGATTTCTTTCTACAGCATCAGGTTTAATTATTGATAAAGTTTGCTCAGTGTTACTCATAATGATCCTCTATTAATTTGTTTAATAATCTTACACCATAACCAGTTGCCCCTCCGGAATTTAAAGCCCCTCCATACTTAGAAAAAGCCATACCAGCAATATCAAGATGAGCCCATGGTGTTTTATTTAAAATGAATCTTTGTAAGAATTGTGCAGCTGTTGTTGATCCAGCTCCACCAACATAATTTATATTTTGCATGTCAGCATTTTTAGAGTCAATTAATTTATCAAAATTTTTATTTAAAGGCATTCTCCATACTTTTTCTTCCACATGTTCTCCTGCTTTAATTAATTGTTTTGACAACTTGTCATTATTTGAAAATAATCCAGCATATTCAGATCCTAAGGAAACAATAATTGCTCCAGTTAATGTTGCTAAATCAACAATAAACTTAGGTTTAAATTTTTCTTCAGTATAGGTAAGGGCATCAGCAAGTACCAGTCTACCTTCAGCATCAGTATTTAAAATTTCAACAGTTTTACCACTATAGGACTTTACTATATCTCCCGGCCTTTGAGCATTACCCCCCGGCATATTTTCAACAAGACCAACCACACCCACAGCATTTATTTTTGCTTTTCTTAGTGCTAAACTTTTCATTAATCCTACAACAACTGCAGATCCAGCCATATCATATGTCATGTCCTCCATAAATTTAGCTGGTTTTAGAGATATACCTCCAGTATCAAAACATACACCCTTACCAACAAATGCTAATGGTTTAGATTTATCTTTTAAACCATTCCACTCAATTGTAACTAGATAAGATCCACGTATACTTCCTTGACCAACTCCAAGCAAAGTATTCATGCCTAATTTTTTAAGTTTCTTCTCGTCGTATATATTTATTTTCAAACCATCTTTTCTTAAAGAAGCAAGTCTTTTTGCATACTCATCAGGATGTAAAATATTCCCAGGTTCTGATACAAGATCTCTTGTATAAAAAGTTCCTTCCTCTAGCGCCTTAAACTTAATTTGGTCTTTAAATGATGGTTTGTTTTTTCCAATAACATTTAAAGATATATTTTTCTTATTTTTTTTACTTTTATATTTTTCAAAATTATAAGATTTTAAATTAAATCCATGTAAAAAATGTCCAATTAAATTATTAGACTTTGATGATACGGTATCTGAGTTAACAATATATTGGGCATTTTTTGTATCTGAAGTTAAATCATATAATTCTGCGCCTAAATTTTCTACCTCTGAAAGGTTAATATTTTTTTTTAATGAAACTAAAGTTATTTTTTTTTGTGAATTTATATCTAAAGTTATGATGTGTTTTTTCTTATCTTTTGATTTTAATAAGTCTATAATAAATGAGTATTCATACTTAGAAACATATCTTTTTAAACTTGATAAATTATTAAAATTTTCTCCAACAAATATAACAAGATTAGATGGGCTTTTTTTCAAAAGATTATTTTTATTACTAATTTTATCTGACATTAATTTAAATACACACTTTTTTAGATGAGTGGTATATATGAATAAAAATTCAACATTTCAATGAAAAAATTGCTTTATAGAAAATTACTTAAAGACTACGTCAATTTTTTTCTTATTGCCTTAGTTAGTTCTAGTTTAATTATTTGGGTTTTTCAAGCAGTCAACTTTCTTGACATAATGGTAGAGGATGGCCGAGAGTATACCGTTTATATCAATTACTCACTATTAAACTTTCCAAAAATAATAAGCAGGCTTTTACCGTTTGTTATATTTTTTAGCATTTACTATGTGTTAAGTAAATATGAGCTTAATAATGAATTAATTATTTTTTGGAATTTTGGAGAGAATAAAATTAAGTTTGTAAATTTTATATTATATATTTCTTTGTTTTTACTTTTAATTCAAATTTGTTTTACAAGTATTATTGTTCCAAAAAGTCAAGATCAAGCAAGATCATTTTTAAGAAATTCGAATGTTAATTTTTTAGGTAGCTTTGTTAAACCAAAGAGGTTTAATGACACTATTGAGGGTGTTACTATATATAGTGAAAAGAAAGACTCTGAGGGATACCTTTATAATTTGTATATTAAAAAAGATATCAAAAAAGGTTTTGAAATTACTTATGCAAAAAAAGGTATTTTTAAACAAACTTCAGGGGTGCCTGTTTTAGTTTTATATAACGGAGAAACTATCAGAAACAAAGATAATAAAATTACAAATTTTAATTTCTCTAAGTCTGATTTCTTATTAAGAAATCTCACTACAAACACTACAACTCAACAAAAAAATCAAGAAATGAAAACCAAAGATATTTTGTCATGCTTGGTGAACTTATATAAATTTAAGATTGAATTATTATCTAAAGATTTAAATCAAATTATTAATTGTGCATCTGGTAATGAGGTTAATTTGCTCAAAGAAATATACAAAAGGTTAATTGTCCCCCTATATATTCCTATCTTAATGCTTGTACCTTATATTATGATTCTATCTTCAAAAGAAAGAATAAATTATTCAAGATTAAAGTTAATAACTTTCTTGATAGGTATTTTTATAATTATTTTGTCGGAAGGGATAATAAGGTTTATATCAAAGGAATTAGGAGATAATATAATTATTTTTATATTTCCATTTATTTTACTCTTTTTTTTATATCTTATGTTTTTTTTCAAATTAAATTTTAAAATAAAAAATAAATGAAAGTATATATAAAATTTTTTGCAAATCTTTTTTTTAAATCTTTACTTTTTGTCTTAGGTGTTATGATAAGTTTAGTTTTTATTCTAAATTTTCTTCAAGAATTAGAATTTTTTCAAGATATAGAAGTGGATAACCATTTTACTATTTTTTTAGCTTTGCTTAACTCACCGGCAATGATTTTGGACATGTTTCCATTTATTTTTTTAATAACATCTCAAGTTTTTTTTATAAAACTCTTCAGCAATAATGAATTAATTACTTTCAAATATTCAGGCCTAAAAAACTCAAAAATCATAATTATATTAATGGCTCTTTCCTTAATTACTGGTCTACTAATTACTTCAGTATTCTACTATTTCTCATCTAATTTAAAAAATTTTTATTTAGAATTAAAATCACCCTATACTAATGATGGAAAATATCTTGCAGTTATAACAAAAAATGGTTTATGGATTAGAGATAAAATTAACAACAAAACATTAGTTATCAATTCTTCAAAAATAGATGAAAATTATCTAATTGGAAGTTTTATAACTGAATTTGATAACGAATATAACGTAACTAAAAATATTATAAGTAATAAGATTGATGTCTCAAATAAAAAATGGTTAGTCTATGACCCTAAAATATATCAAAGTAATAATTATGAAAACAAAAAATTATTAGAGTTAGATACAAATTTTGATTATAAGAGAATTAACAGTTTATACTCTAATTTAAACTCATTAAACATATTTAAATTGATAGAGCTAAGAGGGAATTATAATAAACTCAACTACTCAATTACTGAGTTGGATCTTCAGCTTCTAAAGTTATCTATTTTGCCAATTTTTTTAGTATTAATGTCTCTATTTTCTTCATTAATTATGTTTAGAATAAAGCACTTATCTAGCCCAACTTTCAAAATAGCAATAGGATTATTTTTTTCTGTTATTATTTATTATTTAAATAATTTTTTTTATGTTCTGGGTAGCACAGAAAAAATGAATATAACTTTATCGGTATTAACTCCGATATTTATTTTAAGTATTATAAATATATTAATGTTAAATAAAATTAATGAAAAATAATTTTTTTTATAAATTTTTAATTATTTTTTTTCTATTTATATTTAATTTTTATCCGATTAAAGCAGAACAATTTAATTTTAACGTTACAGAAATTGAGATCTTAAATAATGGTAATTTATACAAAGGATTGAATCGTGGTGTTATTGAAACAGATAATGGTGTGATAATTAATGCAGATAATTTTATTTATAATAAATTAACAAATATAGTTAATGCAGAAGGACAAGTTAAATTAGAAGATAAAGTTAATAATTATATTATCTTTTCAGATAAGGCGACTTACAAAAGAAATGAAGAAATAGTTTTCACAGATGGAAACTCAAGAGCAATTGACAATCAAAATAGAGAAATAATTGCTGATAAAATAACCTATAGCAAAATTCCAAATACATTTGAAGCAGAAGGACAAGTTAAATTAGAAGATAAATCTGAGCAATATGAAATTTACTCTGAAAAACTTACTTATTTCAAAAATGAGGAAAAAATTATTACAAAAGGTTTTACGGAAGCAAATATTCAATCTGAATATAATTTTAAATCTGAAAATGTAGTATTAAAATTACAACCAAAAGAATTATCCTCAAAAATTAAGTCAACTGTAACTGATAATAATAATCAAATATATTATTTGGATGAATTTATTTATTATATTAATGAAAATTTACTAAAAGGTAAAAATATTTTAACTATTACAAATTACAATCTACCCAAATCAGATAAATTTTATTTTACTGATGGAATTTTTAATTTAAAGGAAAAAAAATTTTCTGGCAAAGATACCAGGGCTATTATTCATAAAAATATTTTTGCTAGAGATACAAATGACCCAAGAATTTACAGTGTTTCTTCAAAAGGTAATAAAAATAAAACAGTTTTAAAAAAAGCTATTTTTACAAGTTGTCAAAAAAGAGAAGGATGTCCACAGTGGGCAATAAAATCTGATGAAATTATACATGACAAAGAAAAAAAACAATTGAGTTATAAAAATGCTTTTATAAATGTATATGATATCCCTGTTTTTTACTTTCCAAAATTTTTTCACCCAGATCCTACTGTTATAAAACAATCAGGATTATTAAAACCAGAAATAAATGGATCAGATGTATTGGGTAGCTCAATAACTCAACCATATTATTGGATGATAGATGAAAATAGAGATTTTACAATTTCACCAACATGGTCTGACAATGATTTTATTACAATACAAAATGAATACAGACAAAAAAATAAAAATTCTAGTTTTTTAGCTGATTTTGGAATTGTAAATAACTACAAATCTTCTACCACTAAACAAAAAAATACACTTTCACATTTTTTTTTAAATTATGATATAGATCTTAATTTAGATGATTTCAATTCGAGTAATTTATTTATTTCTACCGAACAAGTTTCGAATGATACTTATCTAAAAGTATTTGATGCGTTCATAACAAAATCAGAAGCTAGGCCTGGGAGTTTAAATACTATGAATAGCCAAGTTAAACTTACTTTAAATCATGAGAAATATAGCCTTCAAAGTGGATTTTTAGGGTATGAAAACTTAAGTAAAGATAAAAATAGTGACAGATATGAATACGTTTTACCATACTATAATTTTGGCGCTGTAATTGACGAAGATTATTTTAATGGAAGTATCACTTTAGGATCTTCTGGTAGTAATAAACTTACTAACACAAATGATTTAAAATCAAGTATAATTAACGATATAACTTATAGCTCTAATGATTACATCAGCAATTTAGGTTATAAAAATGATTTTAATGTTGTTTTTAAAAATTTAAATTCTTTAGGAAAAAATAATTCTAATTACAAGTCAAGTCCTCAAGTTGAACTTTTAACAATGTTTGAAGCAAATACAAGTTTGCCGTTAATAAAAAAACAAGAAAATTATGATAATTTTTTAACTCCAAAAATATCATTCAGATTTAATCCAAGCGATATGAAAAATTATTCAACATCTTCAAGAAAAGTTGATGTAGGAAATATTTTTTCTCTAAATAGACTAGGTTTAGGGGATTCTTTTGAAAAAGGAAGGTCATTGACATTAGGTATAGATTATAAAAAAGAAAAAAAAGAATTAGAAAATATTAATAAATATTTTGAAATTAAACTAGCAACAGTAATTAGGGATAAGGATGAATATTTTATTCCAAAATCAAGTACAATTGGTAGAAAAAATTCAAATATATTCGGTTCAATTACAAATAATCTATATGATAAAATTAATCTTAAATATGATTTTGCAATAGACAATGATCTAAATACTTTTGAATATAATCAGATGAGCACAACATTTTTATTTGATAATTTTGAAACTACTTTTAATTTTATTGAAGAAAATGGAGAAATGGGAGATAGAAATATTTTTGAAAATTTAGTTTCATATAATTTTAATGATAGTAATAATTTAACATTTAAAACAAGAAGAAATAGAAAAATAAACTTAACCGAATATTATGATTTAGTATATCAGTATAAAAGTGATTGTTTGACTGCAGGAATTAAATACAAAAAGACATACTATTCCGATAGAGATTTAAAACCAACAGAAAACTTGTTGTTTACAATTACATTATTCCCCTTAACAACCTACGAACATGATGCTGGTGATTTATTAAAAAATGAAGATTCGTTCTTAAAAAATTTGGAACTAGACTCTAGAATGTTTAAATAAAAAATGATTGAAATTAAAAAAAATATT
>CABYCY010000025.1 GCA_902517615.1 uncultured Pelagibacteraceae bacterium
TTGATGCATTACTAAACCAAATCCTGCGCTAGAATCTGTAAAAGCAGGACAAAAAATTGGAACATTGTTATCGTAAGCAGTTTCAATTAAAGAGTCTTTCTTTTTTGAATTCTTTTTTAAATATTTTCCCATCTCATGAATAAATTCTCTTGAAGTATAGCTTCTAATTTCCAAGTTGTTAGCAATATCACATATTATTTTATCACACATTTGAAGCTCTTCTTCATCAATGTAAGTATCGTAAATTCTATCAATATAATTGTTTCTTAACTCTGTATCGTCTTGGAATTGTGAGCCTTGATAGTGCTTAAATCCCAGTGCTTCAAAAAAATCCATATCAACGATCGAGGCCCCTGTTGCAACGATTGCATCTACCATATTATACTTAACTAAATCTTTATAAATATTCATACATCCCGCTGCTGAGGTAGATCCTGCTAAAGTTAGAAAAATCGTACATTCATTATCTTTTAACATTTCATTATAAATATTTGCAGCATTCGCAGTTTCTCTTGAAACAAAAGACATCTTTTCCATTGAAGATATAATTTTTCGCGCATCAAAAGAGGTGATGTCAATATGTTCAACAGGGTTTTTTAGAAAATCTATTTTACTATTATGACCTGGATTTTTTTGGTCTGACATCAAGCTACCATATTGGCTTTGTTAATGTCTTTATCATACATTGTCATTATTGGCTTGTCCTCAACTTCAAAAATTTCGTCTGAGTAGTAACCATTAAATTGAGTTCTAAATGTCAATCCATAAGCTCCGAGCTGACCAAGTTCAATGTAATCATTTTCTTTTATGTTGTTTGGTAGCAAGAAAGGACCTTTCATATAATCCATGCTATCGCATGTTGGACCAAAGAAATCAAATGCAGTTAGTTTTTTTGAAATTATTTTATTAGAATTTTCTTTAATCATTTTTGATGGAAAGACAATGTTTGGAGTTCCTGCATCAAAAAGAGTTCCATAGGTACCATCATTTATATAAAGTTTTTGTTTTTTTCGTAAGTTAACTCTGACAATTGTTGATCCACTCTCTGCAACTAGTGCTCTTCCTGGTTCACAAATTATTTCAGGCAGTTTTTCAAGTTTTAAATTTTCTAAACTTTTGTTTATTCCATTAAAATAGTTATCTAAAGATTGTGGAATTAAATCAGGATAAATAGTTGGAAAACCACCACCCACATTAATATAATCTGGAATAATTTTAGTTTTTTTAATTATGTTTCCTATTTCATTAATACCTTTTGAATAAGAAATTGGATGCATGCACTGTGAGCCAACATGAAAACTTAATCCAACTTTTTTTGCGTATTGCTTGGCTAGCCTCAATAGTCCTGTGGCTTCAGATGTTAATGCACCAAATTTTTTGGATAAATCAATCTCAGCATGTTCATTTGAAACTGCAACTCTTACAAATAATTCTAAGTCTTTTGCATTATTTGTACTTTCAATAATTTTGATTAACTCATCTTTTGTATCTAATGAAAAAGTTTTTACTCCAAAATTAAAATATGATTCTTTAATACTTTCTCTACTTTTGACTGTATGCATATAGGAGCATTTGGCGGTCTGACTGAATTTTCTTATATTTTTAATTTCTTCCAAAGAAGCCACATCAAATTGTTCAACTCCATTTTCAATTATTGTTTTTATTACCTCAGGATGTGGATTGGTTTTCACAGCATATAAAATTTTTCCTAAGAATTTTTTTTTGAAATATTTTATAGCTGATTTAATTGAATGCTTTCTTATACTGTAAATTGGTTTTTCAGGTTTCAGTTGATTTACTAATTCCTCAACTGATTTAAATTTTTGCATTTCAAATGCCTCCAAAAAAAATTTAATAAAAAAAAGTCTTTTTGAAAAAAACTTTCATATTTTGTCGCATATAAAGTAAACAGCGATAATGTAAAGGAAATAATTTTAGCTAAAAATACACCTATTTCACGTATTGTAATATTTTTTAGAGTTCCCATATGTGTCAAATGAAAGAAGAAGTAAAATTACAAAATTTAAGTGATTTCGAGAATAAGTCATTACTTATAGTTGATGATGACAATCCTTTTCGCGAAAGATTGTCTAGAGCAATGGAGAAAAAAGGATTTGAAGTTTTTCAAGCAGAAAGTGTAAAAAAAGGTGTTGAGTCTGTAAAAACTAAAAAACTCGGTTTTGCTGTAGTAGACTTAAGGCTTGCAGATGGCAATGGCCTAGAGGTTGTAAAAGAAATTCAATCTTCAAATAATGAAAGTAGAATTATTATGTTAACTGGTTATGGAAACATCCCAACAGCAGTTGCAGCAATAAAGGAGGGTGCAATAGATTATCTTGCAAAACCAGCTGACGCGGAAGATGTTGAGAAAGCATTATTGGCTGATCCAGCAAAAAAAGCTGCACCACCAGAAAATCCAATGTCTGCTGATAGAGTCAAGTGGGAACATATTCATAGGGTATTTGAATTATGTAATAGAAATGTTTCTGAAACAGCAAGAAGATTAAAAATGCACAGAAGAACTCTTCAAAGAATTCTTTCCAAGAGATCTCCTAGATAACAAATTTTTTAATTTTAATAATTTTTTTAGCTATAAGTGCTAATATCATTATTTTACAAATTTCAGCTAGAAGAAAAGGTTTAGCTCCTAAAGCAAATATTGGTTTATCCCATCCAATTAGTGTCCCAAGCCAAGTTAAACCCAAAATATAAATAGTTGAAGTTGCAATTATTAATTTAATTAAAACAATCAAAAAGCTATCATTCATTTTAATTTTGGAAGCCAAGTAACAGGCTGTTAAAAACCCAATTAAATATCCCATAGTTGGGCCAGTAAAATAAATTAAACCAATTCCTTTTTCAGGAGAATTTGAGAATACAGGTAATCCTGCTATACCTTCAATTAAATATAATCCCACAGTAGCTAATCCAATTTTGTAACCTAGGCTAACTCCTAAAAATAGAACAACAAAAGTTTGCATTGTCATTGGAACTGGATAAAAAGGAATTTTGATTTTAGCAGATATTGTTAAAGCAACAGAGCCAAGAACTATTGCCAGTAAAGATTTAATCAATTTAGTTTGAGTAAGATTTTTTGTTAGTTCCATTAATAAATAATACTCAAAATATAAAAAATAATCCAGCTATAATAGTTATAATTACTTAAAGTTAATTTTTTTATATACAGATTATGTTAGCATTGTAGTATTTAATTATATTTAATGAATAATATTCAAAAAACAGATCACTTTTATTTAATTGACGGCTCTGGATATATTTTTAGAGCTTATTATGCATTGCCACCTCTCACTAGAAAAAGTGATGGATTACCCACTGGTGCTGTTAGTGGTTTTTGTAGCATGTTGTTTAAATTGTTAGAAGACTCAAAATCAGATCAAAATTCACAAAAACCAACCCATTTTGCAGTTATATTTGACTCAGCTAGAAAAACGTTCAGAAATGAAATTTATAGCGATTATAAAGCAAACAGATCAGAGGCACCAGATGATCTTGCACCTCAATTTGAATATATAAGAAAATCAGTTTTAGCATTTAATTTACCATCAGTTGATCTTCCTAATTATGAAGCAGATGATTTAATTGCCACCTATGTTGATAAAATACTTAAAAAAGGTGCAAAAGTTACAATCGTTTCTTCAGATAAAGATTTAATGCAGCTTTACAAAAAAGGGGTTCGAATTTTTGACCCTATGAAAAATAAATTTATTACAAATGAAGACGTATTTAAAAAATTTGGAGTTGATGCATCAAAAGTTATAGATGTACAGTCTCTTGCAGGAGATAGTAGTGATAACGTTCCTGGTGTACCAGGAATAGGTGTTAAAACAGCTGCAGAGTTAATAAATAAATATGGTACTTTAGAAACTTTACTTAAATCTGCTCATGAGATTAAACAAAATAAAAGAAGAGAAACTCTTATAGAAAATAAAGATAAAGCTTTGATAAGTAAAAAGCTTGTAACATTGGATCATAAGTCTCCAGTGACAAGAGAACTGAGTGAATTTAAATTACAAAATGTAAATAAAGATAAGCTGTATAAATTTTTAAGAGAGATGGAATTTAATAGACTGTTAAGTTCAGCTATCTCTGCATATGGAGAGCCAGAATTAAAAGGAGTTAAGGTTGATGATTATAATTTAGAAAAACAAAAAAAAATTAATAATAAAAATTATTATTTAATTAGTAGTTTAGACCAAATAGATGAGTGGATAAAAGAAGCAGAAGAAGTGGGAGAGGTTGCTGTAGATACAGAAACAACTTCTCTAAATCCACATCAGGCAGATTTAGTTGGTATTTCACTTTGTTCAAAAATTGGAAAAGCTTGTTATATTCCTGTTGGTCACAAGTCATCTAAATGCGTTAATAAAAATGATGTAATTAAAAAATTAAAAGAACTATTAGAGGACCCTAGCGTTAAAAAAATTGGTCAAAATATAAAATTTGATTTTATCGTTTTTTACAAGCATGGGATAACCTTGTCTTCAATGGAAGATACAATGTTAATGTCTTATGTTTTAGATGCAGGAAAAAATAGACACAACATGGATACGTTATCAGAAATACACTTAGGTCATAAAACTATTTCTTTTAAAGAGATCGTTGGCACAGGTAAGAAAGAAATTAACTTTAGCGAAGTAGAATTAGAGGAGGCAAAGAACTATGCTGCCGAAGATGCTGATGTTACTTTTAGATTGTATAAAAAATTTATCAAAAATTTAAAAGTTGAAAAAATGATTAATATCTATGAAATATTTGAAAAGCCTTTAATTAAAATACTGGCATTTATGGAAATTGAGGGAATAGAAGTTAACAATAAATTTTTAAATTCTCTATCTTTAAAA
Source organism: uncultured Pelagibacteraceae bacterium (assembly GCA_902517615.1). Classification (GTDB taxonomy): domain Bacteria; phylum Pseudomonadota; class Alphaproteobacteria; order Pelagibacterales; family Pelagibacteraceae; genus Pelagibacter. The sequence continues at coordinate 4,863 of CABYCY010000025.1, forward strand.
TTTGATAAGAAAATTAACAAAATTGAAAAAGAGGTTTTCAAAATTTCAAAAAAAGAATTTAATATTGCTTCACCAAAACAATTGGGAGAAATTATATATAATGATCTAAAGATAGCAGGAACCAAAAAGACAAAAAAGGGAAGTTTTGCAACAAATGCAAGTGTCTTAGAGGATTTAGCATTTAAAGGTCATAACTTTCCAAAATTGGTTTTAGATTGGAGACAAGTTTCAAAATTAAAAAATACATACTCAGATGCTTTACCTGAACATATAAACCCGAATACAAAAAGAGTTCATACTTCTTTTTTACTTGCTGCTACTACGACCGGTAGGCTGGCTTCAAGTGATCCTAATTTACAAAATATACCAATTAAATCTGAGGATGGTAAAGATATTAGAAAAGCTTTTACTGCAAAAAAAAATCATTTACTAATTTCTGCAGATTATAATCAAATTGAGATGAGAATTTTAGCAGATTTAGCAGACGTGAAAGAACTTAAAAAGGCATTTAAAAATAATGAGGATATTCATTCTTTAACTGCTAGCCAGATTTTCAATATAGATATTAAAAAGGTAAACCAGGATCATAGGAGAAAAGCTAAAGCTATAAACTTTGGAATAATTTATGGTATTTCTCAGTATGGATTAGCTAAACAAATAAACGTTTCAAATTATGAAGCTGAAGAGTTTCTTAATTCATATTTTGCTAAATTTCCTGAAATTAAAGTTTATATGGATAGTACAATTAAATTTTGCAGAAAAAGTGGGTATGTAAATAATATATTTGGAAGAAGATCTCACTTTAATGGAATTAATGATAAAAATTTTAATATTAGAAATTTTCAAGAAAGAGCAGCTATAAATGCACCAATTCAAGGTTCTGCATCTGAGGTTATGAGATTAGCAATGATTAGATTAGATAAAAAATTAAATGATCAAAAAAATTTAAAATCTAATATTCTTTTGCAAATTCATGATGAGTTAATTTTTGAAGTACCAAAAAATGATGAAAAGCGGATGATTAAGTTAATTCAGGATGAAATGACTAGTGTTTCTCAAAGTGATTATCATTCTTTTTCTATACCTTTGACTGTTGATGTAAACGTTGGTGATAATTGGGGAGTGCTTCACTAATTATATTCGATTGCCCAATTTAGAACAATTTAGTATTTTTAAATAAATAAAGTATGCAAAAATCAACAATAGCTTTAATCGATGATGATAGAAATATACTAACTAGTCTTAGTATTGCATTAGAAAAAGAAGGTTTTAAAGTTCAAACATATATTGATGGCGAAAGTGCTTTAATTGGTCTTACTCGAATGCCTCCTGATTTAGCAGTCATCGATATCAAAATGCCAAAAATGGATGGAGAAGAATTACTTAAAAAACTTAGAAAAAAAACTTCATTGCCAGTTATATTTCTTACCTCAAAAGATGATGAAATTGATGAGTTGCTAGGTTTAAAATTAGGTGCCGACGATTTTGTTAAAAAATCTGGAGGTTTTTCAATTAAAGTTTTGATTGAGAGAATTAGACTTCAGCTTAGAAAAAAAGATTCAAATAATGTTTTAGAAGAAAACAAAAGTTTAATCTCTCATGGAAGATTAAAATTAGATCCATCTCAACTTGAATGTGAATGGAATGGAAAACCATTACCTGATAAGTTGACTACAACAGAGTTTTTAATAGTAAAAGAATTAGCAAAAAGACCAGGTAATATAAAAGAAAGAGGTCAGCTTATGGATATTGCCTATAGAGAAGATA
>CABYCY010000026.1 GCA_902517615.1 uncultured Pelagibacteraceae bacterium
GACGAAGAACTTATCGGTAGAAATTCAGATATTCCTTGAATTGCAGAGAGAATTAAAATTTCTATAATATTTTGAAACATCGAGTCTTCGTAGCTTAAAAAAATGGCATTTCAAACAATTCGATTTATTCATATTTGGTATGCAATTTTTGAAATACTCATATTTTATGGTATTTATCGCAAATAAAAGGTCATAAAAGCTGACCTAAATAATGCTTTAACTAATAAAATCAATGTATAATTTGCCTAAAAGTATAAAAAATTATGTCTAGTAAAATGTTAAAATTCGTTGAGATAGGTCAACAAACTCCACCTAAAAGAGAAGTTGATAATAGGAAAGACGATTTTAACGAAATTTATGATGAATTTTTAACTCAAAAAGCTCAAGAACAATCAAGCAGATGTTCGCAGTGTGGAGTTCCATTTTGCCAGGTTCATTGTCCTTTAAGTAACAATATACCTGATTGGCTGAAACTTACTGCAGAAGGAAGATTGAAAGAAGCATATGAATTGTCTCAAAGTACTAACAATATGCCAGAAGTATGCGGGAGAATATGTCCCCAAGATAGATTATGTGAGGGAAATTGTGTCATTGAACAGTCTGGTCATGGAACAGTTACAATTGGCTCTATGGAAAAATATATTACTGATAATGCTTGGGAACAAGGTTGGGTTAAACCAATATCAGTAAAATTTGAGAAAGATCAAAGTGTTGGTATTATAGGAGCAGGACCAGCTGGTTTAGCAGCTGCAGAACAATTAAGAAAAGATGGATATAAGATAACTGTTTATGATCGTTATGATAGAGCTGGAGGACTTTTAATTTATGGAATACCAAATTTTAAATTAGAAAAACACGTAGTCGAAAGAAGAACAAAACTTTTAAAAGATGGTGGAATTGAGTTTGTTCAAAAATTTGAAGTTGGTAAAGATGCAACTTTAAATCAGCTCAGAAAGAAACATGACGTAATACTTATCGCTACAGGAGTATACAAACCAAGGGAAGTTGATTTACCGGGAAACGACTTAAACAATATATTTCCTGCAATGGAATTTTTAACAGCTTCAAATAAAAAAGGATTAGGTGATAAGGTTGAATTATTTGACAAGGGAATTTTAAATGCTGAAGGGAAAGATGTTGTTGTAATTGGTGGAGGTGATACAGCAATGGATTGTGTAAGAACATCTGTTAGACAAAAAGCAAAATCAGTAAAGTGTTTATACAGAAGAGATAAAGAAAATATGCCAGGTTCATCGAGAGAGGTTGCTAATGCAGAAGAAGAAGGTGTAAAATTTGTATGGTTATCAAGTCCAAAAGAATTCAAAGGTAAAAACAAAATTGAGAATTTAGTTGTTGATCAAATTCAATTAGGTGAACCTGATGAGTCAGGTAGAAGAAGACCTGAGATACAAGAAGGCTCTGAATTTGAAATTAAAGCTGACATGGTCATTAAAGCACTTGGTTTTGATCCTGAAGATTTACCAAACTTGTTTGACTCAAAAGAACTTCAAGTAACTAAGTGGGGAACAATAAAAACAGATTTTGACACAATGGAAACAAATTTAAAGGGAGTGTTTGCTGCTGGAGATATAGTTAGAGGAGCCTCACTTGTTGTATGGGCTATTAAAGATGGAAGAGAGGCAGCCGCTTCAATGAAAAATTATTTACAAGAATTAGATATTAAAAAGACAAAAGTTGCATAGTGAAAAATTATAAAAAAAACTTAAAACTTCTCACAAAAAATCATGTTTATTCGAAGGAAATGGAGCATGATGCATGTGGTGTTGGAGTAATTGCTTCCACAGAAGGAAAAAAATCTAGAGAAATTGTAGATTATGGAATAGAGGCTCTTAAAGCTGTCTGGCATAGAGGAGCGGTTGATGCAGATGGTAAAACTGGTGATGGAGCAGGTATACATATCGAAATACCTAAAAATTTTTTCATAGAAAAAATAGAAGTCACAGGACATGACTATGATAATGCTGAAATATGTGTTGGTATGATTTTTTTGCCAAGAAATGATTATATGGCTCAAGAAAGTTGTAAAACAATTGTTGAAAGTGAGTTAACTAAAAATAATTTTAGCATCTATGGATGGAGACAGGTTCCAGTAAATCCAAAAATTCTTGGACAAAAAGCTCTCCAAACTATGCCAGAGATAATTCAGGTATTATTCAAGTCTAATGACCAAAATCTTCTTGATAAAAATTTAGAAAGAAAAATTTATGAGACTAGAAAGATAATTGAAAAAAAAGCTTTTCAACTATCTTTAAATAATTTTTACATCTGTTCAATAAGTTCTAAATCAATTATTTATAAAGGTTTATATCTTGCTGAAGCTATTTCAGATTTTTATTTAGACTTAAAAGATAAAAGATTTATATCTAGATATGCTATTTTTCATCAAAGATTTTCAACAAATACAGCTCCAAGCTGGAGTTTAGCACAACCATTTAGAGCAATAGCTCATAACGGTGAAATTAATACTTATAAAGGTAATAAAAATTGGATGAAAGTTCACGAACAAGAAATGAGCAGTCCACTTTTTGATAATGTTGAAAATTTAAAACCTGTTATACAAAAAGGTGTATCAGACTCAGCTGCATTAGATAATGTTTTTGAATTATTGAATAAATCAGGGCAACCAGCGCCTTTAGCAAAACTAATGTTAGTACCAGATGCATGGTCAAAGAAAAGTAAGACTTTATCAAAAAGTCATCAACAATTATTTAATTTTTTAAATAGTACAATGGAACCATGGGATGGACCTGCCGCAATAGCTGCAACTGATAATGAATGGGTTATAGCAGCAAATGACAGAAATGGCTTAAGACCTTTAAGATATGCAATTACAAAAGATAAAATGTTATTTGCAGGATCTGAAACTGGCATGATTGAACTAAATGAAAAAAAAATTTTATCAAAAGGTAGATTGGGACCTGGCGAGATTTTAGGCGTCAGAATTGAAAAAGGCAAAGTTTTTTCAAATAATGATATAAAAGATTATTTAGCCAAAGAATTTAAACATTTTAATTCTCAAATTATAGACTTAGATGAAAAATTATCAATTTCAAATGAAAAAAATATTTATGACGGTGAAGCTTTAAGAAGAAGACAATATACTTTTGGAATAAGCCTTGAGGATCTAGAGCTTATTTTACACCCTATGGCTGAAGATGCAAAAGAAGCAACGGGTTCAATGGGAGACGATACACCTCTAGCAGTATTGTCTGATAAATATAGACCACTTTATCACTTTTTTAGACAAAATTTTAGTCAGGTAACGAACCCACCGATTGACTCACTTAGAGAAAATAAAGTAATGAGTCTTAAAACTCGATTTGGAAATCTAGGTAATATTTTAGATTTTGACACTTTAACAAAAGAAAATATTTATGTTTTAAATAGTCCGATTTTATCTAATTCTCAACTTGAAAAATTTATTAACTTCTTTGGAAAAAATTCTGTAATGATTGATTGTAGTTTTTCAAAAGATGAGAATTTATCTGATGCAATTGATAGAATTCAAAAGGAGGCAGAGATAGCTGTTAGACAAGGAATAACACAGCTAATTCTTAGTGATAAAGATTTATCTGAACAAAAATTGCCTATTCCAATGCTTTTATGTGTTGGATCTATAAATACATTTTTAGTTAACAAAAAATTAAGAGGATATGTTTCATTAAATGTTCAATCTGGAGAAGCTTTAGATACACATTCTTTTGCAACACTTATTGGGGTTGGTGCTACTACAGTTAACCCTTATTTAGCTTTTGATAGTTTATACCAGAGGTTTAAGAAAAAATTGTTTGGTCAATTCAGCTTTGATGATTGTGTGGAAAGATACATTAAGTCTGTTAATTCTGGACTTTTAAAAATTATGTCAAAAATGGGTATATCTGTACTTAGCTCATATAGAGGTGGATGTAATTTTGAAACAGTAGGATTAAGTAGAACTATTGTTAATGATTATTTTCCAGGTGTAACTTCAAAAATATCTGGAATTGGTTTAACCGGTATAGAAAAAAAAATAAGGGAAATTCACAAAGAGGCCTTTGAAAGCTCAGAAACAATTCTTCCAATAGGTGGTATTTATAGATATAGAAAAAATGGTGAGACACACCAATACCAAGGAAGATTAATTCATTTATTACAAAGTGCTGTTGGATCTAAATCTTATGAAGCATATAAAAAGTATGCAGAAGGTATTTATAATCTACCCCCAATAAATTTAAGAGATTTAATTAATTTTAGAAAAAAGAAATTAGGCCCATCAATTAATTTGAGCGAGGTAGAACCAATTCATAATATATTAAAAAGATTTGGAAGTGGAAGTATGTCTCACGGAGCATTATCAAAAGAAGCTCATGAAACATTAGCAATTGGTATGAACAGAATTAAAGGTGCTTCATGTAGCGGGGAAGGTGGAGAGGACCAAGAAAGATTTAAATTAATGGAAGGTGGGGACAGTGCAAATTCAAGAGTGAAACAAATTGCCTCTGCAAGATTTGGAGTTACTATTAATTATTTAAATAACTGTAATGAAATTGAAATTAAAATTGCTCAAGGAGCAAAACCAGGAGAAGGTGGTCAACTGCCTGGTTTTAAAGTAACTAATGAAATTGCTAAATTAAGACATTCTACCCCTGGGGTTACTCTTATATCTCCACCTCCTCATCATGATATTTATTCTATAGAAGATTTGGCCCAGTTAATTTACGATTTAAAACAAATTAATCCTAAGGCTCGAATTGGAGTTAAGTTAGTTGCTTCATCTGGAGTTGGAACAATAGCAGCAGGAGTAGCTAAAGCAAAAGCTGATATAATATTAATTTCTGGACATAATGGAGGAACTGGAGCTACACCACAAACAAGTGTCAAGTATGTTGGTATACCTTGGGAAATGGGTCTTACAGAAGCAAATCAGGTATTAACATTAAATAATCTTAGACATAAAGTAACTTTACGAACTGATGGTGGAATTAAAACTGGTAGAGATATTGTTATTGCTGCAATGATGGGTGCTGAGGAATATGGTGTTGCTACAACAGCTTTGGTAGCCATGGGATGTATAATGGTCAGACAATGTCATTCAAATACATGTCCTGTTGGAGTTTGTACTCAAGATGAATTGTTACGAGAAAAGTTCACAGGAACGCCTGATAAAGTTGTGAATTTGTTTTCTTTTATTGCTTCTGAGGTTAGAGAAATATTAGCTGAACTTGGTTTTAAATCTCTTAACGATATAATTGGAAGAACTGATTTATTGATGCAGGTTAATAAGGCCTCTCCAAATTTAGATGATTTAGATCTAAATCCACTTTTTGTTCAAGCAGATCCAGGAGACAATAAACGATATTGTGAAAATTCAGAAATTAATAAAGTTCCTGATACTTTAGATCAAAAAATTTGGCCAGAGATACAAATGGCATTAGATAATTCCCAAAAAATTCAAAAAGAATTTTTAATAAAAAATACAAATAGAGCAGTTGGTACTAGAATCTCACATTATATTTATAAAAAATATGGATATGAAAAGTTAGATGAAAATTTTTTAACTTTAAATTTTAAAGGGTCTGCTGGTCAATCTTTTGGCGCTTTTTCAACAAAAGGTTTGAAGCTTGTTCTTAAAGGAGATGCTAATGATTATGTTGGAAAAGGCCTATCGGGCGCTACTATTACTATAAAGCTATCAGATGAAAGTAATTTAACTTCAAACGAAAATACAATTATAGGCAATACAGTTCTTTATGGTGCTACGACTGGAAAACTTTTTGCAGCAGGTTTAGCAGGAGATAGATTTGCAGTAAGAAATTCTGGC
>CABYCY010000027.1 GCA_902517615.1 uncultured Pelagibacteraceae bacterium
TTTATTTACAAGTTCTATACTTAATCCACCAAAAATAAGCTCACCATCGAGATGGTGTTTGTCTACACTTATTGGTGTAAATGAAATATTAATATTTGAATTGTTTTTAATATTTAAATCTTGCTCAAATTCATCATTTTTTATTAAAAAATATCCTATATTATAATTATATAAAAAAATGGTTAATAAAAATATTAAAAAAAGAAACAAAATACTTATCGTCATATAAAATATTATAAACTATTAATTTATAAGGAATAAATTAGTTTTTATGAAAAGTACTCTAAAATTATTAAAAAATAAATTAAATAGGATTACATCATTTTGGTGCTCTGATTTCTCACTAGCCACACTTAAATTATATAGAATATTCGAGATACAGCAGGTTTCTATGCAAGTTTTTTTTGATAAAAAAAAAGTATTAGAGGTTGGTTCGGGATTTGGATGGCAATCAAAATATTTAGAAAAATTAGGATCAGATATAAAATCAGTAGATATTGCGTCTTCAGCGGAAGATGGTTTGCAATCTTCAAATTATAATTTATCTAAATACAAGGTTTTTGATGATTCAAAAATTCAAGATAAAGAAAATAATGAGTCAAAAATTGATTTTCCAGTTGAAAAATATGATGGGGTTAATTTACCCTATGAAAATGAAACTTTTGATATTGTTTATTCTTCAAATGTTTTAACGCACGTAGAGAATTTAGATTTACTTATAGATGATATGAAAAGAGTTTTAAAGAAAGATGGTATAATGATTCATGGATGCACTTCATCTTATTGGTGTTTTTGGACTTTAATAACAGGTCTGATTAAAAGATGGTACATAGATCCAAGGAGCCATAGCATAATTTCAAATAATGTTTTTTCAGAAATTATAAATTCTAGAGAGAAGTTTTGGAGAAAATATTTTCATAACAATGGTTTAAAAATTATAAATGTCATTAGTGCAAAATTGTTCTATACAGGCAATTCCATCTTTGATTCCAAAATTTCTATTGAAAGAAGAAATAAACTATCAAAAATATTAGGCAGCTCTACAGTATTTTATATACTTAAAGAATTTAAAAATTAATTTTAAACCATTCATTAAAATATATTAAGGACCAAATAATTAATCTATTATTTGCTTTATTTTTAAAGTGATTTTCTAAAATTTTACTAACTTCATTTTTATCAATAATATTAAAAATTGTATTTTTTTCATTTAAAATTTTTTTTACAAAGTTTTTATTTTGATTTTTAAACCAACTATTATCTGGCCCACTAAATCCTTGTTTTCTATTAGTATAAATTTGTTTTGGAAGATTTTTTTTTAACATTTTTCTTAAGATATACTTTCCTCTATTGTTATAAAAATTTTTGATTTTTAAATCAGCAGGGCATGACATTGCAAAATCTACTAAATTGTTATCTAAAAAAGGCACTCTATTTTCTATACTGTGACACATACCAAGTTTATCGTCTAAAAGAAGTAAACCTCTCAAAAATGTTTTTGCCTCAAAATGTAAACTTAAATTAATAATATCTAAATCGTCATTAATTTTTTTATTTTTCCCTTTAAAAATATTTTCAAATATTTCTTTGTTATTTTGAGTTTTTACATGACTCCAAATAGGATTAAAAAATTTTTTTTGATTATTACTCGTAATTAGTCTTTGCCAAAGTTCATAATATTTGTTTATGAATTCATTGTAATTATTTATTTTTAAACCAGTTGGATATCTCCATGGATAACCCCCAAAAATTTCATCTCCTCCAGTACCAGATAATGCAACTTTTACATGTTTGCTTGCCAATCTAGATGCGTAGTAATTTGGATAGCTTTGTCCTACTCGTGGTTCTTCTAAATGATAAGTAATACTATTTAAACTTTTTTCTATATGTTTTGGTTTTATTAAAAATTTATGATTTTTAGTTTTAAGATATCCGCAAATTATTTTAGCTTTAGAAGTTTCATCAAATTTTTTTTCTTTTTTTGATACTAATTTTGTTTGAAAACCACAATTAAATGTGTCAAAATTTTTTATTTTTTTTGAAGCTATGTAGGTTATGGATGAAGAATCTATCCCTCCACTCAAATAAGAACCAACTTTTACATCTGATACCATCTGGCTATTTATTGCTTTTTCATGAAGGTTTTTTAATTCTTCAATATACTCTTTTTCTTTTTTAATTTTTTGATTTTTTCTAAAATTAAATTCCCAATATTTTCTTTGTACAAATTTTTTATTCTTTAAGTTGTACTTTAAAAAAGATCCAGGTTCAAAAAGTTCCAAATTTTTAAAAAAAGTATTTTTAGATAAAATATTTTGGAAGGTAAAATATTCAGAAACACTACTAAAGTTAATTTCTTTTTTAAATTCAGGCAGTGCCAGTATAGATTTTTGCTCAGATGCGAATGAGAATATTTTATGATTTTTAAAAATATATAGAGGCTTTATACCATATCTATCTCTAGCAAGAGTCAATTCTTGTCTTTTTCTATCAAAAAAACTTAACGCAAACATTCCATTAAATTTATTTAATGCATCAGTTCCCCATTCAATTAGAGAATATAACACCACCTCTGTATCTGAGCTTGATGAAAATTGATATTTTTTTTCTAATATTTTTTTTAGTTCTTTAAAATTATAAACTTCACCATTATATGAAAGTATATATCTACCATCATAACTTTTCATTGGTTGAGAGCCTTTTGATGATTTATCTATAATTGCTAGTCTACAATGTCCAAAACCAATATTATTTTTTATCCAATAATTTTCTCCATCAGGACCTCTGTGTAGAATTTTAGATATCATTAATTCTAAATTATTTTTTTTAACTTTAATATTATTAAAATTAATTATTCCAGCAATTCCACACATTTAGATTATGTTATCCAATTAACTTATTTCTCCACGAAATAAGTTTTGTAAGTCCACTTTTAAGTGAATATTTATATTTAAAATTTAAATCTTTTTTTGCTAATTTGGTTGAAGATACTCTATTTTTAATCTGACTTCTTGCATCGTCTAATTTATATGGTTTAAATGTTATTTTTGTATTTTTCTTTTTTAATTTAACAATTAATTTGCATAAGTTTTTGATTGAGGTTTTTTTACCAGTACCAACATTATAAAATTTATCTACGGATTTACTTTTTAAAGCCAAAACATTGCATCTGGCAGCATCTTCTGAATCAATAAAATCATAGGATTGTGATCCATCTCCATCTATAATTAGAGGTTGATTGTTATCAATTTTATCTAACAAAGTTGGAATTACACCGTTGTACGCAGCTTTTTGATCTTGTCTTGGTCCATATACATTCATATAACGAAGACCAACATAATTTAATCCATATCTATCATGAAACGCTCTACACATTGCTTCGGATGAAATTTTTGTAGCTCCATAAAAATTTTTATTATTGAAGGGATGATCTTCAGTCATTGGAATTTTTATTGCATCTCCATATACAGATGCTGAAGAAGAATATATTAATCGTTTAATTTTATTTTTTACACATGCCTCTAATACGTTAAATGTTCCCTCTATATTTACTTTAAATGCAGCACGAGGATAATCTTTGCAATGCAAAAGCCATAATGCTGCAAGATGTATTACATAATCCATGCCTTTCATAGCATCGTTTAGTATATCTACATCTCTTATATCACCTCCGTTAGGATAGATTTTTACTCTTTTGTCACTTAAAAAATTTTCTATATTATTTTTTTTTCCTCTAGAAAAATTGTCAAATATTAATATTTTTTTTACCTTCTCTTTTAAGAGTTCTTCAGTTACATGACTTCCAATAAAACCACAGCCACCAATTATTAAAATCTTTTTATTTTTTAACTTATTCATATGTTTCTTTATATTTCTTTATTAATTTTATAACTTTTGTTTGATATTCGTAATTTAAATAAGGTCCAAAAGGTAGGCTTAATATATTTTTAGAAATATATTTTGCACCATTAATTTTTGTTTTTTTAAATTTACTGTACGGATAGTATAGTGGCATTGGTTTATTATAGTATATTTTTGTTAAAATATTATTTCTTTCTAAAAATTTTTTTAATTTATCTCTATTTTTTACCAATATATTGAAAGTTGGCCAAGAACTAGAATTAAATTTTTCTGAGCCTACAATTTTAATTTTAGGTAAGTTTACGCTAAATGCTTTTAAATATTTTGCAGCAAAATTTTTTCTGAGTTTTAATTCTTTTCTAAAACTTTTAAGTTTAGCTATAAGTATGGATGCTTGTATAGTATCCATTCTTCCTTGAACACCTATTCTAACGAAATTATTATAATTATTTTTTCCATTAAGTCTTATTTCTTTACAAGCTTTTTGAATTTTATAACTATTGGTAAAAATTGCTCCTCCATCTCCATAGCACCCTAAATTTTTTGTTGGAAAAAAAGAAGTACATCCAATTGTAGTAAGATTACAACTGTATTTATTCTTATATTTAGAACCAAAACTTTGTGCAGCATCTTCTATAACAGGTATGTTATTTTTATTACAAATTGAATTTATATAATCTATGTTTGGTATTTGACCAAATAAAGAGACAATAATAATCGCTTTAGTTTTTTTGGTTATCATTTTTTTTATCAAATTTTCTTTTATTAAACCCGTATTATGATCTACATCTATAAAAATTGGTTTAGCACCTAAATTGACAATCACTTCAGCTGTAGATATCCATGAAAAAGAAGTAGTAATTACTTCATCTCCAGGTTTAATATTTAAAGACATCAGTGATATTAACAAAGCATCTGTTCCAGAGGAAACTGATATACAATATTTTGAATTAGTAAATTTTTTTAGTTTATATTCTAAATTGGTAGTTTCTTTACCCATTATGAA
>CABYCY010000028.1 GCA_902517615.1 uncultured Pelagibacteraceae bacterium
AAAATTAGTTTCAAAAAAAATAGACAGAAAAACTATTGAAAGTAAAATAATATTAATTCAAAATTTTTACAAACAAGTATTAAACAAAAAACCAAAAATAGGTGTATTGGGAATCAATCCTCATTGCGAGAGTATTCTTCGAGAAAATGAGGATGAAAAAATAATCAAGCCTCTTATTTTGAAGATGAAAAAAAAAGGTTTCAAAATTGATGGCCCAATACCTGCAGATACTATTTTTTTAAAAAATAATCGTAAAAATTATGATTCAATTATAGGCATGTATCACGATCAAGTTTTAACACCAATAAAAACTCTTTTTGAATATGATGCTATAAATATTACATTAGGACTACCTTTTTTAAGAATATCTCCAGATCACGGTCCAAATGAAAAAATGATAGGAAAAAATTTATCAAATCCATTAAGCTTAATTCAAGCAATTAAATTTTTAGATAAAAATTGATTAAAGCAAAAAAAAGTCTAGGTCAAAATTTTTTAATAGATAATAATATTTTAGAAAAAATAGTTACTTGTACTAATATAGAGAATAAAACTGTGCTAGAAGTTGGGCCTGGTACAGGCAATCTTACTAATTTTATCTTAAAAAAAAAACCTAAAGAGCTATTTGTAATTGAAAAAGATTATGAGCTAGTTGACAATTTAAAAGACAAATTTAAAAATAGATTAAATATTATAAACGAAGATATTTTAAATATTGATGAAACTAGTCTTTTCAAAAATAAGGTCATAGTTTTTGGTAATTTACCATATAATATTTCAACTGAAATTCTAAGCAAATGGATAATTAATTTAAAAGATAACTTTTGGTTTGAATGTTTGGTATTAATGTTTCAAAAAGAAGTTGCTGACAGAATTATTGCTGAATTTAATACTTCAAATTATGGGAGATTATCAATTATTTGTAATTGGAAACTCAATATTAAAAAGATATGTGACATCAAACCTGAAGCATTTTCTCCAAAACCAAAAATAGACAGTTCTTTGTTATTTTTTTATCCGAAGAAAAATTTTGTTAAAATTAATGATCCAAATAATTTAGAAAAAGTTACAAGAATTTTTTTTAATCAAAGAAGAAAAATGTTAAAAAAACCTTTTAATCAACTTTTTAATGGAGATCAAAGGATTTTGGAAAAGCTAAAAATTAATTTAAATTTGAGGCCACAAAATATAAGTTTGGAGACTTATTACAAACTAGTTTGTGAATATGAAAACTTAATAAGTTAGCTTATCAACATGGCTTCTTATATAATCTAGATCATAATCTTTAGAACCATTGCTTAATACTGCGTCAATCAAATTTGTTATTTTTAAATAACATTCATTTAAATCATTATTTATGACAACATAATCATAATTTATCCAATGTAAAACGTCTCTTTCAAATTGTTTCATTCTTTCTTCAGCAATTAATTTGTCACTCGCATGTCTTTTAGATAATCTTTCAAATAAAACTTCTTTGCTAGGAGGTAGTATGAAAAAAGTAATTAATTTATAATCTAATTTTTTATTCTTTATTTGATCAGCTCCCTGCCAATCAATATCAAAAAGTACATTCTTACCTTTGTTAAGTTTGTCTATAACTGGAGTTCTTGTTGTTCCATAAAAATTATTGAAAACTTTAGCGTATTCTAGGAATTCCTCATTTGTAATTAATCTTTTAAAATCCAACTCATTAATAAAAAAATAATCTTCATTTTGATTTTCGTTATGTCTAGGTTGTCTAGTTGTATGTGAAATTGATATTTCGTAATTATCTTTTTCAGATAGTTTTTTAACTAGGGTAGTTTTACCCGCTCCAGAAGGAGAAGACAATATAATCATTACCCCATCTTTTTCTGAGGGCATTAAAATTTCTAGTTTGCTTTTCCTTCGATAAATTTAACTGCATCTCCAACAGTTAAAATTTTCTCAGCTTCACTATCTGAAATTTCAGATCCAAATTCTTCTTCGAAAGCCATCACTAATTCAACGGTATCCAAACTATCAGCTCCCAAGTCATCAATAAAACTTGACTCTTCAGTTACCTTTGCTTCATCTATTCCTAAGTGATCTGCTACAATTTTTTTAACTTTGCTTGAAACGTCTTCTGACATATTGATCCTTTTTTGTTATGAATTCTTAATAGTTTAAATAGTTATTTTGTCAAGCCATATACATACCCCCATTAACATGCAGGGTCTCTCCGTTAATATAACTTGATTGATCTGAGCACAAAAAAACTACTGCATTTGCTATGTCATCTGGCTCTCCAAGTCTTGCAGATGGAATTTTTGATATAATAGCTTCTTTAAACTTTTCATCTATCTTATCAGTCATTGTTGTTTTAATAAAACCAGGTGAAATACAATTAATATTTATATTTTTCTTAGCGTATTCTATAGCTAAGCTTTTAGACATTGCAATAACACCTGCTTTTGATGCAGTATAGTTTGTTTGACCTAGGTTTCCTGTATGCCCAACTACTGAACTTATATTTACAATTTTTCCAAATTTATTTTTTAACATTTTTTTAATTGCTGATTTGCTCATTAAAAAAGTTGAAGTTAAATTAATATCAATTACTTTTTTCCACTCATCTAAACTCATTCTAATTGCTAGATTATCTTGAGTTACACCAGCGTTGTTAACTAAACAATCTAGACCCCCACCCAATTCATTTGTAGCACTTTCTATAAATTCCTCAATTTTGTCACTTTGAGATATATCAAATTTTAATATTTTAATATTTTTAAAGTTTTTTTTTAATTCATGTAATTTTTCAACTTTAGTTCCTGAGGCTAGAATATTTGCGCCTCTCTCACTTAATTTTTTTACAATTGAATTGCCTATTCCACCAGAGGCACCTGTAACTATTATATTTTTATCTTTTAAATCATTCATATTTTTAAATTTTTAATATCTTCTTGATTATTTATTGTATTAATTTTTACATTTCTGTTAATTCTTTTTATCAAACCTGACAAAACTTTCCCAGGTCCAATTTCTATAAACTGATTTACGTCATTTTTTATCATATATATTACACTTTCTCTCCATCTAACTCTATTTTCAATTTGCTTAATTAAAAGAGATTTTAAATCTTCTGTATCAGAAATCACTTCTGCTGTAACATTTGAAATTAATTTATTATCACCATTTTGAAAATTAAGTTTATTTAATTCTTCTGACATTATATTTGTAGCTTTATTCATTAGACTGCAGTGAAATGGTGCGCTTACTGGCAATTTTATATTTTTAATTGAATTTTCTTTAAGTGCTGAAATTAACTTTTCTAAATCATCTATTTTTCCACTTAAAACTAATTGACCATCAGAATTATCGTTCGCTATTTGTGCTGAAAAATTTTTCTCATTATCTATTAGTATTTTTTCAATTACTCCAACAGTCGAACCTAGAACTGCAACCATTCCACCCTCTCCTTTAGGTACAGAATTTTGCATCGCCTCGCCTCTAATTCTTAAAATTTTTATAGTGTCTGAGAACTCTAAGTATCCTGCACAAGATAATGCCGAATATTCCCCCAAGGAATGGCCAGCGAAATATTTAGCTTTATTTAAATCAATATTAAACTCTTTTTTAATAACATTAAAAATGGAATAACTAATTAAATATATTGCTGGTTGAGTATTTGCTGTTAGGTCCAACTGTTCTTTGGGCCCTTCTAAAATTAACTTTGAAATAGAAAAATTAAGCACATCATCTGCCTCGTTAAACAAATTTTTGACTATTTCAAATCTATCATAAAACTCTTTTCCCATCTCAACCATTTGAGAACCCTGACCTGGAAAAATTACTGAAAACATATAAAAAAACTAATTATTTTACGTTTTTAACTATTGTAATTGAACGTTTATAATAGTATATCCTCATTTTTTTTAAAGAACATAAATGAATTTATACGAACATACTATAAT
>CABYCY010000029.1 GCA_902517615.1 uncultured Pelagibacteraceae bacterium
CTATATGGATTATGAGACAGGCAGGAAGGTATTTGCCTGAATTTAGAGAAATTAGAAAAGATAATCCAAACTTTATTAATTTGTGTTTAAATGAAAATTTATCATCAGAAATAACATTACAACCATTAAAGAGATTTGATTTAGATGCCGCAATCATATTTTCTGATATATTAATGTTACCCTATGGCTTGGGTCAAAAAGTAGAATTTGAGAAGAATTTCGGTCCAAAATTAGGGAATATAGATTTAGATGAAATTGTAAATGTTGATGAGGTTAATTTTGTAAGAAAATTACACTCAGTTTATAGGGTAATAAAAAAAGTAAGCTCAAATCCCATCCTAAACAACAAAACCACTATTGGATTTGTTGGTGCACCATGGACATTATTGGTTTACATGATTAACCAACAATCGCCAAAAAAAAAATTAAAGGAAAACTTTTTTGAGGATAAGATTTTAATTGATAAAATCTTATTAATTATTGAAAAGTTTTTAAAAATTCATATTAAAAACCAAATTGAAAATGGTGCAAATGTAATTCAAATTTTTGATAGTTGGGCAGGTTTGTTAGAGAAAAAAGATTTACAAAAATATATTTACAACCCTACACTCAATTTGGTTAACTATATTAAATCACTAAATATACCCGTGATATGTTTTCCCAGGGAGATAAAAAACTATAAAGAATTTTGCGATATTGTTAAACCTGATGCCGTCAGCATTGATTATAATGTTGATCCAAAAAAGACTTTGCGAGATATAAAAATACCGATACAAGGTGGCTTAGATCCAAAAATTTTATTAACAGATAAAGAGACATTAAAAAAAGAAGCTTCAAAATATCTCGATATTTTTAAAGATCATCCATATATATTCAATCTAGGACATGGAGTGCTTCCAGAAACAGATCCTAATATGTTTGATTATTTAGTAAAAACAGTGAAAAATTATTAACATGAGCCAGATTTACAAACACCCAAAAAGAAAAACAAAAGTCGTGTTTGTCCAGCTAGGATCTCCTTCTGAGCCAACCACTAAAGCTTTAAGAAAATATCTTAGAAAATTTTTAGGAGATCCAAGAGTTGTTGATATTAATCCATGGTTGTGGAAAATAATTTTAAACTTTTTTGTATTGCCTTTTAGGCCAAAAAAATCTGCAAAGCTTTATGCAAGGATCTGGGATGGTAAAAGCTTTCCTTTAATCACAAATACAAGAGATTTTACGGACAATGTTAGAGAAGAATTAAAAAAAATCGATCCCAATGGACACGTTGAAGTGAACCACGCTTTTCTTTTGTCGCCTCCATATGTAAATGAAGTTTACGATAGTTGGGAACGCGATTTAAAAAAAGGCATTGGTGCAACAAAGTTATTGGTAATACCGATGTTTCCTCAGTACTCTGAAAGCACAATAGCCTCAGGTATAGACGCATTAGCAAAAGAATTATCAAAAAGAGTTAAGATCCCAACTTTTGAAGTTATTACAAATTTTCATAGAACACATGCGTTTATAGATAATTCTGTAAGACAAGTTGATTCCGAAATAAATGAGCTACAGCAGCAAGGAAAAAAAATCGACAACTTGATAATTACATTTCACGGTATGCAAAAAAGAAGAATTGTTAATAAAGGTGATGATTATTATAGACATTGCTACGAAACGTTTTGTCTTATAACAAATAATTTAAAGAATATAAGACCCGAACAATGTATGATGAGTTTCCAAAGCCGTTTTGGATCTGAGGAGTGGATAACACCTTATACAGAAGACGTGGTAAAAAAATTAATTACCGAAGGTAAAAAAGAAATAGCCATATATTCCCCAAGCTTTGTTGCTGACTGCCTCGAAACTACCGATGAATTAGGTCACGAACTTGTAAATGAAGCAAAAGATTGGGGAGGCAATATATATCCAATAGAATGTTTAAACACTAAAGAGGATTGGTGTAAAGATTTTGCAAAATACACATTTACACAGGCAGAGGGTTCGGCGCAAGACAAAGAGGATATAGAATATCAGTTAGATAAAAAGTTTTATGAAAAAATGCCACAACAAGTGATGAACAAATCATAAGATCATCTAAATATGTCTAGTTTTTTAATTATCTATTCAAGTACAGATGGCCATACAAAAATAATTTGTGAAAGAATAACAAATTTTCTAAATGATGGAAACTTAGTAGAGCTTCTTTCCTTAGAAGATGCAAAAAAAATTGATTTATCTAATTTTGAAAAAATCATAATTGGTGCTAGCATCAGATACGGCAAACATTCTAAAGAACTTTACAAATTTATTAATTTAAACAAAAATATTTTAGATCAAAAAAAATCTGCTTTTTTTTCAGTAAATGTTGTTGCAAGAAAACCAGAAAAAAATACAGCCGAAACAAACCCCTATATAAATAAATTTTTAAAAATTTCTAAATGGAAACCAAGCAAAATAAAAGTGTTTGCCGGTAAGGTTGATTATCCTAATTATAGCTTTTTTGATAAATACATAATTAAATTTATTATGTTCATTACTAAGGGTCCGACAGATACTTCCCAATCATATGAATTTACAGACTGGTCAAAAGTCGATGATTTTTCTGAAGAGTTAAAAAATAATTACTAAATATGGCTAAAAAACCCCTATTTTAGTCATATTTTTAATATTTTAACTAACTGTCTTGTAATACTTTGAAGAGTATATATATTATAACTATCTGATAAGTCCTTATCAAATAACAAATCATGAATATTCAAGAATTAAAACTTAAATCATCAGAACAGCTTATTACGCAAGCAGAAGAGCTTGGTATAGAAAATGCTAGTACATTAAGAAAACAAGAAATACTTTTTGCTATTCTTAAAAAAGTTGCTGAAAAAGAGGAAATTACTGGCGTAGGTGTTTTGCAGTTATTGCAAGATGGGTTTGGTTTTTTAAGGGCGATGGAATCAAACTATCTTCCGGGACCGGATGATATATATGTAAGCCCAAGTCAAATTAGAAAATTTGGTTTAAGAACCGGAGATACTGTTGAAGGACCGGTTAGAGCCCCCAAAGAGGGTGAAAGATATTTTGCATTGTTGCAAGTTAGTAAAATTAATTTTGAAGAACCAGAAAAAGCTAGACATAAAATTGCTTTTGATAACTTAACACCCCTGTATCCTGATAAACAGCTGGTTATGGAAGTTGAAACTACAAAAGTTGAAAAAAAGCCAGACTTAACTCCAAGACTCATTGATCTTGTTAGTCCGATTGGTAAGGGACAAAGATCTATAATTATCTCTCCACCAAAAGCTGGAAAAACTATGATTTTGCAAAGCATCGCAAATTCAATAGCAAAAAATTATCCAGAATGTTACCTTATGGTACTGCTGATTGATGAACGTCCAGAAGAAGTAACAGATATGCAAAGAACCGTAAAAGGTGAAGTGATTAGCTCTACTTTCGATGAGCCCGCTCAAAGACACGTAGCCGTAGCTGAAATGGTTATTGAAAAGGCCAAAAGATTAACTGAACACAAAAAAGATGTTATTATATTATTAGACTCCATAACAAGATTGGGAAGAGCATATAATGCAGTTATACCAAGCTCGGGTAAGGTTTTAACAGGAGGTGTCGACGCAAACGCACTTCAAAGACCTAAAAGATTTTTTGGTGCAGCAAGAAATATTGAAGAAGGTGGTTCATTAACAATTATTTCTACTGCTTTAATAGATACAGGAAGTAGAATGGATGAAGTAATTTTCGAAGAATTTAAAGGAACAGGTAATAGCGAAACAATACTAGATAGAAAAATCGCAGACAAAAGAATTTATCCAGCAATCGATATA
>CABYCY010000030.1 GCA_902517615.1 uncultured Pelagibacteraceae bacterium
ATCTTTGAAAAAAATTTCAATATTGTTATTCAAATCACCTGAGATAGGTCTAAAATAACCAAGATGCTTTGCTTCTCTTAAAAAACTACTTAATAGAATTAGCCTTTCATATACATTATCTCCTAAAACACTATCCTTTACTTTTGCAGACAGTTTCAAGGTTTTTTTTATATCATCGATGACATGTAATTCTTTTGATGGGGCAAATATTGATAAAAAACCAGGCAACAGACAATTGGAAAAACCAAAAAAATTAACACTCTTTATATTTGAGAATTTAAAAATATTATTTAAAACTAATATTAATCTGATTTCATTTAAATTTATAAATTTAAATCTAATTTGAACTGGAGTATCAAAGATTTTTCTAATTATTGAAATAAGATTTATAAAAGATATTTTTTTATAACTTTTAATTGGATTAATTATTGAGTCAAAATTACGTTTTTCTTTTTGAAAATATTTTAATTTGCTAAAAGAATTCAATTTAATTTTGGATAGCCCCCATAAATTTCCATTAGGGTTTGCTTTTAAAGAAAACCAATTTTTATTTAAATTTTCCTTTAATGCTCTAGTTCTTGTGGTGGAATTGCCTCTGGGTAATTTATATTGCCAAACTCCAAAATTTGAGCTGTCATACCAATTTCCAAAATAATTTGCTCTTGCAAATAGATCATATTCTAAAACTCCCCAACCTGTGAATCTATTGTCAATTCCTCCAATTTTAGACCAAACTTCTTTAGACATGATATAGGCTCCTCCTTCACCACCATGTTTACTACCTTGTTCTCCAATTACTTCCCCAGATCTCAATAACCATCTAGATAAATATGAAAAAGATGGTTTTGTTAAAAATAAATCCTCCGGCAAATGTTTTCTTGGAATTATAATAATACTTTCCTCATTTTTTAAATTTTTATAAGTTTTGTTAGACAAAAAATTGTAAAGATTTTCAAAGAATGACTCATTCATAATATAGTCATGTGATGTATATCCAATAAACTTGCTATTTGATCTCCTTACTGCAATATTATGTGCTATAGCGGTAGAAAATTTTCTATTTGAAGAGTCCCCGATTTTGTTTACTAAACTTTCATCAACTTCATGAAAATCTACGATAGAGGAAGTACTTTTATCCAAATTTAATGCATTCTTTAAATTTATTTTACTTCCCCAATCTGAAATTGAAAATCTTAAAAAATTTTTTTTTTTTGTTTTCTTTAAACAATAGCTTGCATACTCTAGACAATATTTTAATCGATTTATAAAAAAAGGATTATAATCATCATTTCTACCTGTCAGAGCTAGGGTAAGTAAATTAGAGTATTTTTTACTCATATAAAATTATTCTTTTATTGAAAGTGCCCAGATTTTATATTCTTTAAAATATCCTGATAGAATATTTTTTTCATTTTTTTTTAATTTTTTTTCTTTTTCAATTTTGTTTAAAGATTTCTCAATTAAAGTTAAGAGCATATCCATATAATTTTCTTTTTTAAGTTTTATTGAAAACAATAAATTTACGAAGTAATCTGTTAAGAGATTGTTTGGTAACTCATCTTGTAAATCTACCCATAAATTATGTGGGTTTCTATATTGCTTTACGTAAGGTGCACCAAAAGCAATGACATCTTTAGATGTTTCCACTAGTTTACACATAACATAACTTGTCCAAATATCAGAATTTCTTCCAGCAGCTACAGGTGTAAAAAAAACTGATGTAAGTTCTCTTGATGTAGAGGTATTTTGATTATTAAATGAACTCCAAGTTCCAGGATAAAGTCCAAAATTTGAAGTTAATTTATTTTTTGAACTTACAACTCTAATAGGCCAAAATAATCTACTTATTGCATCTACATCTGGATCCTCTAGAACCAGACCGTTAATCAGTACAATTTTTTTTGACTCTTTTCTAACTTTGATATTTTTTGACTTTAATAAATATTGTCTTTTTGACCATGGGAATCCCCTTGGATAAAATGGAATATTGTTTTTTTCATTTAACTGTTCATAAATATTGTACCAACCACTTTTAGATTTAAAAAGCTTAATTTTTTTTCTTCTATCTACAAGACTATGTTCGCCTATAAAATCTGACTTTTGAACAAAATTATCATCATCAATTTGAATAACTAGATCTGCTCCATCTTTATAGGCAATAAAATTACCTAACAATTTTCTTGCTCCTGAATTATATGGCATGATTTTTAATAATTTCTTTTTATTGCTTAATCTCTTCTCCTGATCTTTTATACCTAAATAATAATACTTATAAGGAAACTGTTTTTTTAATTTATTTAAGAAACTTACAATAGACTTTGGAGTTTTTTTATCGCCAATTATATAAAAATACAAATTACTATGTTTATATGATAATGCATTCCTACTTAACTCTATTAAAAACTTTGGAATATTTATGGTCGTTGTAACAATAGCAATTCTTCTCATAGACAAAAAATTTATATTTAATAGTATGTGTGAATACTATAATAAAACAATTTTTAATAGAAAATTTTTATGTTGAGTGCAAAAAAACTGATCGAATTCGAAATAAAAGTAAAAAAAGTCTATGAAAAAGGACTTGTAAAAGCTCCTATACATTTATCCGGAAATAATGAGAAACATTTAATAAAAATATTCAAAAAAATAAAAAAAACTGACTGGGTTTTTTCAACATGGAGAAATCATTACCATGCCTTGCTTCATGGTGTTGATGAAAATTGGTTGTTCAAAGAAATTATTTTGGGAAGAAGTATGGGAATTATTTCAAAAAAAAATAAATTTTACTCATCAGCAATAGTTGGTGGAATTTTACCAATTGCATTAGGAGTAGCTATGGCAAATAAAATGAAAAAATCGAAAGATAAGGTGTTTGTATTTATTGGTGACATGACATATGAAACTGGAATTTTTCATGAAACTTTTAAATATGCAGAAAACATGAAATTACCTATAAAATTTATAGTCGAGGACAATGATTTAAGTACCAATACTCCAACAAAAAAAGCATGGGGTAAAAAATCTAAAATCTCAAAAAAAATTACTTATTATAAATATAAACGAAATTTTCCACATCATGGAACTGGTAATTGGATATTATTTTGAAAAAGAATTTAAAATATAAATCTGAACTTCTTCGATCAATGAAAATGCTATCGAAAAAAAGTAATACTATTTTTTTAGGACAGTCGGTTCTATATTCTGGAAATTCAATATTTAATACTCTAGTTAGCGTTCCTAAAAATAAAAAAATTGAATTTCCAGTTGCTGAGGAATTACAAATGGGTTTTTCTATGGGTTTAGCCATAAATGGTTATCTTCCTATTACATGTTATCCAAGATTTGATTTTTTACTATTGGCTTGTAATCAAATGATTAACCATCTTGATAAAATACAATATATGTCACAGAAACAGTTTAAGCCTAAAGTAATTATAAGAACCTCGGTAGGTTCTAAAAAACCTTTAGATGGTGGCGTTCAACATACTCAAAATTATACAAAAATATTCGAAAAAATACTGACTGAAATTGAGGTAATTTATTTAGATAACCCAAAAACAATTTTTAAAACATTTAAACGTTGTGCAGACCCAAGGATAAAAAAGTCTTTTTTAATTATTGAGAATGGTGATTACTATAATGAAAAATAAACAAACTATTTTATTATGTGGTGCAACCGGATTTATTGGAAGAAATATTGCTCAAAACTTATCAAAAATTAAAGGGTATAAA
>CABYCY010000031.1 GCA_902517615.1 uncultured Pelagibacteraceae bacterium
TCTCAGCAACAACTACTAGCTCAGTAGCAATTGATAAATTGCACTTTGTGATCGGTGGTGGTGCTGGTGGTGGTTGGGATGGAACTGCTAGAGGTACTGGAGAAGCTTTAACAAAAGCTGGAATGTTAAAAAGTGCATCATTTGAAAATATGTCAGGTGGTGGTGGTGGTAAAGCATTAGCTTTCATGATTAACAATAAACCTGCAAACACAGTTTTGGTTCAATCAACACCATTAGTTTTAAGATCAATCACAAGACACAAAGGTTACGTGAGTGGAAGTGGTACTTTATCTTATAAAGATGTTGTGCCGATCGCTGGTGTAATTGGTGACTATGGTGCAATTGCTGTTGCAAAAAACTCACCTTATAAAAACTTTAAAGATGTAGTTGATGCATACAAAAAAGATCCAAGCTCTATTAAAATGGCAGGTGGATCAGTAAGAGGAAGTATGGACCATTTAATTGGTGCGTTAGCTTTCCAAGCTGCTGGTGCTAATCCAAATGATGTGGCTTACATTCCTTATGATGCTGGTGGAAAGGCGTTAGCTGGACTTTTATCTGGTGAGACTCAAATTATCTCTACAGGTTTAGGTGAATTGATGGGTGCAAGAGACCAAGTAACAATTATTGGTATTACTGCTCCTTCAAGAGTTTCTGATGCTCCAGATGCACCAACTCTAAAAGAACAAGGATATGATGTACAATTTGTTAACTGGAGAGGTTTTTTTGGCCCTCCAGGTATGAGCAATGCTGACAAGTCAGCTATTGCAAAAATGCTTGGCGATGTACAAAAAACTCCTGAATGGGAAACTGTTAGAGCAAGAAATGCTTGGGTAAATATTTACAACCCAGAAGGCAAGTTTGTTTCTTTCTTAGAAAAACAAACAGAAGAAATGACAGCTCTTATGAAAAAACTAGGAGTTATATAGTCCTTAGGATTATTTAAAATTAGAGCAGTGAATATAAATACTACAAAAATTATATCACTGCTCTTTTTTATTTTTTCAGCATTCTATTTATATACTGCTTACCAAATTCAAGTTTTTGCATTTGATGAAAATGCACCATTTAATGCCAGAACATTTCCAATTTACCTCGGTTATGCTGGTTTATTTTTTTCAGGACTAAAATTAATTTTACCAGATCCAAATACTATTAAAGTTGAACACAAAAATTTAGAGTACAAAAAAACTGGTATACTTGTGCTTATTGCTATTATTTATGGAGCTACAATTTTAAAAGTAGGTTATTTTTTAACCACGTCTTTATTTTTATTTGCTTCTTATTATTTCTTAGGAGAAAGAAGATGGATACTAATGTTCATACTATCTTTCCCTTTTGTAGCTGCATTCATGTATCTACTTCACGGAGTTCTTAATATTTATTTAAGAGATCCATTCTTACAATCAATTGGAGTAATGGGATGATTGAGGGAATATTAATTGGATTAACCACAGCTTTAACATTCCAAAACATACTGATGGTTATGGTTGGATGTTTTTTTGGAACAATTATTGGAATGTTACCAGGTCTTGGACCAATGACAGCAATTGCTTTAATGATACCAATTACTTATGGTTTTGATCCTGCAACAGGATTAATTTTAATGGCTGGTGTTTATTACGGAGCCGTATTTGGGGGATCTACATCTTCTATATTGCTGAATGCTCCAGGTGTTCCAGGCACTGTTGCAACTTCATTTGATGGGTATCCAATGGCCCAACAAGGTAAAGCAGGAAAAGCTTTAGCTATTGCTGCATGGAGTTCATTTGCAGGAGGAACATTATCTGCAATCTATTTATTATTTATGGCACCAAGTTTATCAAAAGTTAGTTTATCTTTTAGATCACCAGATTATTTTGCATTAATGATTTTAGGTTTAACTGCTATCGCTGCTTTTTCATCTAAAGGTCAGTTTTTAAAAGCAATGATGATGGTAGTACTTGGTTTAATGTTAGCTTCTGTTGGCCAAGATAGCTTGTCTGATATTACAAGATTTACATTTAACAATATGAATTTAACTGATGGTATTAGTTTTGTACTTGTTGTGATGGCTACATTTGCAATGAGTGAAGCTTTAACAATTATTTTAAAAAGAAATGATCCAACAAGTGCTGCTAAACAAGTTTCTCTGACAGAACTTGGTTCTATTAAAATTAATAAAGAAGAACGAACAAAAATGTATAAAACCATTCCGAGATCATCAGTGATTGGTTTTTTAATTGGTGTTTTACCAGGCGCTGGTGCAACAATTGCATCTTTTTTAGCTTATGGAATGGAACGAAATGTGGTTAGTGATGAGGAGAAAGAAAAATTTGGTAAAGGAAGTGTAAATGGTTTGTCTGCTCCAGAAACTGCAAATAACGCAGCTTGTTCAGGTTCGTTTGTGCCAATGCTTACTTTAGGGATTCCAGGAAGTGGAACAACAGCTGTAATGTTAGGCGCTCTTTTAGGATTTGGAGTTCAGCCAGGACCAAGACTTTACATGACGAACCCAGAAATATTCTGGTCAATAATAATGTCTATGTACATTGGGATGGTAATTTTACTTATATTAAACTTACCACTCATACCTTATATCGCCAGAATTCTTGCAGTCCCTAAAAATTATTTAATTCCTTTAATTTTATTTTTCTCTGTTACCGGAATTTATGTGATGTCATTTAATAACTTTGATATTTATTTAATGATTGGAATAGCTGTGGTTGCAACTTATTTAAGGCTATATGACTTTCCAATGCCACCTCTAATATTAGCTTTTGTACTCGGTGGATTAATGGAAGAAAATCTTAGAAGGTCTCTGTTATTAAGTAATGGTTCTTGGGAATTTTTGTGGGATAGAACATTAACTGCATGTATCCTAGCTACTACAATTTTAATTGTAGTTTGGCATATTTACAAAACTTTTAAGAAGAAAAATTAAGATTTAATATCTATTCGTTTTCTAATAATTTCTTTATTAAGCTTCATTTCACGATAAGACATAATGAAAACCCCTAAAAATATAACACTAGCACCAATCCAAGTGAAGAAATCAGGTGTTTCACTAAATACATAATAGCCAATTAGAGAAGCAAACACTAAACTTAAAAAAGAATAAGGTTGAGTCATGCTTACATCTACTAGTTTATAAGCATGATTTATACAAAGATGCAATAATGTACCAAATAAACCTGCAAAAAATAAATAAATTAAAGTTTGTAAACCAGGCGTTTGCCAATGAAACAATGCAATAATGAAACTAAAAATTGTCATATACGTGTATCCATAAGATAAAATTGTGATTGAGCTATCATCTTTTGCAATACTTTTTGTAATTATAATCACTACAGACCACATAAAAGAAGAGGCTAGAGCCATATAAACTCCAATAGAGATTTCAATTATTCCTGGTCTTAAAATTATTAACATTCCAATAAATCCTAAAACTAGTGCAAAACTTCTGTATATGTAAATTTTTTCTCCAAGAAACAAAACAGCCAATATAGTTACTAAGAAAGGAACAACAAAAGATATTGCCGTAGCTTTTTCAAAGATATTAGTAATGATTTAAAAAATGCTCTAGTTGCAAAATCAAATATTTTTGTAATGCCATCAATAATTCATAAAAAATCAGTTGAAGGATTTGGTATAGCGTATGTTGAAGCTGCACAATACGGTATTCCATCAATTGGTGGTAAAGATGGTGGTGCGTCAGATGCAATTAATCATGAAAATACTGGTA
>CABYCY010000032.1 GCA_902517615.1 uncultured Pelagibacteraceae bacterium
ATTTTCTACAAGACTAGATGAGGTACAATTTGAAAGTTTAAATGATGAAGATCAAGAAAAAAATATTGAAGAAAAAAATATAAAATTAGACGAAAAAAAGCCTGTTTCATTTAAAGATATATTAAAAAAATATTCAGGCTCTGATAATTTAGGAAGTCCTTTTACTTTCACTCAAGATAATTTTAATCAATTTAAAGTAACAACTATTAAGAATGTTACAAAAAATGAGATTATCCTTGGGTATGTTGCAATTACTGAGAATGCAAATGAAATAAAAACCGCAATAAATGAAAGAAAGGCTTTTGTTTTCAGAACAGCTATATCTGTAGGATTTGTAATATTAATTTTTTCTTTTGTATTAAGTAGATATTTTATTAAACCAATTCAAAATCTTGTTGGATATACAATTAGCATTAAAGAGAAAAGTCAAGCAAAACCAGGTATTGAAAATTTAAAAAAAAGAAATGATGAATTGGGTCTTTTATCAAATTCTTTAGAGGACATGACAAATGAGCTACAAAAGAGAGTCACACATGCAGAAAATTTTTCTACAGATTTAGTCCATGAGATAAGGAATCCTTTAGCATCATTAAAAAGTGCGTCAGAAATTTTACAAGATACAAATAATAATGAACAAAGAAACAGACTATTAGATATACTTAGTCATGATGTACAAAGAATAGAAAGATTAATTACAGATTATTCACAAATGCTAAAAGATGAGGTTGCTTTAAGTAAAGAAAAAATGAAAATAATAAACATTGAGCCTATTATTCAATCTGTTGTTGATGATTACAATAATATTCATCAAGTAAAAAAAAGGAATAAAAATTAATTATAATAATGATGGAAAAAACAGATATTTAATAAATGGTATAGAAAATAGAATTGAACAAATCATTGCAAATTTATTAGATAACTCAATATCATTTAGTAAAAATGAGAGTAATGTTTTTGTAAATGTTTCTATTAATGATAAAAATCAAATTTCAATTAAAATTGTTGATGAAGGGCAGGGTTTTAAAGAAAAAGATACATCTAAAATATTTAACAGATTTTATAGTAATAGACCTGAAAAGTTTGGAGAACATTCAGGTTTAGGCCTAAATATAGTAAAAAATTTGGTTGATTTACATGATGGAGAAATTGTAGCATCTAATCGTTATGATAAAGAAGGTGCCATGATGGAGATAAGATTTCCGAGTATTTAATCATGTCTTGATTATTAAAAACTTAACTGTATAAAACTTGCCATGGAAGATTTTAAAGTAAAAGACATATCCCAAGCTGAATTTGGAAGAAAAGAAATTTCAATTGCTGAAAGTGAAATGCCAGGTTTAATGGCTTTAAGAGAAGAGTATTCAAATGAAAAACCTTTAAAAGGTGCAAGAATTATAGGATGTCTTCATATGACTATTCAGACAGCTGTTCTAATTGAAACTTTAGTTGAATTAGGAGCTGAAGTGAGATGGTCTTCTTGTAATATTTTTTCAACTCAAGATCATGCTGCTGCTGCAATCGCAAAAGCAGGTATACCAGTTTATGCCTGGAAGGGCGAAACAGAGGAAGAATATTTATGGTGTATTAAACAAACAATAATCGGAAAACCTGAATGGAAGCCGAATATGTTGTTAGATGATGGGGGAGATTTAACTGCTATAATGCATAAAGAATATCAAGATATGATGAATGATATTAAAGGTGTTTCAGAAGAAACTACAACTGGTATTAAAGCGCTTAATAAAATGGAAAAAGATAAATCACTTTTAGTTCCAGCTATAAATGTTAATGACTCAGTTACTAAATCAAAATTTGATAATCTATATGGTTGTAGGGAAAGTTTGGTAGACGGAATTAGAAGGGCTACAGATGTAATGATGTCAGGAAAAATAGCAATAGTTGCTGGGTTTGGTGATGTTGGAAAAGGAAGTGCAGCATCTTTAAGACAAAGTGGAGCTAGAGTTTTAATTACAGAAGCAGATCCAATTTGTGCTCTACAAGCTGCGATGGAAGGCTATGAAGTAGTATTAATGGAAGAGGCAATTAGTAGAGCTGATATTGTAGTAACAGCTACTGGAAATAAAGATATTGTAACTGCTGACCATATGAGGGATATGAAAGATAGAGCAATTCTGTGTAATATAGGTCACTTCGATAATGAGATACAAGTCGAAGCTCTTAAAAATTATAAGTGGACAGAGGTAAAACCACAAGTTCATGAAATAGAACTTCCAAGTGGTAAAAGAATAATTCTTTTGGCAGAAGGTAGACTAGTTAATCTTGGTTGTGCAACTGGACACCCAAGTTTTGTTATGAGTGCGTCATTCACCAATCAAGTTATTGCCCAAATAGAACTTTGGCACAATCATAAAAATTATGAAAATAAAGTTTATGTACTACCAAAACATTTAGATGAAAAAGTAGCAACTTTACATCTCAATAAGGTAGGTGCAAAACTCACAAAATTATCAAAAGAACAAGCTGATTATATAAGTGTTGGAACAGAAGGTCCTTTCAAACCAGATGCCTATCGCTATTAAAGATAGCAAAATTGATATCACTTCTGAGAAGTTTACCAAAGAATTAGCTAAAAAATTTACAAAATATCTTAAAGGTGGCGAATTTATCTTTTTATATGGTGAGATGGGTGTTGGTAAAACTACATTTGTTAAATATTTTATAAATGAGTTTCAAAATATATATAATTTATCACAGACTGAAATTACAAGCCCTACCTTTAGTTTATTAAATGAATATCAAGTGAAAGATATTAGAATAAAACATTATGATTTATTCAGAATTAATAAGAAAGAAGATATCAATAGTTTAGATATTTTTGAAAAAGATAATAAATTAATAACCCTAATAGAATGGCCACAATTAATAGCCAACACACAAGATATAAAATCTATAGATTTAACTTTTAGTTATTTAAACGATTTAAATGATAGAAGTGTGAATATAAAAGTTTAAATGATAAGTGTTTAAATGATAAGTGTTTAAATGAAAACCCTAAGTAAATTAAAAAAAATAAAAGGAGACGCCTCTTTTAGAGAGTTTTATAGAAACCAAAAAAATAATTCGATTTTAGTACTAGCTAAGAAAGATAAATTAAAAAATCTCTTAATTTATGATGCGATCAACAAAATTTTAATTAAAAATAAAATTTTAGCGCCAAAACTATTAAGTGAA
>CABYCY010000033.1 GCA_902517615.1 uncultured Pelagibacteraceae bacterium
AAAATAGCTCAGTAATTAATTCATTATCAAAAAAGTATAAAGATAGTTTTGATAAAAAATTCTTAAAAAAATTTAATAAATCTAATAATTTAAGATTATTAGGAATGGGCGGATCTTCACTTGGTTCTCAAGCTATTTACCAATTTTTAAAACACAAAGTAAAAAAAAACTTTGAATTTATTGATAACCTACAACCAAGTAAAAAATTAAATAAAAAAAAATATACAAATTTAATCATATCAAAATCTGGCAACACAATTGAAACTATAGTAAACGCCAATATCTTGATAAAAAAAAATGATGAAAATATTTTTATAACCGAGAATAAGAAAAATTATCTTAATCTTTTGGCCAAAAAATTAAAAGCTGATATTATATATCATAATAACTTTATAGGAGGACGATATTCTGTACTTTCAGAGGTTGGTATGCTTCCAGCAGAATTAATGGGATTAAAATCAAAAGATTTTAGGCAATATAATTCGTTAATAAAAAATAAAAATTTTGTAAATCATTTAATTAATAACGTTGCAGGAACTCTTCATTTCTTAAAAAACAAAAAATTTAATTCCGTAATTATTAATTATGATGAGAGATCTGAGAATTTGTTTAAATGGTATCAACAATTAGTATCGGAAAGTTTAGGAAAGAAAAAGAAAGGATTGTTGCCAATTATATCAAATATGCCAAAGGATAATCATAGCGTGATGCAACTATATTTAGATGGATTTCAAAAAAATTTTTATACATTTTTTATAGTAAATGAGAGAAGTTCTGAAAAAATAAAAAATAAAAGAATATTGTCTTCGCATAATTTTTTAAAAAATAAAAAATTATCAGAAATAATATCTGCTCAAAAAAAAGCAACTGAGAGCGTTTTTAAAAATCAAAATATACCATTCAGAAGTTTTGTAATAAAAAATAGAGATGAAAAGACATTAGGTGAACTTTTTTGTTTCTTTATATTAGAGACTATTCTTTTAGGAAGATCTCTTGATCTTAACCCATTTGATCAACCTGCAGTAGAGTTGATTAAAAATGAAACCAAAAAAATTTTAATTTAGATACTTATAAAAATTATTTTAGATATGCCATATATTTTTTCCTCAATAATTTGGAAATCTGAAGAAAAAATTTCTTTTTCTTTTTTATGTCTATGTAATATCAAAATACCATTTTTTTTAAGAATTTTTGAATTTTTAATTTTAAGTAGAGTTTTATCTAAATTTATATCTTTATATGGTGGGTCTAAAAAAATAATATCAAATACGATATTAAAATTTTCAAATATGTTTTCTTTATAAATATCTTTTTCAATAATTTCAAAATTTTTTATTAATTTTAAATTCGCAAGATTTTTTTTAAGTATTGGCAAAACATTATTATAATTTTCTACAAAAAAAACTTTTTTTGCATTTCTAGATAAACATTCAATTCCAAAAGAACCTACTCCTGAAAATAAATCTAGTACCATAGCCTGATCTATTTTAATTTTAAATTTCTTAGAATGATTAATAATATTAAATATAGATTCCTTTGTTAGATCTTTTAAAGGTCTAGTATTAATGTCTTTTGGTTCATAGATTTTTTTGCCCTTAAAGTTTCCTGAAATAATTCTCATTTATCAATCACTTTATAAGCAATATCTTTTCTATAAAAACCATGACTCCAATTTAATTTTAAAAGATTTTGATGAATACTATTTCTAGCTTCATAGAAACTATTAGACATTGAAATAAAATTTAACACTCTTCCTCCAGTAGCAAAAACTTTTTCATCGATTTTTTTTGTACCCGCATGAAATAAATAATTATTTTTATCTAAACTAACTTTATCTAAATTTTTTAATTCTATATATTTTTTATATTTATCTGGATATCCATTAGAACATAAAACAACACATAAACTTTTTGTTTTATGCCATTCAATATTAGTCTTACTAAGTGTTCCATTTATAACTGCTTGAATAACATCAATTAAATCTGTACTTAACATTGGAAGAATTGTTTGGCATTCTGGGTCTCCCATTCTTACATTGTACTCTATTAAATAAGGTTCATTATCAACAATCATCAAGCCAGCATATAAAAATCCTTTATATGGGGTATTTTTTTTAGAAAGACCATTCAAAGTTGGTTTTATTATTTTTTCTAATATTTTATTTTCCAATTCTTTATTTATTAATCTAGATGGTGAATATGCGCCCATACCTCCAGTGTTTTTTCCCTTGTCACCCTCATGAACTCTTTTATGATCTTGCGCTGTTCCAAAATTTTTTATTGTTTTTCCATCACTAATTATAAAATAACTCATTTCTTCTCCCTTAAGAAATTCTTCAATTAAAATATTTTTTGCCTCACCAAATTTACCATTAAATATTTCTTCAACCGCTAGATATGAATCATTTATATTTTCACAAATATAAACACCTTTTCCAGCTGCTAAATTATCAGCTTTGATAACAAGTGGGTGTTTAGAATTACTTAAAAATTTTTTTGAATCTTTGATGTTTTCAAAAACACCAAAATTTGCAGTCGGAATTTGATATTTTTTACAAAGATTTTTTGTAAATATTTTTGATCCCTCTAGTTGCGATGCATTTTTGCTAGGTCCAAAAGTTTTAATTTTAAATTTTTCTAAGAAATCAACTATTCCATTTACCAATGGATCCTCTGGTCCAACAATTATTAGATCTATATTTTTTTCTTTTAAAAATTTCAGAATTTCTTCAAAATTATTAATATCTATAGAAACATTATTACAAAATTCATTTGTTCCAGCATTTCCCGGAATACAATATATTTCTTTTACTTTTTTTGATTGAGAAATTGAAAAAGCTATAGCATGTTCTCTACCACCACTACCAAGAATTGCAATTTTCATATTAATATTTATATATCTTATAAATGAAAAATAAATTAGCTAAATTAAAATATTCCCCAAATAATTATAGTGTTATTGAAGAAGGTGATTATGTAGTTTGTGCGGTTTCAGGTAAAAAAATTTTTTTAGAAAATTTAACTTACTGGAATGTGCAGGATCAAGAACCTTATTTTTCCTATATAGAAGCCTCAATTAAAAGAGAAAAGATTTAAATTTATTCTCTAGATCTTCCATCTATCATGCGTCCATATCCATTGATCAACATTTTTAAGAATCA
>CABYCY010000034.1 GCA_902517615.1 uncultured Pelagibacteraceae bacterium
TAAACAATTATGCTATCTAATAAAGAAATTGTATGTCCTAACAATCTCCTTGATGTTGCGCATAAAAAAAAGGGTGTAAAAGTAGCTGTTGTAAATGCAGGCAAACCACTTCCAATGCTTTCAGTTCAAGATGCTGTAGATGAAAACTTAATTGAGCCTATTTTTATTGGTGATGAAGATGAAATTTTAAAATGTGCTGAAGATATAAAATGGGATATTTCAAAATATGAAATTATTCATGAACCAGTTGAAAATAACACAGCAAAAATTGCAGCTAAACTAGCAAGTGAAGATAAAATAAAAATTATTGTTAAAGGACATATTCATACAGATATCCTTATGAAAGAAGTGTTAAAAAGAGAATACAATTTATTAGGAAAAACAAGATTAAGTCATATTTGGCACATGACAATTGATAAAAATGATAAGCCATTAATTATTACAGATGGTGCCTTAAATGTTTTACCAAATGTTAAAACGAAAATGCATATTCTTAAAAATGTAATAAATTTTTCAAATAGAATAGGTATTTCTAGACCTAAAATTTCTGTATTATCAGCAACTGAAGAAGTTTTGGATAGCGTTCCTAGCTCTATTGAAGCAGCAGAGATTACTAAATTAGCAAAAGAAGAAAGTTTAAATGCTGATGTTTTTGGACCCTTGGCATTTGATAACAGTATATCAAAAAAATCTGCAGGAATTAAAGGTATAAAAAACATAGTTGCTGGTGAGGCTGATGTTTTGTTAGTTCCAAGCGTCGAGGCTGGAAATGCATTAGTAAAAATTATGATCTATTTTATGGGTGCTTGTGCTGCTGGAGTTGTTGTTGGAGGAAAAGTACCGGTAGTAATTACAAGTAGATCAGACGAAGCACAAGCTAGACTAGCATCTATTGCTGCAGCTGTTGTTGCTTTAGATTAATTCTAAATTAAATATTAATTAAAATTATTGAATAAAAATGATTTATACCTTATTAAATAAATCTCAAAAAAAAGGAAACAATCGATGGCTATTCAATATTTAAAAAAATCACCAAAAACATCTTCTACAGATGACACTAAGACAAGAGAAATAGTTGAAGAAATTCTAAAAGATATAGAGAAATCTAAAGAAGAGGGATGTAAAGAACTCTCAAAAAAATTTGATAAATATGAAGGTGATGTAATTGTTTCAAAAGAAAAAATTGAAGAAATTAAGAAAAATTTAGATCAAAAAACAAAAGATGATATTCAGTTTTCACATGAAAGAGTTAGAAAATTTGCTGAAGCACAATTAAAGAATTATGGTCAAGATTTTGAGGTTGAATTATCCGAAGGCTTATTTGCAGGACAGAAACTTATTCCTGTAAACACAGCTGGTTGTTATGTACCTGCTGGAAGATATGCTCACATTGCTTCAGCTGTAATGAGTGTAACCACTGCAAAAGTAGCTGGTGTTAAAAACATTATTGTTGCTAGTTCACCAAAACCAGAAATTGGTGTCCATCCTTCTATTGTTTATACTGCTGATCTTTGTGGAGCAGACTCAATATTAAACTTGGGTGGAGTTCAAGCTATAGCAGCAATGACAAATGGTTTATTTGGAAATGCTCCAGCTGATATTTTAGTTGGTCCAGGTAACCAATTCGTTGCAGAAGCAAAAAGAATTTTATTTGGAAAAGTTGGTATTGATTTATTTGCAGGTCCAACTGAAATTGCGGTAATTGCAGATGATAAAGCTGATGAAGAATTGGTTGCAGTTGATTTAGTTGGTCAAGCAGAACACGGTTATAATTCACCAGCTTGGCTTTTTACAACAAGCAAAAGGGTTGCTGAATATGTAATTAAAAGAGTACCAGAATTAATT
This sequence comes from uncultured Pelagibacteraceae bacterium, assembly GCA_902517615.1. GTDB lineage: Bacteria > Pseudomonadota > Alphaproteobacteria > Pelagibacterales > Pelagibacteraceae > Pelagibacter. The sequence goes on from CABYCY010000034.1 coordinate 1,846, forward strand.
GCTGAACTTCCAGATTTACCTAGAGAAAATGCAGGGGCTGCATGGAGAGATTATGGTGAAGTTATTCTTTGTGATACAGACGAAGAAATGGCAACGATTAGTGATAAATATGCTCCTGAACATCTAGAGGTACAAACTCAAAATTTAGAATGGTTTCATAAAAGATTAAAAAATTATGGCTCACTATTCATTGGTGAAGAAACTACTGTTGCTTATGGTGATAAATGTTCTGGTACAAATCATATTTTACCAACAAAGGGAGCTGGTCGATATACAGGTGGTTTATTTGTTGGAAAATTTATAAAAACATTAAGTTTTCAAAGAATGAGTAAAACAGCTACTAAAGAAGTTGGGGCTGCTTGTGCTAGAATTTCTAGATATGAAGGAATGGAAGCTCATGCCAGAACTGGCGATGTTAGGTTAAGAAAATACGGATTTTCAAATTAATTTTTGTTTAATTTTAAATCTAAGTAAAGCGCAGCTGACCAAGAGAAATTTTTTGCTCCCATTGGTTTACCATTCTTGCAACTAAAATATTCATAAAAACCTTTTTTTTCTATTATTTGAATAGTTTTCTTTTTTATTTTTTCAGAAAATAATTTGTTTTTATTTTTTAGTCCCATATATAAAAACCAATTGCAATTAATCCAAACCGGTCCTCTCCAATATCTTTTTTCCTCAAAACTTTTATGGTTTGACTTGATAGAAGAGAAAAAATACTTATCTCTAATATTATGTTTTTTAAGATTTTTAATTAATCTCTTATTTATTAAATTA
>CABYCY010000035.1 GCA_902517615.1 uncultured Pelagibacteraceae bacterium
CTCTTATTTACTTCGCTCATCTTTTGAAAATAAGATTAAACATTTTATATTTTTTAGCTGTACGGTAATGTATCAATCATCAAATAAATCATTAAAAGAATCAGATTTTAATCCTAGAAAAGAGCTTTACTCAAATTACTTTGGTGTTGGAAACACAAAACTATATATCGAAAAGATGTGTGCGTTTTATTCAAAAATAAGTTCTACTAAATTTACATGTATAAGACACTCAAATATTTTTGGTCCTTTTGATAAATTTGATTTAAATAAAAGTCATTTTCTAGGAGCGTCTATAACCAAAGTGATGAATGCTAGTAAAGAGATAGTAGTATGGGGTGATGGAAAAGAAAAGAGAGATCTTTTATATATAGATGATCTAGTTAATTTTGTAAAACTTTCAATCCAAAATCAAAAAAAAAAATTCAGAATTTATAATTGTGGTTATGGAAAATCCTATTCTATAGAAAAAATTATAAAAAAAATTATAAAACTTTCGCAAAAAAAAATTAAAGTTATTTATGATACAAGTAAACCAACAATCAAAACATCTTTAAGTCTCAATTGTAAATTAGCACATAAAGAATTAGGTTGGAAAACAAAAACTAGTTTAGATTTGGGTATCTTAAATACAATCAAATGGTGGAAAGCAAATTTTAAATAAATGTCATTTTATAAAAATAAAAAGGTTTTAGTCACAGGTGGTACAGGATTGATTGGCATGCCTCTAGTTAAAATGTTAATAAAAAAAAAGGCAAAAGTTACTGTAGTATCTTTAGATTCAAAAAAAAGAGCTCCAAAAAATAGTAAATTTATTAAAACTGATTTAAGGGAATTATCTAATTGTCTAAAGGTTTGTAAAGGTAAAGATATTGTGTTTCATTTAGCGGGTGTTAAAGGTTCACCTAAAATGACCATGCAAAAACCTGCTAGTTTTATGGTTCCAACTATTATGTTTAGTTTTAATATGATGGAAGCTGCAAGAAGATCCAATGTAAAAAGATTTATGTTTACTAGTTCAATTGGTGTATATGCTCCAAGTAAAATATTTAAAGAAGATGACGTATGGAAAACATTCCCCTCAAATAATGATAGATTTGCAGGTTGGGCTAAAAGAGTTTGCGAATTACAAGCAGAGGCTTATAAAATTCAATATAATCTTAAAAATTTTTCAATAGTAAGACCGGCAAATGTATATGGGCCTGGAGATAATTTTGATCCAAATAATGCGATGGTAATTCCATCCCTCATCAACAGAGCAATTTCTGGAGAAAACCCTTTAACAGTATGGGGTGATGGTTCTGCAATAAGAGATTTTATTTATTCTGAAGATGTTGCAAAAGGAATGCTAAAGGTAGTAGAAAAAAACTATAATAAACCAGTTAATTTAGGATCTGGAAAAGGAGTTTCAATAAAAAGGATTGCAAATGCAATTGCAAAAATGGTTCCTAGAGGACCAATTAAAATAATTTGGGATAAAACAAAGCCAAGTGGAGACAAAATGAGAAAAATGTCCACAAAAAGAGCTCACTCTGTGAATATCAGACCTACAATAAAACTTGAAGAAGGTATTAAAAGAACAATAGATTGGTATTTAAAGAATAATGAAAAACCATCAGATAGATTTAACTCTTTTACAGAGAAAAGTTAACATGATCAATAATTATTCTTAAATTTTATATCACAATATTTAAAGATTTTTACAAGCTCTTTAATACCACTGTCTAAGGAAACTTTTGCTTTAAATCCATGTTTTTCAATTTTTTTATTACTCACAAAGTAATCTCTTTTATCTGGGTCTTTACGATTTTTTATAATCTTTATATCTAGATCTTTAATATATTTCTTAATTTTCTTTGCTAATTGAATTTTTGTTATATTAGCTGAGGATAAACCCAAATTATAAATATTGTTTTTAAGTTTTTCAAAATTATTAATTGCAAAGACAAATGCATCAACAATATCTTTCACATGAATATAATTTCTTCTAAAATGAGGTTCGAAAATCTCTAATTTTTTTGTTTTGACAGCTCTTTTAACAAAATTATTAACTAAAAGGTCTGTTCTCATTCTATAAGAATGTCCAAATACAGTTGCTAATCTAAAACAAATCGAATTACCGTTATTAATTATTAACTCCTCAGCTTTAACCTTTGTGGTACCGTATAAAGATACTGGTTTTAAAGGGGAGTTTTCATCACAAAATTTATTTTTTTCACCAATTCCATATCCAGAATTAGTTGTTGGATAAATTATTTTTTGATTTTTATTCATATTAGCTAATAAAATTTCTATAGATTTTACATTTGTTTTTATTGTTTTCTTTTTGAATTTCTCACATAACGGCGCGCCAACTAATGCTGCTAAAGGAATTATAAAATCTTGATTTTTTAATATTTTTTTTACAACTTTTGTATCTGTTACATCTTCTTTTAAAAATTTAAAATTATCAAAATAAAATAAGTGTGATAGAGAATTTTTATCATATTTAATTATATCTACAGCAGTAACTATATGGCCTAAATTTACTAATTTTGTTGTAATGCTTGACCCTAAATATCCTGCGGCACCAGTAATTAATATTTTCTTTTTTTT
>CABYCY010000036.1 GCA_902517615.1 uncultured Pelagibacteraceae bacterium
AAACTATTATATATTTCTTGTTACTAACCAAGCAGGTATTGCGAAAGGTTTCTTTAAGGAGGATAGTTTTTTAAAGTTTCAGGAAGCTATGAAATTAAAAATGGAAAAAAACAAAATTTATTTTCATGATATTGAATATTGCCCTTATCACCCCAAAGCAATTATCAAGAAATATAAAAAGAAAACTCTATTGAGAAAACCTGGAAATATGATGATTAAAAATTTAGAAAAGAAATGGATAATTAACAAAAGTAAAAGCTTTATGATTGGTGATAGTTTAAGCGATAAACAAACAGCAAAAAAAATATTGAAAATATACTTAATAAAAATTTAAATTATAAAAAAAATAAATTTAAAGGTTTCATAATATTTAATGCTAAATATCCATGGAGAAACTCTGAAATAATAAAAAAAGGAATAAAGTTATTTAATACAAGAAAATATGATTTGGTAAAATCACTGTCTATAGCAGAAGAAAATCCTTTCAAAATGTGGTTTTTTAATAATGGTAAATTATGCACTGTATCTAGCTTAAAAAATGAAACGGAGTCACACTCTTATCCTAGACAATTATTACCAATAACATATATAGAAAATGGTTTTTTTGAGATTGTAGGTAAAAGTTATTTTAATAAAAAAAAGATAAAAACAAAAATCCTTAATACTCATTTTCCATCTCTGGAAATAAATAAAAATTCTATACATGATATTGAATATTTATTTAAAAAGGAAAAAATTAATAAAAAGATGTTTCATACAAAAAAAAGATTACCATCATAAATGAAAAAAAGAATAATTTGTTTAATAATAGCCAGAGGTGGTTCAAAAAGTTTACCGAATAAAAACATAATAAAGATAAACAAGATACCATTAATAGGGTACTCAATATTACAAGCAAAACAAATTAAATCTATCCAACGCGTTATCGTATCAACAGACTCCGAAAAAATAATGAAAATATCTAAAAATTATGGTGCTGAAATATTATTTAAAAGACCAAAAAAAATAAGTGGAGATTTAAGTACAGATTTTGAGGTTTTTGAACATGCAATTAAATGGTTAAAAAAAAATGAAAATTATAAACCTGACTATATCGTCGATCTTAGAGCTCCTGAGCCTATTAGATCTATTAAAAAAATCAAACAAGCTATAAATATAATATTAAGAAAACAAAATGCTGACTCACTAAGATCTATGAATGAGAGCAAGTCATCACCTGAGAATATGTTTCAAATAAAAAATGGAAAATACAAAAATATTATAAATAATAGATCCCCCTTAATATTAAATAATTTGATAAATTCAAAAAATAAAAAGTATTTTTGGCAAAATGGATATATTGATATAATTAAGACAGACACAATTTTAAAAAAAAAATCAATGTGTGGAACAAAAATAATTCCGTTTATTACTAAGGAAAAAACTTACACGATTGATTATAAAGATGATTTAGAAAAAATTTCTAAAATTTTAAAACCTTATAAAAAGTTATTAATTTAAAACTTTTTTGTTTGTCCACCATCGACTGTAAAAACTGCACCAGTAATAAAATTAGACTTGTCTGAGCATAAATATAAACATAGCTCAGATATATCTTCTGGATTACCTAATTTTTTTAAAGGAACATTTTCTTTAATATAATTTAATGTTTTTCTTTTATTTGATATTAATTTTTTTTCCCAAACAGAACCCTTAAAAAAAATATTTCCTGGTGCTATGGCATTAATTTTAATTTTTTGACTACCTAAGGACATTGAGATTAATTTTACATAAGAATTTAAAGCTGATTTAGTAACCGAATATTCAACAGGTGCATTTTTAATTGTTTCTATTCCACAAATTGAACTAATACAAATAATAGAACCTTTAGTTTTAGCTAAATATTTTTTTGATTGCTCAATTATATTTATAGCAGAAAAGAAATTATCATTAAAATATGATATCCATTTATTATAATTACTTTTAATCACCCTAGGAGACCCATTTCCTATATTGCAAACTAAAATATCTAATTTTTTGTGCTTATCGATGATATTTTTTATAATTTTATTACATTCTTTTTCTTTGGAAAGATCTCCTCGTTCAATAAAAGAATCTTTAATTTTATTTTTTGCTCTAATTAGATTTTTAGAATTTCTACCATTTAATATTACTTTATATCCAGACTCACTAAATTTTTTTGCTATAGAAAAACCTATTCCTTTTGAGGATCCTGTAATTAAAACATTTTTTTTCATGGGAAATTTATATTATATATTTATTCCTTTTTCTAAAAAAGATTTATACCTTTTCAAATCTTTTGCATGATTATTGGATTTTGACCTGGCTGTTTGTAATATAAAGTTCCCTTTATACTTAGTTTTATTTAATTCCGAAAAAAATTTTTTAAAATTAACATTACCTTTACCGAGTTCAACTGTATTTCCAAAAAGTTTTCTATCTTTAATATGAATATTGAAAATATAATTTGAATAAAACTTA
>CABYCY010000037.1 GCA_902517615.1 uncultured Pelagibacteraceae bacterium
ACCAAATGCTTTAGCAACAAAACTTTTTCCAGATCCTATGTCCCCTAAAATTCCAATTTTAATCATTATCTAAAAGTTTAAATATTTCGCTGTTAATTTCTGGCTCTATTTGATGCCATAGTTTAAATGCCTCTGAAGCCTGATAAACAAACATCTTTTTTCCATTTTCTATCATGTGTCCTAATTCTTTTCCTTTTTTTAAAAAATTAGTTTCCGGTGGGTTATAAATTACATCATAAAATAATTTATTCATTCTGGCGCTTGAAAAATCCAAATTTATAATTTCATTATTCAAACCTAGGCTTGTGGCATTTATAATTACATCGAAGTCTGGTAAATTTCCCCATTCTACAATTTTCAGATTATTAAATAAAATTTTTAAATTTTCTGCTTTACTTCTAGTTCTGTTACTAATGATAATTTCTGAAACATGCATATTCTTTAAAGCATAGACTATTGAAGAAACTACGCCACCAGCGCCTAAAACTAAAACTTTCTTTGATTTCATATTAAAATTTAAACTTTTAATTGCTTTTTCAAAACCAGTAATGTCGGTATTATGGCCAGCTAGATTACCGTTATCAAAAATAATTGTATTTACTGATTGAGTTTGTTCTGCTTCTGGGCTTAATTTATCTAAAAAAGGTATTACTTTTTTTTTAAAAGGAACAGTAACGTTACAGCCGACTATTTTTTGTTTTTTTATGTCTTTAATGAAACTTCCAATTTCATTATCCTGAAGTTTAATTTTGTCATATGCACCATTAATTTTATTTTCTTTCAACCAATAGTTTTGAAGCTTTGGAGACAAAGAATGTTCAATTGGGTTTCCTATAACCACAAATTTTTTTAAATTAATATTCATAGGTTTTTAAATATTCCTTAATTTTTTTAATTGGTAGACCCATTATTGTATTCTTATCGCCATTTATACTTGAAAATAAGTTTTTGCCCTCACCTTCAATTTGGTACACATTATAAGCATAAAGAGTTTCGTCTGTTATCTTTGACAAATATTTTTTTAATTCGTCCTCAGATAAATTTTTCATAATAAGCGTAGCTTTATCAGTGTAATTCCAAATCATTGATCCATTTTTTGAGATACAAACAGAACTAATTAAAAGGTGTGATTTTCCATTAAGTTTTTTTAAAATTATCATTGCCTCTTCTCTGCTTTCAGGCTTAGATATTAATTCACCATCTAAATCTATAACACTGTCGGCACCCAATACTATTTGATCAATTTTTTTTGCACTAACTTTATTTGCTTTTAATTCAGCTAAGTTTTTTGAAATAATTTCAGGTGATGCCTGTTCTTTAATTAAGCTTAATTTTACTACTTCTTCATCAACATTAGATGGCTCTACAATGCTTTCAATATTGTTTTTTTCTAAAATATCTTTTCTAACTTTGCTTTTAGAAGCAAGAATAATTTTATTTAACATTATTTAAATATATTTCGTGAATTTTAATTATAGAGGCTGCAGTTTCTTCTACAGATTTTCTTGTTACATCTATTAATGGCCACTTATATTTTTGAAATGTTCTTTTGGCATCTAAGACTTCTTTTTTAATATTTTCTAAATCAGTATATTTTACATTCTCAGTTTCTCTTAGAGAGTTCATTCTGTTTTTTCTTAAATCAACCAATCTTTCTGGCTCTGTGCTTAATCCTATAACACAAGTTGTTTGAGGATTTTGTTTAAGTTTTTCTGGTAAAGAATTTTCGTTGACTAATGGAATATTTGAAGTCTTAAAACCTTTGTTTGCAAGATAAATTGCAGTGGGAGTTTTGCTTGTTCTGCTTACGCCCACAAGAATAATGTCTGATTTATCAATTTCATTTATTAAATTTCCATCGTCATGGTTCATAGTGAATTGAATTGCTTCTATTCTATCATAGTATTCCTCATTCAATATATGTTGACCACTTGGTTCGTGTGTTGCTTTCTGGTTAAGAATCTTTGAAAAATTTAAAATTAAGTTTCCCAAAACACCAAAACATGGAATTTTTTTATCATCACTTACATTTGCTAAATATTTGGCCAGGTTATTGTCTACAATAGTATATAAAATTATTGAGTTTTTATTTTTCTGGGCGTCTTCCAGAATTTTTAAAATTTGATTTTCTGTTCTAGTAAAAGAATATGAATGAATTTTATATTCTATATTTAAAAATT